>NZ_JBWKAJ010000025.1:0-114887 GCF_056437585.1 Streptomyces sp. NPDC042364 | reverse complement strand
CTGAAGCGGGTCATCAGCGGCGACGGGCCGTGCAACGACCAGCGGATGGAACGCCGCAGGACGGCCCACGAGGAAGGCGCCTGGGTGCGTGAGGCGGCCACCGCCCACGCGGCCCGGCAGAACGAGCGAGCCCGGAAGGGGACAGCGGCATGAGCGGCACGAACGACGGTGGCACGGCGCGCGTGGACAAGGGCGACTGGCCGCTGTACGAGGTGTTCGTGCGGGGCAAGCGCGGCCTGAACCACGTCCATGTGGGTTCCCTGCACGCCGCCGACGACCGGATGGCCCTCACCCACGCCCGCGACCTCTACACCCGCCGCAACGAGGGCGTCTCCCTCTGGGTGGTGCGCAGCGAGCACATCGCCGCCTCCACCCGCGACGAGAAGGACCCCTTCTTCGAGCCCAGCGCCGACAAGGTGTACCGCCACCCCACGTTCTACGACATCCCCGACGACGTCCCGCACATCTGAGGAGCAGGGCATGAGTGACGACCACGTCTACATGACCCTCGCCGAGGGACACGACGACGACACCCGCTGGGCGTACGGCACCGGTTTCGAGGACCCCCTCCACGGGGTCGACACCGGCGTGCCCGAGGGCGTCGACGCCCGGGAACTGGCCCTGGTCTGCGTGGCACTGGCCGACGACGCCCTGGTCTCGGCGCAGCGGCTGGCCGAGTGGACCACCCGCGCGCCGGAGTTGGAGGAGGAGGTGGCCCTGGCGAACATCGGCCTCGACCTGCTCGGCCAGGCCCGCCTGCTGTACTCCCGCGCCGGCCAGGTCGACGGCACCGGCCGCGACGAGGACGCCTACGCCTACTTCCGGGACCCCGGCGACTTCCGCAACGTACGCCTCGCCGAACTCCCCAACGGTGACTTCGCGTTCTCCGTCGTCCGGCTCCTGGTCCTGTCCAGCTGGCGCCTCGCGCACTTCGAGCGGCTGGTGGACCACCCCGACCCCGTCCTCGCGGCGATCGCGGCCAAGGGAGTCAAGGAGCTGACCTACCACCGCCAGTACGCGGCCGACTGGGCCGTACGGCTCGGCGACGGCACCGAGGAGTCGCACCGGCGGATGCGCAAGGCGCTGGAGCGGGTGGGTCCGTACTTCGGGGAGCTGTTCACCGCGTACGACGTGCGGGACGAGGTCGTCGCCGTGCTGCGGCAGGTCACGGAGGCCGCCGGGCTGCCCATGCCGGTGTACCGGCCGCTGCCGGGCGCCGGTCGCGCCGGGGACCACACCGAGCACCTCGCGCCGCTGCTCGCCGAGCTGCAGAGCGTGGCCCGCGCCCATCCGGAGGCGACATGGTGACCGCCCTCCTCGACGCACGCCGGGCCAGGCACGTCGCCGAGCAGGTGCCGGACCCCGAGCTGCCGATGCTGACCCTCGCCGACCTGGGCGTCCTGCGGGACGTGGAGCTGACCGGCGACGGCACGGTGATCGCGAGCCTCACCCCGACCTACTCGGGCTGCCCGGCCATGGCCGAGATGCGGGCCGACGTGGCGGCGAGGCTGCGCGCCGCCGGGTACGACCGCGTGGAGATCCGCACCGTCCTCAGCCCGCCCTGGACCACCGACTGGATCACGGAGACGGGCCGTCGCAAGCTGGCCGAACACGGCATCGCCCCGCCGGGGGCCGCTCCCCGAGGCCCGGTCCCCCTCCAGCTGTCCCCCACCCGGCGCACGGTCCCGTGCCCCCGCTGCGGCTCCCAGGACACCCGGGAGACCTCCCGGTTCGCCGCCACCTCCTGCAAGTCCCTGTGGCGCTGCCACAGCTGCCGCGAGCCGTTCGAGCACGTCAAGGAGATCTGAATGAAGGGCTTCACCGAAGGGCCGACGGGAGGCCTTCGCGGGGGACCGGTGGCGGGGCCGCGGGACGAGCCGGCCGGCGCCGGGGGCACACAGGGGAAACCGATGGCGGGACTGGTGAACGAGGCCCCGGGAGGGGCGGACGAGCAGCCGTCTGCCGGGCTGCGGCGCGAGCCGCTCCAGGGCCCGCGGGGCGCCGAGGCGGACACCTCGGGTGAGGCTGCCGGTTCGGCCGTCTCCTCCCTGCCCGGGCCGGGCAGGGAGGACGGCGGCGCGCCGACCGTACGCCCGCGCGTCCGACGCCGTCCCGTCTTCCACGCCCTGCGCGTCGCCGAAGTGCGGCCGCTGTGCGAGGACGCGGTGGCGGTCGGGTTCGAGATCCCGGAGGAACTCGCCGAGGAGTTCGCGTTCGCGCCGGGCCAGTCGCTCACGCTGCGGCGCGAGATCGACGGGCGGGACGAACGCCGCTCGTACTCGATCTGCTCACCGGCGGGTTCGGCACCGCGCATCGGCGTCCGGGTCGTACCGGGCGGCCTGTTCTCCTCCTGGCTAGTGAACGACGTACACCCCGGCGACACCGTCGAGGTGATGCCCCCCACCGGTTTCTTCACCCCGGACCTCACCGCCCCCGGCCATCATGTGCTGATCGCGGCGGGCTCCGGCATCACCCCGATGATCTCCATCGCCGAGTCCGTCCTGGCCGCCGACCCCCGATCCACGGTGACCCTCTTCTACGGCAACCGACGCACGGGCACCGTGATGTTCGCCGACGAACTCGCCGACCTGAAGGACCTGTACCCGGCGCGTTTCCAGCTGGCCCACGTGCTGTCCCGTGAGCCGCGCGAGGCGGAGCTGCTCTCGGGCCGCCTGGACGCCGACCGCCTCTCCGCCCTCATCGGCTCCCTCGTCGACGTCGACACGGCGGACCACTGGTGGCTGTGCGGCCCCCACGGCATGGTCCGCGACGCCCAACGGGTCCTCACCGGCCTCGGTGTCCCCGCCGACCGCGTCCACCAGGAACTCTTCTACGCCGACGACGAGCCCGTCCGCGAGGTGCGCCACGAGGAGGCCGCAGCCGAGGGCCCGGTCAGCGAGGTCACCATCACCCTCGACGGCCGCACCACCACCGCGCCGCTGCCCCGCGACCGCACGATCCTCGACGCCGCCCAGCGCACCCGCCCCGACCTCCCCTTCGCCTGCAAGGGCGGCGTCTGCGGCACCTGCCGCGCGCTCGTCCCCGACGGCAAGGCGGACATGCGCCGCAACTACGCGCTGGAACCGGCGGAGGTGGCCGCGGGCTACGTCCTGACCTGCCAGACGTACCCCGTCTCGGAGACCCTGACGGTCGACTACGACACGTGACGCGAGGCTGCGGGTGGGCGGGGAGGGCGGGCCGCAGTCCCGAGCGGTCACCGCCCGCTCGACGATCAGCTCCCGGCCGACCGGCCGACCGACTCCACCAACGGCAGCAGCCGGTACGGCACCCGCTCCCGCAGCGCGATCTCCGTACGGGTGCGTACCACACCGGGCAGGCTGATCAGCGCCTGGATCACATCCTCCAGATGCGCGTTGTCCCGGGCCACCACCCGGGTCAGCAGATCACCGCCGCCCGTGATGGAGAACGCTTCGACGATCTCCGGTACGGTCGCCAGCGCGTCCCCCACGTCGTCCAGGTGCCCCTGAGTGACCTCGATGTGGACGAAGGCCAGCACCGGATGCCCGAGCGCGGCGGGGGAGAGCGACGGTGCCGACCCGGTGATCACACCGTCCCGCTCCAACCGGTCGAGCCGCGCCTGCAACGTCCCCCTGGCGACACCGAGCACCCGGGCGTACTCCCGCACACTCGTCCTCGGCTGCTCCAGGAGCAGCCGCAGGATCCGGGTGTCGAGCTCGTCCACGGCCATGATCCGCCGACCTCCCTGCGCCATTCGACGATCATGGAAACGGTACCAATGGCCCAATCGGCCGCCACCTGTGGCGCGTCATGACGGCCTGCCGACCGCCTGCCGTCGAAGGCGGCCCGCGGCGTGCCCAGGAGGCGATCCGGCCCGGAGCTGGTCCGTTGGCCCACCGGATGCCGGGCCAGTCGCCCCTCGCATGGGCCAATGGCCCACCTTCACACCCTCGGGTTGAGCCAATGGGACAAAGATGCTTATCTCTTGTCCTATCCACGTAGTTTCGGCGCCGCGCAGGGCCGGACGGCGACGAGGCCGATCCGGAGCGCGGCGCCCTTCGCTGTGCCCGCCGCCCACTGGGACCCAGACCGCGGCGGACGCGGCACGCACCAGTGCAAGGGGGCGGTACACGGCCATGAAGAGGATGTTCACAGCGCCTGATCCGGGGCGTCTGAGGCTGCGGACCTCCGTCCGTGCCGTCATCGGTGTGGGCGCCGCGGTGGCTCTCTCCGAGCTGTGCGGTTTCCCGCTCCCCGCGTCGATCACCGGGGGTCTCGCCGCGCTCCTCGCCCTCTTCACCGTCACCGACGGCACGGTCCGCGCCCAGCGGATCACCACCGCCCTGCTTCCCCTGGCCGGATTCCCGGTCCTGGCGTTCGCCACCACCCTGCACGACCTCACGGCCGCCCGCGATGCCGCCTTCGTCGTCACGGTCTTCTGCGGGGTCTACGCCCGCCGCTGGGGAGCACGCGGCCAGGCGCTCGGCATCTTCGCCTTCATGAGCTTCTTCGTCACGCAGTTCCTCCACGCGGTCCCCGCGCAACTGCCCGGGCTCTACGCCGCCATGGCACTCGCCCTGCTGGTCGCCGGGGCGGTGCGCTTCGTCCTGTGGCCCATCGAACGCGGTACCCCGCCGGTCGCTGCCCCCGCCGAGACGCCCCGGACGGGCCTGGACCGCCCCACCACCCGGCAGGCCTTCCAGGCCGCGGCCGCGTGCGCGGTCGCGCTCGTGGCCGGCCAGGGGTTCTCCGAGGAGCGCTGGTACTGGGCCGTCGGCACCGCCTGGTGGATCTTCGTCAACACCACATCCCGGGGCGAGACCCTGGTCCGCGGATTCCGTCGCGTCCTCGGGACCGTGCTCGGCGTCGCCGTCGGCCTTCTCGTGGCCGTCCCGCTGGACGGGGCACCCCTGGCGTCGGCCGCGCTCGTCGCGCTCTGCGTGTTCGGGATCTTCTACACCGCGGCCGTCTCGTACTCCTGGATGATGCTGGCCGTCACCGTCATGGCCAGCCTCCTCTACGGCCTGCTGGGCGTCCTCGACGCCCGGCTGCTCGCGCTCCGGCTCGTCGAGACCGGCGTGGGCGCCGGGTGCGCGGTGCTGGCCGTGTTCCTCGTCCTGCCGGTCACCACCCACGCGACGAACGACGCGTGGATCCAGCGGGCCCTGCACTGTGTGCACGCCGCCGCGACCGAGACGGCCGCCCGGCTCGAAGGCGACCCCGACGCCGACCCGGCCCCACACGCCGCCGAGCTGAAGGCGCTGTTCGGCCGGGCCCGCGTCGCCCTCGCCCCGCTGGTGCATCCGCTGAACCCGTTCCGCACCCGCAAGGCGCGCGCCCGTCAGGCCCTGCGCCTGCTCGACGACTGCGTCAGCGAGGTCCACGCCCTGGTATCGGCCACCGCCGAGCCGCCCGCCTCGCACGAGGCGTCCCTCGTGGCCGCCTGCTGGCGTGTGAAGGCCGCGGTGGAGGCCCTGACCGTCCACGAGACCCGGGCCCCGGCCTGGCCGCAGCACCTCACCGGCCAGGAAGCCCCGCATCAGCCGGAACCCGGCACCCCCCTGGTCCACCTCCACAACCTGGAACGGACCCTGGTGGACCTGGCCATGCCCCTCGGCAGGACCTCGGGCTCCCGGCTGGCCGGCTCCTGACCGTCGGCGGTCCGCCGCCCCGCCGGACGGGACCGGCAGGCGCCTCCCTTTTGGTCTAGACCTGCTGCTACTCTCGCCCGCACCGAACACCACCGGGAGGGGACGTCAGTGGCAGCAGTACACGGGAACCGGGGGCGCCGCGCGTACATCGGCTCGTTCACGGCGGCGGGAGGCGCCGGCGTCCTCGTCGCCGACGTGGAAGAGGGCAGCGGCGCCCTGAGCCTCGGCGGAGGCGCCGCGAACGACATCCCCGACCCGTCGTACCTCGCCCTCTCCGCGGACGGCGAGACGCTCTACGCGGTCAGTGAGACCGTCGACGGCGCGGTCGCCGCCTACCGGGTGACGGACGACAGGCCCGCACTGACCGGCCCGCCCGTGCCGGTCGGCGCCGGCCCCACCCACCTGTGCGTGTTCGACGGCCATCTGCTGACCGCCGACCACGCCGCCGGCGGCGTCACCGCCGTGCCCCTGCGTCCCGACGGCACCCTCGCGCCCGCCGCGTCCGGCGTCCTGCGCCACACCGGGTCGGGACCGCATCCGGATCACCAGCGGAGTCCCCACGCCCACCAGGTGGTGCCCGTCCCGGCCGGCGACCGGTTCCTCTCCGTCGACCTGGGCACCGACACGGTGCGGGTCTGCGCCCTGGACGACGGCGTGCCCGTCGTGCGCGGCGGGACCCGGCTGCGGCCGGGCTCCGGTCCGCGCCACCTCGCCTTCGCCCCGCCGCCCGGGACGGACCCGACGTCCCCCGGGGCCGCCCCGGACGGCTCCTGCGTCCATGTGCTGAACGAACTGGCCCCGACCGTCACCGTGTGCCGCTGGAACGCCTCGGACGGCCTTCTGGAGCCCCTGGAGGAGACCCCGGTGCTTCCGGCCGCCCCGGACGGCGACGCGTATCCCTCGGGCATCGTCGTGTCGCCCGACGGCCGCTTCGTGTGGACGGCGACCCGCGGCACGGACGTCCTCTCCGTGCTCGCCGTCGAGGGGCCCGCCCTGCGCCTGGTCACCACCGTCCCCTGCGGCGGCCGCTGGCCCAGGGACCTCACCTATGCGGCGGGCACGCTGTACGTCGCCAACCAGCACTCCGGGGACGTCACCTGGTTCACGGTCGACCCGGACACGGGCGTCCCGGTCCGCGCCGGCTCGATCGAGGTGCCCGCCGCCTCGTGCGTGGTCCTGGACGTCTGACGACTGCGGGGGCAGAGCGCGGTCGGGGCACGCACACGGCCGAGGGCCCGCTCCTGCGAGAGGAGCGGGCCCTCGGCCGTACGGGTCGATGCGGACCGGACGCGGCCGGGGTCAGCGGACCGGCATGCCCTGCTGCTGCGGCGGGGCGATGCCGAGCGCCGTCGTGTACTTGCCGAGCGCCAGCTTGCCGATCGCCGGGTAGGCCCCGAGGGCCTCGGCCGCGGAGCACCCCGCCTCCGACGCGGCGTCCTCGACCAGGGCGGCGTCGATCTCCGGCCCGATCAGGTACGGGGCGAGCGCGAGCTGCTGGGACCCGGAGGAGCGCAGCTGCTCGGCCACGGAGCTGATCGAACCCTCCTGGTCGAGCGCGGCGGCCATCACCGGCACCGCGAGCCGCGCGGCCAGCAGCATGCCCGTGATGCCGGCCGCCTGCACGGCCTCGTCGCCGCCCACGGAGGCGAGGATGATGCCGTCCGCGGCGGTCGCGACGGTGAACAGCCGGGCACGGTCGGCACGCGCCAGACCCGCCTCGGACAACCGCACGTGCAGGGCCTCGGCGAGCAGCGGGTGCGGGCCGAGGACATCGGTCAGCTCGGCCGCGATCCGGCTCTCCATGACGGCCTGGCGGACCTGGCGGAGCGTCGCGCTGTCCGGGCCGGCCAGCAGGGGCACGACGACGGCGACGGGGCCGTCCGGCTCCTTGACGTCCAGACCGGCGGCGCGCGCCTGCTCGTAGCGGGCGGTGCGCTCCTCGGCGGCGCCCGTGAGCACCGACTGCAGCGTGGGGAACTCGTCGCCGCCGCCGTCGACGTAACCGATGCGGGCGTCGAGGCCGGGCAGCTCGGAGCGCGCGATGCTCACGACCTCCTCGGCGAGGCTGCGCGTGGCGGCGCTGGGCGTGCCCGGCACCGCGAGGAGCAGCGCGGGCGCGCCCTCGGGAGCCGCCAGGGGTTCCGGTCGGCGGTGCCGGCCGGGCTGGCGGGGTCGCGGCATTCGTACTGGCAGGCCGGACGCGGGCCCAGTGGGGGAGCTCATGGCGCCGCATGTTACTTGTTTCCGGGGTTCCCCTGTTCGGGGAGGGTGCAGGTGAGCGGTATCCGTCCGGATTTGTCTGATGAGTTACGTGTCGATCGGGGTGATCGATACCGCATTTGTCTGCCGAGCAGCGCTCTTGGCAGGCCACAGTGGTGCTTGTCCGACAGGGTGCTTTGGTCCGTATTTCAGGTACTACTTTTCGGCCACCGTATACAACAGCCGCTCGTCGTACGGCAATCGGAGGTCACCGGTGGCCAGACCGGTCGCGATCCGTACGGCACCGTGCAGCGGATCGCCCTCCGCGGGCACCCTTCGCGCATGCGGCAGCCGCTCGGCCAACTCCGCCTCCAGCGGTACGAGAAGGGGTGCCCCCAGCTTGAACAGGCCACCGGTGAGGGCCACCAGGGGCGCGTCCGACGCCGGGCAGACGGCGGCCGCGGCGTCGGCCATGTGCCGGGCCGCGGCGCGCAGGATGTCCGCCGACACCGGATCGCCGCCCGCGCAGGCGGCCACCTCGGGTGCGAAGGAGGCCAGCACCGCCGGGCGGTCCGGCCGGGGGTACAGCCGCCCGGGCAGTCCGTCCGGCGGGCCGAACACCCTCTCCGCGCGCGCCAGGAGCGGGTCCGAGCCGCCACTGCGTCCGTCGTGGGCCCGCAGCGCCGCCTCCAGCCCCGCCCGCCCGATCCACGCCCCGCCCCCGCAGTCCCCGAGCAGATGGCCCCAGCCGTCCGCCCGGCGCCAGGCCCGTAGATCGGTGCCGACCGCGATCAGCCCCGTACCGGCGGCGATCACGGCACCGGGCCGCGTGCCCAGCGCGCCGGTGTACGCGGTGACGGCGTCGGCCGCCAGTGCGATCCGCCGGACTCCCAGTTCACGGGCGAACGCGGACGGCAGCTCGGCGCGCAGCCGCTCCCCGAGCGTGGCGAACCCGGCCGCCCCGACGGCGACCGCTGCGGGACGCTCCCGTCCGGCGGCCTCGAGAAGCTGCCGGGCCCCGGGGAGCACCAGTTCCAGCAGATGCCCGGCGTCGATGCCCCGGTCGCCGGTGCGCACCGGCGATCCGGAAGCCGGCGCCTCCCCGACCACCGTGCCACCGACGGCCAGCGCCACCCGCAACCCGGACCCGCCGGAGTCCACCGCGAGCACGACGGGGCCTTCTCCGCCGCGCGTCGAGGCGGGCACCGGTCCCGGCCGCTCCTCGGACGGTGCCCCGGCCGTCGTCATGGCAGACGCCAGTCCACGGGTGTGCCGCCCTGACGGGTCAGCAGGTCGTTGGCGCGGCTGAAGGGGCGGGAGCCGAAGAAGCCGCGGTCGGCCGACATGGGGGAGGGGTGCGCGGACTCGATGGACGGCAGATCGCCCAGCAGAGGGCGGAGGTTGCGGGCGTCGCGGCCCCAGAGGATCGACACCAGGGGGCGCCCGCGCGCGGCCAGCGCTCGTATCGCCTGCTCGGTGACCTCCTCCCAGCCCTTCCCCCGGTGTGCCGCCGGTCTGCGCGGGGCCGTGGTGAGCGCCCTGTTGAGCAGCAGGACGCCCTGCCGGGTCCAGGGCGTCAGATCGCCGTTGGCCGGCGGTGGCAGCCCCAGGTCGTTGCCGAGCTCCCGGTAGATGTTGATCAGACTGCCCGGGAGGGGCCGTACCTCCGGGGCCACCGAGAAGGACAGCCCCACCGCGTGACCCGGCGTCGGATACGGGTCCTGGCCGACGATGAGGACGCGGACGTCGTCGAAGGGCTGCTGGAAGGCGCGGAGGACATTCGGTCCCGCCGGGAGATAGGTGCGTCCCGCGGCGATCTCCGCGCGCAGGAAGTCGCCCATCCGGGCGATCTGTCCGGCCACGGGCTCCAGCGCCTTCGCCCAGCCCGCTTCGACGATTTCATGCAACGGTCGTGGTGCCACGGCGTCACCCTACTGCCGCGGCGGCGATGACGATCAACCACCGGCCGCGCCGTGACCGAGGCCGACCGTTTCGGTGCCGAAACCCACGCGATCCGGGCCGACTCGGCGGTCGGAGCGCGTGCGTGGTCGGCAGGGACCGGGCAATGAACGACATGGGCCCGCCTCCCCCGTCCACCCTCGCCGTCAGCCGACCACCGCCGCCCTTACGCACAGCACGTCCGGCAGGTGGGACGCCAACTGCCGCCAGGTGTCCCCGTCGTCCGCCGACGCGTACACCTCGCCGTTGCGGTTGCCGAAGTAGACGCCCGCCGGGTCCGCGTCGTCCGTGCACATCGCGTCGCGCAGCACCGTGCCGTAGTGGTCCTCCGCGGGCAGGCCGGTGGACAGCGGCTCCCAGCTCCCGCCCGCGTCCGCCGTGCGGAACACCCGGCAGCGGTGGTCGGCGGGGACACGGTCCGCGTCCGCGTTGATGGGGAACACATAGGCGGTGTCCCCGCGGTGCGGGTGGGCCGCCGCGGCGAACCCGAAGGTGGAGGGCAGCCCCTCGCCGATGTCCGTCCAGTGCGCTCCGCCGTCGTCGCTGCGGTAGACGCCCCAGTGGTTCTGCAGATACAGCCGGTCGGGGGTCGCCGCGTCCCGGGTGACCTTGTGCACGCACTGGCCGAACTCCGGGTCGGGGTCCGGCAGGAACACCGCGGAGACCCCGGAGTTGGACGGCGTCCAGCTCGCGCCGCCGTCCTCGGTGCGGAACACCCCGGCGGCGGACACGGCGACGGTCACCGCGCGCGGGTCGCGCCGGTCGGTGAGGATGGTGTGCAGTCCCTCGCCGCCACCGCCCGGCTGCCACTTGTCGCGGGTCGGGTGCTCCCACAGGGGCCGTACCAGCTCGAAGGTCTCGCCGCGGTCCGCGGAGCGGTACAGCGCGGCCGGCTCCGTGCCCGCGTACACCACGTCCGGTTCGGCGGCCGACGGGTGCAGCTGCCACACCCGCTCCAGGGAGGCGCCCGTGTCCTTGGGGAACTTCACGGCCGGGCGGGCCGGTTCGGTCCAGGTGCGCCCGAGGTCGTCGGAGTGGAACACGGAGGGTCCCCAGTGGGCGCTGTCGCCCCCGACGAGGAGGCGTGGTGTGGCCGCGCGGGTGTCGATCGCGACCGAGTAGACGGCCTGCGCGTTGAAGTACGGGCCGGCGTCGAACTCCCAGGCGCCGCCTCGCCGCCGCCCGATGAACAGGCCCTTGCGCGTGCCTACGGTGAGCAGTACCTCGGCCATCCCGGCCACCTCCTGGACATCGTCGTCTCAGTCACGGGCCAGTCTGCACCCAGCCACTGACAGTCACCCCTCGGAACGGTGTTGCCGCAGGTCGGACGGCATGTGGCAAGGGGGTGCGGGAAGCGGGATCGAGCCAAGGGGCGGCGGGTGACCCATGTCGCATGAGCAGCGCCGGGGCCGCCGCCGTATGGGAGAGCGGTCCGGCTGTCCTGTGTGCGTGAGGGAGGGTGCCCCCGATGGTGGCATTCCGTGGTCCGAAGGTGTGGCTGTGGCGCTGGCGGCGGAACCCGCTCAAACGGCGCGGTGACCGGCTGGAGTCCTGGGTCCTGCTCGTCGCCTGGCTCCTCACCGTGGGCGGCGGGGTGGTCGCCGGGCTGCTGTCCGCGCACTCCGTCGAGTCCGGTCTCGCCCGCCAGCGCGAGGAGTGGCGTCCCGTCGAGGCGCGGCTCGTCGAGGACGCGCCGGAGCCGGGAGCCCCCGACGGAGCGGGGGCCGAGAGGGTGTGGGCGAAGGTGCGCTGGGCGGCGCCGGACGGCTCCGTGCGCGAGGGCCAGGCCCGGGTCGACCCGGCAGAGGTCATGGGCACCCCGGTCACCGTCTGGACGGACGCCGGGGGCCGGTTGGTGACCAGGCCCGCAGGTGAGTCCCAGGCCCGGCTGCGGGCCACCCTGGTAGGCGGTCTGGCGGGGCTCTTCGTGGCGGCCGTGCCCTACGCCGGGGGCAGGCTCGTCCGCGGCCGGCTGGAGCGGCGGAGGATGGACGAGTGGGACGAGGCGTGGGAGCGCGTCGCCCCCCTGTGGGGGCGCAAGATCTGGTGAGCGCGCCCCGGTCGCACGCCGACGCCCCGGCGGCCGACGACCGGGGGCCGGACGAGGCCCGTGGGGGAGGGCTCCGTCCGGCCGTGGGGAGCGGACTCACCGGTGGGTGACGAGCAGCCTCACCTGTAGGTGATGTCCGAGCTGGAGTACAGGCAGTTGGTGCTGTCGGGACCCGTTCCGACGGCCGTGGTGTTGTTGTACTTCTGGCAGGGGACGACCTTGCGGCCGCTGTCGTTCAGGATCGTGATCCTGCGCAGTGTCGCCACGTCGCCCCGGTTGACGTTGATGCCGACGAGCCGGGCGGTGGAACCCGTTCCGGTGACCTCGATGTTGTTGAGGTTCACCTTGCGGGTGTACTGCGTGGAGCAGTCGCCGCACGAGCGGTACAGCGTCTTGAACTCGCTGACGGCGAAGTTGGAGATGTTCAGGGTCCCCGGCCCGTTGTGCTGGAAGACCTTGTCCGCGGCCTTCCTGGCGCCGCCGCCGGTCACCGTGTAGGTGGAGCCGCCGCGGAAGGTCGCGGCGTCCTCGCCGACGTCCTCCCACCACACGTTCTGCAGGGTGCAGTTGCCCTCGCAGTGGATGCCGTCGGCGCCGGGCGCGCCGATGATGACGTTCTTGAGCGTCGCGCCGGCCGCGAGCTTGAAGATCGGGTCCTGGCCCTCCTCCTGACCGTCGCCGGCCAGCCCGCCGCTGCCGTAGTAGCGCACCATGCCGCCGTCCCGGACGCCGGACACCGAGATGGTGGAGGAAACCGGCTGGCTGCCGGAGGCCGACGGCCAGGTGGCGGCGCTCGCCGGAGTGGCGCCACTCGTCATGATCATGCCAAACGAAAGGCCGAACGCGGCCATCGTCCCGGTCAGCGCGCGCGTCCGGGCGCGCGTACGTGCCGCAGAAGTCATGTCCCGATTCCTTCTGTCTCCGAGCGGATGGGGGGGTCAGAGCTTTCCGGCGCCCGCGCCCGACGTCACCGACGCGACGACGGAGGAGGCGGGCTCCGCGGTGTAGCCGTAGGGCGGGGAGGTGAACGTCCCCGTCCGGGAGATCTCGGTGGCGGCCCCACCGAGGTCGTTGCCGCGCAGATTGGCGTGGCCGTCCACGTCACTGCTGCGGTTCGTGGTGACAGCGACCTTCGTGTTCCGGAAGACGTTGTTCTCCACGAGCATCTGGGCGCCCATGCGCGAGTGGCAGGCGGTGTCGGCGCCGTCCACGTAGTTGTTGTAGAAGTGCCCGGTGCCGAAGCGCAGGCTGGGGATGCGCGAGTAGACGTCGCTGAAGTGGTTGTGGTGGTACGTCACCTTCAGGTGGCCGGTGTCCTCGGAGGCGTTGTTGTCGCTGTGGCCGACGAGTGAGCCCTTGAAGTGGTTCTTGAAGGTGTTCCAGGACACCGTCACGTTGTCCGAGCCGTGGTTGACGTCCAGAAGGCCGTCGTAGTGGTCCTTGTCGTGATCGCGGTCGGCGGAGAAGGAGTTGTGGTCGATCCACACCCTCGTCGACTCCTGGACCGTGATCCCGTCCGCGGGCGCGACCGGCTTGCTGATGTTCAGGTTGCGGACGACGACGTTGGTCTCCTCCTTGATCCGCAGGCCGCCCCCGGTGAATCCGGAGGAGGAGCCCACGCCCAGCACCGTGGTGTTGGAGCCGATGTCGACCTGGCCGCTCAGTGTTATCAGGCCGCTGACGCGGACGACCTTGGCCGCGTCACCGGTGACGGCGCTCCTGAAGGCCGCCAGGGTCGAGACGGTGACCGGGGACGTGCCGCCACCTCCGGTGGTGCCGGCGCCGTAGCCGATCGGAGAGGTCTCGGCAGCCCCCGCGGACTGCGGCAGGGCGAGCACCGCGGCTGCCGCGAGAGCGGTCGCCGCGGCGACCAGGGATGTTCTCTGCGCCTGTGTGCGTGGGGGGATGGTACGCATGCGGGTGCGTCCCTTCAGCTAGAACTGACGGGCCATGTACGTGAACCTTGTGCGCCATGTTGACCGCCGAGAGCAGGTCGGGTGATCGAGCTGGGGGACTCGACTCCCAGGAAGGTGCTTGATTGCAGGAAGATGGGACTCAGGTGCCCCTCTTCCACCCCCGGAGTGGCGATGGCGCTGGTTCACACTGCTGAACGGAACGTAGAGGGCAAGCGCTTTCTAGTCAACGCCTCGCGCAAAAGACCATGGGACGCCCCGGATGGGGCGGGCGTCTCGGCCGGCCGGTCCGGCGCATGCGCTCCGGTGGCGTGCCGGAAGCGAATTCTTTCGACGTGTGGGAGCGCTTCCAGGGTGGCCATGTGCATGCCACGATGCTCGGCGGACGCTTCCCTCCCGGCCCGCTGAAGGGACAACGACGTGCCCCGAACCCCCCACCGCACCGCACGCCGACCGCTCCGAAAAGCCCTCGTCGCGCTGCTCGGAGCCCTGGTGCCGTTACTCGCGGCCGCGTTCCTCACCGCGCCGGCGGCCTCGGCCGCGCCGCCCCCGAAGCCGTCGTCGCTCGCGCAGGCCGCGCCGGACGCGGGCGCCGCGCGGCACGCGAAGGCCGAGGCGGCGCCCCGCGCGGCGCTCACCCAGGTCACCAACTTCGGGCAGAACCCGAGCAACCTCCAGATGTACCTGTACGTGCCGAACAACGTCGCCAGGAAACCGGCGATCGTCGTGGCCGTGCACTACTGCACCGGTTCCGGGCCCGCCATGTACAGCGGCACCGAGTACGCCTCGCTCGCCGACCGCTACGGCTTCATCGTGGTGTACCCGTCCGTCACCCGCAGCAGCAAGTGCTTCGACGTCGCCTCGCCGCAGGCGCTGCGCCGGGGCGGCGGCAGCGACCCCGTGGGCATCAAGTCGATGGTCGACTGGACGGTCCGCACCTACAACGCCGACACCGGCAGGGTCTTCGCCACCGGCATCTCCTCCGGCGCGATGATGACCAACGTCCTGCTCGGCGTCTACCCGGACGTGTTCGCCGCGGGCGCCGCCTTCGCGGGTGTCCCCTTCGCCTGCTTCGCCACCACCAACGGCTCCGAGTGGAACAGCGACTGCGCCAACGGAAGGATCATCCGCACCCCGCAGGCGTGGGGTGACCTCGTCCGCGGCGCCTACCCCGGCTACACCGGCCCCCGGCCGCGGATGCAGCTGTGGCACGGCACCCAGGACGACGTGCTGCGGTACCCGAACTTCGGGGAGGAGATCAAGCAGTGGACCAACGTCCGCGGCGTCGGCCAGACGCCGAGCGCCACCGACTCACCCCAGAACGGCTGGACCCGCACCCGCTACGGCGGCACCGGTGACCGGGCACCCGTCGAGGCCGTCAGCCTCCAGGGCGTAGGCCACAACGTGTACGCCTGGGGCATGGGCCAGCGCGTCCTCACCTTCTTCGGCATCACCGGCCAGTGAATCGTGCCCCAATCCCCGGCAGACCTCGGAGGGCGAGAGGTGACCGGCGGCCCGTCACCAACCGGGGCGCCACGAACGGCCCCGCGCACGGTGCCGTGATCGCGACCGGCGTCCCCCGCGACCGCGGGATCGCGCCGGGCGCCGGTCACCAGGCCGACCACTCCGGCGACGGCGCCGCGCCCACCGCCCGGACCCGCCACGGGACGGGCGGCACCTGAGCCGCCGGCCCGTCTCGCCTTCGCCCACCGCCGGGCGCGCGCCGACCGGGCGCGCGCCCTGACACCGCGCGCCTTCGCGCGCCTTGGCGTCGAGTCCCCTCACGCCAGGCCCCTTTCGGCCAAGCCCGTTCCCGGAGAAAGGCATCGCCCGTGCAGTCGTCCAAGCCGTCGAGCGGAGTGTCGCTCGCCCGCCTCGTCGCCGCCTGTGTCCTCGCGCTGGCCCTCGTCGTGACGTCCTCCGCCGTGGTGGCGCTCGTCAGGAGCCCGCAGCCGACCGCCGGCGACGGTGACGCGGTCACCTCCGCCCGGCACTGGGTCAACACCTGGTCGGCGATGCCGCAGCTCACCGAGCCCCACAACATGCCGCCGGCACCGTTCACCGGCGACCGGGCCGTGCTCGTCGACACCACCCTGCGGCAGACCGTGCGTGTCACCACCGGCGGTGACCGCGTCCGACTGCGCTTCTCCAATGCCTTCGGCGGCACCGCACTGCCGCTGACGGCGGTCACCGTCGCCCTCCCGCGGGGCGGGCAGGCCGGGGTCGGCGCGATCGAGCCGGGCACCACCCGGACGGTGACGTTCGGCGGGCGGCGGGACACGACCGTGCCGATCGGCGCCCAGGTCGTCTCCGACCCGCTGGACTTCACCGTGAAGCCGGGCTCCAACCTCACCGTGACCACGTATCTGGCCGAGGGGCAGGCGTCCCTCGCCCTCACCTCCCACCCCGGCTCCCGCACGACCTCGTACCTCCAGCACGGCGACCGCACCCGCGACGAGGACCTCCCCGGGGCCACCCCCACCAACCACTGGTACCTGCTCAGCGACGTCGAGGTCCTCTCCCGGCCCGCCACCACCGCCGTCGCCGTCCTCGGCGACTCGCTCACCGACGGCCGGGGCTCCACCACCAACGGCAACAACCGCTGGCCCGACCAGCTCTTCGACCGCCTGCAGCAGAAGCCGGCCACCCGGGGCATCGCCGTGGTGAACCAGGCGGCCGGCGGCAACCGCGTCCTCAACGACGGCCTCGGCCCCAACGCGCTCGCCCGACTGGACCGCGACATCCTGGCCCACAGCGCCGTCGAACAGCTGATCGTCTTCGAGGGTGTCAACGACATCGGGACGGCCGAGGCCACCCCCGCCGCCCAGCGGCGCGTCACCGCCGACCTCATCGCCGCCTACGACCAGATCATCGTCCGTGCCCACGCCCAGGGCATCCGCGTCTACGGCGCGACCCTGCTGCCGTTCGACGGCAACACGCCGTACGACGACGCCGCGGGGCACCGCGAGGACGCACGGCAGGCGGTCAACACCTGGATCCGCACCAGCGGCCGCTTCGACGCCGTCCTCGACTTCGACCGCGCCGTCCGCGACCCGCAGAACCCGGCCCGTCTCCTCCCCACCCTCCACGACGGCGACTGGCTCCACCTCAACCCGGAGGGCTACCGGGTCCTCGCCGAAGCGGTTCCGGCCCGCCTGCTCCGGCAGAGGTGATGCGGCCTACGGGCACCCTTGAGGGCGCCCGTAGGCCGCGAGGGGGCCTCCCTGGGTCCGGCCGCCTCGGCGATCACAGGCGCCGAACTCGCCCCATCGACCACACACGCGTGGATGACGTGCCGATTCCCGGGAACCCGGCTCCCCCGGAAGGGCATCAGGCGTGAGGTGAGGAAGAGCCATGGCACGAGGTGGCCGGTGGGGTGGCGCAACGGCTGAGCGGGCGCGCACCGGGGGGCTCGGACTGCTGACACGACCGGCGAACGCCGCCGCCGGCTTCGCGCTGACCGGGCCCGGGCTGCTCGCCCGGGGCGCCGGGCCCGCCGTGGGCATGGCCGCGGGAGCGGTGGCCGGAACGGCGCGGGCGACCGTACGGGGTGCGGACGGCGCGGCGCGGGTGTCGCGCGTCGCCCGCAACGCGCTGCCGGGCAGAACCGGCCCCTGGCGCTCCGGCGCCCGGGCCCATCTCGCACTGCGCCCCGAGACACCCGAACGGGTTCACCGCGAGGGCGGCACGGAACACGCGGCCCGCAAGGTGGCCGTGGCACTGGCCGAGCGGCCGGACGTGGCGCTCGCCTACTGGGACCGGGGACTGGCACGGCTGGTGGTGTCCACCGCCGAGGAGGCCCTCGGTGACAAGGTGGTCGACGCGGCGATCGACCTCGCCGCCCGGCACGGGCTGTCGCCGGCCGACGAGGACGTCGAGGGGTATGCCCACCCCGGAGACCCGGCGGGGATACGGGCGGCCGCGACGGCTCTCGCCGCCGACGTACTCGGCACCGGCATGGCCCTGGCCGGCTCCTTCCTGCGGCTGCCACCCGCACCGCGAACGGTCACGGCGGTGGCGACGCTGCT
Source organism: Streptomyces sp. NPDC042364 (assembly GCF_056437585.1). NCBI lineage: Bacteria > Bacillati > Actinomycetota > Actinomycetes > Kitasatosporales > Streptomycetaceae > Streptomyces > Streptomyces sp. NPDC042364. Next base: position 97,108 of record NZ_JBWKAJ010000025.1, on the reverse strand, counting down.
GCGCGAGAACCCCCGCTTCCGCGCCTTCCTGCGCGACCGGCTCGGCCCGTCCCGCATGGACGTACTGCTGGCCGCCGCCAACGCCGCCGTCCACGCCGCGGGCCAGACCCCGATCGCCCTGCTGCTCGACGGAGCGCTGCGCGTCTGCCAGCTGGGGGACACCCTGGCCCGCGCGACCGCCTTCGACACCGTCCACGACCGGGTGTGCACCCCGCGGCGGATCGGCCTGCCCCCGCGTCCCTCCGTACGACCGCCGCTGCGGTCCACCCCCGCACAGGACTACGCCGCCCACGCCTCCACCGGCAGCGTGCTGGGCGCCGCGGCGACCCTGCTCGTCAAGCACGACGGCAAGGAGGCCGCGGAGGCGGTCCTCGCGGGCTCGCCCAAGGCCGCCCGCTACGGCCCCGCCGCCTTCCACTACGTGCTCGGCGCGGGCCTCGCCCGGACCGGAGTCCTGGTCCGCGACACCGAGCGGCTTCGGCACCTGGAGACGGTCGACACCGTCGTCCTGCACCCCAGCGCGCTGCGGAGCCCCGGCTCGGGCGCTGACCCCTGGGCCGAGACCGTGCTCGACGCGGCCCGCCGCGCCGGGCTCGCCGTCGTCATGGTGGACGACCCGGCGCTGCGCGACTTCACGAGCCTCGCCGACCAGGTCGTGACCGGCGACCGGCCGCTGCGCGAGGTGGTGCGGGACCTGCGCGACGAGGGCGCCACCGTCCTGACGGTCGCCCGCTTCCCCTCGGCCGATCCCGAGGAGGGAGCCGAGGACACCCACGTACGCGACGACGCCACGCGCGTGCGGGACGACGGCCCTCGACTCCGGGACCAGGACACGGGGCCACGGCCCGACGCCACCCCGGCGCGCGACGGCATGGAAGTCCTGGACGGCCTGCTCGGCGGTGATGTGGCCGTCGCCCTCGCGGACCGGGACTCCGCCGTCGCCTGGGGCGCGGACGTCCTCGCCCTCAACGGCCTCGCCGACGTATGGCGGCTGCTCACCGCCGTACCCGCTGCCCGAGCGGTGGGCCGCAGGTCGCAGACCCTCGCCCGGTCCGGAGCCGCCCTCTCCGGGCTGCTGGTGGCCATCGGAGAGTCCGACGGGTCGCGCCGCCCGTCGCCGCTGCCCGGCCTGCGTCATGTCCCCGTCGACGTCGGCGCCGCGACGGCCCTGCTCAGCGGCGTGCGCAGCGCCCTCGGTGTGGCGCTGGCCCGAGCGCCGCACCCCCAGCCGCGCACGGCCTGGCACGCGCTCCCACCGGACGACGTCCTCGACCGGCTCGAACACACAGCCGACGAGGAGAGCGACCCCACAGTGGTCGAGCAGGCGACCGGCCGGCTGCACGAGGTCGCCGACGCGGTCGGGCACACTCCGGTCGGCACCCCGGTGCGCTGGACCATGGAGCTGGCGCGGGCCGTGCGGGGCGAACTGGACGATCCGCTCACCCCGGTCCTGGCGGTCGGCTCGGCCGCCTCCGCGATCCTCGGCTCGGTCGTGGACGCCCTCCTCGTCTTCGGCGCGCTGGATCTGAACGCCCTCGTCGGCGGTCTGCAACGGCTGCGTGCCGAACGGGCGCTGTCCGGGCTGCTCGCCGAGCAGCAGCAGAAGGCCCGTGTCGCGCCGCGGGAGACGGACGAGCCGACGAGCCCGCCCGCCGAGGACCCGTCGGCCGAGGACTCGCCGGCCGAGACCGTGGACGCGGCCGTGCTCGGTCCCGGCGACATCATCGAACTGAAGGGCGACGACGTCGTCCCCGCCGACGCCCGGCTGCTGTGGGAGGACGGCCTTGAGGTGGACGAGTCGGCGCTCACCGGTGAGTCCCTCCCGGTGGACAAGCAGACGGCGCCGACCCCCCGCGTTCCCGTGGCAGACCGGAGCTGCATGGTCTTCGAGGGCACCACCGTGGTCGCGGGCCAGGCCAGGGCCGTCGTCGTCGGAACCGGGGACCGCACCGAGGCCGCCCGCGCCGTCGCACTCGCCGCCCGTACGCCCCCGTCCGCCGGAGTCCAGGCCAAGATTCACGAACTCACCCGCAGGGCGCTGCCGTTGACCCTGGCCGGTGGTGCGGCGGTGACAGGTCTCGCACTGCTGCGCGGCACCCCCGTCAAGGAGGCGGTGAGCGGCGGCGTCGCGGTCGCCGTGGCCGCCGTCCCCGAGGGACTGCCCCTGGTCGCCACGGTGGCACAGCTCTCGGCCGCCCGCCGGCTGAGCCGCCGCGGCGTCCTCGTCCGCACCCCGCGCACCCTGGAGGCGCTGGGCCGCATGGACACCGTCTGCTTCGACAAGACGGGCACCCTCACCGAGAACCGCCTCCATCTGGTCCGCGTCACCGAGGCCGACGGCACGGCCCGCAGGCCCAAGGACACGGCCGGCGACGACCCGGCCCGCACCCTGCGCGTCGCAGCCCGCGCCTGTCCCCGGCTGAACGGCGGCTCCCACCGCCCGGTGCACGCCACGGACGAGGCGGTGCTGGACGCGGCCGGTACCGACCCGGAGTGGGAGCAGACCGAGGGCCGGCCCTTCGAGGCGGCCCGCGGCTATGCCGCCGCCGTCGGCACGGGCGGGGACGGCGGCCCCGTACTGGTGGTCAAGGGCGCACCGGAGACGGTCCTGCCCGCCTGCCCCGGCCTTCCGGACCACGCGTCCGGGACCGCCCAGTCGCTCGCCCGCGACGGGCTGCGCGTCCTCGCGGTCGCCGAACGCCCGCTGCGCGCGGGCGAGGAGCCGTCCGCCGCCCTCGAAGAGCCGCTGGACGGACTGGAGTTCACCGGCCTGCTCGCCCTGGCCGACGTACCGCGCGAGACCTCCACCCACCTCGTGCGGGGGCTGCGCGAGGCAGGTGTACGACCGGTCATGCTGACCGGCGACCACCCGCAGACCGCCCGGGCGATCGCCGCCGAACTGGGCTGGCCCGAGGACACGACCGTCGTCACGGGCGACGAACTGGCCTCCGCCGACCGGTCCGTACGCTCCCGGATGCTGCGGGACGCGGGGGTCGTGGCGCGGGTCGCACCCGAGCAGAAGCTTCAGGTCGTGGAGGCGCTGCGGGACGCGGGCCGGGTGGTCGGGATGGTCGGCGACGGCGCCAACGACGCCGCGGCCATCCGCGCCGCCGACATCGGCGTGGGCATCCAGGCCCGCGGCTCCGCGGCCGCCCGGAACGCGGCCGACCTGGTCCTGACCGACGAGGACCTGTCCGTACTGATCGAGGCGGTCACCGAAGGCCGCTCCCTGTGGCACAGCGTCACCGACGCCATCGCCATCCTGATCGGCGGCAACGCGGGCGAGATCGGCTTCGGCATCCTCGGCACGCTGCTCGCCGGACGGGCCCCGCTCTCCACCCGCCAGATGCTGCTGGTGAACCTGTTCACTGACCTGTTCCCGGCGATGGCGGTGGCGGTGACCCCCAAGGAGGAGCCGGACGGCGGGAACGGCGACGACCCGGAGGGCGCCGCCCCGGGCACGGAGCCCCTGGGCACCGAACTCCTCGGCGCGCCCCTGATGCGGCAGATCCGCCATCGCGCCCTGACCACCTGTCTGGGCGCCACCCTCGCCTGGCTGATCGGCCGCTTCACACCGGGCACCGCGCGGCGCTCCACGACGATGGCCCTTTGCGGTGTGGTCGGAACCCAGCTGGCCCAGACCCTCGCCGACCGCCGGCACAGCCCCCTGGTCCGCACCACGGCCCTCGGCTCCGCCGCGGCCCTCGTCGTCCTCGTCCAGATCCCGGCCGTCAGCCACTTCTTCGGCTGCACCCCGCTCGGCCCGTTCGCCTGGGCGGGCATCGCCGCGGCGATCGCCCTCGCGGTGGCCGGCCAGCGGACCCTGCCCGACCTGGAGAAGACGGTCCGGCGGCTGGTGCGGACCCGCACCCCGGCCGAGCCGGGCCCGGCCTGAGGCCGCCGCGCGGAGCGCGCCCGGGGCGAGGCTGGTGTGATGCGCCACGAAAAGAAGGCACCAATCAACCCTCAGTATCTCTGGCGCATCACACTAGACCGACCGGTGGTACTGCTCGGGGACGTGCACCTCGCCCCCGAGTTCCCGGGCGGCCTGCCGGGCCCATGAAGGGTTGCGCAGCAGTTCACGGCCCAGCAGCACGGCGTCGGCCTCTCCGTTGGCGAGGATCTTCCCGGCCTGCTCCGCCTCGGTGATCAGACCCACCGCCGCGACGGGCATCGTCGTCTCGTCGCGGACGCGGGCGGCGAAGGGCACCTGGTAGCCGGGGCCGACGGGGATGCGGGCACCGGAGGCGTTGCCGCCGCTGGACACGTCGAGGAGATCCACTCCGTGGGCCTTCAGCTCGACCGCGAGCCGGACGGTGTCGTCCGCGGTCCAGCCGCCCTCCTCCAGCCACTCGGTCGCGGAGACCCGGAAGAACAGGGGCTTGTCCTGCGGCCACACCTCCCGCACGGCGTCCACCACTTCGAGGGCGAAGCGGATCCGGTTCTCGTACGAGCCGCCGTAGGCGTCGGTACGCCGGTTGGAGTGCGGGGACAGGAACTCGTTGATCAGGTAGCCGTGCGCGCCGTGGATCTCGACGACCTCGAAACCGGCGGCGAGCGCGCGGCGGGCACCCTCGGCGAACTTCCCCACGAGCGCCCCGATCTGCTCGACCGTCAGCTCGTCCGGCACCGGGTGCCTCTCGTCGAACGGCACCGCGCTGGGCGCGACCGGCTGCCAGCCGTGCGCGTCCGGGCCCACCGGGGCTCCGCCCCGCCAGGGCCGGTCGGTCGAGGCCTTGCGCCCCGCATGGGCCAGCTGCACCGCCGGCACCGTCCCCTGCTGCTTGAGGAAACCGGTGATCCGGCGGAACGCCTCCACCTGCGTGTCGTTCCAGAGGCCGAGGTCGTACGGGGAGATCCGGCCCTCGGGGGCCACGGCGGTCGCCTCGACGACGATCAGGCCCGTCCCGCCGGCGGCGCGTGCCGCGTAGTGGGCGAAGTGCCAGTCGTTGGGTGCACCTGCCTCCGGGCCTTCCGGCGCGGCCGAGTACTGGCACATCGGAGGCATCCACACCCGGTTCGGGATGGTCAGTTCACGCAGGCGGTAGGGCTCGAAGAGAGCGCTCACGGCGGACTCCAATCGTGAGGGATGCCGTCACAGGACGGCGTACGGCTCGACGCCTCGTACGATAGCCATCGTAGTACGGCGAATGTCAAACTACGAGGAATCTCGTACAATGAAATCTCCCCGAAGGCCGACGCAGTGGAGCCGCCGTGACCTCGCCCGCCGTCAGCAGCCGCGACCTCCCGCACCCGGAGCCCGCGGAGATTCGGCTGGAGGCCGTGCTGCACGCGCTCTCCGACCCCATGCGGCTGCGCATCGTGCGAGAGCTCGCCGCCGACGGCGACGAGCTCTCCTGTTCGTACTTCGACCTGCCGGTCACCAAGTCCACGACCACGCACCACTTCCGGGTGCTGCGCGAGAGCGGTGTGATCCGGCAGGTGTACCGGGGCACCGCCAAGATGAACGGCCTGCGCCGGGACGACCTGGAAGGTCTCTTCCCGGGGCTGCTGGACGCGCTCCTGGACGCCGCCGACCGGCAGGCCGCCCGCGTCGGGGGCCCCGACGACGCCTGAACGGGGCTGCGGCGGAGGGCGGTTGAAGGGCGGGATGTGTACCGGTCTCCAGGTGTCTAATCCGGTGCGCCGCTCTGAGCGGCCGCCAGGAGCGACTCCCAGTCCGGCAGCTTCACCACACCTCGCCCCAGGGACGCTCCCAGCTCCGCCTCGGCCCGTTCGATCGCCTGCCAGCCCGACCACTCCACGGGACGGACGCCCTCCGCCCGCAGAGCCGCCAGCGGATCGGCCGGGACCGCGCGCCGCACGAGCGCCGGGGCGTCCTCCAGCAGGGAGGTCACCGTCTCCTTGGCGCAGGGGCGGTTGCTGCCGATCACTCCGGTCGGGCCCCGCTTGATCCACCCGGCCACGTACTCGCCGGGGGTGGCGACACCCTCCCGTACGACCCGGCCGGCGAGATGGGGGACCGTGCCGCGCTCGGGGTCGAAGGGGAGCCCGTCGAGCGGTACGCCGCGGTAGCCGACCGAGCGGAGGACGAGCTGGGCCTCGATCTCCTCGTACCGGCCGGTGCCGACGAGGTCGCCCCGGCCGTCCGGCCGCGTGCGCTCCAGCCGGACGCCGCAGACGCGGTCGCCGTCGGCGAGGAGCTCGACCGGGCGCAGGAAGAACCGCAGCCGGATGCGGTGCCGGCCGCTCGGCGCCGGCGCGGTGGCCCAGCCGCGCAGCACCTCGATGTTCCGGCGCTGCGCGGCGGGCAGGGCCGACGGGTCGACGTAGTCCGGGTCCATCTCCAGCTCCGCCGGGTTGACGGTGACCTGGGTGTCCGGGAGGTTGCCAAGCTCGCGCAGCTCCTTGGTGGTGAAGCGCGCCACGGAGGGACCGCGCCGGCCCACCATGTGGATGCGGGAGACCTCGCTGGCGGCGAGCGAGGCGAGCGCGGACTGCGGCATGTCCGTCGGGCTCAGCTCGGCCGCACCCCGTGCCAGCATGCGGGTGACGTCCACGGCCACGTTCCCCACGCCGATGACCACCGCCGTGCGGGCGCCGGGGAGGAAACCGTCGGCCACGGCGTCCGGGTGCGCGCTGTACCAGGACACGAACTCGGTCGCCGACCAGCTGCCGCGCAGATCCTCGCCCGGGATGCCGAGCCGGCGGTCGGTCGCGGCACCCACGCAGTACACCACCGCGTGGTACAGCTCCCGCAGCCGCGCCACCGGCACGCCCCGGGGTCCCACCTGGACCCCGCCGAGGAAACGCACCCGCTCGTCCTCCAGCACGGTGCGCAGGTTGTTCTGGAGCGATTTGATCTTCTCGTGGTCCGGTGCCACCCCGTAGCGCACCAGACCGTACGGGCACGGCAGGCGGTCGAGGACGTCGACCCGGACCCCGGGATCCTGCTGGACGAGGCTCTGGGCGGTGTAGCACCCGCTCGGCCCCGAACCCACGACGGCGACGTGCAGCACGCGGAACTCCTTACCCGAGGAGATCGCTGATGCCTCCAGCATGGCACCGCGGAGCCCGCCGGGGGAGGGGACGCTCGGCGTGGCTGCCCAGAACGATTGTGATCACTCGCTTACGTTGCGTGTGTGCTCGAAGCATCCTTTCTCAACCTTTCTGATCGGCATTGGCAGGATGGCGCGGTCTCGGTGCGGCCCGCATGGCAGGTGCGGGAAGGCGAGGGCGTCACGGTCTGGTTCGACGCGCGGCTGAGTTTCCCGGACGGGGCCCGGGTCGAGGTTCTCGCCGTGGTGGCGGGCGGACGGCTGTCCCTCGAGGACGTCCACGCCCAGCCACCGTTGTCCCTGGACGATCTGGCCGAACTGGCGGAATGGATCGAGGGCCCGCTGTTCGACGCGTGCGACCCGCGTCCGACCAGGTCGCGGACGGCGCCCGGCAGGCATCCGCCCGCCGGGCCAGGCCCGCCTGGCCGCGGGGTGGCGAGGGGCGGCGGCTGGTGGCGGAGAAGTACCTCGCCGCGCAGTGGGACGGCTGCGACCCGGTACTCGCGGTGATGTGCGCGACCGGGCACAGCCGCCGCAAGTCGCTGCGGCTGATCGCCGGGGCGCGGGACGCGGGCCTGCTGGCCCCCCGCCACGCCCGGCGCTGAGGGCGAGCCGCGGGGCCGGGGCCCGGCAGACCGGGGTCGTGGGACCGAAGCCGCGCACAGGGCCGCAGCGGCGCCCGGCCTCTAGGTGAGGAGGTCGCGCATCCTGCTGATCTCGGTCGTCTGCTGGGCGATCACGTCGTCGGCCATCTCCTCGATCAGGATGTTGTTGCCCTGGGTCTTCACGTCCGTGGCCATGGTGATCGCCCCCTCGTGGTGAGTGATCATCAGTTGCAGGAAGAACCGGTCGAACGCCGCCCCGTCGAGCGTGCCGAGTTCCTTCAGTTGCGCCCCGGTCGCCATGCCCGGCATCTCCCCGTGGTCGTGCGATGTGCCCTTCTCGTCGCCGCCGTTGGCCTTCAGCCAGCCCTCCATGGCCTCGATCTCCGGCTTCTGCGCGGCCGAGATGCGCTCGGCGATCCGCTTCACCTGCGTCGACCTCGCGTGCTCGGGGGCCAGTTCGGTCATCTTCAGGGCCTGTCCATGGTGCTTGATCATCATGCGGGCGTAGGCGAAGTCCGCGGAATTCGGCGAGTCGTCCTCGGCGCGCCGCTTTTCCGCGTCCTCCGGTGACAGGGTGCGGGCCGCCTCGCCGGGTTTTCCGGGAGCGATCACCGCGGGTCCGCCGGACTCGGCTGAGGCGCCGTCGGGTTCGGAGTCCGACCCCGAGTCACAGGCCGCGAGCGCGAGGAGAACGGCCGTCAGCGAGGCCGTGACCAGCGACGCGCGGGATGTGCGGCGAACGAGCACAGTGACCTCCTGGGCAGAGCAACGGGCTTACATCCTGCGAGTGTTGACGAACTTTCCTAACACGCATTCAGACGCCGGTGATCAAATTTGTTCGTTACAACTACATTGCCATCTGTTGTTCTGTGCATGATGAAGACGATACTTCGGAGGTGCCTGCACCGTTCGACTGCGAACGGCTACGAGGGAGGACGCAGTGACCCTGTTGAACAACCTTCGGACGCGCCACAGACGGCTGGGGGTGGCCGCGACGGCGGCCGGGCTCCTGGCCGCGCTGCTCACGGCCGGTCCGGCGGCCGCGACTCCCGACCCGGGGGACGCGCCCGCCGTGCGGGAGAAGGTCTCCAAGAGTGACGCGGCCGAGGCGCGGAAGGCGATCGCCGCCGGTGAGATACCCGGCAAGGACGAGATCGTCCACTCCGCCAACATCAAGCACCTGACCAACATCCCGAAGGAGGCGCTGCCGGGCACCAACTCCGACCTCGCCTTCCAGGGCAAGTACGCCTTCGCCGGCAACTACGACGGCTTCCGCGTCTTCGACATCAGCAACCCCAAGGCCCCCCGGACGGTCGCCCAGGTACTGTGCCCGGGCTCCCAGAACGACATCTCCGTCTCCGGGAACCTGCTCTTCCTGTCCACGGACTCCTCGCGCAGCGACAGTTCCTGCAACAGCACCACGCAGCCCGCGAGCGAGAAGTCGTCGTGGGAGGGCATGAAGATCTTCGACATCAGCGACAAGGCGAACCCGAAGTACGTCGCGGCCGTCGAGACCGCCTGCGGCTCGCACACCCACACGCTGCTGCCGAAGCGGAAGAACGTCTACATCTACGTCTCCTCGTACTCGCCGAACGCCGCCTTCCCCGACTGCCAGCCGCCGCACGACGGCATCTCGGTCATCAAGGTGCCGCGCCGGGCCCCGGAGAAGGCGGCCGTGGTCGGCTTCCCCGTCCTCTTCCCCGGTGAGGGCCCGGACGGCGGCGGCAACCCGGGTTCGCCGACGAACCCCGGTGTCTCCAAGACGACCGGCTGCCACGACATCACCGTGCTGCCGTCGAAGGACCTGGCGGCCGGCGCCTGCATGGGTGACGGCATCCTGTTCTCCATCGAGGACCCGGAGAACCCGAAGATCATCGACCGGGTCCAGGACAACGTGAACTTCGCGTTCTGGCACTCGGCGACCTTCAACCAGAAGGCGAACAAGGTCGTCTTCACCGACGAGCTGGGCGGCGGCGGCGCGGCCACCTGCAACGCGGAGATCGGCCCGAACCGCGGTGCCGACGGCATCTACGACATCGTCGGCAGGGGCGACCACCGCAAGCTCGTCTTCAAGAGCTACTACAAGATCCCGCGCCACCAGGCGAACACCGAGAACTGCGTCGCCCACAACGGCTCGCTGATCCCGGTCAAGGGCAAGGACATCATGGTCCAGGCCTGGTACCAGGGCGGTGTGTCCGTCTGGGACTTCACCGACTCCGCCAACCCCAAGGAGATCGCCTACTTCGAGCGCGGTCCCATCTCCACGGACACGCTCGTCGGCGGCGGTGCCTGGTCGGCGTACTACTACAACGGCCACATCTACTCGAACGACATGGTCAAGGGATTCGACGTCCTGAAGATCGACGACCGGCGCACGGACCCCGCCCGGTGGGTGCATCAGCGTGAGCTGAACGTGCAGACGCAGCCGGACTACTTCGACTTCGGCTGGTAGGACGCCGGGCCGACACCGTCAGGTGGCGAAGAACCGCGACAGATCCCTGTCGCACGTCCCGCCGGTCCCCTCGGGGGCCGGCGGGACACCCGACTCCCAGTCGAGTCCGTAGCGCCGGAACAGCTCCGCCCGCAGGGTGATGAACGGCAACGGCGCGTTCGGCAGCACCATCGCGTACACGGCACCCATCAACAGGGCCCGCAGCAGCGGGTAGTCGGCGTCCGGGTCCGCGGAGCCGTGCCGGGTGACCGTGTCCCGCAGCAGATCTCCCAGCCGCCGCTGCTCCGGGCACTGCACCAGCCCCTCGGGCGCCTGGAGCAACCCCGCCATGTGCTGGCGCATCAGCACGGGCCGGTCGCGGGCCAGCCGCAGGATCGCGTCGACCGCCCGCGCCATCCGCTCCCGCCCGTCCTCACTGCGCGGCTCGCCCTCCAGTGCCTCCTCCAGCGTCCGTTGCATCAGGCGGTGCACCGCCGACTGGACCAACTGGCGCTTGCCCGGGAAGTAGTACGACACCAGGCCCCGCGCCGACCCCGCGCGGTCCGCGATGTCCCCGAGCGTCGTGGCCTCGTAGCCCCGCTCGTCCACCAACTCGACCGCGGCCTGCAGCAGTCGCTCCCGGGAACGCCGACGCAACTCCGCATTGACCGAGGCGCTGCGCGGGGACATCCTGTAACTCCTGCGTTGACTGGCTGCCAGCCAACTATACTCAACGCTTCCGGGCGGTGACCGTGAGTACTCCCTCCCGGCCGCTGTCCGTCCCGGACCGCACGGGGGACGGTCCGGGACGGACGTCCGGTGGCCGGTCACGGCGGCCCGGACTCCGGGCCCGCCCGGTGGATCCGCGAGCGGACGGCGCCTCAGTCCACCAGATCCAGTACCGGCCGCAGTCCGTCCGGCCGACTGGCGGCGGGCAGGTGGTCCACGAAGTGCACCGAGCACCCCAGAGCCGCCGCACCGCCGTCGGCCCGCCGGTCGTCGCCGACCATCAGCACGTCCCGCGCGTCGACGCCGAGCGCCTCGCAGCCGAACGCGAACAGCCGCGGGTCCGGCTTCTGGACGCCGTGCTCGTACGACAGGACATAGGTGTCCACATACGGATCGAGGCCGTGCGCGCGGAACACCGGCCGGATGTCCCAGCCGATGTTGCTCACCACGCCGACGGCCACGCCGCGCTTCCTCAGGGCGGAGAGGACCTCGGCGGCGTCCGGGTACGGGCGCCACGCGGACGGCGTCATATGGCGGTCGTACAGCGCGTCGTGGAGCGCGGGATCGGGCAGGGACACCTGCCGGGACAGAGCCGTGTACGCGGCCCGGTGCTCCTCTGCGCTCCGGTCCCGGACCGGCCACAGCTCGGCCGGCTCGCCGGCCGGCAGTTCCACGGGGGCCGCCCCACCGGGCAGCGCCCCCGCCCGCTCCAGTGCCTCGGCGGCCCGGAGCAACTGCGGCTCCGGCATGGCGATGCCTCTGTCCGTCAGCGCCGCGCGCAGCCAGGACTCGGCGGACTCGATACGGCAGAGGGTTCCGGAGAAGTCGAACAGCACGCCCTTGATCGTCATGACGCGATCCTTCGGGCCGGACGGCCGCCCGTCAAGAGCGGCTCGGCGCCCGCCACCGCTCGTACGTGAGCACGGCGAGCGCGACCGTGAGCGCCCCCAGCAGCCAGCCGCCCACCACGTCCGACGCCCAGTGAACGCCCAGCCAGATCCTGGTCAGGCCCACACCCAGGACCGACACCACGGACACCGCCAGCGCGATCCGCATGACGGCGCGTCCGGCACCGTACAGGTGCAGGAGCCACAACAGCAGGCCGCACACCACGGTCGCCGTCATGGCGTGGCCCGACGGAAAGGCGGCGTAGTGGGCCGAGTCCACGGGGTCGGGCCACGCGGGCCGCTCCCGGCCGACCGCGGCCTTCAGACCCTGCTGGACCGCCGTACCGACCGCACTGGTGACGGCCAGCCAGATCGCGAGCCACCACTCCCGGTACCGCCACACCAACCAGACCGCGGCGACCGCGCAGAGCAGGCGCATCGTCACCGGGTCCCACACCCAGTCCGTCAGGATGCGGAAGGCGTGGGTGGTCCCGGCCTCCGCGACGGCCCATCCGTGGGTGGTGTCCGCGATGCCGTCGTCCAGGGACATCAGCGGCGCCCAGGAGAGCGAGACCAGGACGATCAGCAGGACGGTGGGCGCCGCGAGGGCCGCGGCGACGCGGGCGGTGCGGGTGGTCGGCGGCCGGTGGGGCGGCGCGTCGAGGGTGGGGGTGTGCATGGAGCGATCCTCGCCGACCCGTGGGGCTCCGTGCCAACCTCGGGGTGTGAGATCACCGTCACGCGCCGCGACCGGAGCGCAGGGCGTGCGTCGAGCGTTGTTCTTGGGTTGTCCTTGGTCCGTTCTTTGCCGGGTCACGGTTAACCGAGTGCCCGCAACCCCGGTATGAACGCCACCAGAACGGGCAGTGCGGGGAACAGGGTCGCGCACGCGGTCAGCCGCAGCCGACGCGCGGGCGTGAGCCGGTCCGGGGGAGCGAGCAACCGGTGGACGCGCTGCGGCACATGGTCCTCGGGGGCCGAACAGGGCCCGAACACGCCCCGGTCCTCGTTGAGCCCGACCAGTGCGAGGGCGGTGGTCAGGCGTCCGTGGCGGCGGGAGGCGGTGTCGTCGGCGGCGAGTTCGACGAGGCGGTGCATCTCGCCGCGGAACGCGGCGAACACCGGGACCCTCGGGAAACCGCCCGCCAGCGCCGCCGAGCAGTGCAGCAGCCAGTCGTGCCGGGCCCGCGCGTGCTCCTGCTCGTGGGCGACCACCGCGTCCACCTGCCGCCCCTTCAGCCGGCGCAACGCGGCCGTGGTGATGACCAGTCGGGGCGCCGAGCCGGGCAGCCACCAGGCGTCCGGCCGCTCGCCCTCCACCACCATGAGCCGGTCCGCCCCCGGCGCCTCACCGGGCAACAGCGGGGCGCGGCGCAGGATCTCCGCCTTCCGCCGCCGCCGCTGCCGCCGGGCCAGAACGACCTCGCCGACGAGCATCGCCCCGGTCCACGCGCCGCCGCAGGCGAGCGCGACCGCGGTGACCGCCGCCCATGAACCACCGGTGCCCAGCCCGTACGCCTCGACCACCCCGTTCGGCGCGGGCGCGAACAGCGGTCCGCGCACCGCCGTCCAGGCGGCGGCCGCGCTCAGCGCCATCGACAGCGCACAGCACAGCAGGACGGCCGCCACGACGCACTGCCACACCCACAACGCGACCACAGGTTCACGGTCCGGCCAGTCCGCCCGGGCCAGCAGTCGCGGAGCGACGACGGCGGTCAGGGCGCCGAGCAGCAACAGTGCCGCGGGGACCATCATGGGCGAAGCCTACGAGCGGTACGGGGCACGACGACATGGGCCGGGCGGCCCAAGTGACGCAGACCACGGCGTGGATCAGACCGTGAGCAGCATGGCGAACATGCCGACGCCCATCGACAGCCGACAGGCCCGGGCCACCTCGGGCCGGTCACCCCAGCGTATGCCCCGCCGCGCCACGCCCCCGCCTCCGGACACCGTGACCGGCATCAGCCGTACGCCCGACCACAGCACATAGCCGGCGAAGTACAGCAGGAGCGCCCCGGTCAGCAGCGGCGGCCCGGTGCCGCCGTGGCCGCCCGGGGAGGCCCCCATCATCACCGCCATGTAGACCATCGCGACGGCGCCCACCAGATGGTGCAGGTGGTGCGCACTGGTACGGGCCGCCCACAGCGCGCGCAACGCCGCGCCGCCGAACACGACGGCGTAGGCGAACCAGGCCCAGCGCGGGGGCGCCGCCGCGGCGGCGGGCACGGCCATCGCGGCCATGCCGAACCCCATGAGCGCCTCACCGCCGGCGGCCCTGCGCTGCTCCTCGACGGTGCTGCGCATCCGCAGCAGGCAGTAACCGCCGGTCATCGCGCACAGCACGACGAGCAGCCAGCCGGGCGAAGCCGGTCCGTGCACCGCGCACCTCCACGCTCGACGGCGTCGAACAGTGACGACCGTGAGGTCGGCCAGTCGGTCAGGGCATGCCCCTGCCCGGTGGCGCGCAGACGAGCGCACAGGTGTACGCGGGGGAGCGCGCGGGGTGCACTGCGCAGCGACCAGGTCGTCCCGGGCAGGGGCGCGGCACGCGCCGCCGTCGGCGCCGGTGACGGCGTCCGGCGGGCCGGACGCCGTACGCTCACGGCGACGGCACGACAGCACGGATCACGCTTCGGAGGGCGCACCGGCATGACGGCAGGCAACGGGCGGACGGCGACGGGGAGCGGCGCGACTCTCGGGGACACGGTCGCCAAGGTGGTGCGTCAGTGGCAGACGGTGCACCCCGGTCTGGACACCGGACCGATGGAGATCATCGGCCGGGTGAACCGCTGCGCCGCGCTCCTCCAGCAGGCCGAGGACGCCCCGCTGCGCCGGGCCGGGCTCACCCGCCCCGAGTTCGACGTCCTCGGCACCCTGCGCCGCACCGGCCACGAGCTGACGCCCAGTGAGATCGCCCGCGAGACGTTCGCCTCCGGCGCCGCCGTCACCAAACGCCTCAAACTGCTCAGCGAGCGCGGTCTGGTCGAGCGACGCGGCGACAGCCGCGACCGGCGCGTCGCCCATGTCCGCCTCACCGATGCCGGCCGTGACCTCGTGGACAGCGTCCTGCCGGAGCAACTGGCCTACGAGACGACCGTGCTGTCCGGGGTCGGATCCGATGACCGCCGCGAACTGGCCGGGCTGCTGGGGGAGTTGCTGATCCAGCTGGAGGACCGGCTGGGCATGTCCCGTGCCTGAGACGCGGGTACGAGAACCGGCCGTCGGCGCCGGCCGTGGGTTCAGCGCTCCTCGTCCACCGGGTACACGCCGAACATGGCGCCCTGGGTGTCGCGCAGCACGGCGATGCGCGGGCCGTCCGGCACCGTGGTCGGCTCCATGAGGACGGTGCCCCCGGCGTCGACGGCGACCCGGGCCGTGCCGTCCACGTCCTCGACGGCGAAGTAGGGCAGCCAGTGCGAGGGCACCTCGTGCGGGAACTTCTCGTCCATGGTGATCATTCCGCCGAAGTCGGCACCACCGAGCCGCCACTGCGTGTAGTGCCCGGAGGCGTGCGCGCTCCAGCCGAACACGGTCGTGTAGAAGGTCTCGGCACCCTCCGGCGCGCGGGTCAGCAGTTCCACCCAGCCGAGCGCGCCGGGGGCGTTGAACAGGCCGGCGCCGGGGAAGGCGCGGGCCTGCCAGAGCTGGAAGGCCGCGCCGCCCGGGTCGAACGCCACCGCGAACCGTCCGAGGTCGAAGACGTCCACGGGCTCCAGCACGATCGATCCGCCGGCCGCCCGTACCGAGTCCACCGCGGCGTCCACGTCGCGCACCGCGAACGACACGTTCCAGGCCACCGGCTGCCCTTCCTGGTACAGCGGCGCGAGGGCGGCGACGGCAGCGTCGCCCAGGTGCGCCACCGTGTACCCGCCGGCCTCCTGGCGCGGGTCGGTCTCCGGGCGCCACCCGAACAGGTCGGTGTAGAACCGCTTGGCCGCCTCCAGATCACTGGTCCCCAGCTCGGTCCAGCAGGGCCCGCCGGTCACCGGCCTGTCGAGCTTCATGGCGCTCCTCGTGGAAGGGAAGGCCCCCACCAGCACGCTATGCCCGTACCCCGGCCCCGGGCCACCGGGAGTACCGGTGGGCGGCCGCGGGCACCGGGCCCGCGGGCGGGGTCAGATGCCGGGCCGGTACCGCAGCGGATGGTCGGCGGGGATCTCCACCAGCACGATCTCCGTTCCGTCCGGGTCGGCGATCCACATCTCGATCAGCCCCCAGGGCTCCTTCACCGGCGGCCGTCGCACCTCCACGCCCGCCGCCACCAGCTCCTCGTGCGCCGCCGTCACGTCGGCCACCTGGAGCCACAGCTTCAACGCCGGCGAGGGCGGGGTGTCGGAGCGTCCGGCGACCTCCAGGAAACCGCCGCCCAGGAAGTACACGACGCCCCGGTGGTCACCCGTACCGAACTCGCGGTACACGGGAAGCCCCAGCTGCTCGCCGTAGAACGCCCGGGAGCGCTCCGGGTCGGTGGGACGCAGAAGGGTACGGCTGCTCAGTACGTGGACCATGCCGTCGGAGCCTAGTGCGCGGAGGGCTACGCTCTTGCGTGCCCGCGCCGCAGCCAGATCCGCCAGGAGCGCCCATGGACACCGCCAACGGCCTGACCTTCCGTGATGCCACCGACGCCGACGTGGACGTCCTCGTCGCGTTGATCGAGTCGGCGTACCGGGGAGACTCCAGCCGGGCGGGCTGGACCACGGAGGCGGACATCCTCGAAGGGCAGCGCACCGATCCCCAGGGGGTCCTGGAGGTCATCAAGTCGCCCGACAGCCGACTGCTCACGGTGGAGCGGGACGGCACGGTGGTCGCCTGCTGCCAGCTCGAACACCGCGGTGACCACGTCTACTTCGGGATGTTCGCGGTGAGCCCGGCGCTCCAGGGCGCCGGCCTCGGCAGGACGGTCATCGCCGAGGCCGAGCGGATCGCGCGCGAGGTCTGGGGCGCCGCGGAGATGCACATGACCGTGATCTCCGCACGGGACGACCTCATCGCCTGGTACGAGCGGCGCGGCTACCGCCGTACGGGACGCATGACCCCCTTCCCGTACGGTGACGAGCGTTTCGGTATCCCGCTGCGGGACGACCTGCGGTTCGAGCTGCTGGTGAAGGAGCTGGCGCGACCGGTCACGCCGTGAAGCGGCCGGTGCGCTTGATGTCCGGGTAGTCCGTGGTCGCGCCGTCCAGCTGCAGCGCCCGGACCAGCCGCAGATGGTCCTGGGTGTTGACCACCCAGCCGATGACGCGCAGATTCGCCTTGCGGGCGTGCTCGACGATCTCCAGGGTCAGCCGCCGGATGTTCAGGACGAGGGTGGAGGCGCCCACCGCCACCGCCCGGTCCACGACGTCCAGGCCGTAGCGGCTGGCGACCAGCGCCGTGCGGACCCCGGGGACGAGCCGGGCGATCTCGGCGACCGCCTCGTCGTGGAAGGACAGCACCTCCACCCGTCCCACCAGGTCGCGCCGGTGCATGACGTCGGCGAGGGCGCGGGCCGCCGCCGTGTCCTTGATCTCGGCCTGCAACGGCGCCCGTACCGCGTCCAGCACCTCCTCGAAGGTGGGAATCCGCTCGCCGCGACCCGCGTCCAGGGCGCGCAGCTCGGCGAGGGTCTTGTCGGCGATCGGACCCGTGCCGTCGGTCGTCCGGTCCACATCCGCGTCGTGCATGACGACGAGTGCGCCGTCCTTGCTCAGATGCAGATCGAGTTCGATGACGTCGAGGCCCGCGCGATCGGCGGCGACGAAGGAACGCAGGGTGTTCTCGGGTTCGACACCCATGACTCCGCGGTGACCGATGGTGAGGAAGTTCAAGGTGGACTCGCTTCCGTCGACGGCGGCTCGGGCGCGTGACCGGGAGGGGACGGCACGCGGCTGGGCCGCAGCGTAGTCGTCCGGCCCCGCGATGCATCCGTACGTGCACAAGCCCTTTCGAGCCATCTCAGGCCGTGTCACGCCGGAGAACAGGACCGTTTCCTCGCGTGTCCGCGCGAAACGGGTCATCCCTGAGTGGGCGAGTCCGGCGCGCGTTGACCCCGACCACCCCTGCGGACGGTGCCTTCGCACAAACTGTGACCTGGGACGCGTGTGACAGGAGATTCAGCGGTTAGGTACAGGGGATGGCGGGAGGATTTCCGGCACGGTCGCCTTGATCGACCTTGCGGGAGACAAGCTTCCCTACATACGGTGTCCCTACGAAAGGTTCTCCCGTGGAGGATGGGTCATGACGGAAATTCTTGTGCAGGTGGGTGCGGAGGGTGTTGTTCCTCCGGTCGGTAGGGTGGTGGAGCACCCGGCCTGGCCCGTGCTCAAGGATGCCGTGGAGCGGATCCGGCCATGGCAGTCCAAGGACGGCTCGATCGACTTCGACGCCGAGGGCGCCCCGGGCTCCGTGGTCGCCGAGCGGGCCGTCCAGGACGTCATCGGCGCCGTGGAGGAGCTCTCCCCGCTGCTGCCGCACGACGAGGCGTACCACCAGGCACTCGTCAAGGACCTGCGCCGGTGGGCCGAGGGCGGCTTCGGGGTGCCCGACTTCCTCGACTCGCTGCTGGCCTTCCAGCCGGCCGCCGACCGCCGTGACGGCCTCCAGCACCTGGTCGTCTTCCCGATGTACACGCAGAACGGCAACCCGGACCGCAACCTCGAAGCGGTCGTGCTGCGCATGGTCTGGCCCGACTGGCTGGCCGAACTCGAGCGCACCCGCTACGACAACCCGCTGTTCTGCGGCATCAAGTTCGAGGACTTCACCTCCGGCTACGACACCAACTCCGCCGTGCTCTTCCCCGAGACGATCGCCGTGCGCCAGGCGCCGGAACGATTCTCCTGGGGTGGCATCTTCTGCGACCGCGAGGCCGCCCGCTTCCGCCGGGTGACCGACGCCGCCGTGGACATCCTCGGCCTGGAGCTCCCCGAGGACATCGCCGCGATGGTCCACGACCAGAAGCGCTGCGAGGAGGCCTTCGTCCTGTGGGACATGGTCCACGACCGCACCCACAGCCACGGCGACCTGCCGTTCGACCCCTTCATGATCAAGCAGCGCCAGCCGTTCTGGATGTACGGCCTCGAAGAGCTGCGCTGCGACCTCACCGCCTTCAAGGAGGCCGTGAAGCTGGAGGCCGACGGCGTCCCGCAGGCCCGCGACGTGCAGTACGCCGTGCTGTTCGACCGGATGTTCCGCTTCCCGGTCACCGGCGAGCGGGTACGCAACTACGACGGCCTCGGCGGCCAGCTCCTCTTCGCCTACCTGCACAAGCACGACGTCGTCCGCTGGACCGACAACAAGCTGTTCATCGACTGGCAGCGCGCCCCGCAGGTCACCAACGAGCTGTGCGCCGAGATCGAGAAGCTCTACCGCGACGGCATCGACCGTCCGAAGCTGGTCCACTGGTTCGCCGGCTACGAGCTGGTCTCCACCTACCTCGCCCCGCACCCCGGCTCCCGCTGGGCCAAGGGCCCCGACGCCCTGGATCTGACGCAGCCGCCGCGCAAGCTCGTCGACGACGTGCTTCCGGACGAGTTTCCGCTCAGCATGTTCTATGAGGCGCTCGCCAAGAAGCTCAAGAACGTGATCGCCTCAACCAAGGGCATCACCGCGGCGAACGCCGAGCGGGCCGCCGCGTGAGCGCCCGATCCGCAGAGGTCACAGTGGCTGCTCAGGAGGCGAAGACCATGGGGAACGGCAACGGACCACTGAGCGGCGCGGTGATCGCTGTGGCGGGCGCGGGCGGGCCCGCGGGCCGGGCGGCGCTGCTTCGGCTCGCCGAGGCCGGCGCGATCGTCGTCGGCTCCGACAACGACCCTGAGCGCCTCTCCGAGGCGGTGGACGCGGCTCGCTACGCGCACGGCGGCGCCACCGTCGTCGGCGACACGGTCGATCTGCTGGACCTGAAGTCGACCCGCGACTGGGCCATGCGCGTCGAGAAGGACTTCGGCCGGGTCGACGGACTCGTCCACCTCGTCGGCGGCTGGCGCGGCAGCGAGACCTTCACCCGGACCAGCCTCGACGACTGGGACTTCCTGGAGATGCTGCTCATCCGCACGGTGCAGCACACCTCCCTCGCCTTCCACGAGGCGCTCCAGCGCAGTGACCGCGGCCGGTACCTCCTCATCAGCGCGGCGGGCGCCAGCAAGCCCACCGCGGGCAACGCCGCGTACGCCGCCGCCAAGGCGGCCGCCGAGGCGTGGACGCTCGCCATGGCGGACTACTTCCGCAAGGCCGGGGGACCGGAGGGACTTACCTCCGCGGCTGCCATCCTGGTGGTCAAGGCATTGGTGCACGACGCGATGCGCGCTGACCGCCCCAACGCGAAGTTCGCGGGGTTCACCGACGTCAAGGAGCTGGCCGAGGCCATCGTCGACGTCTGGGAGAAGCCCGCCGCCGAAGTGAACGGGAACCGTCTGTGGCTCACCGAGAAGCCGTGAATCCCCCCAGGACCGACGCACGACGCCATCACGACCCGGAGGTCCGCGGCTTCGCCAGCGACAACTACGCGGGCATCCACCCCGAGGTGCTCGCCGCCCTGGCCCTGGCCAACGGCGGGCACCAGGTCGCGTACGGCGAGGACGACTACACCGAGAACCTCCAGCGGATCATCCGCAGCCACTTCGGCGCCACCGCCGAGGCGTTCCCCGTCTTCAACGGCACCGGCGCCAACGTCGTCGCGCTCCAGGCGGTCACCGACCGCTGGGGCGCGGTGATCTGCGCCGAGAGCGCCCACATCCACGTCGACGAGTGCGGTGCGCCGGAGCGGATCGGCGGACTCAAGCTGCTCACCGTGCCCACTCCGGACGGCAAGCTCACCCCTGAGCTGATCGACCGGCAGGCGTACGGCTGGGACGACGAGCACCGGGCGATGCCGCAGGTCGTCTCGATCACCCAGAGCACCGAACTGGGCACCCTCTACACGCCCGAGGAGATCCGCGCGATCTGCGAGCACGCCCACGCGCACGGCATGAAGGTGCACCTGGACGGCTCCCGGATAGCCAACGCGGCCGCCTCCCTGGACGTGCCGATGCGGACGTTCACCGACGCCGTCGGCGTCGACATCCTGTCCCTGGGCGGCACCAAGAACGGCGCGATGTTCGGCGAGGCCGTCGTCGTCATCAACCAGGACGCCGTCCGGCGGATGAAGCATCTGCGGAAGCTGTCCATGCAGCTCGCCTCCAAGATGCGGTTCGTCTCGGTGCAGTTGGAGGCACTGCTGGCCAGGGATCTGTGGCTGCGCAACGCCCGTCACTCCAACGAGATGGCCCAGCGCCTCGCCGAGGGCGTCCGCGCGGTCCACGGCGTGGAGGTGCTGTATCCGGTCCAGGCCAACGCGGTCTTCGCCCGGCTGCCGCACGAGGTGAGCGAGCGTCTGCAGAAGAGGTTCCGCTTCTACTTCTGGGACGAGGCCGCGGGGGACGTCCGCTGGATGTGCTCCTTCGACACGACGGAGGACGACGTCGACCGGTTCGTGGCGGCGCTCAAGGAGGAGATGGCCCGCTGAGGGCACCCCACGGGCCCACCGAGCCGTTTGCATAGTTATACGGTCATCCGGAAATGAATTGACTCCCGGGTGATCGTATTCCTATGCTCTGCGGGCATGGAGCTCATCCAGGAGAACCCTGAACTTTCCGCCTACCTGGCCGCTGACGACGTCATCGACCATCACCACCCGAGGGTGCGCGAGACCGCCGCGCGGCTGGCCCGACAGGCAGCCGACTCGTATGACTATGCGCGAGTCGCCTTCGAATTCGTCCGTGACGCCATCCCGCACTCCGCGGACGCCGACGACCCGCGCGTCACCTGGCGGGCCTCTGACGTCCTGGAACAGGGCACCGGGATCTGCTACGCCAAGGCGCACGCGCTGACCGCCCTGCTGCGGGCCGAGGACATTCCGGCCGCCCTGTGCTACCAGCGGCTGGCGCACGACGACGGCGGTGGACACGCCGTGCACGGCCTGGTCGCCGTGCGCTTCAACGGGAACTGGCACCGGCAGGACCCCCGCGGCAACAAACCGGGCGTCGACGCCCGGTTCTCCCTCGCCGGGGAGCGACTGGCGTGGGTCCCCGACCCGGCGGCAGGGGAGTGCGACTACCCAGTCCTCCATGCTGCGCCGCACCCCGACGTCATCGCAGCCCTCAGAGCCGCGCCCGACCGGACGCGGCTCTGGGAGACGCTCCCCGCGGCGCTGTAGGCCGGGTCAGCGGGCCTCGGCCTCGCGGACCTGCTCCGGAGTGGGTGCCGTACCGCCGAGGTGGGCGGGCATCCACCAGGTGTCGTCCGGGCCCTTGGGGCGCACGGGGTAGGCGCGCTGCGCGGCTTCCAGCAACTCCTGGACCCGCTCGCGCAGTTGCCGGGTGATCGCACCGGCGTACTTGTCCTTGGATGCCTCGATCGCCTCGCCGACCCGGATGGTGATCGGGATGTGGCTGCGCCTGAAGTTGCGCGGGTGGCCCTTGGTCCACAGTCGCTGCGTGCCCCACACGGCCATCGGGATCAGCGGGACGCCGGCCTCCTGGGCCAGCCGGGCGGCGCCCGACTTGAAGCTCTTCAGGGTGAACGACTGCGAGATCGTGGCCTCGGGGAAGACGCCCACGATCTCCCCGGAGCGCAGCGAGTCCAGCGCGTGCGCGTAGGCCGCCTCGCCCTGCGCGCGGTCCACCGGGATGTGCCGCATGTTGCGCATCAGCGGGCCGGAGATCCGGTGCCGGAACACCGACTCCTTGGCCATGAAGCGCACCAGCCGCTTCTGCGGCAGGGCCGCCAGTCCGTCGAAGATGAAGTCCAGGTAGCTGATGTGATTGCTCACCAGCACGGCGCCGCCCGAGCGCGGGATGTTTTCCGACCCCTTGCAGTCGATCTTCAGGTCCCATGCCTTGAACAGGGTGAGGGCGAGACCGATCGCGGGACGGTAGACAAGCTCTGCCATGGACGGAGTGGACCCTTCTCTCTGCCTGGGAAAGGGGCTCCCGGCGGAAAAGTTAC
Source organism: Streptomyces sp. NPDC042364 (assembly GCF_056437585.1). Classification (NCBI taxonomy): domain Bacteria; kingdom Bacillati; phylum Actinomycetota; class Actinomycetes; order Kitasatosporales; family Streptomycetaceae; genus Streptomyces; species Streptomyces sp. NPDC042364. The sequence continues at coordinate 74,475 of NZ_JBWKAJ010000025.1, read as the reverse complement.
GCAGCCGTAGGTTTACGGCATGTGGCAGATCGTGCCCCAAGAACGCACGAGTAGCCAGTCCTGATGCCGGTGAAGTGCGAGATTCTCGTCACGTCGGCCGGGCGGTCCACTCCCGGGGGCTCATCGCGCCCTCACCCGGCGCGCACCGTCACCCGCCGGACGAGCAGGTACATCTCGCAGCCCAGGCAGTACCCGAACGCCGCGTTGAGGAAGGCCGCCGCGAGCGCCGCGCCGGTGGCCGCGAGCCCGAGCCACTCGGGACCCAGCGTGAAACCGGCCAGCCCCACCAGTGCGAAGACCAGCCCGACGGTCTGCGCGAAGCGCGGGGGCTCCGGAGACTCGAAGTCGGCCGGCGGCCCGATCCGCGGCCGGACGAGGCGGCGGAAGACCCAGCCGTACGGCGAACGGCCGACCCCGCCCGCCGCGCCCAGCGCGAAGGCGAACGTCTGCCAGGCCAGCAGCCAGGCGCTGCCACTGATCAGCACGACGGCCAGTACGGCCGCCGTCACGGCCGCGCCGAAGCGCGGGCCCCTCACATCGATGTCCATAGGTCAAGCATTCCGCAAGCCAATCTCTTCGGGGAGCCGGGAATCTTTGCGGTCTCATGAACGCTGAAGCACCCTGTGACCGGACTGGTGGTGTGCGTACTGGTGCTTGCCGCGGCGAGCGCCTACGGAGTGCTGCAACGGCGGCGGAGCGGGAGAGTGGGCGTGCGCGTACGGGACGGCGGGAAGCGGCTCGACGCCGCCGAGTTGGGGGAGGGGCTCGGTGAACGGGCCACGCTCGTCCAGTTCTCCAGCGCCTTCTGCGCCCCCTGCCGGGCCACCCGCACGGTGCTGGCCGAGGTCGCCGCGATGGTCCCGGGCGTCGCCCATGTGGAGATCGACGCCGAGCAACACCTCGACCTGGTGCGCCGACTGGACATCCTCAGGACCCCGACCGTGCTCGTCCTGGACGCGGACGGCCGGATCGTGCGGCGGGCCGCGGGGCAGCCGCGCAAGGCGGACGTGATCGCCGCGCTCGGCGAAGCCGTGTGAGGTGAGTCCCTGTGACGCACCTCCCGGATGACGGGACGCACTTGACTGTACGCGTCACATATCGCCAGTCTGGCGGCATGCCCCGGGAACTCCTTCTCTTCGAGCGTGTCCATGTGGACCTGGTCCGCACGGCGAGTTCGCGCTGTCCAGGTTGCTGAGCAGCCACGGACCCGCTCGTCGACTCGATCCGAAGGACACCTCCCATGACGGCCACCTCCGGCCTCGGTCTTCCCCAGCTCGCCTCTCCCGACCTCCTGCGCTCCGTCTTCCGGCGGCACGCCGCGGGTGTCGCCGTGATCACCGCCCAGGGCGTCACGGGCCCCGTCGGTTTCACCGCCACCTCCCTCACCTCGGTCTCCGCCGAGCCTCCACTGCTCTCCTTCGGTATCGGCACCGGCGCCTCCAGCTGGCCGGCGATCGCCGAGGCGGAGTACGTGGGCGTGCACATACTCGGCGAGCACCAGCAGGAGCTGGCCGCCACCTTCGCCCGCAGCGGCGCCGACCGGTTCGGGGCGCCCACCGGATGGCGTAGCGGCCCGGAGGGGGTTCCCGTCCTCGACGACGTGCTCGCCTGGCTGGTGTGCCGGGTGGTGGGCCGCGTCCCGGCGGGCGACCACCGGATCGTCCTCGCCGAGGTCGCCCTCGGTGACCCGTCCGGGGCGGGGCGGCCGCTGCTCTACCACCAGGGACGCTTCAGCGGCCTCCGCGACTGATCCGCGCGAGCGAACCGGGGCGCGTGATGCGCCCCGCTTCCCGGCCGATTACACAGGGTTGCCTACCTCACAGTTCAAAGCGCTTGCTTAGCGGGGATGAGATGCGGGACGGTAGGTGTCGTACTGGCGAGTAATATTCCGACCGGAGCGCAGGTCGCCCCGATCGGGATCGGCCGCTTCAGGCGCCTATGCTGCCTCCATAGCAGGCAGCCCAGAAATGACGATGCAGTAGGAGAGCCGGCGTGAGCTTGAGGATCGTTGTCACTGTGAAGTACGTGCCCGACGCCACTGGCGACCGGCACTTCGCCGATGACCTGACCGTCGACCGTGACGACGTGGACGGTCTGCTCTCCGAGCTGGACGAGTACGCCGTCGAGCAGGCGCTGCAGATCGCCGAGGACGCCGACGACGCCGAGATCACCGTGCTGACCGTGGGCCCGGAGGACGCCAAGGACGCGCTGCGCAAGGCGCTGTCGATGGGCGCGGACAAGGCGATCCACGTCGAGGACGACGACCTGCACGGCACCGACGCCATCGGCACCTCCCTGGTGCTGGCCAAGGCGATCGAGAAGGCCGGCTACGACCTGGTGATCTCCGGTATGGCCTCCACCGACGGCACCATGGGCGTCGTCCCGGCCCTGCTGGCCGAGCGTCTGGGCGTGCCGCAGGTGACCCTGCTGTCCGAGGTGTCCGTCGAGGACGGCGTGGTCAAGGGCCGCCGTGACGGCGACGCCGCCTCGGAGCAGCTGGAGGCGTCCCTGCCGGCCGTGGTCTCCGTGACCGACCAGTCGGGCGAGGCGCGTTACCCGTCGTTCAAGGGCATCATGGCGGCCAAGAAGAAGCCGGTGGAGTCCTGGGACCTCTCCGACCTCGACCTGGAGGCCGAGCAGGTCGGTCTGGAGGGCGCCTGGACGGCCGTCGACTCCGCGGCCGAGCGTCCCGCGCGTACCGCCGGCACGATCGTGAAGGACGAGGGCGAGGGCGGCAAGCAGCTCGCTGAGTTCCTCGCGGGCCAGAAGTTCATCTAAGGCCCCCGTGGCCCCGCCCGGGCCCGTTGACCCGGCCGAGGCCCAACTCCCTTACGCCCCCTCAGACTTCGTAATTCCGCTAGGAGAACCATTCCCATGGCTGAAGTTCTCGTCTACGTCGACCACGTGGACGGTGCCGTCCGCAAGCCCACCCTGGAGCTGCTGACCCTGGCCCGCCGCATCGGCGAGCCCGTCGCCGTCGCCCTGGGTGCCGGTGCCGCCGACACCGCCGCCGCGCTCGCCGAGCACGGCGCGGTCAAGGTCCTCACGCACGACGCCGCCGAGTACGCCGACTACCTGGTCGTACCGAAGGTCGACGCCCTCCAGGCCGCCGTCGCCGCCGTCTCCCCGGCCGCCGTGCTGGTGCCGTCCTCCGCGGAGGGCAAGGAGATCGCCGCCCGCCTCGCGCTGCGCATCGGCTCCGGCATCATCACCGACGCCGTCGACCTGGAGGCCGGCGACGAGGGCCCGGTCGCGACGCAGTCGGTGTTCGCCGCGTCCTTCACCACCAAGTCCCGTGTCTCCAAGGGCACGCCGGTCATCACCGTCAAGCCGAACTCGGCCGCGGTGGAGGCCGCCCCGGCCGCCGGTGCGGTCGAGGCGTTGGACGTCACCTTCTCCGCGCAGGCCACCGGCACCAAGGTCACCGGCCGCACCCCGCGTGAGTCGACCGGCCGTCCGGAGCTGACCGAGGCCGCGATCGTGGTCTCCGGTGGCCGTGGCGTCAACGGCGCGGAGAACTTCGCGCTGATCGAGGCCCTCGCCGACTCCCTCGGTGCGGCCGTCGGCGCCTCGCGCGCCGCCGTGGACGCCGGCTGGTACCCGCACACCAACCAGGTCGGCCAGACCGGCAAGTCCGTCTCGCCGCAGCTGTACATCGCCTCCGGCATCTCCGGCGCGATCCAGCACCGTGCCGGCATGCAGACCTCGAAGACCATCGTCGCGATCAACAAGGACGCCGAGGCCCCGATCTTCGACCTCGTCGACTACGGCGTGGTCGGCGACCTCTTCGACGTCGTCCCGCAGCTCACCGAGGAGATCAAGGTCCGCAAGGGCTGAGTCTCCCGGCGCTGACAGGCCCCCGCGACCGCGCGAACGGTCGCGGGGGCCTCTGCTCATCCCAGGGTCAGCGAGGCCTGCACCGGCAGATGGTCGCTCGGGTACAGCCCGTCCACCGAGAAGGTGTTCATCGCGGCCCAGTTGGTGGTCACGCCGGGCGAGGTGAGGATCCAGTCGATCCGCCGGCCGTCCGGTCTGAGGCCCCGGTAGCCGTGGTAGGTGGCATACGCCTCGCTGCGCGAGGCCGCCGCGTCCCAGGCGTCCACGAGCCCGATGTCCAGCATCCGGTCGTACACCCGGTTGTCGTGGGCGGCCGCGTTGAAGTCGCCGGTGACGATGACCGGCGACGACCGGTCCCACCCGGCGATCGTCTTGCCGATGAGCCCGACCGACCGCTCGCGGGCGTACTGGCTGACGCTGTCCAGATGGGTGTTGAGGGCGTAGAACTCCCGCCCCCCGTCGGCGAGATCGGCGAAGCGGACCCAGGTCACCATGCGCAGCCAGTCCGCGCCCCAGGTGTTGGACGCGATGGTGTAGGGGGTGTCCGACAGCCAGAAGTGGTCGAACTCGATCGGTTCGAGTCGGCGGGTGTCATAGAAGATCGCCATGAACTCGTCCTTGCTGCCGCCCCCGCGACCGGTGCCTATCCAGTCGTAGTGCCCGCCGAGATCCTTCTCGATCATGCGCAGCTGCTGGTAGAGGCCCTCCTGGGTGCCGATGAGGTGGGGCCGCTCACGGCGCAGCAGCTCACGCATCACCGGGCGGCGGACCGACCAGCGGGGCGTCCGGTCGACTACGGTCGCGAAGCGCACGTTGAACGTCATGACGTTCAACGCGCCCGCGTACTCGCCGGCGGAGGCGGGCTGTGTGGAGCCCGCCGTGGTGAGCAAAGGTGCGGCGATGGCGGCCGCCGCCGCGGACTTGAGTCCCTGGCGGCGTGTCACTCCGGCCTCGTTCGGCACGCGATCTCCTCCCCTTGGGAGTCAGGATGAAGCTTGCCTGATGAATACGGAAGAAGGCGGTGGGATGACGGTGACCAGGGAGAAGCATGGGGAATCCCACTCCGGGACGGTGTTGACCGGGGCGAAGATCCATCGTTAGGTTCGTCATGCGGACTGCTGATTCCGTGGAGCGGAAAGTGGAGGTCGGAATGGGGAAGGGCCGGCAGGAGGACGCGGCGACGAGTCTCGGCGGCGCCGTCAGCGAGGAGGTCGGCGCCTTCCTCGCCCCCGTCGACGCGGAACTGGAGCGCCGCTACCCCGGCGACCCCGGCACCCGCCAGCCGGTGCACACCGTCTACGTCCCCGGTGACGTGTTCGCGGCCGACACCATCCGCACCTGGGGCGACCGGGCCCTCGCCGCCCTCGACGAGCACGCCCCGGACGCCGCCTCCTTCGCCGCCGTCCTCGGCCTGCCCGGCCACCTCGCCGGGCCCGTGTACGACCGCGTCCGCACCAAGCTGGAGCGCGAGCCGATCGAGGACCTCCGCGTCGACTTCGAGGACGGCTACGGACCACGCCCCGACGCCGAGGAGGACGAGGCCGCCGCCCGCGCCGCCCGGCTCGTCGCGGACGCCTGCGCGAAGGGCACGGCCGCCCCGTACATGGGCATCCGCATGAAATGCATGGAGGCGCCGGTGCGCGACCGGGGCATCCGCACCCTCGACATCTTCCTCACCGGCCTGCTGGAGGCCGGCGGCCTGCCCGACGGTCTGGTCCTGACCCTGCCCAAGGTGACGTACGCCGAGCAGGTCACCGCCATGGTCCGCCTGCTGGAGGCCTTCGAGGAGGCGCGCGGCCTCCCGCCCGGCCGCATCGGGTTCGAGATCCAGATCGAGACCAGCCAGGCCATCCTCGCCGCCGACGGCACCGCCACCGTCGCCCGAATGATCGGCGCCGCCCAGGGCCGCGCCACCGGACTGCACTACGGCACCTTCGACTACAGCGCCTGCCTCGGCGTCTCCGCCGCCCACCAGGCGAGCGACCACCCCGCGGCCGACCACGCCAAAGCGATCATGCAGGTCGCCGCGGCCGGCACCGGCGTACGCGTCTGCGACGGCTCCACCAACGTCCTTCCGGTCGGGACGACGGAGAAGGTCCACGACGCCTGGCGCCTCCACTACGGCCTCACCCGCCGCGCGCTGGCCCGCGCCTACTACCAGGGCTGGGACATGCACCCCGGCCACATCCCGACCCGCTACGCGGCCGTCTTCGCCTTCTACCGCGAGGGGTACGAACAGGCCGCCGCCCGTCTGTCCCGCTACGCCCACCGCGTGGGCGGCGACGTCATGGACGAACCCGCCACCGCCAAGGCCCTCAGCGGTTACCTGCTGCGCGGTCTCGACTGCGGTGCCCTCGACATCGACGAGGTGTCCGGGGCGACCGGGCTGACCCGCGCCGAACTGGAGGGTTTCGCCGCGCCCCGCCGAGCGGACCTCGCCACTTCCGGCCACTGACCCGGCCGGTGGCGCAACGGTCCTGCGACAGCCTTCGCCGCAGGCCCGAGCCGGGGCCGAAGCACCGTAGGCTGTACGCCCATTGACACGTTCACAGGAACGGGGCACAGGTGTCTTCGGGGGCGAACGAACAGGGGGACGGTGCCGGACGGCTGCTCGCCGGGCGGTACCGGATCGTGCGGCAGCTCGGACGCGGTGGGATGGGCGTCGTCTGGCGGGCCGTGGACGAGGTGCTCCACCGCGAGGTCGCCCTCAAGGAACTGCGCTGAGAGCCCCGGCCGGGGCGCGGTCGACCTCTCCGACGACCCCGAGGGCAAGGAGAAGGACGACGAGAAGGCCGCGGATCCGAGCGAGAAACCCGAGGCGGGAAACGACAAGGAGAGCGAGCCGTCCGACTCCCCGTCGAAGAACGGCGGCGGTACGACGGACAGCTCGGACACCGCGGGTGGTTCCACCGGCGGCGACGCGACCGAGGACCCGGTCTGCCACCCGATCGGCGGCGGCAGGTACAACTGCACCGTCTGGGCCACCGCCAAGTCCCACACCGCCGCCGGCGCCGAGGTCGGCGTCCTCAACGCGGGCACCAACTACTTCTACTGCCAGCGCGACCTCGGCCGCCGCGAGACCTCCGGCCGGTGGACCAACGTCTGGTGGGCCAAGACCGACGACGACAGCGGCAACACCGACGTGTTCGTCAGCGTCGTCTACATCAAGGGCGGCGACAACGACGCCCCGGTGCCCGGCCTCCCGCTCTGCTGAGACTCCGGCCACGACCGCGCCCCGGTACGCGGCCGCACGTACCGCTCCAGACCGGAGACCGTCGTCCACCTCATCTCGTCGAACACCTGCCGCCCCCGGGCGCACAGGGCGCGGTCGCCGCGCGCCCGCGCGCAGAACTCGTCGGGAGTCGTGCCGAACAGCTCGCGCAACTCGACCGATGCCTGCAGGAGTTCGGTGATGAGCGGGCGCTGCCGGCCGGGATGGGGGCGCGGTCCGGGACCGCCGTTCCGCAGGACGCCCCACCGGTTGACGTAGATCCACGCGGTGTCCAGGGACTCGCCCGACTCCAGTTCGACGCGGAAGTCGGCGGCGGGCAGGGCGGCCCGGCGGAAGTTCCCCGTCGGTGAGTCGGCGCCCTCACTGGTGTCGATCACGGCGAGTTGTGCCTCGTCGAGCCAGATGACGAACAGGTCGCAGGTGGAGCCGGGCGAGCGGAACGGCGACGCGGACAGGTAGCCGAGCAGGCTGACATGGGCGGAGACACCGATCCCGATGCCCGTCACCCTGGCCTTGACCATGGGCACACGGCACTCCACACCGTGCTCCGCCATCTTGTGCACCAGTTGGGCGGGAGAGGCGTTGGAGCCGACCGAGAGCACGGGGACACGGTCCTCGAAGCGCAACGTGTCCAGGGGGATCAAGCGGTTGCCGTCCAGGAGCGCGGACTCCCCGGGCCAGGCGCCCGGATAGCTCAACGGGTCCTCGCGGGGCGCCACGTCGAGGCCGAGCGCCTCCAGGGTGCGGGGGTCGGTGGAAGCCACGGCTCAGTCCGCGGGGGGCAGTTCGCCCGAGCCGCGGGCGATCAACCGGGTCGGGAGCTCGATGCGCTCCGGGGCGACGAGGGAGCCGTCCAGCTGCTGGAAGAGCCGTTCGGCGGCGGTCCGGCCCATCCGGGCGGGGTCCTGGGCGATCACCGTGATTCCCGGCTGGAGCAGATCGGCCAGTTCGAAGTCGTCGAACCCGACGAGGGCGACCCGCCGGGAGTGCTGGGCGAGGACCCGTACGACCGTCACCGTGACCCGGTTGTTGCCCGCGAAGAGCGCCGTCACCGGGGCAGGTCCGGACAGCATCCCCTCGGTCGCGCTGCGCACCCGTTCGGGGTCGGTGACGCCCAGGGACATCCAGCCGTCCTCGACCGGTATGCCCGCGTCCTCCATGGCCGCCCGGTAACCGCGCAGCCGCTCGGCGGCCGTGTGGATGCGGGGCATGTCGCCGATGAACCCGATCCGGCGGTGCCCGTGCGCGATGAGGTGGGCGACACCGTCACGGGCGCCGCCGAAACTGTCCGCCAGCACGACGTCGGCGTCGATCCGCCCGGCCGGACGGTCCACGAACACCGTGGCGACACCCGCCCTGATCTCGGGCTCCAGATAGCGGTGGTCGTCACCGGCCGGGATGATCACCAGCCCGTCGACACGGCGCGCGCACAGCGCCAGCGCCAGCTCCTGCTCCCGGTCCGGGTCCTCGGCGCTGGATCCGTTGATGAGCAGTGAGCCGTGGGCGCGGGAGACCTCCTCCACCGCCCGGCTGAGCGGGCCGTAGAACGGGTCGGCCAGGTCCTCCAGGACCAGGCCGATGCTCGCCGTACGGCCCTTGCGCAGCACCCGCGCGCTGTCGTTGCGCCGGAAGCCGAGCGCGTCGATCGCCTCCTGCACCCGGCGCTCGGTGTCCGGGGTGACGCCCGGCTCGCCGTTCACCACCCGGGAGACGGTCTTCAGACCCACCCCGGCCCGGGCGGCGACGTCCTTCATCGTCGGGCGGTTCCCGTAGCGGTTCTCCGGCCGACGGGCGATGCTGCGGGCGGTCTCGGGCACTCTGCGCTGTCCTGTCCTGTCGTCCCCGTGCGCGGCCGGTGGTGCCGTGTCCCGTGGTCCACGTGCCGTCATGGCCACGGGTGCCGTGGTACCCGGGTCCGGGCGAGTCCTCACCGGTCGGTGGGCACCCGTCTCGCGGCCCCGGCGTCGGTCACCGGCTGTGCTGTCCTGAGGTGGTGTCGGTGGTCACAAGCCCGCGGTCCCCGGCTTTCGTCGGTGCTCACCCGAGTCGGGCCCGCGGTGTCATGGGCGGTGCGTCTCTGCTGTGTGCGGCTGTTGAGGATGTGGCGTCGAGCATAGAGCCTGGACAACGTTGTCACGGCCGGGGGAGACTGTCTATCGCATTCTCTGGCCGGCGCCCCCCACCAGGCGAGCGTCGTACCGCCCGTATTTCCGGCCGGAGATCCGGGCGCAGCTGGATCCGGGTGCCCGGGAGGAGACTCGGAGCGGGAGAACTGACACTGATGCAGACCGACCTCGTGGCCGCGCTCGACATAGGCGGCACCAAGATCGCCGGGGCGCTGGTGGACGGCCACGGCCGGATCCTGGTGCGCGCGCAGCGCCCGACGCCCGCGCAGGAGGACGGTGACACCGTGATGCGGGCCGTCGAGGAGGTCCTCGGTGAGCTGAGCGCAGCCCCGCAGTGGGGCGCCGCCACGGTCGTGGGGATCGGCAGCGCGGGCCCGGTGGACGCCTCCGCCGGCACGGTGAGCCCCGTCAACGTCCCCGGTTGGCGGGGGTTCCCGCTGGTCGACCGGGTGCGGACGGCGACCGGAGGGCTTCCCGTGGAGCTGATCGGCGACGGGGTGGCCATCACCGCCGCCGAGCACTGGCAGGGCGCCGCACGCGGCCATGACAACGCGCTGTGCATGGTGGTGTCGACGGGGGTCGGCGGCGGCCTCGTCCTCGGCGGCCGACTGCACGCCGGTCCCACCGGCAACGCCGGTCACATCGGGCACATCAGCGTGGATCTCGACGGCGACCCCTGCCCGTGCGGTGCCCGCGGCTGTGTCGAGCGGATGGCGAGCGGCCCCAACATCGCGCGCCGAGCCCTGGAGAACGGCTGGCGGCCGGGGCCCGACGGTGACGTCTCCGCCGCCGCGGTCGCTGCCGCGGCCCGCCTGGGCGACCCCGTCGCCGTGGCCTCCTTCGACCGCGCCGCACAGGCCCTCGCGGCCGGTATCGCCGCCACCGCCACCCTCGTCGAGATCGACATCGCCGTCATCGGCGGCGGCGTCGCGGGCGCCGGCGACGTCCTGTTCGCCCCTCTCCGCGCCGCCCTCAAGGACTACGCGACCCTGTCGTTCGTCCAGCACCTGACCGTCGCACCGGCCGAGACGGGTACGGACGCGGGCCTGGTGGGAGCGGCCGCGGCGGCGCTGACGCTGGGGCGGTGACGCGGGGCCCCGCGGTGCCGGCGACCGGCCGGGGCGCCGGTGGCCGGGGTGGCGTCGGCACGGGAGCCGGTACCTTGACACACCGGGTTCGGCCGGGCGACGGCGACGGCCGGGGTGAAGTATCCGGCGGGTGCCAGGGCGGGTCGTGCGTCCGGTGAGGCGAAACGCGAACGGGCCGTGACCCGGCACCGGCTTCCCCCGTTGAGGGGGGCATGAAGAAGCGCAGCATGCTTGCCATCGCCTCCCTCGCCACCGGTTTCGTCGTCGCGGCCATCACGCCGTCGCACGGTCTCGACGCCGCGGACACCCTCGGCAAGGCCGACGGGCTGAGTAAACTGGACGTCGAGGGAACTCTCGACTCGGTCGGCCGGACGGTCACCGACGAAGGCCCGGCGGTCGGCGCGGACGCCCTGGGCGGCACCCCGGGCCCGCAGGGCGGGGCCGGCGAGACACGCTGACGCCCGCCGTCGACATCGGCGGCTGCTCCCCTCCGCCTCATACGGCATGGTGGCGGGTTCCCCTTCGCCGGGAACCCGCCACCATGTATTTCGCCTCCTCATCAGCGGCTGGTTTCCGTGGCGTAGTGGAGGGCAAGCCTCAGGGGGTCAACAGAAGAGGGGGAACCGTGATCGTCTGGATCAACGGTGCGTTCGGTGCGGGGAAGACCACCACCGCACGGGAACTGATCGACCTGATCCCGAACAGCACGCTCTTCGACCCCGAGGTCATCGGCGGCGCACTGACGCACATGTTGCCGGCCAAGCGCCTCGCCGAGGTCGGCGACTTCCAGGACCTGCCGAGCTGGCGACGGCTGGTGGTCGACACCGCGGCCGCGCTGCTCGCCGAGCTGGGCGGCACCCTCGTGGTCCCCATGACCCTGCTCCGCCAGGAGTACCGCGACGAGATCTTCGGCGGCCTCGCCGCCCGCCGCATCCCCGTGCGGCATCTGCTCCTGGCACCGGCCGAAACGATACTGCGGGAGCGAATAGCAGGGCGGGACATACCGCCGGACCTCCCCGACGGCGAGATGCGTATGCGTCAATGGGCGTACGACCACATCGCGCCCTACCGCGCCGCCCTCGGCGGCTGGCTCACCGCCGACGCCCACCCCGTCGACACGAGCGCCCTCACCCCGTACGAGACCGCACGGCGCATCGCCGACGCCGTACGCGACGGGAACGTACCCGTGTGCGACATCGTGCAGACCCCGGAGCCGACCGCGGAGACCGTGGCCGCGGGGGTCCTGATGTTCGACGACGACGACCGGGTCCTGCTCGTCGACCCGACCTACAAGCCCGGCTGGGAGTTCCCCGGCGGTGTCGTGGAGCCCGGCGAGGCACCGGCCCGCGCGGGCATGCGCGAGGTCGTCGAGGAGACCGGCATACGCCTCGACGACGTACCCCGGCTGCTCGTCGTCGACTGGGAGTCACCCTCACCCCCCGGATACGGCGGACTGCGCCTCCTCTTCGACGGCGGCCGCCTCGACGCGGCAGGGTCCCAGCGGCCCGTACTGCCCGGCCCCGAGCTGCGCGACTGGCGCTTCGTCACGGAGGAGGAGGCCGCGGACCTGCTGCCGCCGGTCCGCTACGAACGCCTGCGCTGGGCCCTGCGGGCCCGGGAGCGGGGCGCCGCGCTGTACCTGGAGGCGGGGGCGCCCGTCTGACGCCGTCCGCCGCGTCCCGGGGACGGCGGAGCGCCTCGGGACGGGACGGGCCGGTCACGCCCGCACGGCGGAGCGGTGGCTGACCTCGCTGCGGGGGAGCGGCGGCCGACAACTCCCGCGTCCCTGACGTGGCTGCCGCGGCCAGCCGCCCTTGAGGGGGCCGCCACGATGCCGCGCCCCCGGCGGCGCCGTCCCGGTGCGGTAAGGCCCCGGTGGGCGCCCTACCGCACCGGGGGCGCTCCGGTCGCTCAGCCCGCCGCGTAGTTCCGGAGGAACAGCGCCTCCGTCACCGCCATGCGCTCCAGCTCGTCCGGGGACACGCTCTCGTTGACCGCGTGGATCCGCGCCTCGGGCTCGCTGAGGCCGATGAGGAGGATCTCGGCCCGCGGGTAGAGGGCGGCGAGGGTGTTGCACAGCGGGATCGAGCCGCCGTGGCCCGCGTACTGCATTTCCTGGCCCGGGTACGCGACGGCCATGGCCGCGGCCATCGCAGCGTAGGCGGGGCTGGACGTGTCGGCGCGGAACGCCTGGCCGTGGCCGATCGGCTCGCAGCTCACCCGGGCGCCCCAGGGGGTGTGCGCCACGAGATGGGCCTCCAGCAGCTTCATCGCCTCCTGGACGTCCACGCCCGGCGGGACGCGCAGCCCGACCAGCGCACGGGCGCTCGCCTGGATCGACGGGGTCGCCCCGACCACCGGCGGGGCGTCGATGCCGAGCACCGTGGCGGCGGGGCGCGCCCAGATCCGGTCGGCGACCGTGCCGGAGCCGACCAGCTCCACACCGTCGAGCACCTTGGCGTCCTCACGGAACCGCTCGTCGTCGTACTGCAGACCGTCCCAGGTGCCGTCGCCCGCGAGCCCGTCGACGGTCGTGGTGCCGTCGGCGGCGCGCAGCGAGTCCAGGACGCGGATCAGCGCCGCCAGCGCGTCGGGCGCCGCGCCGCCGAACTGACCGGAGTGCAGGTTGCCCTCCAGGGCGTCGATCCGCACCCGCATGAGGATCATGCCGCGCAGCGACGCGGTGACCGTCGGCAGCCCGGCACGGAAGTTGCCGGCGTCGCCGATGACCACGGTGTCCGCCGCGAGCAGCTCGGGGTGCTGTTCCGCGTACTGCTGGAGACCGCCGGTGCCCATCTCCTCCGAGCCCTCGGCGATCAGCTTGACGGTGACGGGGACGCCGCCGTTCGCCTTGAGCGCGCGCAGCGCCAGCAGATGCATGATCACGCCGCCCTTGCAGTCGGCGGCACCGCGCCCGTACCAGCGCCCGTCCCGCTCGGTCAGTTTGAACGGCGGGGATACCCAGGCGGCCTCGTCCAGCGGCGGCTGCACGTCGTAGTGCGCGTAGAGCAGGACGGTCTTCGCGCCCTCCGGCCCCGGCAGGCAGCCGTACACGGACTGGGTGCCGTCGGGGGTGTCGAGCAGGGCCACGTCCTGGAAGCCCTCGGCGCGCAGCGCGTCCGCGACCCAGTTCGCGGCGCCCTCGCTCTCGCTCCTCGGGAACTGGTCGAAGTCCGCCACCGACTTGAAGGCCACCAACTCGGTGAGCTCCTCCTTCGCCCTGGGCATCAGCGAGGCGACGGTCTCGGCGACCGGGTTCGACGACATGGGCACGCTCCTCGTGGGTGCGACGTTGTGCTTCTGTGGGTGTGCGTGCGTACGCGCGGACCCGGTGTATCGGTGTAGGGCGCACGCGCTGCCGATCCTCCCACAGCGACCCTGGGTGACGACCGCCGTAGGATGCGTGGGACAGGTGCGGCAGGCGGCTGGATCGGGAGCAGTAGACCATCGTGAGCAGCGAGAACTCTTCGGCGGACGACGTGCAGCGGGTGTGGGACGTGGTCGTGGTGGGCGCGGGCCCCGCGGGGGCTTCGGCCGCCTACGCGGCGGCGGTCGCGGGACGCAGCGTCCTGTTGCTGGAGAAGGCCGAACTGCCCCGCTACAAGACCTGTGGCGGCGGGATCATCGGCCCCTCGCGCGACGCGCTGCCGCCCGGCTTCGAACTGCCCTTCAGGGACCGCGTGCACGCGGTCACCTTCTCCCTCGACGGCCGCTACTCCCGTACGCGCAAGTCCAAGCAGATGCTCTTCGGGCTGATCAACCGGCCCGAGTTCGACCAGCAGCTCGTCGAGCACGCGCAGAAGGCCGGTGCCGAACTGCGTACGGGCGTCACGGTCACCCGTGTCGAGCAGCACGGCTCGGCCGTGCCGGACCGCCGTACGGTCGCCGTCGTCCTCCAGGGCGGCGAGACACTGCTGGCGCGGGCCGTGGTCGGCGCGGACGGCAGCGCCAGCCGCATAGGGGCGCATGTCGGTGTGAAGCTTGACCAGGTCGACCTCGGCCTGGAGGCGGAGATCCCCGTCCCGGAGACCGTCGCCGAGGACTGGAAGGGACGCGTCCTCATCGACTGGGGCCCCATGCCCGGCAGTTACGGATGGGTCTTCCCCAAGGGTGACACGCTGACGGTGGGCGTCATCTCCGCGCGCGGTGAAGGCGCCGCCACCAAGCGGTACTTGGAGGACTTCATCGGGCGGCTCGGCCTCGCCGGCTTCGAACCCAGCATCTCCTCCGGGCACTTGACGCGCTGCCGCGCCGACGACTCGCCGCTGTCCCGAGGGCGGGTGCTGGTGTGCGGGGACGCGGCGGGGCTGCTGGAGCCGTGGACCCGCGAGGGCATCTCGTTCGCGCTGCGTTCCGGGCGGCTCGCGGGGGAGTGGGCGGTCCGCATCGCCGAGGCGCACGACGCGGTGGACACCCGCCGCCAGGCCCTGAACTACGCGTTCGCCGTGAAGGCCGGCCTCGGTGTCGAGATGAGTGTCGGCAAGCGGCTGTTGATCGCCTTCGAGCGGAGGCCCGGCCTGTTCCACGCGGCAATCACCGGCTTCCGGCCCGCCTGGCGTGCCTTCGTCGACATCACCCGCGGCTCGACGTCGCTGGGTGAGATCGTGCGCACCCACCCGATCGCCCAGCGCGCGCTGACGGCCTTCGACCGTTAGACGCCGGACGCCGCTGGTGCTGCGGGCGTGGAGGGGCCGGCTCGGGCGTGGAGGGGCCGGCTCGGTGAGTGCTGGTCGCGGCACCCCGGTCGGTCACTTCCGGACGGTGATCCGGAAGACGGGGTGCTTCGGCGCGGCGGCGAGCAGTTCCTCGTCCGTGGAGTCGGCGGTGACATCTCCGAAGAAGCGGCCCACCTCCCAGCCCCACTTCTTGAGATAGGTCCGCAGGATCGGCGGCTTCTCCTCGTCGGGCAGCTCGACCGCCGTGAACTCCCGCACACGGCGCCCCACCTGGAGTCGGCCCCCGCCCGCAGCACGCATGTTGCGGACCCACTCGGAGTGGCCGCGTGCCGAGACGAGGTAGGGCCCGCCCTCGTAGGGCAGCGGGTTGACGGGCAGTCGACGCCACTCGCCGCTCTTGCGGCCGCGCACGGAGAGTTCAGCCGTCCCGAGGAGGCTGACGCCCCGGCGGGCCAGCCAGCCGATGACGTTGTTCACGGCGCGGTCGACGGGGCTGACCTTGATGTAGTGGGGCGATGACATGGGTCCCCTCCTGAGGATTCGGGCTGGTGCCCGGGTCGGCGTGCGGCAGGCGATGGGAGAACGATTCGGAGAGCGGTGCTCTCGCTTTAGAGCAGTGTGCACGAGATGCGTGCTCCGAAGCAAGAGCAGTGCTCTCGATTGTGGGCGGTGCTCTGGCGTTGTGGCACACTGCTGCGCATGAGCGCCACACAAGGAGCCCGCGCCCGAGCCCGGACCGAAGTCACCGCCGCGATCAAGGACGAGGCGCGCAGACAGCTCGCCGCCGAGGGCGCGGCCAGGCTGTCGCTCCGCGCCGTCGCCCGTGAACTGGGCATGGTCTCCTCGGCGCTCTACCGCTACTTCCCCAGCCGTGACGAACTGCTGACCGCGTTGATCATCGACGCCTACGACTCCCTCGGTGAGGCCGCCGAGGCGGCGTACGCCAGGGTGCGGGGCGAGAGCCCGGCGCGACAGTGGGTCGCGGTGTGCGAGGGCGTGCGGGAGTGGGCGCTGGCGCGGCCGCACGAATACGCGTTGATCTACGGCTCGCCGGTGCCCGGCTACACCGCTCCCGCCACGACGGTGCCGGCCGCTGCGCGGGTCGGGCTGCTGCTGATCGGGATCGTGCGTGACGCCTACCAGGACAGGGGTGTCGCCCAGTGGAAGCTGCCGGACGAGCTGCAGCCCGAGGCGCGGCGCATGGCCCGGGACCTCGCCCCCGATCTGCCGCCGGAGGTGGTCGTGGTCCTGATCGGGGCGTGGGCGCAGTTGTTCGGACTGGTCAACTTCGAGGTGTTCGGGCAGTTCAATCGCGTGGTCGACGACCGGGGGACGTTCTTCCGCCACGCGGCTGGCCAGCTTGCCCATCACGTGGGCCTCGTGTATCCGCAGTCCGGCGCGACGGAGCG
The DNA here is from genome assembly GCF_056437585.1 of Streptomyces sp. NPDC042364. Lineage (NCBI taxonomy): Bacteria > Bacillati > Actinomycetota > Actinomycetes > Kitasatosporales > Streptomycetaceae > Streptomyces > Streptomyces sp. NPDC042364. The sequence goes on along the minus strand of NZ_JBWKAJ010000025.1, from coordinate 58,107 downwards.
CTGAGGCGCCCCAGGATCAGGGCCCACCCGAGGTGGCGGCACTGATGTCGTGCCGCCGTGGGTGGCACGGTCGGGGCGTCAGCCCATGACGATGCCCGACTTCTCCTGCCACAGTGCGGCGAGTGAGGGATCGCCCGTGACGGACGGGAACGGCAGCCGGTTCCAGAGGGAGAGGTACAGCTGTGACGCCGGGTCCGCGATCTCGCAGTCCGCGTCCGGGCCTGTGTCCGCTTCCGTGTGCGGGTCTGTGTCCGCGTTCGTGTCCGCGGCGGTGGACGTCTCGGTGCGGGTGGTGACGGGCGGTTCCCGGGCCAGGCGCACGGTCCAGAGGACGTCCCTGTCCGTCGCCCGGACGCGCAGGACGCGGGGCTTCTCGGTGCGCACCCGGCTCTTGGCGCGGGCGTGGAAGGCGAGCAGCAGTTCGTCGATCCCGTCGACGGCGAGGGCAGCCGCGGGGCCGTCGGGTGTGCCGCCGAGCGCGGACTCCGCGTCCGCGCGGTGCACGGTCGTCTCGTGGGCCTGACGGCGGACCCGGAAGGCCGGCGGGGACGGCGCGGGCAGAAAGCTCCAGCAGGTCGGGACCTCGGCGTCGGTGCCGGCCTCCCGGGCGGCACCGGCCGGCCGACGGCCCTCCTCGTCCAGCGTTCTCATGTGCTCGGCGGTGTCCATGACGCGGGTCTGCCGGATGGAGTGCGGTCCGGGCGCGGCCGACGTGTCGGTGACGGCACCGGCCAACGGGGCCACCTGGGAAGGGGATTGCCCGACCGGTCGTGGACGCTCCCCTTGCGCCGCCCCTCTCGGACGGCAGGGCCTCGCGTGACATCCCCTCCCGTCTTCGGCGTTCGGCCGCCTGACGTCATGGCGTCGCCGGTAGTCGGCTCCCCTGGGGGGCCTCCCTCTCCGGCTCCCGGTGGGTGAGCCAGTCGGCGACGCTCCGTGCGATCGGCTGGCCGGTGTCCATCTCCACGAAGCCGAACTGGCCCGACTGGTTGCACTCCAGGAACCACCAGATCCCGTCTGCGTCCTCCGCGAAGTCGAAGGCCCCGTAGGCGAGTCCCGCGTCACGGAGGTAGGCGCCCACGGCCGCGGCCGTACGGGCCGGTATGTCGACCGGATGCCAGGGTGCGTCGGAGACGGCGTAGCGGACGTCGACCTCGTCGGGGTGGGCGTCCGGGTGGACCGGCTTACGGGCGGCCAGCATGCGGTCGCCTACGGCGGTGAGGCGGATGTCGGCGCTCTTGGCGATCCGGCGTTGCAGCAGCGTGGGACCGAAGGCGACCGCGGTGAAGTCCGTGCCGGGCGCGACCCGGGTGGTGGGTACCGTCCTGGGCGGTTCCTGCGGATGGGTGCCGGAGACCGGCTTCACGACCAGGTCGGGGAAGCGTTCGGCGAAGTCCCGTGCAGCCTGCGGGAAGGTGGTGATGAGCGTGGCCGGCACGGGCAGCCCGACGTGCTGGGCGTGCCGGAGCTGCCAGGGCTTGTGCCGGGCGCGCCGGGCCGCGTCCGGGTCGTTCATCCAGCGGGCGCCCGTGGCGCGCAGCATGCCGTACAGGGCCTGCGAGGACTCCTCGGTCAGCCAACCGGACGGCTCGGGCACCCGGCTGGCGGGAATCCCCGGCCTGCGCAGCCAGATGGACCGCAGCCCGCTCATGCTGACCAGACGCCCCCCGGCGGACAGATGTCCGCGGAAGGCGCCGTGGACGTACTCACCGGAGAGGGCGACCCCGCCGGGCAGGTCGGCGGGGTCCAGGCGGACCACCGGTACACCGGTCCTGTTCAGTCGGGCCACCACCAGGTCCGCCGTCACATCCTGTTCGCACGTCAGGATCAGCACCGTCATCTGTCGATGTCCGCGTTCAGTCGTCGAAGTGGGTCTTCGAGCCCGCCGTGGACGTGGTGGCCCCCAATTCCCGCATCAAAGCCAGGTCGTGGGCGGCGATCCGCCCGTCGGGGAGCACGTTCAACTGCAGCCCGGAGTCGTAGGTGTACGGAGCGCTGAACTCCAACTGCTCAGTGGCGCGAGCGTAGTTGAGTACGAACAGTCGCATCGTTTCTCCTTGGTTCGGGACCATCCGGAAAAACGGATGGTGACGCTCCGGCCGCACTCTGCTCGGCCGGGTCGCTGTGCCTCCAGGGAGTTATACGAATCGAACGACTGAATGGTTGCCTCATCTTGTCGGCAGTTTCGACTTGCACCGCCAGGCGTCAAATGACAACGGTGCGTGGTCATTTCGGGGTTGCGTGGCGTGTGACGAACGCGATGGCGGAGGCGAACGCGGCCAGTGCCGCGACACTGGTGAGCGCGGCGGGAAGGGAGTGCCATTCGGCCATGAAGCCGATCGCGGGCGGGCCCAGCAGCATGCCGAGGTAACCGAGCGTGGAGGCGGTGGCCACCCCGTCGGGCCCGGCGAGGGCGCCGGCGCGCTCGATGGCGACGGGGAAGATGTTGGCGAGGCCCAGGCCGGTGATCGCGAAGCCGAGCAGCGTCGCCCACACCGACGGGGCGAGAGAACCCAGCAGCATGCCGACCGTGGCGGTGGCGCCGCCGACCACGAGCACGCGGGTCCTGCCCAGGCGTTCGAGCAGGGTCGTCCCGGTCAGCCGGCCGATGGTCATGGCGAGCGCGAAGCAGGAGTAGCCGATCGCCGCGAGGCCGGGGGAGGCGTCCAGGTCCTCTTCGAGGTGCAGTGCACCCCAGTCGGCCAGTGCGCCCTCGCCGTACGCCGTGCACAGGGCGACCAGGCCGAAGGTGACCACCAGGCCGCGGGTGCTCGAACGGTCGTGGCCCCCTTCGGGTTCGCGCGGGCCGTTCGCCCCGGTCGGCGGACCGTCGGTGGTGCCGGTCAGGTGCTCGGGTGGTGCCGGGGGTTCGTGGCGCAGCAGGGTGCGTCCCGCGACGGCGGTCACCAGCAGGCCGATGACGGTGATGCCGAGCAGATGGCGGGTCGCGGACAGCGACCCCGCGACCAGCCCGCCGAGGCCCGCCCCGATCATCCCGCCGAGACTGAAGGCGGCGTGGAAGCTCGGCATGACGGGCCGCCGCAGGGCTGCCACCAGGTCCACGGCGGCGCTGTTGAAGGCGACGTTGATACCGCCGAAGGCCGCGCCGAAGATCAGCAGGACGGCGCCGAGAGCGAGTGCCGAGTGGGTCAGTGGCGGCAGTGCCACGCTCAGCGACAGCAGGGTCGCGCAGGCGACCGTCACGGGATGGCTGCCGAATCGGCGGCACAGGCGTCCCGTCAGCATCATCGTGACCACCGCTCCGGCGGACACGCCCAGCAGGGCCAGCCCCAGTGCTCCGGGCGACGCGCCTGTCTGCTCCTTCACGGCGGGAATCCGGACGACCCAACCGGCGAAGACGAATCCGTCCAGGGCGAAGAAGGCGGTGATGGCGAGCCGGAGGCGGGTGAGGTCGCTACCCGGCACGACGCTGTGCGATCGGGATTTGTTTATTTGCGGCACAAAAGCAGGCTAGGTCTGAGTAGGCGGCTGGGGCAAGGATTTATCCGGGTGCGGGCAGGCGACCTGGCGGGTGCGGGTGCGGGTGCGGGTGCGGGTGCGGGTGCGGGTGCGGATGTGCCTCCGATCACGTCTACAGGGCGTAGACCTGCCCCGTCTGGGCGCCCTCGACGGAGCGGACGTACGCCTGCGCGACGTCGGCGAGGTCACGGGGGGTGTGCCGGGGAAAGTAGTCCCCGTAGTCGGCGAGGCTCTCGGTGAAGACGGTCGGGCTGATCGCGTTGACGCGTTGCGGGGCGATCTCGATCGCGGCGGCGGGGACGAATGCCCTCGGGCGTCAGCTCGGTCACCGGCTTGAACGGCACGTCGCCCGCGGCGCTGACCACCGCGTCCAACCGGCGAATCTTCATGTCGAGACGCTAAGCCTCGTCGGCGGTCGATGAGAAGCGCCGTCGGTGGACGGTAGGGATGGGCCGCTGGTTCGGGTTTGTCATCCGGCGGACGCCCAGGCGCTGTCGTCCACCGGGGCCCGCCCCCTCCCAACGGCTCCCGTTCCGCCTTTCATCGACGACAGGAAGGGGCTGTCCAGGCCGGTCTCGGTCGCTGAGCGTCACCAGACCTTCCACCGGTCAACTCCCGGCTCGCCCCCTCGCCGTGCCTCACGGAAGGGCCTTTCCCCGTCAGTGAATTACTCCTCCGCTTTCTCGAAGGATTTCTCGTGGCGAGAGTGACGAGTGTGTTCGGAAAAGGACTCGACGACTCGAGGTGATAAGGAGATCGGGCTCCGGATGTGCGTGATCACTCGTCGTCAATGACGCTCGCCGGCACGGCCTTCGGGACGGGACCGTAGGACCTCCTCGCTGTGTAAGGGGAGTTGTCGGAGCGAGGAGGCTCAGCGCTTTCGTCTCGATATTCGGACCGGTTGGATCGGGCGGTGTGGGGCGCGACCTTCGAGGAGGGCAGCCGCGGTGTGCCGAGTCGCCGCGAACTCCGCCCGCTCATTTCTCGGTCAGTCGGGCAGCGGCGCGATATCACAGCCGGAACCGATGATTCGTCGGGTGCCGCCCAGCCCCGGTCGGGCCGTCAGTGCGGCCCTCAGCCCCGATCCGCCACCCTGAACGCGCGCAGGCGCAGGGAGTTGCCGACGACGAACACCGACGAGAACGCCATGGCTGCTCCGGCGATCATCGGGTTGAGCAGCCCGGCCGCGGCGAGCGGCAGGGCGGCCACGTTGTAGGCGAACGCCCAGAACAGGTTGGACCGGATGGTCCCCAGCGTCCGGCGGGCGAGACGGATGGCGTCGACCGTGACACGCAGGTCGCCCCGGACCAGGGTGAGGTCGCCGGCCTCGATCGCCGCGTCCGTGCCGGTGCCCATGGCCAGCCCCAGGTCGGCCTGGGCCAGAGCGGCCGCGTCGTTGACGCCGTCCCCGACCATCGCGACCGAACGGCCCTCGCCCTGAAGCCGTTTGACTACTTCGACCTTGTCCTGGGGCAGTACCTCGGCGATGACATCCTCGGGCGCGATACCGACCTCGCGTGCGACCGACGCGGCCACGGCCCTGTTGTCGCCGGTGAGCAGGATCGGGGTGAGGCCGAGCGCGCGCATCCCGGCGATCGCCTCGGCGCTGGTCTCCTTCACCGCGTCGGCGACCTCCAGCACCGCCCGTGCCTCACCGTCCCAGGCGACCGCCACGGCCGTACGCCCGGCCGCCTCGGCCTCCGCCCCGGCCCGCCGGAGCTCCTCCGGCAGCTTCAGCGCCCACTCGGCCAGCAGCCGCTCCCGGCCGACGAGGACGGCGTGGCCGTCGACGACTCCCTGGACGCCGAGGCCGGGTACGTTCACGAAGTCCTCCGGTGCGGGCAGCGAGCCGAGCTTCTCCAGCGCGCGGTCGGCGACGGCGCGGGCGATCGGGTGTTCGGAGTTGTGCTCCAGGGCGCCCGCGATACGCAGGACCTCGTCCTCGCCCGTGGTCCCGGCGGTGTGCACGGCGAGCAGCGTCATCCTGCCGGTTGTCACGGTGCCGGTCTTGTCCAGGACGATGGTGTCGACCTTGCGCGTCGTCTCCAGGACCTCCGGTCCCTTGATGAGGATGCCGAGCTGGGCGCCGCGCCCGGTGCCGACCATGAGGGCGGTCGGGGTGGCCAGGCCCAGGGCGCACGGGCAGGCGATGATCAGGACGGCGACCGCCGCGGTGAAGGCGGCGGTCAGGTCCGCGCCGTTGCCGAGCCAGAAGCCCAGGGTGCCGAGCGCCAGGGCGATCACGACCGGGACGAAGACCGCGGAGATCCTGTCGGCGAGCCGTTGAGCGGCGGCCTTGCCGTTCTGCGCATCCTCCACCAGCCTGGCCATGCGGGCGAGCTGGGTGTCGGCGCCGACCCTGGCTGCCTCGACCACCAGGCGGCCGCCCGCGTTGAGCGTGCCGCCGGTGACGCCGTCCCCGGTGCCGACCTCGACCGGCACCGACTCGCCGGTGAGCATGGAGGCGTCCACGGCGGATGCCCCTTCGACGACCACTCCGTCGGTGGCGATCTTCTCGCCGGGCCGTACGAGGAAACGGTCACCGACCTTCAACTCGCCGACGGGGATCAGTTCCTCGCGGCCGCCGCGCAGCACCGTGACCTCCTTGGCACCCAGCTCCAGCAGGGCCTTGAGGGCCGCTCCCGCCTTCCGTTTCGACCTGGCCTCGAAGTACCGGCCGGCCAGGATGAAGGCCGTGACACCCGCCGCGGCCTCCAGGTAGATGTTCCCGGCGCCGTCGCCGCGCACGACGGTCAGCTCGAACGGGTGCGTCATACCGGGTGTGCCGGCCGTGCCGAGGAACAGCGCCCACAGCGACCAGAGGAACGCCGCCGACGTGCCCACCGAGATCAGCGTGTCCATGGTGGCGGCACCGTGCCTGGCGTTGGTCCAGGCGGCCTTGTGGAACGGCCAGGCGGCGTACGTCACCACGGGCGCCGCCAGCGTGAGCGAGAGCCACTGCCAGTACTCGAACTGCAACGCCGGGACCATGGCCATCGCGATCACCGGCACGGCCAGGACCACGGCGGTCGTCAGACGCCGGCGCAGCGGCCGCAGCCCGTCCTCCTCCTGCCGTACGGTGCTGCCGCCGGCCTGCGGCTCGGCGTGTGCGGGCTCGGGCTCGGGCTCGCGCGCTGTGTAACCGGTGGCCTCGACCTTGGCTATCAGGTCGGCGACGGTGACGTCCTCGCGGTAGGTGACCCTGGCTTTCTCGGTGGCGTAGTTGACGGTGGCCTCCACCCCGTCCATGCGGTTGAGTTTCCTCTCGATGCGAGCGGCGCACGAGGCGCAGGTCATGCCGCCGATGGCCAGTTCGACCTCGGCGGCACCGGATGTGGTGGTGGTCATGTCTGCTCCTCGGAAGTTCACGGGCGCGATATGCGACGGACGAGCCGGGGCCGAGAAGAAGGGCCGGCCCCGTCCCGTCCCGGCGCGTGGGTCAGACGGCCACGCGGCCGGCGAAGTCGTAGCCGGCCTTGTCGACGGTCCTGGCGATCAGGGCGTCCAGCGCCTCGTCGGGCTCGGTGGCGGTGGTCACGATGACCAGGCCGGTGCCGATCTCGACGTCGACCGCGGTGATCTCGTCCAGGCCGCCCACGGCCTGGGCCACGACGCCCCGGCAGTGAGCACTGCCGACGCCGTCGACCCTGTATGTGGTCTTGATCTGGCCACTGGTGTGGCGGCTTCCGTCAGGGGTGCAGCAGTTCGCCATGGGATTCTCCGCAGATGTAGAGCATACCCCCTGGGGGTATGTCGATCGGGCTCATGTATACCCCCCGGCCGTACCTGTGGCAAGTGGGTGTCGCCCTCCGTGTGGCCCGGCTGGTCGTGCGTCGGCGCCGCTTCGGGCGCGTTCGGCGCCGGGCTGTCGTGGGCCTCTTCGCTGCGGCGCCGTAGGGGTGGTCGTCGGCAGGGCTGCCCTCCGTCTCCCAGGGCGCGGATTACCCCCTCCGGGTATACTGGCGCCCAGTCGTCCGGCAGGGAACCTCGAGGGAAGCGATGACAGCACCGGGAGCCTGGGCCCCGTCGACCCGTGCCTCGCAGGCCGTGGTCCGCTGGGTGCGTGCTGCCGGGATCGCCCTGCTCGCGGCACTCGCCGTACTGATCCACCACGAGTCGGCCGCCGTTGCCCTCGGCCCGGCCTGGTCGTCGTCCGCACACCTGACGACACCGGGCATGGTGATGGCGCACGGCCATGCCGTACCGGCGACGGCCATGACCGGGCATGGGTACAGAGCGATGGCCATGAACGGGCACGGAGAGACGGCCATGACCGGGCACGGGCACGGAAGTGCCGTGGCGCAGGCCGCGGATCAGGCGACGGCCGCCGCGCCGACGATGTTCAGTGCTGACGGCCCGGGGTGCGACGGCATGGCGATGCAGCACTGCTCGGCCGCGAGCCTTGAGGTCGTGAAGCTCGCACCACCGGCGCAAACCCCGGCATCACGGGATCTTGCCGCGCACGAAGTGGTCACGTCCTGGGGCAAGGCCGCCGGGACGGTGGGCCGAGCGCCCCCGGACCTGTCCGTTCTCTCCCGGTTGCGTATGTAGGTCGTGCCTCACGGCTCCCTCGCGCCCCGTTCATGCCGAGGACCGTCCCAGCACGCCGACCCCCGTATGCGCACACTGATCGAGGACGCCCATGAACAGCATCAACCGCCGCTCCGTCCTGCTCGCCGGGCTCGGCGTCGCGGGCGCCGGCGCGCTCGCCGCCTGCAGCAGCGGCTCCGGCGCGACACCCGCCCTGGTCGACCCCTCCGGCTCGGCCGTCGCCGCCGTGGAGAAGAAGCGGAAGGGCACGGGCAGGACGCGGAGCGTGACCCTGACCGCAGCGCCGGCCACGCTCGACCTCGGCGGCGGGGTCATGGCCAAGAGCTGGGCCTTCAGCGACCGCGCCCCCGGGAAGGAGATCCGCCTGTCCGTCGGTGACACCCTGGAGGCCGAACTCTCCAACCAGCTGCCCCACAGGACCACCACGTCCATCCACTGGCACGGAATCGCCATGCGCAACGACATGGACGGCGTCCCGCCGGTGACCCAGCAGGCAGTCCGGGCGGGTGCCAACTTCACCTACCGCTTCATCACCGACACTCCCGGCACGTACTTCTTCCACCCCCACGTCGGCGTCCAGCTCGACCGCGCGCTGTACGCGCCGTTGATCGTCGAGGACCCCCGGGAGCCGCTGTCGTACGACGACGAATGGGTCCTCGTCCTGGACGACTGGGTCGACGGCGTCACCGGCACTCCGGACGAGGTCTTCGCCGAGCTGCGGCAGGGCATGGGCGGCATGGACATGGGCGGCGACTCCGGCTCCGGCGGCCACGAGGGCCACGACATGGGCGACATGGAGGGCATGGACATGGGGGATGACTCCGCGCCCCCGTCCGCCTCGCCCTCCTCCGGCGGGAGGTCGATGAAGTTCATGTTCATGGGCGCCGAGAGCGAGCTGCTCGGCGGCGACGCCGGTGATGTGAGGTACCCGTACCACCTGGTCAACGGCCGGGTCCCCGCCGACCCCGCTGTCTACCGGGGCAAGCCCGGCAAGCGAGTCCGGCTGCGCATCATCAACGCGGGAGGCGACACCGCGTACCGAGTGGCGCTCGGCGGACACAGGCTGACCGTCACCCACACCGACGGATTCCCCGTCGAACCCCGACAGGCGGACGCCCTGCTGATCGGGATGGGGGAGCGGTACGACGTCCTGGTCACCCTCGACGACGGGGTCTTCCCGCTCGTCGCGCTGGCCGAGGGCAAGAACGCCACCGGCATGGCTCTGGTCCGTACGGGATCCGGCAGCGCTCCCGGGGCGACCGTCCGCCCGAAGGAGCTGAACGGGAAGATCCTCACGGCCTCTCGGCTGCGCGCGGCCGACGACGTCCGCCTGCCCTCCGGGAAGGTGGACCGGGTGCACCGGGTGGAGCTGACCGGCGGCATGCACAGGTACAACTGGGCCATCAACGGCAAGGCGTACGACATGGACGACCCGGCCGCGAGTCCGCTGACGATCGAGGAAGGGCAGCGCGTCCGGCTGGACTTCGTCAACACGACCACGATGTGGCACCCCATGCACCTGCACGGCCACACCTATCAGCTGGGCCCTGAAGGCCCGCGCAAGGACACCGCCATCGTGCTCCCGAGGAGGAAACTGTCCGTCGTCTTCGACGCCGACAACCCCGGGCAGTGGATGCTGCACTGCCACAACGCGTACCACGGAGAGGCCGGCATGATGGCGCTGGTGGCGTACCGGAGCTGACCGCCGCTGTGCCCCTTCCCGGGGCCGGCGGTTCCGTCGGGCCGGCCCCGTTCACGCAGTGACTTGTACGGTCCGGCGCGCCGCCCGAGAGCCCGGACCCGACTCGGGCGCTCACCGCACCGGACCCATCAACGCCCCACGACGGGTTCACAACACCGCCTGGGCCCCGCTCGACGCGAGCCGGACTCCCTCTGCCCGTCGTCGTACGTCGTGGCAGTCGTGCCGCTCCGGAGGCCCCTGCCACGCCGCCCTGAAGCGTGCGCCGGTCACGGACCAGGGGGACCGTCGCGACCCTCTGTATACCCATGGGGGGTATTCGGTGAAAGTCCCGCCGAGCGCTTGACTGGATACCCTAGGGGGGTATCGTGAGCCGAGTTGAAACCCTCCGCTTCCGAGGAGACGTGCCATGAACACCGGACTGAGGATCACCGCGTTCGCCGCCGCGCTGGCCGCGACCTTCGGCACCGCCTACGGGGTGGGCAAGGGGCTCGACCCCGTCGTCGCGGACAGCGCGCCCCCGCGCCACGACAGCCACGGCGGGGCGTCGCCGAAGTCCGACCAGGGCGGCGGCCATGATTCGGGGCGGCACGAGTCACCCCCGGCCGGCGGCCTGCAGATCTCCGAGGGCGGCTTCACCCTCGACCTGCGCACCACTGCCGTCACCGCGGGACAGCGCACCGAGCTGCGCCTCGTCATACGCGACGACGAAGGCCGTGCCGTCACCGCGTACCAGCGCGAGCACGACAAGGAACTGCACCTCATCGTCGCGTCACGCGACCTGGTCACCTACCGCCACCTCCACCCCACCCGTACCCCCGACGGCACCTGGAGCACCCCCGTCGACCTGCCCAGGGCGGGCGGTTACCGCGTCTTCGCCGACTTCACCCCGGCGCGGAAGGGCGCCGAGAACCTCACGCTCGGCGCCGACCTGGCGGTCTCGGGCGCCTATGCCCCGCAGCGGCTCCCGGCGCCGGACGCCACCGCCACCGTCGACGGTTACGAGGTCGAGCTGGACGGCGGACTGCGGCCGGGCGCGGCGAGCGAGCTGAAGCTGACCGTCTCCCGGAACGGCAGCCCCGTCACCGACCTCCAGCCCTACCTCGGTGCCTACGGCCACCTGGTCGCCCTGCGCTCCGGCGACCTCGCCTACCTGCACGTCCACCCCAACGGCGAGCCCGGCGACGGTGAGACCGCCCCCGGCCCCGGCATCTCCTTCACTGCCACCGCGCCGAGTGCCGGCACCTACCGCCTCTTCCTCGACTTCAAGCACGAAGGGAAGGTCCGCACCGCCGAGTTCACCGTCCGCGCCGGAGGAGCGGCCGCCCCGGACGAGCCGAACGCGGCGGACGGAACGCACGACGCCTCGGCCGGGCACGGTCACGGGCACTGAGAGCGGCGGTCCCCGTGGCCGGCCGCATGCGTGCAGAGCTGCCGTCCCCATGGCCGCCACACACGTCGAGATCGGCCGGACACACGCACCGAGAAGCCCTGAGGGGTGCCCAGCCTTTGCTTGGATGGGGTCATGACCGACGCTCATGAGCGCATGATGCGGGCCAACGAGGCCAACTGGGACGCCCGGACCCCCGTCCATCTCGCCAGCCGGTTCTACGCACTTGACGAGAACCTCGACCCCGCACGCTGGTTCGCCCCGTGGGAGTGGGAGGACCTCGGTCGGCTGGACGGGCGGGACGTGCTGCACCTCCAGTGTCATCTCGGCACCGAGACGCTCGCCTTCGCCCGGCGCGGGGCACGCGCCACCGGCCTCGACTTCTCCGGCGCGTCGGTGGCCGCCGCCACCCGCGTCGCCCGGACGGCGGGCCTGGACGTCACCTTCGTACGGGCGAACGTGTACGACGCCGTCGAGGCCCTGGGAGGCCGGCGGTTCGACGTGGTGTACACGGGCAAGGGTGCCCTGTGCTACCTGCCCGACCTGGGCCGCTGGGCCGGGGTCCTCGCCCGGCTCCTGCGCCCCGGCGGGAGGGTGTACATCGCGGAGTTCCATCCACTGCTGAACTCCCTCGGCCCGAAGCCCGATCCGGACGCCGGCCCCGAACTCCTGCTGCGCCACGACTACTTGGGCGGGGCGGGCGCCGTGCACCGCGACGCGACGTACACCTATACCGACGGCCCCGCCGTGGAGGGCGCCACCGACAGCTACGAGTGGATGCACGGCCTGGACGAGGTGATCAACGCCCTCATCGGCGCCGGCCTGACCATCCGCCGCCTGCGCGAGAGCGATGAACTGCCCTGGCCGCGCTGGCCCGGGATGACCCGCACCGCGTCCGGTTGGTGGCGTCTGCCCGAGCCCCGCATCCCCTTGCTGTACGGCCTCCTCGCCGAACACACCTCGCCACAGTCCGGGTGATCCGAACGGCGCACCCCCAGGCCCCCACGGGCGAGCCGCCGACCACCCTCCGGTACGCCGGATCGACGTCGAACGGCGCGGCCTCGCTGGTCCGAGTGCCAGAGCCGCGGGACCGGCTGCCGCGTCGCCGCGCCGTCCGAGCCCGGCCGCCCGACCGAGGCGGCCCCCGTGCGGTTCGAGGTCGGCCGCACGATCGACCCCGCCGCCCCGCCGCCCTGCCCGAGGTGAGGCCGCGCCACTGAACCCGTCCGCCGTGCCGCCCGAGCCCGGCCTCAGGCCACGACGACCCGCACCCCCGCCTCCTCGAACCGCCGTACCGCCCCCGGCTCCGCCGCCGCGTCCGTGACCAGCGTGTCCACGGACCCGGCCGCGCAGATCCACGCGAACGCCCGCCGCCCCAGCTTGCTGGAGTCGGCCGCGACGACCACCCGCTCCGCACGCTCGCACAACAGCCGGTTGACCGCGGCCTCCGCCTCGTCGTGCGCCGCCGCACCGTGCTCGACGTCGAACGCGACCACGCCGAGCACCGCCATGTCCAGGGTGATCTGCCGGAGCACACCGTCGGCGAGCGGCCCGACCAGCTCGTACGACTGCGCGCGGGCCACCCCGCCCGTCACCACGATCTTGAACTGGGGCCGCACCGCGAGCTCGCTCGCGATGTTCAGCGCATTGGTGACCACGGTCAGCGCGGGCGCCCCGGACGCCAGATCGCCCCGCACGGCCAGCGCCCGCGCGACCTCCGTGGTGGTCGTGCCGCCGGTGAGGCCCACCGCCTCGCCGGGCGCGACGAGGTCGGCCACCGCCTTCGCCACGCGCTGCTTCTCGGTGGCACGCCGGGCCGTCTTGTAGCGCAGCGGCAGCTCGTACGAGACCCCGTGCACGACCGCCCCGCCCCGGGTCCGGACGAGCATCTGCTGTTCGGCCAGCTGGTCGAAGTCGCGACGGATGGTCGCCGCCGACACCGCCAGCTCGGCGGCCGCCTCCTCGACGTCGAGCCGCCCCCGCTCCACGAGCAGTTCGAGCAGCGCCTGCCAGCGGGCGTCGCGGGACATGGGGACACCTCTCCGTCCGGACGTGATCTTCACATGACCCTAGCGCAGACCGAACCGGTCGTTTGCTTGAAGATGCTCGAAGTATGGCTCTATCTTGCAGCTACGAGCATGAAGCTGTCGTCTGCCGGGGAGGGTGACCGCATGACCCACGTCGAGGACGAACTGCACAGCCAGCCCGAGTGCTGGGCCCGCGCCACCGCCGAAGCGGTCTCCCACGCCGACGTCCTGCCGACGGCGGGGGAGCGGGTGGCACTCGTCGGCTGCGGTACGTCCTACTTCATGGCCCAGGCCGCCGCGGCACTGCGGGAGCGCGCGGAGCACGGTGAGACGGACGCCTTCGCGGCCTCCGAGTTCCCGTACGGCCGCGCCTACGACCACGTCGTCGCCCTCACCCGGTCCGGCACCACCACCGAGGTGCTCGACCTGCTGGGCACCCTCCGGGGACGCACCCGCACCACGGCCGTCACGGCGGACCCGGACACGCCGGTGAGCGCGGCCGCCGACGACCTCGTCGTGCTGGACTTCGCCGACGAGAAGTCCGTCGTCCAGACCCGCTTCGCGACCACGGCGCTCACCCTGCTGCGCGCCCATCTGGGCCTCCCCACCGGCCGGGCCGTGGCCGACGCCCGCACCGCACTGGACACCCCGCTGCCCGAAGGGGTCGCCGACAGTACCCAGTTCACCTTCCTGGGCCGGGGCTGGACCGTGGGGCTCGCCCACGAGGCCGCGCTCAAGATGCGCGAGGCCGCGCTGGCGTGGAGCGAGGCCTACCCCGCGATGGAGTACCGGCACGGCCCCGTCAGCGTCACCACCCGGGGCACGGCCACCTGGATGTTCGGCGAGGCACCCGAAGGGCTCGCCCAGCAGGTACGCCGGACCGGCGGGACATGGGTGGCCGGTCGCCTCGACCCCCTCGCCGAACTCGTCCGCGCCCAACGCCTCGCCGTCACCGTGGCCGCGGCCCGCGGCCTCGACCCGGACCGACCGCGCCACCTCACCCGCTCGGTGATCCTCGGCCCGACCGCGTGACCACCCCGGGACGGACCCTCTACCGCCAGCGCCTCAGGAGGAGTTGTGCCCCTCACGACGACCGGTGAGCTGATCACGGGGGCGGCCGCCGCGCACACCGCCGTGGCTGCGTTCAACATCATCACCCTGGAGCACGCCGAGGCCGTCCTCGCGGGCGCCGAGTCCGTCGACGCCCCCGTCGTCCTCCAGGTCAGCGAGAACGCGGTCAGGTTCCACGACGGGGAGCTGCTCCCCCTGGCCCGTGCCGCCACCGCCGCGGCCGAACGGGCGACCGTGCCCGTCGCGCTCCACCTCGACCACATCCGGAGCGACGACCTGCTGCGCCGGGCACCCGACGCCGGCTTCAGCTCGGTGATGTACGACGCCTCGCACCTGCCGTACGCCGAGAACCTCGCAGCCACCCGGGCCGCGGTGGAGTGGGCGCACGCCCGAGGCCTGTGGATCGAGGCCGAGTTGGGCCAGGTCGGCGGCAAGAACGGGCTGCCACCGCTGGACGCGCACGCCCCCGGCGCCCGTACCGACCCCGACGAGGCCCGTGCCTTCGTGGTCGATTCCGGCGTGGACGCGCTCGCCGTGGCCATCGGCAGCGCGCATGCCATGACCACCCGGACCGCCACCCTCGACCACACCCTCCTCAAGCGGCTCTCCGGCACCCTCGGCGTCCCCCTCGTCCTGCACGGTTCCTCCGGCGTCCCCGACGACGAACTGCGCGCGGCCGTGACCGGCGGCATCGCCAAGGTCAACATCGGCACCGCCCTCAACATCGCCCTGACCGGCGCGATCCGCGACTTCCTGACCGTCCGTCCCGAGGCGGTGGACCCCCGCGCCTACCTGGCGGCGGGACGTACGGCGATGACGGAGACCGTGGCGCGTCTGATCGGCGTTCTCGCCTCGCCTTCGACGTGCGGCGCCGGGGGCTGACGCACGACCGTCCCGTGGCCCGAGGCGCCCGGGAGCGGCAGGCAAAGCTCCTGCTGACGGAGCCGCCGGGGAGCGGGATGTGACGGCCGTCACTGATACGTTTCCGTCATGCGGGAGACGGAGATCCACCTCGGCGAGCCGCCCGTCGTCGCGGGCATCGGAGTCGGTGTGCACGGGGTGGCCGGGCGTACGGACGTGTTCCGGCTCCCGGAGCTGTGGCAACTGCACCTCTACCGGTACGAGGCCGAGCTGACCGTCGACGGCACCGTCCACATCGTCCGCCCCGGCCGGGTCAGTCTCGTTCCGCCCGGCACCACGGTCCGCTACCGCTACCGCGGCCGCTCGGAACACCTCTACGCCCACCTGCGCATAGCCCCGGCCGGTACGCTCCGCACGGTCCCCGTCGTGCAGGACGCCGGTCCCGAACTCCCCGCCCTGACCGACCTGTTGCTCCAGGCGGTGGCCGCCGCCCCGAGCGAGCCCGAGCGCACCAGGGCCGAGATCTGGACCACTCTGTGGCGGGTCGCCCACCTCACCCCGCCCGCCGCGGCCGACCCCGGCCCGCACCCGGCGGTCATCACGGCCATCGCCCACATCGAGGCCCACCTCGCGGCCCCGCTCTCCATTCCGGAGGTGGCCCGGGCGGCCGGTGTCTCCCACAACCACCTGACCCGGCTGTTCCGCGCGGAGACGGGCAGCACGGTCGTCGGCTACATCCGCCGCCGCAGACTGGAACGCGCCCACCATCTGCTGCGCGCCACGACCCTCTCCATCCCCGCCGTCGCCGCCTCCGTGGGCATCCCCGACCTCCAGGCCTTCAACAAGGCCTGCCGCAGGGAACTCGGCGCCTCCCCGCGAGCCCTGCGCGGCGTCACTCCCTGACCGCGGTCGTCACGAACCCCGCTTGACCGCCTTCAGCACCACGAACTTCGCGTCGCCGGCCACGAGTCGGCTGTTGCCGAAGATCCGACGCAGCTTCACGTGATACCCCAGATGGCGATTCCCGACCACCCACAACTCGCCCCCCGGCCGCAGTGCACGCCGCGCGCCGGTGAACATCCGCCAGGCCGTGGCGTCGGTCATCGCCTGGTGGGAGTGGAACGGCGGGTTGTTGAGGACGAGGTCGACGCTCTCCGGCGCGAACCCGGCCATTGCGTCCCCGACCCGGAACTCGGCCTTGCCGTCCGCGTTCGCCCGGTACGTCGCCTCCGCCGAGGCCACCGCCTGGTACGACTCGTCGACGAACACCACCTCGGCATCCGGATCGCCGAGCGCGACCGCCGTACCGACCACACCGTTGCCGCACCCCAGATCCACCACGCGCCCGCCCCCGCGGACCCGCGGCAGGTGCCCGAGGAAGAACCGGGTACCGATGTCGAGCCGGTCGGCGCAGAACACCCCGGCGTGACTGACGACGGTGCGCCCCCCCAACACACCGATGTCGTGCGGCAGTTCGTAGGTGTACGGCCATGGGTCGGGCTCGCGGGCCCGGATGACCCCGGCGTCCGGCGCGCAGAGGATCAGCCGTGCCTTCTGCTCGGCGAGCGAGGTGCGGGTCGGTCCGAGGATCCGTTCGAACAGCCTCAGCGTCGAGGTGTGGATCTCCTTGACCATCCCGGTGCCGACGACGACCGTCCCCTCGTGCACGGCCGGGGCCAGCCGGTGCAACTGGTCCTCCAGGAGCGCGAGGCTCTTGGGAACCCGTACGAGGAGCACGTCGATCCGGTCCGGAGGCGGGTCCTGGGTGGTGAGCAGCCGTACCGTGTCCGCCTCGAACCCGTTGCGCGCCAGGTTCGCCCGGGTGGCCTCCCGGCTCAGGAAGGAGTCGGTGATCTGCGTCGGCCGGTGCCCGGCGAGCGCCGTGACCAGCGCGCCCCAGCGGTCACCGACCACGACGACCGTCCCGTCCAGCGGTGTCCCGCTCGCCGCGAGATGGCGCAGCAGGTACGCGTCGGACGCGTCCCAGGCGCGCAGCCGGTCACGGGGGTCCTCGGGGAAGCGGGCCAGGGCGTACTCGCCCCAGGGCGCGGTCATACGGTCGCTCATCGTGTGCCCAGGCTAACCGAGCCGCAGCTCAGGCCGTGCCCCGCGCGGAGTGCGTGATGATGGACCCATGGACGCCGAGCTGTTCCCCCGCAGCCGCGCGGAGATCGCGCCGGGCGCGGTCCACGTCCCGGGCTGGCTGGACACGGAGCACCAGCAGCGGCTCCTGTCGGCCTGCCGCGAGTGGGCCCGCCCACCCGCCGGCCTCCGCACGGTCCGTACCCCCGGCGGCGGCACGATGACCGCCCGCCAGGTCTGCCTCGGCCACCACTGGTACCCGTACGGCTACGCCCGCACGGTGGTCGACGGCGACGGCGCCCCGGTGAAGCCCTTCCCGTCCTGGCTGGACGATCTGGCCAGACGCGCGGTGGCGGACGCGCTCGGCACCGCCCCGGGGAGCGATCCCGGCACGGCGCCGGACCCGTACGACATCGCCCTGATCAACTTCTACGACGCGGACGCCCGTATGGGCATGCACCGCGACAGCGACGAGAAGTCGGACGCGCCGGTGGTGTCACTGAGCCTCGGCGACACCTGTGTCTTCCGCTTCGGCAACCGGGAGTCGCGGGCACGCCCGTACACGGACGTGGAGCTGCGCAGCGGTGATCTCTTCGTGTTCGGCGGCCCGTCCCGGCAGGCGTACCACGGGGTGCCCCGGGTGTACGCGGGGACGGCGCCGCCCGCGTTGGGCCTGGCCGGGCGGCTCAACATCACCCTGCGGGTGAGCGGCTTCGGCGGTGGCTGAGGTCGACTCGGCGGCATCCGACCCGGTACGGATCATGGGAGACTCGCCCTCATGGACGGCAAGGCGGCCCCCAAGGCGGCGGGCGAAGGGACAGCGACGACACGGACCCGGCTGGACCGGGGGAGGGGCGCGCTCGGTCCGGCGCTGGAACTCGTGCACACCGGGCGGGCGCCGACGAGGGCCGTGCTCACCGCCGAACTGGGCGTCACCCGGGCCACGGCGGGTGCCGTGGCCGCCGAGCTGGAGGCGCTGGGGCTGATCCGGGTCGACGCGCACCCGGGTGCGGCCGCCGGTTCCCAGGGCCGCCCCTCGCACCGTCTGGAGGTCGCCGAGGAAGGCCCCGTCGCGCTCGCCGCCCAGGTGCACGCCGACGGATGGCGGGCCGCCCTGGTCGGACTCGGCGGCCGGATCGTCGCGACCGCCCCCGGCTGCGAGACCGTCGACGCCGACCCGGCGAAGGTGCTCGGGTCGGTCGTCGAGGCGGGCGCGGACCTGCTCCGCGAGACGGGCCGGCGCTGCGTGGGCGCGGGCCTCGCCGTACCCTCCGCCATGGCCGAGCCGGCGGGTCTGGCGCTGAACCCCCTCCACCTGGCCTGGCCGGCCGGCGCCCCGGTCCGCGAGATCTTCTCCGAACGGGTTCGGGCGGCCGGCATCCAGGGGCCGGCCTTCGCGGCCAACGACGTCAACCTCGCCGCGCTCGCCGAACATCGCCACGGTGCCGGCCGGGGCGCCCGCGACCTCCTCTGCGTCGCCACCGGGCACCGGGGCGTCGGCGGCGCGCTGGTCCTCGACGGCCGCCTGCACACCGGCAGTTCCGGCCTGGCCCTCGAAGTCGGTCACCTCACCGTCAACCCGGAGGGCCGCCCCTGTCACTGCGGCAGCCGTGGCTGCCTCGACGTCGAGGCCGACCCGCTGGCCCTGCTCACGGCGGCCGGCCGCGACCCCGGCCCCGTGGTCTCCCTCCTCCAGCAGGCCATTGACCTGATCCGCACCGAGTACGCCGACCCGGCCGTCCGCACCGCCACCGAGGCCCTCATCGACCGCCTGGGCCTGGGCCTCGCCGGTCTCGTCAACATCCTGAACCCCGACCGCATCATCCTCGGCGGGCTGCACCGGACGCTCCTGGACACCGACCCCGACCGCCTGCGTACCGTCGTCGCCGAGCGCAGCCTCTGGGGCCGTCAGAGCGGCGTGGTCCCCGTCCTCCCCTGCACCCTGGACCACAACAGCCTGGTGGGCGCCGCCGAACTGGCCTGGCAACCGGTCCTGGACGACCCGTTGGCGGCCCTGACCTGACGGATCTCGCGGAGAACCTCGGCAGGGGTGGAACGACTGGCGCGGGGCGGCGGCCAGACCCCCTCAGCCCCCACACCTCACCGTCAAACTCCACGGCGCGGCCACCAAAGGCCGCCGCAGATCTCCGAAACCACGACCACCACGACCACCCGTTCCCACACCCCACGCCGCTCCAGCACCAGCCGAGGCACCACTCCCGTCCCGCACCCCAGCGCGACAAGCCACCTCCGCGCGGTCCGTGACCCCTCGCTCCGCACGAGCGGGAGGTCTTCGACCACGCGTACACGGCCGCGTACACCTCAGCCCGCGACCTCGTCGCGGAGATCTACGACGAGGCCGTCGGCGGAACCGAACTGCGCAGCGTCATCCTGGCCGAACGCCGCCTCGGCGCCCGCCCGATGAGCGAGGCCGGTGGTTCGCCCGATGTGGTCCGTGAGCGACAGGGCCCGCGCCCGCCGTGCCGACCGGGAACCGTCTAACGAGGCCCTCATGTCCGCCTTCGAGACCCACCCCGTCCATCAGGCCCTGGCCGCGGCCTCCGGACTCCGCCCGTCGGTGGACATCCCGGTGACCTGAGCCCCCTTCGCAGCCTCCGGCCGCACTGCGCCCCGCCCCGCGCCGACTGTCCGCGCCGGACGGGCAGTTCGGGCGGCCGGGCGGGGCGGGGCGCCGGCGGTGACCGGCCGGCGCCCGGACGACGCGTACGGGGAGGGTGGTCACCGCCCGGTCAGCCTGCGACGGCCGACCGGGCGGGAGCGTGTTCGGGCCTGCGCCCGCGCGCGGCGGGCCGACGCCCGGCGTCGAACGGCTGCAGCTGGGGCTGGGGCTGCCCGATGTCGTAGGGCGAGATCTTCGGCACCGCGGCCGAGGACGCCGGCAGCGTGAACCACACGACCTTCCCCGACTCGCCGTGCGGCCGGACACCCCAGCTCTCACTCACCGCGGCGACCATCGCGAGCCCCCGTCCACTCGTGGCGAAGAGCTCCGCGTCCTGGACGACCGGGAGGCGCGGGTCGTTGTCCTGCACCGAGACCGTGAGCCGGCCGAGGAGCAACTCCATCTCCACGGTGCACAACTTGTCCGGCTCCGCGTGCCGGTGGACGTTGGACAGCAACTCGGTCACACCGAGCGCGGCCCGCTCTATCAAGGGATCCAGATGCCAGTAGCGCAATTGCGCAGATACGATTCTGCGGACCTGGCCGATCCGCGACGGCAGGGCTTGGAGCTCCACCGTGCAGTGCCTGCTTTGCTGGCTGATCACGGCTGCGACTCCCCGATGTGAGTCCGGAAGATCGGAGTACGGATCCAGCGAGGTGGCTGGGCGAAGAACGCCGCCTGCTGTGGGGCGGCCGCCTACGACTGCCGCCTGGTGGACGGCGGCACGGGGCTGCCGTCTGCTCGTGGGGTGGCTGCGTACCGATCGCCGCCCGCTGTCCTGACCGGCGGCTGGTTCGCAGCGTTATCGCCGGTAAACCCAGAGTTACGTGTGACCAGCGTGACCCAGGGGGTCGGGTCCCGCAACTCGCGGTCCATCAGCCGCCACGCCCCGCGGCCTTGCGTACCGCCTCGATGAACCGGCGGGCCGAGGGCGGGCCGGGTTTCCCCGGAGCCGGGTCGTGCTCGTTCAGGGTGAGTGTGTAGCGGGTGCCGTTGACATCGGCCAACGCCCGGTCCTCGTTGGCGAACCAGGGCTTCGAGGCGCGCACCGCCTGCACCGGGGCGCTGTCGATCTCGCTGCCGTAACTGGTCAGCAACTGAAGCCGGCCGTCCTCGATCCTCACCTGACCCGCCCGGGTGAGCTGCCGCAGCCTCTTCCCGATCCGCACGCCCGTGGCCGTGAACTCCGGCTCCGCCATGTGCCCCGCCCCCTAGTGCGCTCGTGCTTCGGTTGTTCCCGTCCCGCGCTTCGGCCGTTCCCGTCGTGATCCGTACCGGACCGTGATCCAGTGTGCCCGAGGGGCGCATTTTCCCCGCGCCACCCCCGAGGGAGTCGACCAGGCCCGTGCGGTGAAGTCTGCACGTCCCGGGCGTCGAGCACCAGTGCGCACGGTTGGTCGGGGGCGGGGTTCCGGCGCACGCGCTGCATGCGCCCCCCATGCGCCCCGCGCGTTGCTGCCACAGGACTGCCTTTGGGTTGCTCAAAGGCATGTTTATGCAGGTGAGAAGCGTGTGGAAGGTGTTTATCATCGGGACGTCCGACGCCGCGGCACGCCGTCGGCGCACCCTGTGAGGAGCACGCCGTGAGCACCCCCCAGACCACCAGCCCTGGCGCGACCCTCGACGTCGACCACAGCGACCCCGAGTACCGGACCTGGCTCAAAGAAGCCGTCCGCCGGGTCCAGGCCGACGCCAACCGTTCCGCCGACACCCATCTGCTGCGCTTCCCGCTGCCCGAGAAGTGGGGGATCGACCTGTACCTCAAGGACGAGTCGACCCACCCCACCGGCAGTCTCAAGCACCGCCTCGCCCGTTCCCTCTTCCTCTACGGGCTGTGCAACGGCTGGATCCGGCCGGGCCGCCCCGTCATCGAGGCGTCCAGCGGCTCCACCGCCGTCTCGGAGGCGTACTTCGCCAAACTGATCGGCGTCCCCTTCATCGCCGTCATGCCGCGCACGACCAGCGCCGAGAAGATCCGCCTCATCGAGTTCCACGGCGGTCGCTGCCACTTCGTGGACGACTCCCGGAAGATGTACGAGGAGTCGGCCCGTCTCGCGGTGGAGACCGGCGGCCACTACATGGACCAGTTCACCTACGCCGAACGTGCCACGGACTGGCGCGGCAACAACAACATCGCCGAATCCGTCTTCCGGCAACTGGAGTTGGAGCGCTTCCCCGAGCCCGCCTGGATCGTCGCCACGGCCGGCACCGGCGGCACCTCCGCGACCATCGCGCGCTACGTCCACTACATGCAGTACGACACCCGGATCTGCGTCGCCGACCCCGAGAACTCCTGTTTCTTCGAGGGCTGGACCACCGGCGACCCCGACGTCACCTGCGACTGCGGATCCCGCATCGAGGGCATCGGCCGCCCCCGTATGGAGCCCAGCTTCGTCCCCGGCGCCGTCGACCGCATGATGAAGGTCCCCGACGCCGCCAGCGTCGCCGCCGTACGAGCCCTGGAGCAGGCCATCGGCCGCAAGGCCGGCGGCTCCACCGGCACGGGCCTGTGGAGCGCCTTCAAGATCATCGCCGAGATGGTCGCGGAGGGGCGCCAGGGAAGCGTCGTCACGCTCCTGTGCGACCCGGGCGACCGCTACCTCGACAAGTACTACTCGGACGAGTGGCTGAGGGAACAGGGCCTCGACATCGCCCCGTACATGACGGCCATCCGTTCCCTCCTGCAGACCGGAGTGTGGGCCGCGCCCCACTAAGAGCTCCGAACAAGAGTGGAGCCCGGCTCGCGGCGTCTGGCACGCACGCTCGCCGCGTTGCCGAAAGCCCCTGGTAGCCCCGCTACAAGGAGCTTCCGGCGCCTTGCGATCGCGCGCACCAGACGTCGCGAGCTGATCGGACTCCACTTCTGTTCGGAGCTCTAAGGGTTGTCCCGTGATCCCCGGCGGGCGCGCGGAACAAGTCAGGGGCGTGTTTCGAAAGTCCCGCCTGCCCCGCGGCAAGTCCGGCACGCACGCTCGGCGCGGGACACCGCGTGACCATCCACGGCCGAACCGCGGTCCCGCGAGGTCCCGGTCCGACCGGGCGCTCAGGGAGCCCCTGCTCGGGGAACCGGTCCCTCAGGGAGACGGGCGCCCGTCAGAGGTCGCCGCCGTCCTCGTCCTCCCCGGCCACCACCAGCCGCCGCAGGTGCTCGGAGATCTCGGCCCGCGCCTGCGCGGCCAGCCCGGCGTCCGTCACCAGCGTGTCCACCTGGTCCAGCGCGGCGAACGAACTCAACCCGACCGTCCCCCACTTCGTGTGGTCGGCCACGACGACGACACGCCGCGCCGACTGCACGAGCCGGCGGTTGGTCTCGGCCTCCGCCAGGTTCGGCGTGGACAGCCCCGCCTCGACCGATATCCCGTGCACACCGAGGAACAGCACGTCGAAGTGGAGCGCCGCGATCGCCTGATCGGCCACCGGCCCCACGAGCGAGTCGGACGGGGTCCGCACCCCACCGGTGAGAACGACGGTCGCCGCCCCCTGCCGGGGACCCGTCGTGCGCTGCGCGGCGTGGAAGACATCGGCGACCCGCACCGAGTTGGTGACCACGGTCAGATCCGGCACGTCCACGAGCCGATGTGCGAGCGCGTATGTCGTCGTACCACCGGACAGGGCGATCGCCGAACCCGGCGCCACCAGCTCGGCGGCCGCCCGCGCGATGTCCTCCTTGGCGCTCAGCTCCAGCCCGGACTTCGCCTCGAAGCCCGGCTCATGCGTACTCGCCTCGGCCACCGGCACCGCGCCGCCGTGCACCTTCTCCACGGCGCCCTGGCGGGCCAGGGCGTCCAGGTCGCGGCGGACCGTCATATCCGAAACGCCCAGCTTCCGGGTCAGCTCGTTGACGCGGACCCCGCCCCTGCGGCGCACCTCGTCGAGGATCAGGGCGCGCCGCTGCTCCGCGAGGAGGTTCTGATTCTCACTCACGCTCGCCCCGGTCCTTTCGCCCCATCACGCCCGACACGCTCCTATACCCCCTCCGAAACGGACATTCCCCCGTCCCCGGTCCCGAGGACGTCCCATATTCGCACGCCACACCACCTGTCGCGCCACCACCCGCACGCGCGCGAGCAGCCGGTATGGCGTTGTCGCGCCCGTCACTATCACACGGATCGGGGAGATTCGGTGACCACAGGTGTACGAGCACCGCTCAGCGGCGATCATCTGTGCCTGCACATCACACCTGCCTTGCGGCGCATCACGGGGGAAGCGGACCAGTGGATCGTGCGACGGAGCGTGCCGGGTACAGAGGAGACGCAGGGCATTCCGAGGAAGGCGGGCAGCGCGTCGCAGGCCGCCCCGGAGCCGACGACGGCACCGCCCTCGAACTGCTCGTCCACGGCGTCGGCGGCACCACCCCCGAACGCATGCTCGACGATCCACGCACCGTCCGTATCACCGGCGACGACACGGCGGCCGTCTTCCGCCGTATCGACGACGCCGACGCGGAGGACCGCCCGGCCGACCAACGCGGCAGGCCCGTGCCCGAGGCCTACGTCTGGTGCAACCTGACCTCGGGGAACGGCTCCCGTGCCCTGTGGCTGTTGCTGCTGCCGTTCATGGTCGTCAACCTCGCCCACTGGATGCGCCCCACCACCCGCAACCGACAGCGGACCATACGGCTCCACGGCCTCGTGGTCCGCCTCACCGGACTGACCCTGACCGTGCTGCTGGTGGCCGCCGCCTGCGAGGTCGCCCTCGATCTGACCGCCTGGCAGTGCGCGGGCACCCGCTCGTGCGCCGAGGCGCACACCTGGCTCGGCTTCCTCTCCCCGGATCTCTCCCACCACGGCTGGTGGAGCAGCCCCGGCCGCCGCCTCGCCCTGGCCGCCCTGGTACCCGCCGCGCTGACCGGGCTGCTGTGGTACCTGTCCCACCGCACCTGGAGCGAGTACGAGTCGCAGCGGCCCATGGGCCGGGCCGACGCCCGCCCCACCGTGGACGACGTCGAGCCGGTCGCGCTCGGCCGCCCCGGCTTCTGGTACGGGCGCCGGCTCGTGGCCCGGCTGCGTGCCGCCCACACGGCGGCCGGCTTCCTGACGGTCGCGGCGGCCGTCGGCACGTCCGCCGCCCGAGAGGACCGCCGGCCCGGCGGCCCCGCCGTCCTGGAGCTCCTGGGGTGGCTGTTCCACGCGGCACTCGTCCTGCTCGCCGCTGTCGTGGTGTGGGTGGTGTGCCGCAGGGGCCGCTCCGAGAAGCGCCTGGACCGGGAACTCGACGGACACCTGGTACGCGGCCTGCCCACGGCCTCGATCGTCCTGCTCGTCCTCGCCGTGGTGTATGCCGGCTGGTCACGCCCCGGCTGGAGGTCGGCGGGGCGGCTGCCGGGGGACCTGACCTTCGGCGGGATCACCCTGGTCCAGGGCGTCCTCGTCATCGCCCTCGGCGTGGTCGCCCGCGTCCTCTACCGCTCGCGCCCCGACCCGCGGACCGCGCTGTACGGCCTGGGCGGCCCCGCCGTCGCGATGCTGGCCTGCGCCCTCGGCGGCGTCATGTCCGCCGGAGTCGCCCAGCGGGTCGCCGACTGGCTCGGCGGCACCGGCGACGCCCTCCCCGGCCCGCCGATCCTCCTCACCTGGCAGGCATCCGTCATCCCGCCCCTGCTGCTGGTGGCCCTGGTCCTGCTCGTCTGGCTGGCCCGCCGCACCCGGGTACTACGGCGCGAGGAGACGGCGGCGGTCGAGGAGGAGTACGGCCTCGGGGACGCCGGACGGCAGGGCGGCGGCCCGGACGAGGAGCCCGAGCCCCGCGACGCCGCCCGGACCCTCCGTATCGCCCGCACCCGTGCCATGGCCGCCCTGACCGACCGCGCACCCCGCGTCGTCGGGATCATCTCCACCGTGACGCTCCTGCTCGGCGCCGGAGCCCTGGCCGGCGCGATCGCCACGGGGGAGACCCCGGCGCGGGCGACCCGGGACTCGTACGCGTTCGTCGCGGGCGCGGCCCAGACCGCGCAGGCACTCGGGTCCTGGCTGATCGGTGTCGGCTTCCTGCTCTTCGTCACCTGGGGCCGCCGGGCCTACAAGGACGCCTCCGCACGTCGCACGATCGGCATCCTCTGGGACGTCGGCACCTTCTGGCCGCGCGCCGCCCACCCCTTCGCACCGCCCTGCTACGCCGAGCGCGCCGTGCCCGACCTCACCTGGCGGATGGCCACCTGGACGCGGACCACGGGCGGACGGCTGGTCATCTCCGGACACTCCCAGGGCAGCGTCCTCGCCGCGGCCGCCGCCTGGCAGCTGACCCCGTCGGTCCGGCGCCGGGTCGCGCTGCTGACCTACGGCTCACCGCTGGAGCGGCTGTACGGGCGCTGGTTCCCGGCCCACTTCGGCCCCGCGTCCCTCGCCTCCCTGCACCGCGAGGTCGACTGCTGGCGCAACCTGTACCGCCTCACCGACCCCATCGGCGGCCCCGTCCGGTTGCCGGGCCGGTGCGGACCGGAGGTCGACGCCGAGCCCTTCAAGGACCCCCTCGCCTACGGCCGCACCGCCGGCCACCCCCTGCCCGCCCCGATCCTCGGACACTCCGACTACCAGGCGGACCCGGCCTTCGCCGTCGAGCGGCAGCGGCTGCTGGCCCGCATCGCCCCGGAGGTGCCCGGTCCGCGCGCCTGCTGAGGGTTGTCCCGTGATCCCCGGCGTCGCGCGCCCGCCGGGGGGCACGGCACACCCCTTCGGCCGTCTCCGACCACGCGCGTCGTCGCCCGGAGGGCGGCCCCGCGGCGTCGCGACGCCCGGCACGCGTTACTCGTCGGGGCAGGACACGTCCCGCTCGGGCCGCTGACCCGTCAGCAGGAACGTGGTCACCGTCCGGTCGCCGCAGGCATTGCCCGTCCCCAGGTAGACGCCGTGACCGCCGCGCTCCACGGTGACGAGCCGCGCCCGGTCACCGAGGGCCGCCCGCATCCGCAGTGCGCCGAAGTGGGGCGTGAACGGGTCCCGCCGGTTCTGGATCATGAGGATGTTGGACGGGCCGTCGTCGGTGATCCGGGTCGGCTTCCCGGCGGGCCGGTCCTTCCAGAAGGAGCACGGGGTGATGTTCACCGGCATCCCGGCCGTGAGCGGATACCGGACGCGGTTCTCGGCCACCGCCCGCTCGTGCGCCGCCACCGACGCCGGCCAGCGCACGTCGTTGCAGACCACCGCCATCACCGCCGCCGCGTCCTCGTCGCTCAGCGGCCCGGCCAGGTCGGGCGGCAGCACCGGCGTCATCCTCGGATCGCCGGCCTGCCGCATCAGCAGGGCGAGGTCGTCGAAGGACGCGTCGTTGTAGAGGGCGGACTGCATCGCCTGCCGCAGCCGGTTGCCCGTGAGCGGCACGCCCGGGGTGGTCGTCGCCCGTGGTGTACGGTCCAGTCCGGCCGCCAGGGACAGGAACAGCGGCCGGACGTCCTCCGCTCGCTCGGCGAGCCGCAGGCCCTCCGGGGCGCGGGCCGGGTCGGCGGCCCAGGCGGCGAAGTCCGGGAACCGGTCCTCCGCGCCCCGCGCCGTGTTCTCCAGCCAGCGCCGCTCGACCCGACGCGGATCGGGGTCGTCGTTGCTGTCCAGCACCCACCGGTCGGTCCGCTCCGGGTACTTCTGCGCGTACACGGCGCCCACGTACGTCCCGTAGGAGACCCCGTAAGCCGACAGCCGCTCCTCGCCCAGCGCCTGCCGGAGACGGTCGATGTCCCGCACCTCGTTGGCGGTGGTGAGGCTGCGCAGCACGGCCCCGCCGTTCCTCGCGCAGGCTTCGGCGGTACGCCGGGCCCGGGCGACGTTCTCGCCGATGCCGCCGCCGGGCGCGGGCCAGGACCGCAGCGTCACCAGATGCCGGTCCTCGGCGGGGAGACCGCACCTCGCCCGCGTGCTGCCGCCCACACCCCGCGGGTCCAGGCTGACGACGTCGTACGCGTCGCCGAGTTGCCCGCGCAGTGCCTTCCCCTGCTGGGTCAGGCGCCGGACACCCGAACCGCCCGGTCCGCCGGGGATCACCAGCAGCGTGCCGCGCCGTGTCTCGGGGTGCTCACTGCGCAGCCGGGACACGGCGAGCGTGAGCCGGGGGCCGTCCGGGTCGCGGTAGTCGAGCGGTACGGGCAGCTCGGCGCACTCCTGTCCCGCGGGGCCGCCTGGCTGTGCGCAGGGGCGCCAGGTGAGCGTGGGAGGGGCGGAGGGGGCGCCGGCCGCCGGGCCGGCGACGGCGGTCAGCGTGGTGGCCGCGGCCGAGACGGACAGGGCGAGGACCAGGGCTCGTCGAGTGCGATGCGTCATGGGGATCATGCTGTCGGCCGGAGCCTTCCGGCCCCATCCGGCCGACAGCACACCTGCGGTGGGGTTTTCCCCCTGGGGCTCACCCCACGGGCGCCGTTCGGCCGGGTCGGTGCCTCGCTCCGACAGCACCGCGCCACGCGCCGGCGCGCCGCTACGCGAGCTCCGGCAGGTCCTCCGCGTACAGCAGCGTCAGGTCGTCGGTGCTGGGCTCGTCGACCTGGGCGACCCGGCTCGCGTGACGCTCCACCATCGCCTCGAAGGTCTGCCGCGCGGTACGGCCGTTGCCGAAGGCGGGACCCTTCGGGAGCGCCGTGAAGTACTTCAGCAGGGCCTCGCCCGCTCCCGGAGCCAGCCGGTACTCGTGCTCCTCGGCCTGCTGCTCCACGATGCGCAGCAACTCCTCGGGGACGTAGTCGTCGAAGGTGATCGTGCGGGAGAAGCGGGACGCCACACCGGGGTTGACGGTGAGGAAGCGCTCCATCTCGGCCGTGTAACCCGCGACGATCACCACCACCGAGTCCCGGTGGTCCTCCATCAGCTTCACGAGCGTGTCGATGGCCTCCTTGCCGAAGTCCCGGCCGGAGTCCTCGGGGGACAGCGCGTACGCCTCGTCGATGAACAGCACCCCGCCACGGGCCCGTTCGAAGGCCTCCTGGGTGCGGATGGCGGTGGAGCCGATGTGCTCGCCGACCAGGTCCACACGGGACACCTCGACGAGATGGCCCTTCTCCAGGACACCGAGGGAGGCCAGGATCTCGCCGTAGAGACGGGCGACCGTGGTCTTGCCGGTGCCGGGGGAGCCGGTGAACACCAGATGCCGCTTGACCGACGCGGCCTTGAGACCGGCCTGCCGGCGGCGGCGGCCCACCTCGATCATGTCCGTGAGGGCCCGCACCTCGCGCTTGACGCTGTCCAGCCCGACCAGCGCGTCCAGTTCACCGAGCACGGCCTTCGACGTCCGGGCCGGCTGCCCGGGCTCCGCGACCGGCGTGGCGACCACCGGTGGCTGCGGTTCGGTGGTGCGCTGGCCCGGGATGGAGCCCAGCAGACCGGGGGAGTGGGGCGCGGTCTGTGTGGCGGTCTCGTGCGCCACCGGGGGCCGCACGCCGCCACTCTCGTCGCTGGTGCAGTCCTCGACCACGGGGCCGCCGCCGGTGGTGCCGGGGCCGCCCTCCGCGAACTCGTAACCGCCGCGCGCGCAGCGCTCCGTACGGCACTTGCGCAGCGTCGCGCGGCAGCCGTCGATGATGTGGAAGCCGTAGCCGCCGCTGCCGGTCACCCGGCAGTTGAGGAAGCTGCCGCGGCCCTCGGCCGAGACATAGAAGCCCGCCTCGGCGGGCGAGGTGACCGTGCAGCGCTCGATGGTAGGGTCCGCGCCCTTGGTGACGATCACGCCGGTCTGAGTGCCGTCCAGGGTGCAGCCGTTGAGGGTGCCGCCGCTGCCGTGGTCCCGGAACCAGGCGCCCGTCGCCGCGTCCCGGATCCGGCAGTCGTCGAGCTGCGCGGTCGCGCCGTCGCTCACCGACACGGCCGTGTTCCGCACCTGCGACAGATCGCTGTCCACGACGTCCGCGCGGGACCCCCGGTCCAGGACGAACAGGGCGTCCGGTACGTCGTGCACCCGGCAGGACTCCAGGACGGCCGTGGCACCGTCACTGACCCAGACGGCCGGATAGTCGCCCGTGCTGTCGAAGATCTCGCACTGGTTGGCGTCCACGCGGGTGCCCGGGTCCCACACCGACAACCCGTTGCGTCCGAACTGCCGCACCGTGGTGCGGGTCAGGGTGAGCACGGAGCGGGAGCGCAGATCCACCGCGTTCTCCGGGATGTCGTGGATGCGGCAGTCCGCCAGGGTGAGCACGGCGTCCGTGTCGAGCGTGACGCCGTCCGCGGTCGTACGGTGCACATCGCAGTCGGTGAGATGGGCCGTGGCCCGCCCGGTGATCTGGACACCGCTGCCCCGGACCTCGTAGATCTCGCAACCGACGGCCTCCAGCGCGGAGTTCTCGCCGGTCGCCGTCAGGCCCGAGCCGGAGGCGTGGTGCACCCGGCACCGGTCGAACCGCGGATGGCCGCCGCCGCGGACCGCGACTCCGGCCTGCCCGGCCGCGACGACCTCGCACTCCTCGAACACCCCGCCGCCGCCGTCGACCACGGCGATACCGATCCCGGCCGGGTTGTCGACCGTGCAGCGCCGCACCGTCGGGCGGGCTGTGCCGCGCACCTCGATGCCGACCGCGGAGCGGGTCACGATCCGCAGGTCCATGAGCTCGGGAGTGCCGTCCTCGACGAGCAGCGCGGGTGCCGCGGCGTCCTGGCCCTCGACATGCAGGTCCTGCACCACGGCCGAGGCGGACACCGTCAGCGGCACCCCGTCCACGGGCGCGATCCGCACGGAGCCGGGCGATCCCTCGGGGCCGCGCAGCGTGACCCCCCGCTGCACGACGAGGTTCTCCCGGTACGTACCGGGGGCGACGATCAGCACATCGCCGTCGCTCGCGGCCTCCAGGGCCGCGGCGAGCGATGTGTACTCACCCGTGCGGCGCCGCCACCGCGATGTACCGGTGTGCGTCACCTGGACCGTGCCCTGTGCCATGGCGTTGCTGTGCCCCCACCTCGTGGAACGCGGGTCGATGCCGAACAGTTCGGCTGGTCGGTCCACCGTAGCGTGCGCGGGCAGGGGGAGTTGACCGGAGTCGGAAGGCCGTCAGCTGCCCGTCCCCGTCCTGCCCCAGTCCGGCCCCGCCTTGTCCCACGCCTGGTCCCAACGGGCGTACCGGTGGCGGATCATGCGCCAGACGACCAGCCGTCTGCAGCCCTCGATGAAGCCCGCGGCCAGCACGGTCGAGCCGAATCCGGCCAGCACGGCGTGCGTCGTCGCGGTCGCGCTGTCCAGCGGCCGGCCGGCCGTGCGTCCCTGGGAGTCCGTCCACAGTGCGAAGCGGTCGCCGGGCCGCGGGTCCCTGAGGGCGGTCATGACCGTGCCGTGCCGGCCGGTGCCGTCCGGGGCGGTCCAGTCGGCGACCACGCGGCTGTGCCGGTCGCGGGAGGTCGACGTCTCGGGGTCGGGGTCCAGGGGGGAGCCGGCGACCCGCTCGACGACGGTGGCCGTCACCAGGTGCCGGGCCGCCCGCTGTTCCCGTACGGACTGTTGCAGGGAGCTCTGCGCGGTGGTCCCCACGACGGCGCCGACCAGGGGGGCGACCACGAGGATCAGCATGAGCGCCGCGAACGCCAGCCACGCCTCGACGAGATCGGTCGTCCGGCGCAGGGGGTTGCGGCGCCAGCGCCACAGTCCGCCGAATGCCCCAAGCCCGCCGATTGCCCGCACTGTCCCACGCCCCCTTCCGCGTCCGTGATAGCCCCCTGCGGGGACGCCCACGCGCGGTACCGGTGAAGAGAGAGCGAAATCACCTCTCCCGCCGGTCTTCTCATGAACTTCTCACAAAGGCCCAACGGCCGGGCCGGGCACCTGTGTTCCCCGGCCGTCACCGAATCCGGGATGTTGAATTTTCAAGGTGGATGGTACTCCCCTATGTCGGCACGGATCTCGCCGTGCCGAACTCCCTTGATGGACGGGGCTATTCGAGCACGCGTACCGGATCGCCGATTCGGACCGTCCCCTCCGATTCCGGAACCAGGTTCTGCCCGAAGACCAACTGGTCGCCGAACCGCCGGTGCCGCGCGAGGGTGCGCAGCGGTTCCCGGCCGCGCTCGGCGGTGTCCTGGTCGGTGGTGGTCACCACGCATCGGCCGCACATCTTGGCGACCCGGAAGGGGACGTCGCCGATGGCGACGCGTCGCCAGCCGTCCTCGGCCCACGCCTCCGTGCCGTCCACCACCACGCTCGGCCGGAAACGGCTCATGGGCAGCGGGCCCTCCTCGGGGTGGTCGCCGCGGGCGATGAGCGAGTTGAGCGCCTCCAGGGAGGCGACGGTGGTGAGCAGCAGAGGGTAGCCGTCGGCGAAGCTCACCGTCTCGCCGGGTCGGGCGTACTCGGGGTCGACGGGGCGGCGCGTCGCGGGGTCGTCCAGATGCACCAGGCGTACCGGAACGCCCAGGTAGTCGCTGAACCAGGCGTGTGCGGCGGGAGCGGCGGGGACCGCCTCGACCTTGTCCCGCCAGATCTCCACCGTCGTCGTGGGGGCCGGCCCGGGCACGGGGACGGTGAGCGGCTCACAGCCGGGCGCGGACAGCACGAGGCCGCCGTCGGGCTCCAGCCCGGCGGCGGCCAACGCCATGCGCGGATGCGGACGTTGTGTGATGACCTTGCCCGAGTCGTCGACCAGCACCCAGCGGCGGTCGCCCGCCAGACCCCAGGGCTCCACGACGGCCTCGTCGGGGGCGAAGCCCCGGGCCGCCTTCAGCGGGTGGACGTGGATCGAGTGCAGTGACGGTTTCCCCATGGGGTCATCCTGCCAAAAGGCGGAGGCCACCCCACGCGGAATGTTTCAGTCGGCTCAGTACCCGCGGTACTGCTGCCCGTTGTACGGATCCTGCTGGTACGGGGGAGTGGGAGCCGGGCGCGGGGCGGCGGGGCGCATGGCCTCGTATCCCATGCCGGCGCCCATCGGGCGCTGCTGCTGCGGCGGCTGGGCGCCGGGGTAACCGCGCGGACCCGCGGCCTGCTGCGGGATGTACGCGGTCGGCGCCTGCTGCAGCGGCGACGGCTGCTGGGCCTGCGGATAGCCGTAGGCGGGGGAGGGCTGGGAGGGGCCCGCCGGCAGCGCGGGGAGCGCCGACGGGAGCGCGGGCAGACTGCTGCCCGGCATGTCGTACGCGGCGGGGACTCGGATCGGCGCGATCTGAGGGGTTCCCCGCTCGGCGACGAGGGAGTCGTAGATCGGGGTGTCCGCGAAGGACGAGGCGGAGTAGTAACCGCCGCCGTAGGTGGAGCGGGGGGAGGTCATGGCACATAAGTTAAGCCCACGATGTGCTGGTTGGGGAGACCGATAAGAGGCTTGTTTTCCGTGTCGGCAGTGACGCTGGATCCCCAATGCGAGCGAACTCGGTGAAAAGGGGCAGCGAAAGACGCTCTGACCGTGTAAAGGCCGAGTTCCGAGCGGGTTACCGAGGGTTGGGGAATGATCTTTCGGTACGGCTTCTGGGGGTTCGGGCGCCGGGGGAATAGGTTTGGCGCCGACAAGCGGGCCGGACGGTTCGGACCGAGCGTGTGGGACGCGGCCTGGCGATGACCCTTCTGGGCGACCTTCCTTCTGATGGGGGCGGACATGTCAATGCCGAAAGGATCGAACGTCGCGGTGCCGACGACCGGGCTACGCGTGGAACTGGGCTGGCGATCCGGACCAGGCGTCCCGGACGCCGACGCCTCGGCGCTGCTGCTGTCCGGTGGCAAGGTCCGTTCCGACGCGGACTTCGTCTTCTACAACCAGCCCGCGCACTCCTCCGGCGCCGTCCGGCACGAGGGCAAACAGGACGTCGGTGGACAGGTGACCGACTCCCTGCACGTCGACCTCGCGCGCATCGAGCCCTCCGTCGAGACCGTGGTCCTGGCCGCGTCCACCGACGGCGGCACCTTCGGGCAGGTGCCGGGTCTGCACATCCGGGTGCTCGACGAGCGGGCGGGCACCGAGGTCGCGCGCTTCGACAGCGCGGACGCCGGTGTCGAGACGGCCTTCGTGCTCGGTGAGTTCTACCGCCGTCAGGGCGCCTGGAAGTTCCGTGCCGTCGGCCAGGGCTACAGCAGCGGGCTCGAAGGCCTGGCCTCCGACTTCGGCATCACCGTGGACGAACCCCAGCGCGCCGCGGCTCCACAGGCGCCCGTGTCCCCTCCGGCGCCCGTGTCCCCGCCCGTCACCGTGCCACCGCCGGTGACGACCGCGCCGCCCGCACCCCCGGCCCCGCCCGCGACGCCGCCGGCCCCCGTGCGCCTCACCAAGGTGACGCTCACCAAGGAGGCCCCGGCGGTCTCCCTGGCCAAACAGGGCGGCACCTCCGGTGCCATGCGCGTCAACCTGAACTGGGAGGTGCGCAAGCAGTTCACGGGGTGGGGCAGCAAACTGGGCCGGGCCGTCGCCATGCACGCGGACCTCGACCTCGACCTCTGCGCCCTGTTCGAACTGTCCGACGGCAGCAAGGGCGTCGTCCAGGCGCTCGGCAACGCCTTCGGGGCGCTGCACCGGCCGCCGTTCATCCACCTCGACGGTGACGACCGCACCGGCGCCGTCACGAGCGGCGAGAACCTCACCGTCAACCTCGACCACGGGAACGCCTTCCGGCGCATCCTCATCTTCGTGACCATCTACGCGGGCGCCCGCTCCTTCGCCGACCTCCACGCGACGGTCACGCTCCAGCCCCAGCACGGGGCGCCCGTCGACTTCTCCCTCGACGAGTGCACCGTCCCCTCCACCGTCTGCGCCCTCGCCCTGATCACCAACCAGGGCGGCGACCTCATCGTCCGGCGCGAGGCCCGCTACCTCGTCCCCGAGCGCGGCGTCAGCCCCCAGCGCACCGTCGACCACGCCTACGGGTGGGGCATGAACTGGACACCCGGCAGGAAATAGCCGCCCCATGTGAGCTTCTAGCTCTCCTCGGGGACCGTCTCCGGGCGGGCGTAGGTGCGGCCCTTCCAGGCCGCGCCGCGCCCGCGGTAGTGCTGTACGGCGGAGTCGACCGTCATGAGGAGGTACAGGACCGCGGTGAACGGCAGCAGGGGAGCGAGCCACAGCGGCTGCCGGTAGTGACGCAGCATCGGCACATACGTCACCGTCATCAGGGCCCAGGCGAGCCCGCCGCACAGCGCCGCCCGTGGGTCGTCCGCCGCGAGCCCCAGCAGGAGCGCGGCGGGCGGCACCACGTAGACCAGCAGCAGACCGAGAACCGTGCCCGCGAGCAGCAGGGGGCTGTGCCGCAGCTGGGCGTAGGCGCTGCGCGAGACCATCCGCCACAGGTCGCGCAGCCGTGGGTAGGGCCGCACACTGTCCACCAGCTCGGCGAGCCCCAGCCAGATGTGGCCGCCGCTCCCCTTGACGGCCCGGGCGAGGGCCACGTCGTCGATGACGGCCTGCCGGATCGCGTCCGGGACCCGGGCCCGCTCGGCGGCCTCCGTCCGCAGCAGTACACAGCCGCCCGCCGCGGCCGCCGTGCGTGAGCCGCGCACGCCGATCCGGCGGAACGGATACAGCTGGGCGAAGAAGTAGACGAAGGCGGGGACCACGAGCCGCTCCCACACGCTCTCGGTGCGCAGCCGCGCCATCTGCGACACCAGGTCGAAGCCCCCGGCGCGCGCCGCAGCGACCAGCGTGCGCAGACTGTCCGGCCGGTGCGCGATGTCCGCGTCCGTCAGCAGCAGGAACTCGGGTGCCCGCGCGCGTGCCAGCCCGATCCCGTGCCGTACGGCCCACAGCTTGCCCGTCCAGCCCGGGGGCGGCTCCCCGGGCGAGGAGACCGTCAGGGTCAGCCCGCCGTGGCGTACGGCCAGCTCGCGGGCGAGATCGCCGGTGCCGTCCGTGCTGCCGTCGTCGACCAGGAAGACCTCGGCGCGGCCCGGGTAGTCCTGGGCCAGCAGGGACGGCAGGCTCTCCGGCAGAACGGCGGCCTCGTCGCGCGCGGGGACGACGACACAGACGTACGGCCAGTCGTCCGGGTCCCGGCGGGGCGGCAGCCGTACATCGGTGCGCCAGAAGAAGCCCTGGCAGAGCAGCAGCCACAGCCAGGCGGCGAGTGATCCGGCGGCGGTCCACGCGAAGGCGCTCACGTCCGCAGTCTGCCCCACGGCGAAGGCCCGGCCGAGGCAATCGTCTATCGTGGCCGGGTGAAGATCGCGCTCATGGACTCCGGTATCGGTCTGCTCCCCGCCGCCGCCGCGGTGCGGCGACTGCGACCCGACGCGCATCTCGTGATCTCGTCCGACCCCGACGGCATGCCCTGGGGGCCGCGTACCCCGGAGGACCTGACGCGGCGCGCCCTCGCGGTCGCCGAGGCGGCGGCCGCGCACCGGCCGGACGCCCTGATCGTCGGCTGCAACACCGCGTCCGTGCACGCCCTGCCCGCCCTGCGCGCCCTCCTCGAACCCGAGCTGCCCGTCATCGGCACCGTCCCGGCGATCAAGCCCGCCGCGGCCGGCGGCGGCCCCTTCACCATCTGGGCGACGCCCGCCACCACCGGCAGCCCGTACCAGCGCGGCCTGATCGAGGAATTCGCCGGCGGCGTGCCGGTCACCGAAGTGCCCTGCTGGGGTCTCGCCGAGGCCGTCGAGCACGCCGACGACGCGGCCGTCGACGCCGCGATCGCCGCGGCCGCCGCCCTCACCCCCGACGACGTGACGACCGTCGTCCTGGGGTGCACCCACTACGAACTGGTCGCCGAGCGCATCCGCGCCGCCGTCCAGAAGCCCGGCCACCCGCCCCTCGTGCTGCACGGCTCCGCGGGCGCGGTGGCCGCCCAGGCGCTGCGCCGGATCGGCGAGCCGCCGGTCCCCGACGCCGACTGGACCGAGGCCGGCCTGACGGTCATCCTCAGCGGACGCGAGGGCGCGCTCCCCGTCCCGGCCCTGGCCTACGAGGAGGGCAGGCTGCTCCAGGCGGTCGGGGCCGCGCTGGCGGCCCAGCCCGAGCAGTAACCCTCCGCGACCGGGTGCCTGCGCTGCGGAACCTGAGTACGCTCGGAGGCATGAGGGACCACTCCCGCGGCGAGCCGGGCACCCCCGAGGCCCTCACCTCCGAGGTCTGGACCGGCCGCGCGACCAACCGCGCCCAATGGCTCCTGGCGCTGGGCGGCGCCGCCTTCATGGCGCTGGGCATCGAACTCGCGGTGGACTCCGCGTGGACGTCCGGCGTCGCCCCGCTCGTGATGTCGGTCGTCGGCTGCATCGCGGCCGGACTGCTCGTCCTGTTCGGGACGCTCGCGTTCGTGCACGTCTCCGTGAAGGTCGACCGGGAATACCTCGAAGTGCGCTGCGGCCACATCGGCGTACCGCGCCGCCGCATCCCTCTCTCCCAGGTCACCGACGTGGACTACGCCCCCTGCGTCACCCCCCACCAGTGGGGCGGCTGGGGCTACCGCTGGCGTCCCGAGAAGGGCACCGCCGTCGTCGTACGGCGAGGTGAGGCCGTGGTGCTGCGCCTGCGGGACGGACACACGTTCACCATCACCGTCGACCACGCGCAGACGGCCGTACGCGTCATCCGGGCGCGGCTCAGCCCCAAGGCGTCCGGCGCCGCACGCTGACGCCGTCCGGGCCGCCGGTCGTCGAGGTCTTCCCGTCTCATCTGTCGGCTCTGCCGGCCGCGTCGCGCTCCGGTACGCCGACGCCGGGTTCCTCCTCCGCGAGGGGCCGCGCCGTCGCCATCCCGGCGAGCAGGCCCGCGCCCGCCGTCACCGTCGTGAAGCTCAGCGCGTTGCCGACCGTGGCGATCGCGGCCAGCGCGGTGAGCGCCGCGCCCGCGGTGAGCACCACCGGAGTGGTCCGCGTGGCCCGCCACAGGACGTACAGGACCCAGCAGAACACCGTGGTCAGCAGGGCGACGCCGATGAGGCCCTGCTCGGCCGCCAGCTGGAGGGGCGCCGAGTGCGGCTTGTCGTCGGACGGCAGCGCCTGGGCCACCGTCGGGCTGAGCTCGCCGAAGCGGCCGGGTCCGGCACCCAGCAGCGGTTCGGCCCGGGCCATGCCGAGCGCGTCGTGCCACAGCAGGACACGGTGCGGGGTGAGCCGGCCCTCCAGGGAGTCGCTCAGCCCCGACGGCAGCGCGTCCTCGGCTGCCGCCCAGGTCACCGCCGTCACCAGGGCGGTGACACACGCCAGCCCCGCGAGCCCGGGGCCCCGGGGCATCCGGGCCGCGGCGAGCGAACAGAGCAGTACCCCCGTGCACGCGACGACCCCGGTGGTCGAGCCGAGCACGCCCGCCGTCACCGCGACGCCCGCGGCCAGCAGGCGCAGGGCGAACCGCAGGCCGGGAGAGCGGGCCGCCCAGGCGGCGCAGCAGGCGGCGCCCGCGGACAGGGCCAGCAGCGCGGCCGTGGCACCCGTGTGCCCGAGTGGCGAGACGAGCGGTGAGCCCGTCGCGGTGTGCGGAGCGGTGGCCGCCAGACCCAGACCGGCGAGTGCTCCCGCGCCGGGAGCCACGACCGGCAGCAGGGCACCGCAGATGCGGCCCGCCGCGTAACCGGCCGACACCGCGAGCACCGCCAGCAGTACACCTTCGGGGCGGCCGCCCCGGGCCGCCGCCGTGACCAGCGACCAGGCCGCACACGCCCCGAGCATGATCACGCCCGCGACGTCGGAAACGTTCCGTCTGCCGGACGCGGCCGACGCTCCGGCCGCAGGCTCCGTCCCTGTGGACCCCAAACCGCCCCCCGACTGTGCCCGGCCCCGACCGCTCGACCGTGTTCGGCCGCACGTCAGAGGCTCGGGCACACCGTAACGGGTGATGTGCCGATGTGTGGACTAAATGCGCAGAAACGATGCGGCAGATGTGCGGCCCATCCCGCACGGTGCCCGGACGGACCGCGCTGTCAGCGCCGGGGTCACGCGCCGTACACTCCCCAAGTGACCGTCACCGCGACTCCCGTAGACGAGCCGGAACAGCTCGAACCCCAGGCCGCGCCCGTCTCCCGCGCGTCCCGATGGGCCCGTCGGCTCCTCCCGGCCGCCGCCGCGGCGCTCTCCGGAGTGCTGCTCTACGTCAGCTTCCCGCCCCGGACCCTGTGGTGGCTGGCCCTGCCGGCCTTCGCGGGCTTCGGCTGGGTGCTGCGCGGGCGCGGCTGGAAGGCGGGACTCGGCCTCGGTTACCTCTTCGGCCTCGGCTTCCTGCTGCCCCTGCTCGTCTGGACCGGTGTGGAGGTCGGCCCCGGGCCGTGGCTCGCGCTCGTCGCCATCGAAGCGGTGTTCGTGGCGCTGGCCGGCGCGGGCACCGCCGTCGTGTCGAGGCTTCCCGGCTGGCCCCTGTGGGCCGCCGCCCTGTGGATCGCCGTAGAGGCCGCACGCGCGCGTGCCCCCTTCAGCGGTTTCCCCTGGGGCAAGATCGCTTTCGGTCAGGCGGACGGCGTCTTCCTGCCGCTCGCCGCGCTGGGCGGCACACCGGTGCTCGGGTTCGCCGTCGTCCTGTGCGGCTTCGGGCTGTACGAGGCCGTCCGGCTGACCGTCGAAGGGCGACGCACCGGCGCGGCCCTGCGCCGGGGGACCGCCGTGGTGGCGGCGCTGAGCGTGGCCGCCCCCGTGGCCGCCGCCCTCGCCTCCCGTGGCCTCGTCAGCGACAAGGCCGAGGACGGCACCGCGACCGTCGCCGCCATCCAGGGCAACGTCCCGCGCCTCGGTCTCGACTTCAACGCCCAGCGCCGGGCCGTCCTCGACTACCACGCCAAGGAGACCGAGCGTCTCGCCGCCGAGGTCAAGGCGGGCAAGGCGGAACAGCCGGACTTCGTGCTCTGGCCGGAGAACTCCTCCGACATCGATCCCTTCGCCAACGACGACGCCCGAGCGGTCATCGAGCGGGCGGCCAACGCCATCGGCGCGCCCATCTCCGTCGGCGGTGTCGTCGAACGGGACGGCAAGCTCTACAACGAGCAGATCCTCTGGGACCCGGAGAAGGGCCCCACCGACACCTACGACAAGCGGCAGATCCAGCCGTTCGGCGAGTATCTGCCCCTGCGGTCGCTGATCGGCGCCATCAACAGCGAGTGGACGTCCATGGTCCGCAAGGACTTCAGCCGGGGCTCCGAACCCGGCGTCTTCACCATGGCCGGCGCCCGGGTCGGCCTCGTCACCTGCTACGAGGCGGCCTTCGACTGGGCGGTGCGCTCCGAGGTCACCGACGGCGCTCAGCTGATCTCCGTGCCGAGCAACAACGCCACCTTCGGCCGCAGCGAGATGACCTACCAGCAGCTCGCCATGTCCCGCGTCCGCGCCGTCGAGCACAGCCGCACCGTCACCGTGCCGGTGACCAGCGGCGTCAGCGCGATCATCATGCCCGACGGGAGGATCACGCAGAAGACGGGGATGTTCGTCGCGGACTCGCTGGTGCAGCAGGTGCCCCTGCGTTCCTCGCAGACGCCGGCCACCCGGGTCGGCATCCTGCCCGAGATGCTTCTGGTGCTGGTCGCGGCGGGTGGGCTCGGCTGGGCGATCGGGGCCGGTGTGCGCGGGAGGCGCGCCGGTGGCGTGTAGCCGTACGCCTCAGGTGCGCTTCCGGGAAGCGCGGGGGTGAGGGAACCGGCCCGTTAGGGTCGGCTCCATGGCAACCCCTGAATTCATCCGCGCGCTCCGCGTCTCCGCCGGTCATCAGCTGCTCTGGCTCCCCGGGGTCACCGCCCTCGTCTTCGACGACGAGGGCAGAGTGCTGCTGAACCGGCGGTCGGACAACGGCCGGTGGTCGCTCATCGGCGGCATCCCCGAGCCCGGGGAGCAGCCCGCCGCCTG
The DNA here is from genome assembly GCF_056437585.1 of Streptomyces sp. NPDC042364. Lineage (NCBI taxonomy): Bacteria > Bacillati > Actinomycetota > Actinomycetes > Kitasatosporales > Streptomycetaceae > Streptomyces > Streptomyces sp. NPDC042364. The sequence continues at coordinate 17,644 of NZ_JBWKAJ010000025.1, read as the reverse complement.
TGCCGTACGCGAGGTCCACGAGGAGACGGCGGTCCGGTGCGTGGCCGAGCGGATCGTCCTCGTCCAGGCACTGGAGCCGGTGCGGTACGACAACGGGGACGTCTGCCAGTACATGGACACCACGTTCCGGTGCCGTGCCGTCGGGGGAGAGGCCCGGGTCAACGACGACGAGTCGCTGGAGGTCGGCTGGTACTCCCTGGACGCCCTGCCCGACCTGAGCGAGTTCGCGCTGTTCCGGATCAAGCAGGCCATGTCCGACGAGCCCACCTGGTTCGACCCCATCGTCTGAGGAGCGGCCGGGTCCACGGAGCACGACGTACTGGTGCCCGCCGACCCGGCGTTGCCGCCAAGTCCGCATCCGAGCAGGGCTGTTGGTGTGACACGGGTTGGCGGGGCCGAGCGTCGCCGCCCCGGGGCGGACCTGTACGTTGGCAGTGATCCGTTACTGACCACGACGGCGCCGGCAACGGCGAAGGGGAAAACGAACACATGGCACGCGTTGCCGTCATCACCGCGCCGAACATCGGGTACCGCAACACGGGCATGGTCACCGTCGACCTGGCCTTCGAGTCCCTCCGGCGGCGGATGGACATCCCCGTCGACGCCACCTGGTACACCCTGCACCCGCCGGAGACGGTGGAACTGCGGGAGTGCGCGCAGGGCACCGAGTTCCCCTTCCGCTTCCGTCCGTTGGCCGAGCGCGTCGACGAGCTGCGTGACCATGACGCGGTCGTCTTCTGGGGCGACTTCCTGCACACGCGGCACTACCTGGCGCAGGACGCGACGAACCGGCTGCTGGACTTCGGCTTCGCGGAGGACCGTGACGAGGCCCGGCTGCTGCTGAACCGCACGCTGCTGCTCGCGGATCAGCCGGACGAACTCCTCTCACGGACCCTCAGTTACGGCGGGACGATCCTGCACAACACACAGTCCGACTACGAGGACAAGCAATACGGGCCGCTGTTCGCACGGCTGGTGACGCGCAGTCATCGGATGTGGATGCGTGAGCCGCTCTCGGCGGCCAGGATCGCGCGCTTCCGCGGGGACCGTACGAACGAGTACTTCGGCTCGGACGCGGCGCTGCTGTCCCGCCAGGGCGACCTGGACCATCTCCCCGCCACCCGCTGGTCCCAGGACCTCCCGGAGGGCGGAGCGATCGGTGTGTTCCTCGGCGCGCGCACCGAGGTCCCGGCCTGGCTGCCGGACTTCTGCGGGTCCCTCGCGGACCGCCTCGGCGCCCCGCTGGAGTGGCTCCCCTGGTTCGACCGGGACATCCCCTCCCAGACCCGCCACATCGCGAAGCGGCCCGGTGACCACACCCTCGGCGACCTGGTGCGGGTGCTGCCGCGGTACCGAATGGTCATCACGGACACCTACCACCTGGCGGTCAACGCATGGGGCGCCGGCACTCCGGTCGTGTGCGTGGGCGCTCCCGAGCCGGTGCCCATGACGCACGACGACTATCTGACGCTGAGCGAAGTGAAGAAGCACGTGTTCCACATGGCCTACGACGCGTCGGACTTCTATCTGACCACCCTGCCCGACACCCCCGAGGGCCATGAGCGGCGCATCGACCGGCTCGTCCACCTCGTGGAGGGCGGCGGCGCCGACGCCGTGGCCGCGCGGATACGCGAGCACGCCGACCGGTCGGCGACCTCGTTCACCGAGACGCTCACCTCGCTGCTCGCCGCCACACGCTGACAGACGGAGACGGCGGTCGAGCGCCGGCGAGCCCTGCACCGCCGTCGAACGGCGCGCCGCCGACCGGTCGGATCCGATGCCCCTGCGGCCGCGTCAACCGCCGCCGCACACCGGCAGAGTGGGGCGGCGGTCGTCGCTCAGGGCGTCCAGTTCCCGCAGCCGGGCGTCCAGCTCGTCGGGCGCGACCAGGAAACGCAGGACCGCCTGGTGGAACGCGTTGCGCAGGGCCGGGGGCATCGTGTCCGAGGCGTCCCAGCACAGTCGCCGCTCCGCGCCACGCAGGAGTGAGGCGATGCGACGCGTCGGCGTGTTCTCCTGGCCGTCCGGCGCGGCGGCCTTCCGGTGGGCGGTGAAGTCGGGCAGCCGGGTGCCGGGGTCGGCCAGGAAACGGATCAGTTTCCTGGCCTCGTCCGTCGCGTTCAGCATGGCCGCGAGGTCACCGGAGACCTCCCAGTGGCCGGAGCCCTCGCGGGCGCCCGGGATCACCTCGGCGGAGTGGACGAAGTCGCCCGCCAGCGGCTTCCAGTGGCTGCCGCGGAACGAGCCCAGATGCTCCAGGTTCCGCCGGGGGCAGTCCTGGCCGAAGTTGTCCTGGAGCAGGCGGCCGACGCGGGACCGGTCGCCCGCGCCCACCATGTCGCCCCAGGTCCGCCAGGCCTTCCGTACCCGCGGGTCGGTCCACGGGAGGCGGCTGTTCGCCCACTGCGCGTAGACCTCCGGGCCGGCCTGCTGGAGCAGGATGTCCTCGACCCAGTCGGTTCCCGGCCAGCCCGAGGTGGCGCCGGACTCCATGCCCACGCACCAGCGTCCTGGCTCCCGGGCGGCCCGTCCGATCCCGTCCTCCGACAGGTCGCCCGAGTGCCACACCATGCTCTTCAGACCGGCCTTCACGGGCAGCCAGTACGTGCGCTCCCGGCCGTCCTCGCCCGCCACCTTCGGCACCCAGACCCCGTCATAGGCACCGGCCTCGAACAGGCCGTCCAGCGGCTCCAGCCGGCCCTCGGCCGCGTAGGCCGTCAGCTCGCCCGGGCCCGGCAGCAGCGCCACGTCGGGCTGGGTACCGGCCGCGAGATCGGCCGCCAGCACCTGGCTCAGGGCCGAACTGCCCTGGTACACCACGTCGATGCGGTGCTCCTCCTCGAACGGCCGCACGGCCCGCTCGAACTGCTGCCGCTCGGCCCCGCTCCAGTTGGCGAGCACGGTGACCGACCCAGTCCAGCCCTGTGTCAGACGCACCACCGCGACCACCGCGGCGAGCAGGACCAGACACACACCGACGGCGACGAGCGTCCGGGTCCGCGGGCGGCTCATCGCGGCACCCTGAACCGGTACTCGGAGATGCGCGGCCCCAGCCCCGACACCGTCAACACCATCAGGACAATCCCACCGACGAGGACCCAACCGGACAGCGACGCCCAGAAGGCGGCGTCCGCCATGTAGTGCTCCACGTTCGCCCCGGCCTCGGGAATCTCGTCCGCCGACCGGACCCCGCGCAGCTCGGCGAGGGAGTCACCCATCGCCCGGTGCGCCCGCACGGTGAACCAGCCGAGCGACGCCAGCCAGCCCGCCCACAGGACGGTGGCGGCGAGCAGCCACGGCTGGACTGCGGTACGGAAGCGACGACGGGCGAACCACTGCGCCTCCACCAGGGCCCCGCACAGCGCGAGACCCAGCACGGCCACCGTGCCCCAGCCAAGCCACAGGGGCCAGGGGAACGACGCCTGCTCCCGGGCGACCGCCAGCTGCCGGTCCCGCAGTTCGTCGAGGCGCTCGACGATGTCGTCCCGGCCCCGCTCGGCGTAGTGCAGGAAGGCCGCGCGCAGCGAGGCGTCCTCCTCCTGACCCGCCTGCTCCACCCAGGCCGAGTAGACCGTGATCAACCCGGTGACGGTCTTCAGGGTGTGACGGTCCGCCGGGCCGGCGACGTTCTCCGACGCCGCGACGGCGATGCTCTGGTGCGCGACCGAGATCTGGGTGTGGAAGTCACCCGTCGCGTCCGGGGCCGGCCCGCTCCCGTCGACGGCGGCGTGCGCCCGCTGCACGGCGTTCCGCGCGGTGTCCACCGCCAGGATTCCCGGGGCACTCGACGACGCCAGCGGCACGGTGTCGTCGTGCACGCCCCGGTAGGCGCCGAACAGCACCAGGGTGGAGACCGCCCCGAGGGCCAACAGCACCCAGAGTCTGCGGACCAGATCCCGCCCGGTGGTGTTCACGCCCGCTCCCGGAGGTCGTGACCGCACAGCGGGCAGAAACGCGCCGTCGCGGGCGTCCGCTCCAGGCAGGACGGGCACTGCGCGGTGGCCGTGACCGGGTCACCGAGGAACACGTCGTCGGTGGAGTGCGCGTCGGGGCCGTACGTGCTGTGGCTGCTGGCGGTGATCAGATGCTCGAAGTCGACGGCCGCCACACCGGGACGGAGCCTGACCCGCCCCGCCCGCGCGTCGAGGATCTCCACCAGCCGCTCCAGCCGGTCGAGCGCCTGGCCGGCGCCGATGGCGCGGGCGAGTCGCACCGCGCGGCCCAGATGGTGCTGCGCCTCGTCACGCCGGCCGCCCCGGTGGGCGTCCGTGGCCGCCGCGACGGCCTCGCCGAGCCGCTGGTGCTGTTCGAAGTGCTCGACCTGGATGTCGCTCCGTCCGGACAGCGCCACGTCGTCGGTCCAGTGCACCACGCACGGCAGGGGCGGTGTCACCTCCACACCGCGTCCGCCGGGCACCTCGAGGGCGACGACCGCCAGCTGCAGATCCTCGCCCCGGGGCATCCCGGCGGGGTCGGCGGACAGGCGCAGCTGGTAGCGGCGGGTCTCGTCGCCCCACGCGCGCGTGACGAACCGCAGGGCTCCGTCTCCGTCCGTGCCCACGGGGTCCAGCTCCACCTCGGTCGGGAAGACCTGCTTGAGGGAGCGCACCTCGGCCCCGGCCCTCGGGGTCACCGAGATGACCAGCTCGGGGATGCTCTTCGCCAGCAGCCGGTGCATCAGGCGCTCGTACTCCCGGGGCAGGGACGCCTCCTCGCGCACCGACGAGGTCGTGCCGTGCAGCCGACTGGTGATACGCAGCAGTTCCCGGCCGTCCCAGCCGTCTCCGATGCCCCAGGCGTCGCACACGAACCGTCCCGCGCACGCCTCCAGGACGTCTGTCAGCGGCATCAACTCGTCGTGCTGGTTCTTGCCGTCGGTCAGCAGCAGGACATGGCCGATGGGGGCGTCCGCGTCGTTCAGCAGCCTGCGGGAGAGGTCGAGCCAGCTGCCGATGCAGGTGCCGCCCCCGGCCACGAGATCCAGCACGGCCCGCTCCGCCCGCGCGCGATGCCGGGCGTCCGCCCGTGCCATGGTCGCCGTCGTCGGATAGACCATGTCCGCCGACTGGGTGCCCCGGACCACCGCGAAGGGCGTGCCGTCCGGCAGCAGTCGCAGCGCCGCCACGGCCGCCTGATGGGCCGCGCGCAGCTTCTCCTGCGGATACGCCATCGAACTGGAGCAGTCCACGGCCAGGACCTGTGCCAGCACCGGGCCCGCGCCACCGCCGCTCCGCGTGCCGTCGGCCTCGACGGTCAGGATGGCGTGCATCTGCGGTTCCCGCACCTCACGGGACAGGTACTTCCACTGGCTGATGTCGAGGCCCACCGAAGTGGTGCCCGCGGCCCCGTCGCCCGCCGTCGCCTCGCCCCTCGCGTGCTCGTTCACGGATGCGTCTGTGTCCACGGTGTCCGTGCTCCTCGCCCTCGTCCGCGGGCCGACGGCCCGCCCGGCCCCGTTCACGGCCCGCCGGCGTCCCGGCCGGGGGCCCCGCACCTTCACGCCGTCCGTCGCCGGCCCCGCAGCAGCTCCCGCAGACGGGCCGGCTCGGGGAGTACCGCGTACGCCCGGTCGAGCAGGTCACCGCGCTCGGCGGCGCTGCCCGCCTGGTCCGCGAGCCGTCTCAGCGAGCCGGACAGCCGGGTGCTAAGCGCCCTGCGGGTGTCCAGCGGGCCGAACACCTCACCGGCCGGGAAGCGCGGTCCCCACCCCCCGGGCGGACGGCAGCCGAACGCGTTCTCGCGGACCTCGGTGACCAGCCGGTCCCAGGCCGCGCCGCCCACGAGGTGCTGCGCGGGGCCCGCCAGCCGAGCCAGCCGCCGGTCCGCGTCGGCCAACTCGTCCACCGTGGGCCCCGTTCCGGCCAGCCGGCCGGTGAGCACCCGGATCGCGGCGATGCGCGCGGCGTCGTAGTGCCGTGACGTCGTCGGTACCTCGTCCAGCACCGCGACCGCCCGCGCCCGGTCTCCCTGCCGCAGATGGAGCCGGGCGAGCCCGAAGGCCGCGCTGCCCTGCGTCCGGTCCCGCCGCCAGACGGCCTCGTAGTACGCCTCCGTCCGGTGCTCCGCGGCCGAGCGGTACTCCGCGCAGAACCCCAGCGCCAGCTTGGGCGCCGACTCCCCGGGCAGCGCGGCGTAGGTGGCGGCGAACTCGGCCTCCGCCCGCTGCACCTGACCACGCGTCAGCCACACCAGGCCCTGATGCCAGAAGTTCCGCCAGTCGTACGCGCCGCTCCGCTCGCGGGCCCGGTCGAGCCACCGGCCGGCCCGTTCGGTGTCCCCGCCGGCGAGGTAGGCGCGGCACAGCCACCACGCCGTCTCGACCGTGCCGAGCGCCGGGTCCCGCTCGGCGCGCTCCGCGATGCGTTCTGGGCTGCCGGAGACGAGCCCGCCGAGCAGCACGGCGGCGGGGTCCCCAGGGTCGGGGATCGGGACGGGCAGCGCCCGCGCGGCGTCCTCGGGATCCGGCGCTCCCACGGGCAGATCCGGCACGTCCGGCCCGGAGCGGCGGGTCCAGTGGTCCAGCGACGGCACCGTGCCGAGCGCCGCGCCGAACACGGCCGCCGTCGGCTCGAACCGGGTGGAGCGCTCCGGGTACGGCGCGTGCCCGCTGAGCGCCTGGTGTTCCCGCAGCACCTCCCACAGCTGACGGGACATCTCCGCCGCGGAGGTGAAGCGTGCCGCGGGTTCGGTGTGGGTGGCCCGTCTGATCAGCGCGTCGAAGGAGCGGGCGGCGAGCCCCGCGGCGGGCTCGGCGCGCGCGGCCAGGGTCTCCAGCGTCCGGCCGACGGTGAAGAGGTCGGTGTCGATGTGGAAGCCCCGCTGGTCGCGTTCCTGCTTCGGCGGCGCGTAGCCCGAGGTGTAGACGAGCGCGGAGGACCGGTCGTCGGTCCGCCGGATCGCCCCGAGGTCGATGACCTTGATGTCGCGCCCGTAGTGGATGACGTTCTCGGGCTTCATGTCGCAGTACAGCAGGCCCTGGTGGTGCAGATACTCCAGCGCGCCGAGGATCTTGCAGCCGTAGGTGATCACATGGCCGATGCCGAGGGAGCCGCCGAAGAGGTCCGCGAGTTCGGCGTCGGAGGCCCGCCGGATCCAGTCGAGCGAGCGGCCCGAGACGTACTCCATCACGATGTACCCGGTGGGTTCGGCCTCGCCGGGTTCCCGGTGCCGCACGTAGGTGACGATGCGCACGATGTCCCGGTGGTGGAGCGTGGTCAGCGAGCGGCGCTCCTCGACGGCCGACCGCCGGGCGACGGCGTCCCCGGTGTTGATCAGCCCCTTGAGGACGACATGCAGGTCCGGCACCCGGGTGTCCTCCGCCAGGTAGACCCAGCCGAGGCCGCCCACGGCGAGGAAGCCGAGCACCCGGTAGTGGTCGCCGACCCGGTCACCGGGCCGCAGCTTCGGCTCGAAGGAGTACGCCCGGCCGCACTGCGGGCAGTATCCCTGGGCCAGGGAGGGACCGCCGGGGTAGGCGACGCCGATGGTCCCGGCGCAGTTGTCGACACCGCAGCGACGGCCGCCGGTGGGCGGGGCGGCGACGGTCGCCGCGGCCTCCGACGGATCGGGGGACGGGATCTCGGGGAGGATCACCAGCCCGTCGTTGTCGAGCGTCTCCGTGGCCCGTCGGGCGGGCCGGCGGGTCCGCTCCTCGGACTCGGCGTCCGGGGCGGGCCGCGCCGGGGTCGTGCGGGCCTGGCCGGGGGGCCGCCGGTGGCAGGTGTCGCAGAAGCCGGTGACCATGATGTGGCCGCCGCCCGGGCAGTCGGTTCTCGGGCAGGGCACCGGTAAGGACGTCATGATGCCGAGGCACCCCCGTGTCCCGGTCTCCGCGGGGTCCGGTGGTCGATGCGGCGGGTGTATGCCTCAACGGCGGCCTCGGCGGCCTTGACGTCGCACGGCCTGGCCCGCAGCAGTTCGTGCGCGCGCAGACGAAGAGCGTCCAAGGTCAGGTCCTCCTCGTTGCCTCGTACGGAGTTCAGGTGCAGGTCGTGGTAGCCGCGCAGCCTGCCGTCCAGCTCGTCCCGGCGGTCGCGGAGCGCGTCGAGCATGCGGATGGTCCTGGTCAGCCGTGCGGCCACCCGCTCGGCGAGCCGCTCGTACCGGGCCAGTTCCGGGTGCGGGCCGTCGCCGTCGGCGCCGTCTCGCACGAGCCTGAGGGCGGCGAGGGCGGCGTGCGCCCTCACCAGATCCGCGTCGGCGGGGCGCACCTCCTCGGCCCGTACGGCCGCCATGCCCTCCTGGACGGCGCGTGCGAGCGGGCCGGTGATCTCCTGAAGCCGTCCGGCGAGGCGGGCGCGGCGTTCCCGTTCGGGATCGAGGATCAGGTCCTGCCGGGCGCGGTGGTAGACGGCGTCGGCGGCGCGGAAGACCAGCAGGAGACGGTTGCCCTTGGCACGCAGGGCCTTCAGCAGCTCCAGCAGGGCGGGCGGGTCGGCGGCCTCGTCGACCCCGACGACGACCAGGGTGAGCGTGACGTCCGCGCCCCGGATCCGCTCCGCCACCGGGTCCGCGGGATGCTGCCACAGCCCCATGCGCTCGGCGATCCGCTCCCCGATCTCGGCTGAGGTCAGCCCGGCCGCGTCCACGGCCAGGTCGTGGCCTCCGGCCGACGGGACGGTGCCGGGTGGGTCGAGGGATGCGCGGCCGACGGACGCCGCGGTGCGCAACTCCCGGTCGGCGAGGGTGATCGCGCGGCGCAGCGTGGCACCCCGTACCGCGTCGTCCGCGGGGACCAGGCTGATCTTCACCTGCTGACCGTCGTCCTGGAGCCAGTCGGCGAGGCGCTGCGCGAACGGTTCGTCGAGCAGTGCCTCGGCCGTGTCCTCGCGGGTCGTTCTGAGCCCGTCGTCCACGGCCGTCCTGCCCCGGGTCCACCGGCGGACCTGGGGGAGATGCCGGACGATGGTCTCGGCCGGGCTCATGAAGGAGAACTGGTTGCCGTGCCGGTCCGAGATGCCGCTGAGGACCATCCCGATGACTTTGCCGGTCAGGGTGTCCATCACGCCTGAGCCGCTGCATCCCGGGCTGGCCAGCTCGCCGGGGCTCGTTGGGCTCAGCTGGACCTGCCCGTCCCGTCCGCAGCCGCCGACGATGCCGGCCCGGAACCAGATGCCGCCGTTGTGGTCGTACGGGAAGCCGTACATCTGGACCGCGCGGTTCGGCGCGGAGAGCCGGTACAGCAGAGTCGCATCCGCCACGGGTCTCGGCTGTTCGAGGCGCAGCAGCGCCACATCGCCGCTGGGATCGCCGTCGGCGTCCCTGGTGTTGGGCACGTACGCGTCCCCGTCGACCCATGCGGCGACCGAGGGCACCGTGAGACCGGGTGCCGCCCCGACGAACTCCGCGGTGAACCGGGCGTCCCTGTCCTCCAGCACATGGGCGCAGGTGAGCACCCGGTCGGGGCTCAGCAGGATGCCGGCGCCCGCGATCCGTCCGTCCGCCCGGCGGATGCGCACCGCCCAGCCCGGTGTCTCGAGTGACGAACCATCAACGACTCCCCCGTCGTCCGCCATACCGCAACTATACGAGCGCCGCGTCCCGGCGCATACTGGGACGACAGGGATCAACGGGTTCGCCGGGGGTGCGAGTTGGCCGATGGGCCGGGGTTCGTGGGATTGACCGAGGTGATCCGCCAGATCAGGGGCGAGCTGGAGCGCGCCCGGGACGAGGCGCGGGACAGGTCCCTCGGCTTCAGTGTCGACAAGGTGAGTCTGACGTTCACCGTGCAGGTCCATCAGTCCGGCTCGGGGCGCGGCGGGGTGCGCATCGGCGTGGTGACGGCCGAACTCGGGGGCTCCGTGGACCGCCAGACGACCCATCAGGTGCAGGTGGAGCTGACCCCGGAGACACGGTCCGGCGGCCGGGTGTCCGTCGGCCGCAACGAGCCGCCGGACGAACCGCCGACGTCCGGGCAGGCTCCGGTCCGATGACGGCAGGGGTCCGGGCTCTCGTGCCGCTGCCCCGGAGCCCTCGCCGCACGCGGAGATGACGGGGCGGGGTGACATCGTTGCCGGGTCAGGGGAGCGTGCTCTCCGTGGTGATCAGCTCGACGGCCGCCCTCGGACCGCCCGTCGCGAGGGCGATCCGCTGCCGGTCCGCCCCGGTGCCGCTCCGGAGCAGCCGGTGCACCAGGCTGGCCACCTCCCGGGTGTCGCCGGACGCCTCGAGCGCCGGACCGACATGGCGCAGGAGCCGGCACAGCACGTCACCGGCCCGGTGCGGCAGACCGTCGGGCCCGATCAGGGTGTCGCTCAGGCCATGGCGGGCGGCGTGCCACATGGCCGCCTCCAGCAGTTCCGGGGCGCAGTCGGGCGGGGGAGTGCCGGCGGCTGCCTCGTACCGCGCGGTCTCGACCAGGGCGCGGACGATCCCGGCGAACATCACCGCGTCGTCCGCGCGCAGCTGTACGTCGGGGCAGCGCACCTCGACGGTGGGGTAGCGCTCCGAGAGGCGGGCCAGCCAGTACACCTGGCCGGTGTCGGAGATCAGACCGCTGTCCACCAGCCGGTGCACGCGGCGGTCGTAGTCGGCCGCGTCCAGGAACGAGGGCGGCATCCCGCTGACCGGCCAGCGGCTGAAGACGACCGTGCGCCAGCTGGCGAAGCCGGTGTCGTGGCCGTCCCACAGCGGGGAGTTCGCCGACATCGCGGTCAGGGTCGGCAGCCAGACGCGCAGCCGGTTCAGCACCTCGACGCCGACCTCGCGGCTGGGTACGCCCACATGCACATGCATGCCGTTGACCAGCTGTTCCTCCACCAGCTGGGGCGCCTGCGCGAGCATGGCCCGATAACGGGTCCGGTCGGTGACGGCCATGGAGCGCGCATCGCGCAGCGGGGGTGTCGCGGCCGCGGCGATACGGCAGCCGTGCTCCTCCGCGGCGGCGCCCACGGCGTGCCGCAGCCGCAGCAGGTGGCCGCCTATCTCGTCCAGGGTGTGGCACACCGGGGTGGTCACCTCGACCTGCGACTGGAGCAGCTCGTAGTGCACCTCGTGCTCCTCCGCCAGATGAGCCAGACACGCCGACAGGCGGACTTTCTCGGCGTAGGGGACCGGTAGGCCCGTGACAGGGTCGACCAGCATGTACTCCTCTTCCAGGCCGATCGTCGTCATCAGTCGCCCTCTGCTCGGCTCGCTGCCGTGACCGGCTCGCGAGGGACCCTGGCCGACACCCGTCCCGCGGGGTTGATCACCTCTGCTCAGGCGCTTGCTTCCGGCACGATCCGAGTGCCCAGCCGCTTCACCGCAAACCCGACACATGTGTGCCCGGCGGCGCCCCGTGCCATGCCGTGCCGGGACACCGGGAAATGCGGGAGGAACCGTTTTGCGTCACGGTCGCGAGGGCCGGTGCGGACGGGAGAGCGCCGCCACCGCCACCGGTCGCGAGCGGGTCCATCGGCCGGGCGAATCCGCAGGTCAACTGTGCCAGCCGTCCTCCGATCGCCGTTGTTCCCCCCACCATTAGAGTCCTCCGCCGCCTCCCCGGCCACTCCGGACCGCGAGTGTCCCCGACCGCCCCTGCGCCACTTCGGATCCCCGCGCCCCGCCCGCCCCCGCCCGTGCCCGCCCCAGCCCGTGCCCACTCCCGAGCGGGTCTTCGGCGATCTGTGCCTCCGCGGGCTTCCCGGGGCCCCGGCCCGCGGTCCCGGGAAGCCGGAACGCCTCAGCCCCGTCGGCGGCTGTCCGTCTCACCGGCGCCCCCCGTACGCCGTGCCTCCGCCGGCGCCTCCGGGTGCGGTGGCCGGCCGGGGCGCAATGGCCGGCCGGGGCGCAATGGTCGTGCCCGTGTGTGCGCGTGCCCGTGCTGTTCTGCCGTCCTTGTCCACGGCCTTGCGGACCGTGTCCTTCGTGCGCTCCGTGAGGGCGGCGACCGGGCCGCGAGTGCCATGGTCGCCGCCGCGGACCCGATGCGGGGATGGGGGCGTGTGATGCGGGCGTGTGGGTGCCAGCGCTTCGGCGGCCTTGACGGCCTTGGCCATGGCGGTTGCCTCGGCCACGGGGGCGCGCGGGCTCGACGGGTCCCCTGTTGCGGGTGCCCGCCGGGCGGGGCGGGGGAAGGCCGCGATGACCCGGGAGCGGCCGCTGACCCGAGGTGAGCAGGCTGGAGTAGAGGCCGCCCGGCGTTTTGGCGCGCGACGGGGGAGACGGCGGGTGAAGCGGCCCCGGCCGCTGCTGGTGGGCAGCAGGTCGAGGGGACGGCCCGGGCCGTCCGCCCGGGCGGCGCGGCCGGCGAGCCCCAGCCCGTCGGGCAGCCGCCGCGGCAGACCGGCCGCCGGGGAGAGGCGTACCGTCCGGGTGTGTCGGGCCGGCGGGCGCCCCGCGCCTCACCAGAGAGGGAGCCGATCGGTCATGGCCGGCGGCCCCCGGCAGGCCCTCCCGGAAACCACAGGTCGACTTCTTGACCCCCGGTCCGCCGTCCCCGATGCTGTGTTGCGATACATGCGTTGTGTATCGCGATAAGCAACATCAGTCTCAGGTCTCGTACCAGCCGAGGAGTGGCCATGGCTCACCAGGTCCGTGCTGTCGTCGCGCGGGGGAAGGGCGCCCCCGTCAGCCTCGAAACGATCGTCGTGCCCGACCCCGGACCGGGCGAGGCGCTGGTGAAGATCGAGGCCTGCGGGGTCTGCCACACCGATCTGCACTACCGCGAGGGCGGCATCAACGACGACTTCCCCTTCCTGCTGGGCCATGAGGCCGCCGGTGTAGTGGAGTCCGTGGGGGAGGGGGTCACCGACGTGGCCCCCGGTGACTTCGTCATCCTCAACTGGCGTGCCGTGTGTGGGCAGTGCCGCGCCTGCCGGCGCGGACGGCCGTGGTACTGCTTCAGCACCCACAACGCCAAGCAGAGGATGACCCTGCTCGACGGCACGGAGCTGTCCCCGGCGCTGGGCATCGGTGCCTTCGCCGAGAAGACGCTCGTCGCCGCCGGGCAGTGCACCAAGGTCGACCGTGCCGCATCGGCGGCCGCCGCCGGTCTCCTGGGCTGCGGCGTCATGGCCGGCATCGGCGCGGCGATCAACACCGGCAATGTCGGACGCGGCGACAGCGTCGCCGTCATCGGCTGCGGCGGGGTCGGCGCCGCGGCGGTCGTCGGCTCGAACCTGGCGGGCGCGGCGAGGATCATCGCGGTGGACATCGACGACCGGAAGCTGGAGACGGCGAAGCAACTGGGGGCGACCCACACCGTCAACTCCCGGGAGACCGACGCCGTGGAGGCCGTCCGGGAGCTGACCGGCGGCTTCGGCGCCGATGTCGTCATCGAGGCGGTGGGCCGTCCGGAGACGTACGAGCAGGCCTTCTACGCCCGCGACCTCGCCGGCACGGTCGTCCTGGTGGGCGTGCCCACCCCGGAGATGAAGCTGGAGTTGCCGCTGCTCGACGTCTTCGGGCGGGGCGGTGCCCTGAAGTCGTCCTGGTACGGCGACTGCCTGCCCTCCCGGGACTTCCCCATGCTCATCGACCTCTACCTCCAGGGCAGGCTCGACCTCGACGCCTTCGTCACCGAGACCATCGCCCTCGACGACGTGGAGAAGGCGTTCGAGCGGATGCACCACGGCGACGTGCTGCGCTCGGTGGTGGTCCTGTGACGGCGGGCGCCCGGATCGAACACCTCGTCACCTCGGGCACGTTCAGCCTGGACGGCGGCACCTGGGACGTCGACAACAACGTCTGGATCGTCGGCGACGACCACGAGGTCGTCGTCATCGACGCCGCCCACGACGCCGACGCCATCGCCGAGGCCATCGGCGACCGGAGGCTGACGGCCATCATCTGCACCCACGCGCACAACGACCACATCGACGCCGCGCCCGCCCTCGCCGAGCGCACCGGAGCACCGATCTGGCTCCACCCGGACGACCTGCCGCTGTGGAAGCAGACCCACCCCGACCGGCAGCCCGACGGTGCACTCGCCGACGGGCAGGTCCTGGCGGTGGCGGGGATCGAGCTGACCGTGCTGCACACGCCCGGCCATGCCCCCGGCGCCGTCTGTCTCCACGCGCCGGACCTGACGGCGCTCTTCAGCGGCGACACCCTGTTCGCGGGCGGACCGGGTGCGACGGGCAGGTCGTACAGCGACTTCCCCACCATCGTCGACTCCATCCGCGCCCGGCTGCTGACCCTGCCGGGCGACACCGTCGTCCACACCGGCCACGGGGAGACGACCACGATCGGCAGTGAGGCCCCGCACCTCCAGGAATGGCTCGACCGCGGTTTCTGACCACGTCGTCCGCGGCTCCGGCGCGGCGCCCGTACCGCCTGGTTTCGCAGGTGGTACGGGCGTTTCGAGCTGTCCTGAGCGGGGGCTGCGGGCCCGGCCGAAGCGGGCCTTTCGACGCCTTGACAAGGGTTCGGGGCGACCCCAGACTGATGTTGCGCTTACCGCAATCCGTTTCGCTATACGCACCGAGGTGTCATGATGATTCCCGCGTGCCGTCTCGCGGATCTTCCGCGAGGTGAGGCCATCCGGCTCGACATCGACCCGCCGGTCTCGGTGTTCCACACCGACGACGGCGAGGTCTTCGCCATCGACGACACCTGCACCCACCAGGACGCCTCGCTCGCCGACGGCTGGCTGGAGGGCTGCGAGGTGGAATGCCCCCTGCACGCCTCGAAGTTCGACCTGCGGACCGGAGCGGTGGACGCTCCGCCGGCCAAACTGCCGGTGCGGACCCACGAGGTCGTCGTCGAGGACGGCATGATCTACGTGAAGGTGTCCACGGACGCCCCCAACCTGCCGCCCTGCGTGGCCGCCCGCCTCGCCGGCGGTCCCGCGTGAGGACGGTCGCCGTGGTGGGCGCCTCGCTCGCCGGTCTCTCGGCGGCGCGCTCGTTGCGGAACCAGGGCTACGACGGACGGCTGGTCGTCATCGGCGACGAGGTCCACCGCCCCTACGACCGGCCCCCGCTGTCCAAGGAGTTCCTGGCCGGCACCCTCGGTGAGGCCGATCTCGCGCTGGAGACGGACGGCGAGGACCTGGCGGCGCAGTGGCTGCTCGGCACCCGGGCCACGGGACTCGACGCCCGGGAGAGGGCCGTCCGGCTCGCCGACGGCCGTACGGTCCGGGCCGACGGCATCGTCATCGCCACCGGCGCCGCGGCACGGCACCTGCCGGGCTCCGAGGGCCTGGCCGGAGTGCACGTCCTGCGCAGCCTGGACGACGCCCGTGCCCTGCGCGACGAACTGGCCGGGGGAGGACGGCTGGTCGTGATCGGCGGAGGCTTCATCGGCGCCGAGGTCGCCTCCACCGCCTTCGCGCTCGGTCTGGACGTGACGGTCGTCGAGGCGGCACCCACACCGCTCGCCGGACCGCTCGGCGCCGACATGGGAGCCATCGTCTCCGCCCTCCACGCCGACCACGGCGTACGGCTGTTCTGCGGCATCGGTGTCAAGGGGCTGAGCGGCGAGAGCAGGGTCGACGCCGTTCTCCTGGAGGACGGCCGTACGATCCCCGCCGATATCGTGGTCGTCGGCGTGGGCGCCCGCCCGTGCGTGGAGTGGCTGGAGGGCTCCGGCGTCGCGCTCGACAACGGGGTGAAGTGCGGAGCCGACGGCCGCACCAGCCTCGCCGGCGTCGTCGCCGTCGGCGACTGCGCCAACTGGTACGACCCCCGCGCCGGACACCACCGCCGCGTCGAACACTGGACCGGCGCCCAGGAGCGCCCCGCCGCGGCCGTCGCCACACTGCTGGCGGGCGGTGCGGTGGAACCCGGTGTGCCCAGACCGCCGTACTTCTGGTCCGACCAGTACGGCGTGAAGATCCAGTTCGCCGGTCACGCGGCCGGTGCCGACAGCGTGACCATCGAGCACGGCGCTGCCGACGACCGCGACGTCCTCGCCGTCTACCGGCGCGCCGGTCACCCCGTCGCCGTGCTCGGGATGAACCAGCCCCGGCTCTTCACCCGCTGGCGCAAGCAACTCGCCACCGCCACACCTTGACACCGCCGCCGCCCCACCTCAGGGCGCGCGGCGTCGCTCCACACCCGACACCGTCCGGAGACGCTCTTCCCGGCGCGTGACAGTCCGATCCACGACGTTTCCCGAGGAGTGCACCGTGACCTCGACCAGCCTGCCGGACAGCCTGATCGCCACTCTTCCCGGCTCCTCCTACACGGATCCGCAGATCTTCGCCCAGGAGCAGGAGCGCATATTCGAGACCATGTGGTTCTGCGTCGCGCGCGCCTCCGAACTGGCGAAGCCCGGCGCTTTCCGCACCGTCGACGTGGGCCGCGAGAGCATCCTCGTCACCCGCGCCCGGGACAACTCGATCCGCGCCTACTTCAACGTCTGCCGGCACCGTGGCGCCAAGCTCTGCACGGAGGAGTCCGGCGAGGTCAAGCGGGCCTTCCAGTGCCCCTACCACGCCTGGACGTACGACCTGAACGGCAAGCTCGTCGCGGCGCCCAACCTCACCAAGATGCCCGACGTCGGCCGCACCGAGTACGGCCTGGTGAGCGTGGCGGTGCGGGAATGGCTCGGCTACGTCTGGGTGTGCCTGGCGGAGAACCCGCCCTCCTTCGAGGAGGACGTGATCGGGGCGGTCGTCGAGCGGCTCGGCGACGTCGAGTCCATCGAGCGCTACGACGTCGACAACCTCTCCGTCGGCAAGCGCATCGTCTACGACGTGCGGGCGAACTGGAAGCTCATCATCGAGAACTTCATGGAGTGCTACCACTGCGCCACGATCCACCCCGAACTGACCGAGGTCCTCCCCGAGTTCGCGGACGGTTACGCGGCCCAGTACTACGTCGGCCACGGCGCGGAGTTCGGCGAGGAGATCCAGGGCTTCACCGTCGACGGCTCCGAGGGGCTGGACCGCATCCCCGGTGTCTCGGACGACCAGGACCGCCGTTACTACGCCATCACCGTCAAGCCGCAGGTCTTCATCAACCTCGTCCCCGACCATGTGATCTTCCACCGGATGTACCCGGTGTCCGTGGACCGCACGATCGTCGAGTGCGACTGGCTCTACCTCCCGCACGTCGTGGAGAGCGGCAAGGACGTCAGCCGGTCCGTGGAACTCTTCGACCGGGTCAACCGGCAGGACTTCGAGGCGTGCGAACGCACACAGCCGGGCATGAGCTCCCGGATGTACGCCAAGGGCGGCGTGCTGGTGCCCAGTGAGCACCACATCGGCGCGTTCCACGACTGGGTCAACGAACGGCTGGGCGGTCGGCCGTAGCAGCCGGGGGCGGGGGCGGGGCGGTCAGCCCAGGTAACCCATCCGGTGACTGATCTCCGCGGCGCCCTTGATCAGCACCGGTGCCAGTTCCCGCATCCGCTCCTCGGTGAACCGGTACGAGGGGCCCGAGGCGGTGACCGCCGCGATGACCTGACCGTCCCGGTCGAGGACCGGCGCCGCCATGGCGTGCAGTCCGATCTCCAGTTCCTCCTGGGTCCAGGCGTATCCGGCCTCCCGCACCTCGGCGAGGTGCTTCTCCAGCTTCGTCCTCGACGTGATGGTGTGCGGCGTGACCTTCTTCAGGCCCGCCTCGGCCAGCAGCGCGGCGCGCTCCTCGGCGGGCAGATACGCCAGCAGCACCTTGCCGCTGGACGTGGCGTGCAGCGGGGTCAGTTGGCCGACCCAGTTGTGCGCGGTGACGGCCCCGGGGCCGCGCACCTGGTAGAGGTTGATCGCGTAGTGCTC
>NZ_JBWKAJ010000024.1:0-120371 GCF_056437585.1 Streptomyces sp. NPDC042364 | reverse complement strand
TCGTACACCGTCGAGGCCCCGGAGTGAGTGGCCCGCCGCACTGGCTGGCCTACGCGTGCATCGCATCGCTGTGGGTGGCGGCCGGCTGTGTGGTGGTGGCGGGTGTGGCGGCGGTCGTCGACTGGCTCTGGCCGCAGCAGGCCCGAGACGGGCCAGAACGGGGCCTCTCGCGGCCGAACAGCCCGCACGGGACCGGAGCCCGCCAGGGCCGGGAGAACGGCGCTCAGAGCTTCCGTTCCGCTCCGCGACCCCAACCCACCCCAGGAACCCGCACAAACCCGACACTGAAAGGACCCTGACCATGGGCCAGTCCACAGACGGCATCCTCGCCTACGGCTACGACCTCGGCGAAGGCTTCGAGAAGATCCAAGAAGCAGGCGAGTACGGCGAACTCCCGCCCCTCACCTGGTTCGACCCCGAGCACACCGACGACCTCATCGAAGCCGCCGAACTCCACCTCCTCGCCCAGATCACCGGGTTCACCGAAACCGACTGGAACGCCGACGGCTACTTCGACCGCCAGCGGAAGGCCAAGGCCCGACTCGGCGTCCAGTTCGAAACGTACTGCTCCGACTCCTGCCCGATGCAGATCCTCGCCGCCAAGGTCATCACCGTCCGCCGTGGCGCAGTCGAGGACATCGACATGACCGCGCTCGCCGTCGAACCCGAGATGAACGGCTGGGACGAGAAGCTCCGCGCCGCCCTCACCGCCCTCGGCATCACCCCAACCCAGACCGAGCCGCGCTGGCTCCTGGCCTCCTACTGGGGCTGACCTGCCGTCATGCCGCCTCTACCACCGGGCCCGACACCCCCGCCTGAGCCCCTGCCCGTGCCACACCACCCCCCGGAGACCCACATGACCGATCCCGAAGCGTGGCTTACCGACCCCCGCGAACGCCTCCTCGCCGCCATCGACCGCACCTGGGCGCGCGGCGAACTCGGAGCCACCCCGGAGCAGCTCGTCGACGACTACGCCAACTGCCATCACAGCTTCCCCGACCCCCACCCTGCGCCCCTCACCCACATCGGCAACTGCCGACACTGCGGCACCAGCTACCAGCAAGCGAAGGACGGCATGAGCATCTACGGCAGCATCGAACGCATCGGCGCAGACGGCGACCCCGAACACCTCGGCCCACCCTGGGTGTACCAGGGCTCCCACATCCTCCCCGCCGAACACGACCCCCGCGACGGTGTGATCGGCCTCGCGGAAATCCCCTCCCACATCACCCGCGACGGCCGCGACGACCAGCCCGAAGACGGCACGCCATGGCCGTGGCTCCGCCTCCACCTCACCACGCCAGGCGACCCATGCGTCGTGATCAACCCGGCACAGGCCCGACACCTCGCCGAAGCCCTGCACGCGTGGGCCGACCAGGCCGACCCGCCCGAGTTCGGTGGCGGCCCCCACTGGTGGATCCACTGCCGCTTCCCCACCGGCGCCGGCATCTGCGGTCCCGGCAGCAGCGACCGGAAGGCGGTCGTCGCCCAGCTCGCCGGCTACCGGGAGCGGCACCCCGAGAACACGTACCGGCTGGTACGCGACACCACCACCAGCACCGTGGAGGACGCATGAACCAGCGCATCCCCCTCGACCACCTGACCAGCGACGCCCTCGACGCCCTGTACGAGCAACTCGACGCCCTCCAGGCCGTGGCGCGCGACTACTGCCCCGAATGCGGACGCGGAGACGCCGGCCCCACAGCGGAGCACTGGGAACAGCAGCGGCGGCGCGCCGACGAGGCAGAGGCGCAGCTCCGCCTCGTCGACGCCATGCGGCAGCAGAACCTGGACGCGGCAGCCGCCGCCACCCAACGCGCCGAAACCGCCGAGGCCGCCGTCGACCGGGTCCGCGCCCTCGCCGAGTTCACCCGCAACCACACAGCCCCCGGACGCGACGACATGTCACTCGCCCAACACGAGCTGGCCTGCGCGATCCTCGACGCCCTCGACCAGCCCGGCCCGGCATCGACCCAAGCGACCGAACCCGCCAGATGGCTTCACGCAGGCACCCGCGACCTGTCCATCACCGACACGACGAAGGAGAACTGACCATGGGATGGGGATCCGCCTACAGCCTGTTCAACACCATGGCCGACGCGCTCATCGAGGCCAACGCCAGCGACGAGATCAAGGAACGCGCTCTCACGAAGGTCATCGCCGCGCTTCAGGAAGACGACTGGGACACCGAACTCGACAGCCTCCAGTCGTACCGCCACGACCCGGCGATCGTCCGCGCGTTCGCCGCTAACGACGTCGTCTGGCCCGAGTAGCCGGTCCGGTTTGACGGGCGTGCCATCCTCAGACGAGAGCCCCTCGCCCACCCCGTGCGAGGGGCTCCGTCACGCCCAAGCTCACACCGACGACTGGAACGCCGCCACCGCCACCCGCGACGGCCCCCGCTTCTCAACCCCCGCGGCCACAGCCCGCGTCAACGCCGGCGAACCTGCTGACTGTCCAGCGAGGCGTACCAGCGGCACACGCTCCGGACCGTCGGGGGTGGGCTGCTCGTCGGGGAGGTGGATCGTCTGCATGACCGTCTCGCTCTCGTGCGCTGGTGCCGCAGACGGTACCGGGAGCCGCCTCGTGGCATCCTGGAGGTGTGCGCTGATCCCGGCCTGTGCCGGGGGTAGGCATGCTCCGCCCGCTCGTCGTGGGCCTCGTCTGCCGGGATACGGTCGGAACCAGGGAACTGGATCCTTCCCGCCGTCGAGCGGGTTGTGGCCCCCGGAGACGACGAAGCGCCCCACCTCGGCGAGTTCGAGGCGGGGCGCTTCTGCGTGCGGGGCGGTCAGCCCCAAGCAGTGTCACTCACGGCGCCCACTCCTCCCGGTATCCATCGCGGTCACTGTAGGGCAGAGCAAGCAGGCGCAGCGTCTTGCAGGGGTAGAACGGCCCCTCGTCGCCCACGTCCGGGTCTTCGCAGACCATGCACACGTCACCGTCCACGTACTCCGTCTCACCGGGCTCGTGCAGGGTGAGCAGCTTTCGCTTGGCGTCGATCTCGCGGAGCACCCGAGCCGGACCCCACACCGAGCGGCGCCACTCCGGCGGCTGCACCGTGCCCTCCACCCACTGCCCACCGATCCGACGGCGGGTGGTCGTTGTGCGCCTCAGCGCTTCCTCGGCCTCCCGCTGGTCCTCGTTGAGGCATGCGGTCAACCACTCCACAAGATCAACCACTAGGCGGCTCCTCCAGGTCGTCGTCGGCCCTCACGAGGCGGAGACTAGCGACGAAACGGTGCGCCGTTTCCTCAGTCAGGCTAAGTGTGCTTCTTCTTGGCTGGCCAGATCTCGTGCTCAGGATCCCACCACAAGATCGAGAACTCGTTCTGGTTGCGGATGCCGTAGAGGCGCGGCTTCCCACCCAGGGCCAGCCGGCTCAAGCCGTCGATGGCGTCATACCCGAGCTCGGCGAGCCGACGAGGAGCATCACGGTTGGGGCACCGACTCATGTCGCTGTAGTCGGACCCTAGCCCGCTGTCAGAGCTCCGCTCATGGAAGACCTGGTTGACCGTCATCGACTCAAACTCGCGAAGCTTGGTGATCAGCAGCTTGTGCTGCTCGGCCGTGATCTTTGTAAGGCACCATGGGCCATCCAGGTCGACCCTGTCGAACCGGAAGCGCATCATCGCCTGACGCTGGCTTCCGAGCGGTGTCTCCACAGGCCGTCGCTCACGCCGACCACTCACTGCAGCGGCGACAGGCACCCGGCCCCCAGTCTGGGCGCCTGCCTTCGGATTGCGCTTTCCGTCCCCCTTGCGCCCCACGCTCAGCCGTCCGTCCCCACGAGACCGTCGTAGTACTCGTACATGGCCGCCGTAGTGATCTCAGCGTTGCTGTTAGCCCCTGGAGGTAGCTGACCGCGGGCATCCTTCCATGGCGCCTCGCGATGGGTAAGTTCGCTCAGTTCGTGAGCCGGTCGGGCACTGTAGAAGTCCAGCACGATGTCGATGTTCCCGGACTGCCGCTCGGTGAGTCGTGCAGGATCACCCTTCGAGATCATCTCGGGCGTCACCGTGAAGTGGCCGCGGTGCTCGTTGTACAGGTCGCGCACGACGGGCCCATTGGCCCAAGCCTCGATGCGCTCGGTGAAAAGTGGCTTCTCGTCCCAGACCAACGTCCAGGCTTGCGAGTAGTAGCAGAGCTTCTGGAGCTTCATCGCGGACATAGCCCCCTGCTTCTGCAGGATATACGCCGCCACATCGTGGACGGTTGCCATGATCAAACTCCTTCTTGCGCCTCCACTCACCGTAGACGAGCCGCCCCCAGCTGCGACTCGACGGGCCCACGGGAAGGGCAGCGCATCCCCCAGAAAGTCCAGGCTATCGGGCCTTCAGTAGCCAGTGAAGGCCGCGGGTGAAGGCCTGGACAACCTATGACGAAACGAACGCCCGTGCGACCATCCGCCCCCTACGGGCCACCCTGGAGACCGCACGTCCATGTACAACAACGGCCGACCAAAGGAGCCATTTGATCACTCGGCGGGACACCCAAACGGCGGGCCGCAGCAGCACAGAGCACCTACGAAAGTCTCGAGACTTTCGTAGGTGCCAAGGCAGCCGCGCTACCCTCAGACCACTGGTTGTGGGTGTCGTAATTTTGGGGTCGAGCTATGAGCAGCGAACCGTGGACCATCGAGTCAATCCGTGACGCGCTCGGCAACCCCGCACTCGCCCAGCGCTTCCTCTCCGAGATCAACCGGGCACCCGCCCACCAGCTCCTCGGCGTCTTCGCCAAGTGGGAACGCATCGCGAAAGACGCCGTCGCCGCAGTCGAACGCGGCCGGGACATCGCCGCAGCTGAGGCCCGAGGCGAAGACCCGACGGCAAACTGGACCGACGCGACAGACCGCGTGGCTGACGACGCTCAGCGCATCCGCAGGCGCGGCGCCGCCTGAGGCAACACGTCACACACCCCGTCACCCATTCGCTACACTCCGCTTCATCAGGGGACGTGGCCGTGGTGACAGGAGTGAACGTGATCGCAGGAAGGCGCCGCGCCGATGTACCGCCTCAAGTACGACCCCGCCGCCGAAGCCGTCCACGAGGCGAGGCCGCCGGCCGCGAGTGAAACCCTCACCCTCGCACTCGCCGACGCCTGCCACGACCCGATCGGCGTCACCCAGCCCTACGGCGAAGACGACGGCGTCGTGCGGATGATCGTCACCGAACACGCATTCGCCGTGGTGATGATCGGCCAGACGTTCAAGACGGTCACAGTCCTGCAGATCACATACCTCGGCTGACACCACCACGCCCCCTCGTCCGGACGGCGGACGAGGGGGGCATTCGTGTGCGCAGCCTGACTGCAGACCCGCGGCCCGGCATGATGCTGCAACGCACGGAGGGGGCAACATGACAGACGAAATGATCGGCATCGCAGGCCTGATCGACCACATCAAAGACCAGCACGGCGTGAACGAGTCACAGATCGCACGCCGCATTGGAGTCTCCCCGGCCGCCGTGAACGCTTGGGTCCACCGCATGCGCGGCTCCGGCCGAGGACCCCGCCCAGACACCCTCCGCAAACTCGCAGCAGAGTTCGCACTCCCCGAAGACACAGTCTTCGCCGCAGTCGACCGGAAGACCCCTGGACCGGTCAACCCCCAGGCAGAACAGCGACTCCTCGAACTATTCAAGAGCCTCACCGCGGAACAGCAGGAGATGGTGGAAGTCCAACTCCGCGGCCTCGTCCAGCACAACCAGCGCCGCGGAATCATCCCCTGACAGGGGAGCCGCCGCCCCGAACGACGGAGCGGGGGCACCCTGATGCGATCACCCAGTCGAGGGACTGTCGCGACCCCCACGCCAGGCGTACCGTGGGCGATCCGCCTGGGGGCCAGTCCCGCAAGGGATTGACGGCCCGCTGCTCCGTCGAGCAGCGGGCCGTACCCACGTAAAGCGCCCCCGTCTCCGATCGGAGACGGGGGCGCTTCGGCGTGCGGTCAGGCGGCCTTGGCGATCTGCTCGGCCCTCGCTCCCGAGACGCCCAAGAGTTGACCAACCTGCTTCCAGGTGAGGCCCATGTCCTTGAGGCCGATCACCGTGTTCCGCTCAAGGGCAAGAGCCGCACGATCCCCTTCAGCCAACTCCTGGCGCGTGTTACGCACTGCGTGGTAGCGATCTTTCGGATCCTCTATCGCGTCCAGCTCAGAGAAGGCAATACGAACGGCTTCGTCGAACTCCTCGAACTGCAACGGCGGCGCCGCCTGCGCCAGCTCTGCGGACGCCAGCATGGCGGCGAACTCGTCCGCTGGCATCTTCTTCTTCGTCGGCGTTGGTGCCGGCTGGGCCGGTCGTGTGGCGGGCGCGGCCCTGATCCACGGCTCCTTCTCGACTGCGGATCGCACGGCTTCCACCGGATCGCCATCGAAGACGAACCACTCGCCGTGAGATCGGAGTGCCTTGAAGTGGCGGTGAAGACCAGTCTCCAGTTCGTGGCCGCCGGGGTGAGTCCACAGCGCCTGCAGCGGGACTGGTGACATGCGCTGGATGTCGGCGACACGCTTGGCCAGGTTCGTGGTGCGCCCGATCTTCACGGTGTTGCTGCCGGGCGTGCCCAGCACGTAGACGACTTCTCCGGTCACTTGGCCCCCTGACCGTAGCTCCAGCTGCTGCCCGTCCCTCGGTACTCGGAGACGGGGATCGGCTGGACGCCTTCGCGCATCCGTGAGCGGTAGAGCATGCCGTGCAGGTGGTCGACTTCGTGGGCGACGAGTCGGGCCATGCCGCGCTCGAAGATCGTGATTCGCTCCTGGCCGTCGATGTCCGTGTGCTCGACGCTGATCGCTAGTGGACGGGGGACCTTGCCGCGCACGTCGAAGAACGACAGGCAGCCCTCGTACTGCTCGTCCGTCTCTCGTGACTCCTCGACGATGCGCGGGTTGAACAGGGTGATGGACTCGCCGTCGGGGGAGCGGACGATCGCGGCGGCCCGGTCGATGCCGATCTGCGTCGCGGCTACGCCCATGCCTTTGCCGAAGACGTGCACGGTGGAGGCCCGTTCGGCTGCGGAGATCAGTTCGGCGACGACCCGGCGCGCGTCCTCGGCCTCGTCGGGCAGGGCGAACGGTCGCGCGGTCTTGGTCAGGATGGGGTCGCCCTCCTGAACGATGCCGACCGCGTGCATCCTCTCGCTCGCGGTCGCTTCGGGCTCCAGTACGTGCAATGCATCCTCCTGATTTGGGCGGGTTCGGAACTTCCATTCAAGGCGATAACGGGCGTGCAGGGGTGGGTCTTCGGTCGACCACGAGAAGACGCGTCGGTCGTCTTCTTCGGTGCGGCGGATCGCGGTACGGAACGGCATAGCCTCGGCGGTCATGCTCGTCTCCGTGCCCCAGACGATCGGGTCGAGGTCGGCGGGGAAGTCGAGGCGGACGCTCATGCGCTGCGTTGGCAGGCGAACCGCGCGCTGGAACCACGAGCCCCACTTCTCGTCCCCGACGGTGTAGCTGTACTCCAGCCACACCGACTCGCCTGGGTACAGCGGGTACTGGCCGAAGATTAGCCACAATTCCTTGAAGGCGTCGCGGTCGTGCTTCACCCGCCACGTCAGTGGCTCGCCGTCGATCGACGCGCTGAGGCCGATCTCTTCCCACGTCAGCGGGTTCTCGCGGTAGTGCTGGTTCGAGCGCTCGGGGTCTCCCGGGTAGCGGTCGACGGAGATCCGGACCAGGTATCGGGTGACCGGGTCGGGGCTGTCGTTGTAGAGCTTGCGACGCTGGGTGGCCCGGTAGGTGCGGCCGTCGTAGTAGAGGGTGGTGTCCTCGTGCTCGACGATCAGGCTCGTGGCGTGTGACTCGTCGCCGTTCGGTGCCGGGTGCGTGGCCGGCGCCTTGCCGGTCGCCTCCAGGTCGCGGAAGGTGCGCCGCAGGGCGCCGCCGGCCCGGAGGATGTCGTCGGCCTGGCGCGCGAACGCGGCGGACGGGGCCAGCTGCCCGCCCTCGACCTTGGACACGTAGGACGGCGTGTACCCGACCTTGCTGGCGAGCGCTGACTGCGAGAGACCCCGCACGTCCCGCCAGTACTTGAGCTCGGCGACGAACGCCTCTGCTGCTGCCTGCTCCGGCATGGCTCCCCTGCCTGTGCCTGTGATTGAGGTGTGAGTGATCGACTCTCAGGCTGCCGTCACACCCAAGCTTGGCGGTGTGCTCAACGGTGAGAGGCGGGGCCGTCGGCCCCGCAGCACTCCGAGGAGCGATCTTGACGGCAGAGCCCAGAGATTACGAGGGCGTGACTGGCGGCTTGTCCGGCCGCCTCGGGAGCTCGTCTGTCTCATGTGTGAGCCAGCGGAAGAACCCGTTGATGTGTGCGTTCAAGGTGGAGTCCACCTCGGCGACGGCTGCCTTGGCGCGCTCAAGCAGCTCGGGTTCCGGGCGGTATGTCTTTGCGGGGATTCGGTGGACTCCATGGGGCATGCCGAAATCTTCGCATGGTGGATTGCCACCGGTCCATAGGCCGGTCTATGGTGGTGGAGTTCCACCACGGAGCTGTCTTCCACCAGCACCCGTGCGCACAAATGAATGTGGCCCTGCCCTGGGCTTCCACACACCAGGACAGGACCTGCACGACCTCCCTGACGTAACCAAGGAGTCGGCATGACCAACCATACCGGTGCGCCCATGCGCGCCTATCCCCCCGCTGAGCGGGCGCTGAGCTTGACCCTCGATGCTGAGGTGATGGTCGATTCGGACACCGGCGCTCTGTCGCTGGTCGCCTCGACCGATCCGCAGCTGTCCGACCTCGCCGAGGTGTCGCCGTCCCGTCTGCGTGAGCTGATCGCGGCAGTCCGCACCAACCTCGCCGACTTCGAGCGGCTGGCGGACGAGTACGAGGCCCGCGAAACGCTGCAGGCGCTGCTCGCCGAGCACGGCCTGCGTGTCGAGGAGTGGGACACCGCCACCCTGGACCCGCGGCTGCGGGACCACATCCGTGCCGTGTACGACCCGACCGAGGGCGACGGCCGTACCGTCATCGTCCCCGCCGGGCAGGACCCGATCGAGCGCCTCGCGGCCGTCCGCCGGCTCGTCGCGGGTCTGGGTGGTGCGTCGTGAGCGCCCCGACCGAGCCCTTGTCGCCAGCCGCTGCTGAGGCTCTGCGGAGCCTGGAGCTGCGTGTTACGGCGGTCCGCTACCTGGATGCCGCCGAACACTGCCGGGCCCTGGCCGAGGCCGCTGACTTCGATGGCTGTCTGGCGGTGCAGGACGAGATGGCCATGTGCCGCTGCCAGCTCGCGAAGGCCGGCCGCCTCGACCTGATCGGGGTGGCGTGATGGCTGACCAGGTGTATGTGCGGCGCTGGCAACAGGCCGCGCACCAGGCGCTCGGCGAGTTCCTCCGGGCCGGGCTGCCCGGTGTCACGTGGACGATCGCGACGACGGGGGCGCTGGTAGCCGATGTGGATTCGCTGACGTCGACGCCGGATGAGCAGCGTGCGACGTTTGCCGCCTGGGCCCGGCACCTGAACGCGGACGTGACCCCCGAGCGGGTCAGCTCCGATGGTGCGATCCACCTGTACGCCAGGTTCTCGTGGCAGGGCGAGCGTGTCCGCGGCGCGATCCGGGCGACGATCTTTCCGCCGTTCGAGGATGGGGGCGCGTGATGGCCCGCGAGATCCTCGACTCCTTCCCGGCTGGCGGCCCGCGCGGGTCGTGGCCGGCGGAGGAGAAGGCAGCGGAGCTGACCGCGGCTGGCACTCCGGCGACGGTCCGCATGGACCTGGACTCGGATTCGTTCCTCGTGGTCCCGCAGGCCGACTGATGCCCCGGCGGCTGGTTTCCCGATTGGGATGGCGGCGTCTGCGACGCCTGCCGCTAGCAACCACCCCTTCTAGACCGCCGCAGGCGGCGGGATGACACCGAATCCCCCGCGGCCCCGCCGCCTACGGCTTCCCACACCACCCGAACTACCCGAGAGGGCTTACGAGCCATGTCCATGATCCTGTTCGATGCCGATCTGTCCGCCAGCGAGCTCGGTGTCCGCCGCCGCATGAGCGCGACGGTCGGCGAGATGGTCGACTCCGCTGTGGCGGACGTGTTCGCGGATTACGTGACCGCCCGGGCCGCCGGCGACGTGGAGCAGATGCTCCTCATCCTCGACCACGCCGCCGCCATCGACCGTTCCCTGGTCGACGAGCTCCGCGGCTTCGACTACCCGGCCGCCGCCTGATGGGCGTCTGGCGGAACCGGCAGGAAGGCGGGGCCGGGCGTACCGACGACAACCGCGGCCCCAAGCCCACCCGCGCCTGGCAGTCCACCGGGCCTGGCGAGACCACCTTCAACGGCGTCACCCCCAACCCCAGCCCCCGCCAGGGCGAGGACGTCCGCCTCTACCGGCGCCGCGGCGTCACCTCCAGCTAGCCCTAGCCACCAACAACCCAAGAAGGAGCCAGCGTGCGCTTCAAGGCCGCCTATGAACGCGTCATTCCGAACCCGAGCCGCTACGAGGTCTACCGCGGCAAGTGACGACCACTTAACGCCGCCACCACACCGCTTCACATCCCGGAAGGAACCCCCATGCGCAAGTGGAACACCACCGTCACCGTGACCGACTCCCAAGGCCGTACCGGCACCGCCACCACCCCTGTCTGCGACGACGACGAACAGTCCGCCGCCACCGGCATCGTGGGCAAGCTCCGCGACCAGGGCTACGAGACCAGCCACATCGTCGTGACACCCGCCGGCAACTGCGACCACCAGCACTGACCGGCCGCCCGCCCCGCCCGTCTCGCAAGGGCCGGGTCGAGGAGAACCATCCAGCGCTCCAACCACACCGACGAGAGGACCAGCTCATGCCGAAGTGGGCACTCACCGCGACCAGCCGCACCGGCCAGAAGGTCAACATCATCACCGGCGCCCCCACCGACACCATCACCGTCCACGACGAGGCCGACCTCGACCGGCGCCTCAAGGCCGCCGACTCCGACCCCCGCGACCTCGACGTCACCGTCGAACGCCTCAGCTGACCGGCTGTCGGTAACCCACGGCCCACGTCCCACCCCGGTACGCGGGCCCTGGAAATCCGGCCAGCCCCACAACCCCTAACCCGATCCGACCCGAGACGAGGTCGTCATGCCCCGCATCTTCCGCTGGCTGCTCCTCGCAGCCGTTCTCATCGTCGTCGGCTTGTGGCCGGCCGCCGCCGCCCCGATCACTCTCGCCGCCACCGGCGCGGCCGTGATCCTCGCCGCGATCCCCGGACCCGTGCTCCTTGCTGCTGGCGTCATCGCCTGGCTCCACCACCGACCCGCCACCGCCTGACCCGCTTACACACACGCGAAGGGAGTGATCCGCTGTGACCGCGACGTCTGTCGCGAAGGTCAACGGCACGCCGCTGGCCTCGCCCGAGCCCCGGTTCGAGTACGACCCGGTTGCGCTGGCCGAGGCGGAGGCGATCCGAACCCGAGCCGCCGCCGAAGCCGACGCCGCCCGCATCAAAGCCGAAGGCGAAGCGAAGGCCGCCGAACTCCTCGCCACCGAGCAGGCCGAGAAAGACCGCATCGCCAACGAGCGTGCCGCGATGCGCCTGGAGAAGGAGAAGGCCGACCACGCCGCGCACCTCGCGAAGAAGGCCGCGGAGAAGGCGAAGTCCGACGCCGAGCGGGAGAAGGCGGAGCAGGCTGCAGCCGACGAGACTGCTGCTGAGGAGCAGCGGCTCGCCGAGCAGGAGCGCAGCGAGAAGCTGTGGAAGTGGGGCGCCCGAGGCATCTACGCCGTCGGCCTGATCATCGCCGCACCCGTCCAGTTCATGCACTTCTGGGACCCGGCCCGCAAGTTCCTCATCGCCGCGCCCGCCCTCCTCGAAGGCTTCGCTCTCGTTCTCGCCTGCGGCGCCGCCTGGGCAGTCGCCCACCGCAGGGACGTCGCCCCCTACCGCATCGGCATCATGATCTCCGCTGTCATCGCGGCCATCATCAACCTGTACGGCGGGCTCACAGACAAAGCCATCGGCTTCAACGCCGGCCTCATCGGAGCCCTTGCCTCGCTGGGCGGCCCGATCGTCCTCATGGCCTACGAGCACGGGAAGGCGCAACAGGCCGACGGCATCGCCTCCCGCCGCGAGCGTCGCGCCGCCAAGCGAGCCAAGGCCGAGGCCGACGCGGCGAAGGAGAAGGCCCGGCGAGACAAGCAGGATGCCGAGCACGCCGCAGCAGCCGCCAAGCAGCTTGCAGAGACCCGCGCGCTGGATGAACAGCAGCGTCGCGATGCCGACCGCAAGCAGCACCACCCCGAGGTGTGGTCGATCGCCGAAGCGATGCGTTCCGCGCGCGGCTCGCAGTACGTCACCGAGCAGATCTGGGCCGACGCTTGGTACCGCAAGACCGGTTCGAAGGTCGTCGGTATCACCGCCGAGATCGAGGCGGAGTCGCGTGCCGCACAGGCCCGCATGAAGGTCGCCACCGACGTTCCGATAATCGGTGACTTCGCGCAGGTCGAATCCCAAAAGGGTCCCCGCGCCAAGAAGGACCCCGACGTCCCCGACGGACGCCGCAACAACGGCGGCACCCCGCCCCGGCGTACCCCCGGTCAGACCGCCCCCTACACCCCCATCGCCCGCGCCCAGGCGCGCCTCGAGCAGACCGAGAAGAAGGACTCGCAGTGAGCATCGAGACGACCCCCAGCAGCACCCCAGATCCGGAGTGGGAGCGGCTCACCGCCACCCTCGTCAAGGACCCCGAGCCGGCCCGCGTCTTCGAGTTCGAGAAGCGGCCCCGGCCGGCGTGGATGATGTCGGGCGAGCAGTTGCGGCAGTGGGCGGTGTACGCCCGCGAAAACGCGGTCGACGCGATCCGCTTCCACGCCACCCACAGCCCCTACTACCTCGGCTGGTCGATCCGCGGCTACCGGCGGCTGTGCCTGCGTTGGTGGGAGGCCCTGCACGACGACTACCGGCAGCAGATCGCCACCGCGAAGCTGATGCTGCGGCAGGCGAAGGAGCAGTCGCGCGGTGAGGCGCGAGCCGCTGCCGAGTCGAAGGCCCGGGCACTGCTGGAGGTGCGGCGCGCCGAGTTCAAGGCGCACAAGAAGCGACACTGGATCCGCACCGGCATCAGCGGCCTGATCGTCGTCGGCGTCGGGACAGCCGGCTTCACCGTGGGGAGTTGGTGGGTGCAGCTGCTGTTGACGGTCGCCGTCATCCTCACCGGCGCCTACTTCGGCCGGCCCGACGAGCCCGTCGTCCAGCCGATCCAGGCGCCCACCCGCACCAGCCACCTGGGCGAAGAGACCATGCGGCGCGTCCTCGTCGAAGCCGGCGTCGTACCCGAGAAGCGGGCCGCAGAGATCCGCGGCGTCGGCATCCCCCACACCGAGGGGCCCGGCATCGCCTACGCCGTCCACATGGCCGGCCTCCCGGCCTCCTCGGCTATCGCCAAGAAGAAGGAGATCGCTGCCGCGCTCGGCGTTCACACGGACTGGGTCGACCTGGCCGTCGGCACTGTCGAGTCGGAGCTGAAGATCTGGGTGGCAAGCGAGGACCCGTTCGGAGTCGTGCGGACCTCACCCCTCCTCGACCACGAGGGCCAGATCAACACGTTCCGCGACGGGATCGTCGTCGCGTTCGGCAAGCGCGGCAACCCGATCACCTTGTGGATCCGGGACAGCAGCCTCATCGTGGCGGGTGCCACCCGCCGCGGTAAGGGCATGCTCCTGGCCAACATCCTAATCGGCGTGGCCAAGGACCCATGGGTCAACGTCCGTATCTTCGACGGCAAGGGCACCGCCGAGCACAACCCGTATGCGCCGATCGCTGCGACGTTCGTCAAACGCGATCCGAAGCGGCTCGCCCTGTTCCTGCGGGCCGTGGTGGACGAGCTCGCCCGCCGCTCCGACCTGCTCGACGAGCACGGCTACGAGAAGATCGACGACGACAACTACGAGAAGGCCATGGGTCTCCTCGGCGGACGTGAGTTGATCGTGGTCGACGAGCTCGCCACCTATACCCCCAAGGGCACCAGCCCCTGGGCCGACGAGATCACCGAGAACCTGTCCCAAGTCGCCGCCGTCGGAGCCGCCCTCGGCATCACCCTCATCAGCCTCACCCAGGTGCCCGAAGTCGACGTCATCCGTGGCAGGCTCCGCCAGAATCACGTCGCGCGCGCGGCGATGAACACCGAGTCGCCGACGGCGTCGAACACGATCCTCGGCGACGGCATGGCCGGCCAGGGCTACGACGCGTCGAAGATCCCCATCAACCAGCCGGGCCGGAACTGGCTCGCCACCCCCGAGACCGGCGTCATCGAAGACCGTTCCTATCTGGTCAAGCCTGCGGACAAGAAGCGGGTCGCCGTCGAGGCCTACGAGATCCGCAAGGCCGCCAGGCGCCTGCCGGGCCAGTGGAAGGACCCGGTCGAGACGTACCTCGTCGCCGAGACCGGTGTCTCCTCGGCGGCCGGCGGCGAGGGCGGCAAGGGTCGCATCGTCCGCGTCGACATCCTGGAGCAGCTCGCCGTCCTGGCGCGCGCCACCGGCAGGGGCAACGTCACCAACGCCGAGGTCTTCACCGCGTTCGCCGAATCGAACCCGGCCCAGTTCGGGCGCCGGGATGGCGAGACGGAGGAGGGCTGGTCGGCCCGGGTCGGCAAGGCGGTCCGGGAGCGGATCGAGGCAGTGACGTCCGATCTGAAGGTGAAGCGGGTGCCGACCGCGGACGGCAAGCGGCCTCAGGGCTACCTCCTGGAGGACATAGAAGCCGCCCGTAATGCGTAGATATGCGCCCTGACAGGCCCCTGTTGGCAGGTGGATCGCCGCAGGTCACCGCCCTGACTCCACCCTGACGGGGCCTGTCGCCCAGTACCCCGCGAGCCGCTGGTGTCAGCGCCCTGTCAGGGGCCTGACCTGCACGGATCCCCATCTGTCAGCGCGACTGTCAGCCCTAAATGCGAAGAAGGTCCGTATCCGATGCTCACCCTGAAGATCCAGCAGATGACGATCGATGGGAACCCCTACCGGTGCCCCGAGTGCATGTCGGAGGCGTTCACCCTCGACGGTGATGGCTTCATCGACGGATTTCCCGTCTGGGGTAACTGCTGGAATGGGCACAGCTGGGAAGAGTCGCTGATCACCCTCGGCGACCTGAAGCAGATCAACCAGGTCCGCACCGGTCGCGAGCGCGCCGAGGACATCGACACCTTCGAGATCACCATCGGTGGCGCCCGCCTCGCCGGGATCCTCCACCCCGAGGTCAACATCGACGACATCAAGAAGGCCGTCACCCGCGTCTACTGGGGCCGGATCTTGAAGCCTGCCATCCGCCGCCGGAAGCGTGCCGCGCTCCGCGCGGTGACCCGGCCCGTCAAGACGGCCGCCCGTAATGGTGTCGCCTCCGCCAAGGCCGCCGCTCTCGGCGCAGCCTGGGGCCTGCAAGCCGGCGGCCACGAACCCGACCCCGACTACACGCCCGAACCCGTCAACCCCTGCCCGGCCTGCAACGGCCGAGGCCACCACCGCATCGAATCCCGCATCCACGCCGCCACAAAGGTCCGCTGCACCGTCTGCAGCGGCACCGGCGAAATCGACTAGGAGACCCCATGCCCGAGCACCGCACCCCCGTCAGCGAGGAGGTGGCCGAGGAGGAAGCCGCACGACTCATCGACGAGGCCTACCGGCCCACCTCATTCCGCGACACCACACCCGTGCCCGCCATCGGCACCGCCCCGCCCGTACCCCAGCCCGGCCGGCCGCCCATGAGCCAGTCCGCAGTCGACGCCAGCACCCTCATGCTGTCCGGGGGAGTCGCCACCGTCCTCGTCGGCGGCGCCGCAAGCCTCGTCATGGTCGCCTCCGGGCACGCCGACCCCGTCGTCTGCGCCATCGTCCTCGGCGCCCCCACCACCCTCGCCCTCGCCGTCGGACGCGTCCTGCGCCGAGCCAAGAACGTGCTGCCAGACGAGCACCACCACCACTACAACGGCCCCGTCGACCAGCGCACCACCCACAGCAGCACCCGCGGCGTGTGGGCGAAGACCAACAACCAGCAGTAGGAGGAGACGCGATGCCCGACTCGTGGAACGGCCAGCCCCTCCGAGACCGCAAGCGGATCAACCGGCCGCTGCCCGAGCAAATCCACTACCGGCTGTACGACCAGCGCACCCGCCAACTCCTCAGCTTCAACTCCACCAACAGCCTCGCCTCGCTCGTGGCAGACGTCGCCAGCGCCCAGCTCGAACACCCGACCGCCCGCATCGACATCGTCCAATACGACGGCCCCGCCTAGAAGGAGCGAACGATGGCCATACGACAGACCACGTGCTTCGGCGCCGTCTGCGACCTGTGCGGCACCAGCGACACCCGCGAGGGCTACACACCCCACGGGCCCACCGAACAGGCGGTCATCGACATCGTCACGGAGAAGTGGGGCGACCCGACATGCGGCTGGACCGTCACTTGGGACGGCTGGCTCGTCTGCGACACCGTCGACGACGAAGCCCACCAGGCCGCCCACGAAGAAGCGGGGAAGACCATCAGCAGCTGCGCCATGACCGTCACATTCAGCTGAAAGGAACTCCACCTGGCTGAGGGCCACACCGACTGCACTCTCTCGGCCCCGCCCTGGCCTGTCCAACGGCCGGTGGCGGGGCTTTCTCGTGCCGTTTGGGTGCCATCCGCTGGTGGTGTGCCGCTACGATCCGGGACCCGAACCACATACTTGGGGGGACCGTGCGCCACGCCGCTACTGTCGTGTTTGCTGTCGTCTGTGTTGTGCTGGCGGGTTGTTCCAGCGGTGGCGATACCGAGCCGGAAGCGAAGCCGAAGGCCACGCTGGTGAAGGATCCGGCCGACGAGTTCATGGCGGCCGTCACCGACGCGCACCTCGACTCCTGGGCCGACAGCTACATTCGCGTCCCACCCCGCGAGGAACTCACCGCGTTCCCGCCCAGGTGGTGCGAGGAACTGGACGCCGACCACACGGTGCCGTGGATCCTGGATCAGATGGACCTGTACCCCGTCGGGGAAGACTGGGGCACCGAAAAGACGGACGCCTACCAGCTTGTTCTCCTCGGTACGAAGGCGTACTGCCCGAAGTATGTCGAGCGGGTACGGGAGGATCTGCGGGACTCGGGCGAGTACTGATGGGCTGTGTGGTGAGGCCCCGTCCCGGTGTTCGTCGTCATGCGGTGGGAGCGTGAAGTCCCGGAAAGAATGACGGCTACGGCGCCCACGCAGCGTCGAAGTCAGCATGTCCGGCGTGCTCCGCAGCCAGAAGGCGCAGTTGCTGTTCGGCGATCCGCCCCGTCGGGCCAGCAGTGCCAAGGTAAGGGATCACGGTTTCCTCGAACAGCTGGGACCTGGCTTCGGCGGCGTGCAGGCTGGCCCGAGTCTGCTGCTCCGCCTGCTCGCGAGGAACCCCGAAGCGTTCCTCCGCGTTCGTCACGAACAGGTTCCCGAACTCGCGGGCATGCGCGATCCCTTCCGCATAGCGGGCACGCAGGAACTCGACCATAGCGGCAGTTTCATCGGTCACACCCCCATCATCTCCGCCCCCACCCGGCACGCAACGCCGCCGATCCATTGGCCCCGGACTGTCAACCCCCTAGTGCACCATTGGCTCAAGCATCACTCTGCTTCCCGTACCGCCCCGAGGAGCCGACCATGCACCACCAGCCCGCCACCCTGGACGACTACGACTGGCCGACGTGCGTGACGCCCCGCTGCAACAAGCAGCTTTGGGCATCCGAAACCAGCCGCTGGGCATGCCGGCCATGCGAAGACGCCACCGCAATCCGGATCGCTGAACTCCCCGCCCTATACCGCCAGCTCGACACCACAGCCGCCCTCATGCGCGGCGCCCGACGCTCAGGCGGCGGCACTTCCGGCAGCAAGACCCCGCCGATCCCGCCCCGCCTCGACGTCCTGGCGCTCGTCGGCCCCGGCGGAATCGCAACTCGACTGCAGGCGATCGAAGACTCGTGGCGGCAGGCCCTCGGCTGGCCAATCGAAGTCCGCAGCGACGGCGCCCGTGTCTTCGCCGCCTGGCGCAGCGACCCGGCCCGCGGCCTACCCGCCCGCGCCCGGTTCCTCGCCAACAACCTGCTGTGGGCCTGCTCCAGCTACGAATCGGTGGGGCAGGACATCGAGGAGATCCGGCGGTTGCACGGCGAATGCCAGACCCTCGTCGAGGGCGATCGCAGGCCCGGCAGTGTAAAGATCGGCAACTGTCCGGTGCGAGCCGACGACGGCATCTGCTGGACGCCGCTGACAGCCACAGCCGCCTCGCACCGGGTCCGCTGCGACGGCTGCGGGGCACGCTGGGAAACCCTCGGCGAGTGGAGGGAACTCCGGGCCGCGCAAGAGCGGGTGCTCGCCGAGGCGGCAGGAGCCGCAGCATGAGCGGTCAGCCGACGCCACACGCGGCCGACCAACTCCCAGTCCTGACCGCCAGCAACGGGCAGCCATACATGCCCTGCGACGCAGTCCTGGCCCTGCTCCGCGCTATCGCCGAGTCCTGCCGGAACCTCGCCGACGACCCCGACTGCGACCTCCACACAGCCGGAGCAGCCATCGACAGCGAAGCCGACGCCCTCGAAACACGCGCCATCAGCCACACCATGGGGATGCCATGAGCGACAACACCGCACTGGGCGACCGTATGAAGGCCTACGAGGCTGCACAGCGCACCATCCTGCCGCGGCGCACCTACACGCTCCTCCGCTTGGACGGCCGCGCCTTCCACACCTACCTACGAGGCTGCCAGAAGCCGTTCGACGAGCAGTTCATCACTGACATGGACGCCGTCGCCGAGGCCCTCTGTGCCGAGATCAGCGGCGCCGTGTTCGCGTACACCCAGTCCGACGAAATCAGCATCCTCGTCACCGACTTCGCCACCACCCAGACCCAGCCCTGGTTCGACGGCGTAGTCGCCAAGCTCCTGTCCGTCTCCGCATCGCTCGCCACCGCAGTACTCAACGAGCGACGCCCCGGCAAGCGGGCCCTATTCGATGCTCGCGTCTTCACCATCGCTGACCCGGTCGAGGTCGCGAACTACTTCCTGTGGAGGCAACGCGACGCCGTCCGGAACTCGGTAAGCATGGCCGCACAAGCCCACTTCTCCCACAAACGGCTCCACGGCGTAAGTAGTGCAGGCATGCAGGAACTCCTGTTCGCTGAGGCTGGAGTGAACTGGAATGACTACCCCGACGGCTGCAAGCGCGGACGCGTCACAGTGCGACAGAGCGGGGAACGCCCTGTCGAGTACGTCGACAAGCGCACCAGCATGACCGTCACGGGGAGCGCAATTCGCTCCTGGTGGGAGACCGCAGCAGCTCCGCACTTCACCACAAAGCCAGGTGGCTGGCTCGCCGACACCATCCCTGAACTGCCGTCACTGCGCACCGCGTGATGCTGTTTCAGCAACACCACTTGCCGTTTGATCAGGGATGAGCGTATCGTCTGCTCCAATCGATCTCGCTGTGTCTGGAGGGCCGCCCCCACTGGCGGCCCTTTCGCGTTCCCGGAGGTGATCAAATGCCTCCGCAGTTGGTTCCCGAGGACCTCGCCGCCTACTGGACCGGGCGGCCCGCCACCACTATCCGACGGTGGGCGGCCGAAGGCCGACTTACGCGACACCACAACCCGCAGCGACGCAACGGCGTCCTCTACGACCTCGCCGAACTCCCTGAAGGTGAACGCGACAAGGACACTCGAGCCCTCATCGCCCCCGCCCCGACGCCGCCAGTGCTCGACACCACACCCTTACTGGCCGCATAGCTCCTGCGCCCGGGCGGTAGCGCAGGCCGGGCCTTGTAGCGCCTCGCGCTCGGCCCACCCGTCCGTCCGGTCCTAGTGGGGGGCCGGGCGGACGAACCTCCCACCGAATCCCCCTGACTCGGGGCCGGCCAGCTCATCCCGCCCCGAACGTCCCGCCGCCCGGTCGATCCCCCGCCACGGGCGGCGGGACCCCCAAACCGCACGCCAGGAGGGCAGTAGCCATCGCCGACAACCTCACTGACACAGCCGAATCGCTCCTGCTGAACTGGCTGCACGGCATCGGCACGCCCACCCGGCCCACCACCCCACTCAAGGTCGCCCTCGTCACCGCCAACGGCACAGACTCTGCGGCCGGAACCGAGGTCACCGGCGGGTCCTACACGCGGCAGAACATCACCCTCACCACCTCGGCCAGCGGCAGCGGAGTCTCCAACGACGCCGACATCCTGTTCGCGGGCATGCCAGCCTGCACTGTCGTCGGCATCGAGATCTGGGACTCCGCCGGAACGCCTGTCCGGCTGTGGCACGGGCCCCTCGCCGCGAACAAGACCCTCAGCGCTGGCGACGAACTCAAGCTGGCCGCCGGAGACGTGGACCTGTCGATCGGGTGAGGTGAGCCGCAGTGCCCACCTTCGCCGAACTCGTCGACGACTTCGAGGACGGGGTGCTCGACACCGGCCTGTGGTCCGGCAGCTACGGTGACCCCGACGAAACCGGTGGCCGGGCCCGAATCCCCTGCACGACCGGATACGCCGGGCTGAAGTCGGCGAGCGTCTACACGCTCACCGGCTCCGGGATCACGATGCGCCTGCACGCCCCCACACCGGGCGGGGCCACCACCTCCGCAGCCAGCTGCCTCGTCCTCACCAGCACCGGCGGCACCGACGCCGGGTTCATCGTCGACACCGCGCAGACCGCACTCGGCCTCTACCTCCGCGCAGGGTACGCCGACGGCGCCGCCGTTTTCCTCACCTACAGCGCCGCCGACCACGCCTGGCTCCGCTTCCGCGAAGACGCCGGCACCCTCTACTGGGACACCTCGCCCGACGGCACCACCTGGACCAACCGGCGCACCGCCACGACCCCCGCATGGGCCGCCGACACCAACCTGGCCTTCCTCATCGAAGGGCACCGGGACGCTGGCGCCAACGACTTTGTCGAAGTCGACTCGGTCAACGTGCCGCCCTTCGAGACCGTCGCCGGGTCGGCCGCGCTCACCGCTACTGGGACCGCCACCGCAGCCGGCGTCCGCCGCACGCTCGCCGCAGGCAGCCTCACCGCCACCGGCACCGCCAGCGCGACCGGTGTGCTCCGCGCCCGCAGCCAGACAGCCCTGGCGGCTGGCAGCATCGTCGCCGCGGACGGTACCCGGCGCACAGGAGCAGCGGCAGCAGCATCGGCTACGGGCACCCTCACCGCCACCACACAGCGAGCAGTCCGAGCAGCTGCCGCACTCACCGCCAGCGGCACCCTCGCCGTCGCCGAAACCGCGGTCGACTACGAGTTCGCTGCCGGTCGGCCTGCTCTGGCCTGGGAGGTTGGCACCCCATGGCTGTGATCCCCGCCAGCAGCACCGAATACCTGCACGTACCCGTTACCGCCACACCTGCCGGAACCAGCCTCACCGGCGTCCCTGTCAAGATCGCCGCTGTTGCGCACCGCAACAACCCGGCCGACGACGAATGGCACACCGCCACCTGGGACGGAACAACCGCACGCGTCCTCATCGGCCCCGGCACCAGCCTCGCCCTCGACGCCGGCGACTACCGCGTGTGGATCCACATCGACCCGCCCGGAGCAGAAGCCGTCATCCGCCGGTCCGGCATCCTCACCGTCATCTAAGGAGCCCGCGCCATGGCCGACGATCTCCTCGTCATCATCCCCACCCGCGGCCGGCCGCAGGCGATACCGGAGATCATGCAGGCGTGGGACGACACCGGGGCGACCGCGGATGTGCTGTTCGCCGTCGACACCGATGACCCCGAGCTGGCCGCGTACAAGAAGCACGCAGCCGCACTGAAGGCGGACGGCCGGGTGCGGTTCACGTTCGGCAAGCGGCGCCGCCTCGTCGGCACCCTCAACCAGCAGGCCGTGAAGAACGCGGGCTCGTACCGGTTCCTCGCGTTCCTCGGCGACGACCACCGGCCCCGCCCAGCCGCCATGGCTTGGGACGCGCGAATCCGCGAGTGCCTGTCAGGCGGGCCCGGCATCGTCTACGGCAACGACCTGCTACAGGGCGAGGCGATGGCCACAGCCGTAGCGATGACCAGCGACATCGTGCAGACGCTGAACTACATGGCCCCGGACTGCCTGGTGCACCTCTGCGCGGATCTGGTGTGGGTCGACTGGGGGCGCGGCATGGGCCGCATCACCTACCTGCACGACATGGTGATCGAACACCTCCACCCCGCGAACGGCAAAGCCTCAATGGACGCCGGGTACGCGGAGGTCAACAGCGAACAGCAGGTGTCCGCCGACTCGGCCGCCTACTACGACTACCGCGACAACGGCGGCCTCGCCGACGACCTGGAGAAACTCCGCAAGCTCGTCGAGGCATCTGCGTGATCGACCTCAACGACTACCGCGTCACCGCCGACGAACCGTCCGCGGATGCCCCGATCGTCGCCCTCGTCTGCTCGATCTGCTCACAAACGAGTGGCCGCGGTGACGTCCGCTGGTGGGAGCACGGCTACAGCCCCTCCATCCCCGAACTCGTCGCCGAAGCCGAGGCACACGAGAGGAAGGGGCACGCGCCGTGACCGCCGAAGCCGTCATCCGAGCCTGGGACCAGGCCGACCCTGCTGCCATCCATCCGACGCGCGGCATCTCCGAAGACGCCTACTGGCAGTCCGGGCAAGCGCAGGCCGACATGCTCGCCTCCGTCATCCCCGACGGGGCGAAGGTCATGGACTTCGGCTGCGGCGACGGCCGCGTCGCCATCCCCCTCGCCGTCCTCGGCTTTGAGGTGACGGCCGTGGACTCGTCAAAACGGATGCTCGACCGGCTCACCGAACGCGCCCCCGATATCACCGTGGTGCAGGCGGACGCCGACGGCATCGCCGGACACCTCGGCCGCCGCCGCATGGACGCCGTGTACAGCCTCGCCGTCCTCATCCACCACAGCTACACAGACGGCCTGCACATCATCGGCAAGCTCCGCGCGGCAACCAAGCTCGGCGGACTCCTCATCCTCGACTGGCCCCTCTCCGAGACACCGACCGAAGCCGACTCGTGGATCGGCGTCACCACCTGGTCACGCGAGCAGCAGACCGAAGCCTGCGAGCAGATCGGGCTGGAGCCTGTCGACTCCGGCCTGCCGTGGGGCGTCTACCGGGCAGTGAAGGCGGCCGGCTGATGCGCGTCCTCCTCACCGGCCACCGAGGCTTCGTCGGCCGCCACTTGCACAAGGCGATGGACGCCCGAGGCTGGGACGTCACCGGCATCGACCTTGCCGACGGCGACGACGCCCTCGACTTCTTCCGCACCAACGACACCCGCTACGACCTGGCTGTGCACTGCGCGGCCATCGTCGGCGGCCGGGCCAGCATCGACGGGTCGCCGCTCGGAGTCGCCACCAACCTCGCCCTCGACGCCTGGTACATGCGGTGGCTCATCCGCACCAGCACCC
Organism: Streptomyces sp. NPDC042364; assembly: GCF_056437585.1. NCBI lineage: Bacteria > Bacillati > Actinomycetota > Actinomycetes > Kitasatosporales > Streptomycetaceae > Streptomyces > Streptomyces sp. NPDC042364. The sequence continues at coordinate 97,039 of NZ_JBWKAJ010000024.1, read as the reverse complement.
CGCGCGCCGTGTACTTCAGCAGCAGCGCTGCCTATCCGGTCGCGCTCCAGCAGCCCGGCGACGTGCGGCGTCTGTACGAGGAGGACATCAACCTCGCGTACATGGAAGAACCCGACGCCACCTACGGCTGGGCGAAGCTGACGGGCGAGAAGCTCGCCAGCTACGCCCAGGCTGAAGGCTGCCGCATCCTCATCCCGCGGCCGTTCTCCGGGTACGGCGAAGACCAGGACGACTGCTACCCGTTCCCCGCCTTCATCCAGCGGGCCAAACGACGCGACGACCCCTTCGAGATCTGGGGCGACGGCACCTCAACGAGGGACTGGATCCACATAGACGACCTCGTCGGCGCCACCCTCGCCCTCCTCGACGCCGACGTCACAGGCCCCGTCAACCTCGGCTGGGGACGCGCCACCAGCTTCGACGAACTCGCCCGCATCGTCACCGCGGCAGCCGGCTACCGGCCGCAGCTCAAGCACCGGGCCGATGCACCCCGCGGCGTCCACCACCGCATCTGCGACCCCAGCCGCATGCTCAACCACTACGTCCCCACAGTGACCCTCGAAGAGGGCGTGCGGCGGGCACTCAACACCTGATCGCCACTCGGAAGGCCCGCGCCCATGGCTTCCCCCGACCTGTCCGCCAACGAGCCGCTCGCCGCCGAGAACCTGTGCGAGCACGCCTGGTCGTACAACAAGCCCGCCCACGCCACAGCCTCAATCCGCATCTGCAGCCTCTGCCACACCATCGACGGCGAAGACCTGATGCGGACACTGAACGAGTGCACACAAGAGCAGATGAGCCTGCTCAAGCAGAAGCCGACCACGCTCGTGTACGCCTGGTCCGACGGACAGACGTTCAGCGTCGTCGACCAGGCGGGCGGCATCCCCGACAGCGGGCGTGAACGGGCGCTCCTGCGCGGACTCCTGGCCTACGCGACCACCCAACTCGACCGCTACGAGATGGACACGGCCCTGGGCATCCACCGCGTCACCGCCTCTGGCGGCGAACCGGCGTAGTCCGGTCAACAGCAGCCGCCCGGATCGGAGGTGCCATGCCGATCCGCCTCCGGGCCGCTGCCGCCGCGTTGATCGCCGCAGCCATCCTGCTCCTCGCCGCCCCACCCGCTGACGCGTCCACCGGGCCCGTGTACTCCGGGAAGGGCTGGAAGGCGGAGACCAGCAACTTCCACATCTACAGCATCAACCCCGGCCCCTACACGATCGTGTTCGCCACCTCCACCGCCCGCACCAAACTCCCCCCGTACCTGAAGGCGCTCGCGGCCCAGATCACCACCATCACCGGCGTCCAAGTCACCGTGACCACCGCCCTGGACAGCACGCCGATCGAGTCGTGCCCGTCGCGGCACCGCATCGTCGTCCACTACAAGTACCGGCCCTCCGGCGCCAAGGGGTACAGCCGGGCGCTGCCCTGCTACGACATGGGGGACGGCTCGGCGTGGGGCGGGCACGTGCTCATGGACTCCGAGTACTGGACCGTCCCGAACTGGTTCTCCAGCAACGCCACGGTGAACGAGTCCTACCGGAAAGACGCCGTCGCCCACGAACTCGGGCACATCTTCGGCCTCGGCCACCCCAACACCGACCTCAACAAGAACGGCATCGTCGGGGCCGGGGAGTGCGTGAAGAACAGCGCCGGTCTGAAGCCCGTCATGTGCAGCCCCAACCGGGGGCCCGTACCGACCACGGCGGGCGGAAAGTACACGACTGAGTTCGATGCCGTCGGCCTCAAACAACTCGCCCGCAACTGGTACCTCCGACTGACCTGACCCCACAGGAGCCCGCGCCATGGCCCGCTACACCATCAAGTACCTCACCGGTGACGAAGAGATCGTTGAGGCGAAGTACATCGAACCCTCCGGCAACCACTACATCGGCTGGGCCGGAGACGGATCCGCCTGCGCCTACATCCCCATAGCCAACGTGCTCAGCGTCGTCCGCCTGGCTGGCGATGACGCACCCGAGGCGGTGACCGGCTGATGGCCCGCCTGCAGATCCTCGAACTCCCCGAAGGCAGCGGAGACGAACGTCCGCCTTTCATCCTCGTCCTGGATCAGGTCGACGACGACCTCGCCGAGGAGATCACCCGCTGGCCCGAGAACATCGCCACACGGATCGGCGCCCGACAAGTCCTCTGCTTCCCCGGAACCATCGACATCCCCGCCAACGACACCACCGCCTACCTCCAACAGGTCGCGGAGGAAACCGGCGCCACGATCGGCAAGATCACATCCGGATTCAACGCCCAGATGCTGGCCGACGAACGCGCTGACATCGCCAACGACATGGACCGACTCGCCAAACGACGCGACGAACTCGCCGATGCACTCGGAATGGAACCCGGCAGCAACTGGGACGACATCCGCAACACGGCCGCAGAGTTCCGCTCCGAGCTGGTCCGGTCCGAGAATGCGCGCGACCGCCTCCGGCAGGACCGCGACGAGGCCCGCTCGTGGGCCCGACACGGCTACGAGATCGGCCAGAAGCACTGCGGGTGGACCGACCACGGCGTCGCCCCGACCTGGCTCACCGAAGGCTGGCCGCCCCACATCGAGAGCTGCGAGCACCTGAAGCAGGCGGCCGAACTGGACGACGCGCTCAGCCGAGTCCGGAACCCGCCCGAAGCGCCCGAGAGCATGAGCGACCAGCCCCCAGCCCTGCTGACTACCTTCAGGGCTACGGCGTCGCCATCCGAGAGGCCAAGCGGACGACGTACCGGCCTGAGCAGGCAGAATCTCCAAAGCAGAACCGCGACTGGTGCTGCAGCCTCGCCTTCCAAACCCTCGACAAGCAGCACAACGGCGACTGCCCCAATGCCGATGCCTGACGTGACGGTGAAGCTGTCCGACGGTGTCCGTGAAGTGACCGTCGAGATCAGCGGATCCGACGACGATCCCCTCGGCCGCGCCGAAGCAGCGGCAGTCCGGCTCTACGGCGTGGCCAGCGCCGGCAGCCCGACCGGACACCGCGCTGGCTTCGGAGGCTGGGCACTCAGCAGCGACACCGAGCGCAGCCCCGAGGAGTGAGCGATGAGCGACCCCGAATACGGAGACGTCCAGCTCACCCGACACCTCGGCAAGGGCATCACCGTCGACGAGGCCCCGCAGCGGGCCAAGATGAACGTCGACCTCCTCGCCCAACCAGGCCTCTACACCCGCATCGAACTCGGCGACATCAACATCGCCGACCAGGTCGTCTACCGCATCACCGGCTACAACCCCGACGACTGCATGCTCTTGCTTGAACTCGTCAAGGACTGGCGACCCGGGCAGAAAGACGACCCCAACGCCGAGACGCAGCCATGAGCAGCGGCTGGTCCGGGTCCGACAGGCGACGACGCCTCCCGCCCCAGTGGGCAAGGATCCGCGCCGAGATCCTGGAGCGCGACAGCACGTGCGTCCTGTGTGGCGTGCGCCCGTCCACGCATTGCGACCACATCAAGGCCAAGACGGATGATCACCGACCTGAGGGACTACAGGGAGTTTGCGGACCCTGCCATGATCAGAAGTCGTCGCGCGAAGGTAACGACGCGCAGCGCGCCAACCCGCGGCCCGGACGAAAACGCCCGCCCGAGCAACACCCCGGTCTCCTGTGAGGCGGTGCCCCATGCCCGCATACCTCATCGTCCACCCGCGTGAGCAGCGGCGTGAGGACGTCCACATCGAAGGCGACGACCTCACCCTCACCGTCACCGACGGATGGGCCGTCTTCTCCGATCACGCTGGCATCTGCCTCGCCATACCCGCAGGACTTGGCGCACAAGTACAGCGGGTAGACGAACCCCAAGTTCCAGACCACCACGAGCCCGCGCCACAGAAGGAGTGATCTGTCGTGGCGAGCAAGGGACGCGGAAGCCGAGGCAACGCCGAGACGCTTCGCAGGTACTGGACCAGCGGAGCCGGCGCAGCCCGCATCAGGTGGGGAACACCAGGCGACTGGACCCGATGCAACCGGATGCTCAGCCGCTACATGGGAGCAAGGGCCAAGGGCTACTGCCAGCTGCTGCACCGCCGGGCAACAGGGGTCTACACCGGGAGCCGCCTGAACCCGGGGCGGCGGGGCCGGTAGGGCATCCGGTCGCCCGGCTCGGGCAGGGCAGGGCAGGGCAGCAGGGAGTGTGGTCAGGGTGCTGCACGTCGTGCCACTGGGTGATGCGGTAGAGCACACGTCCGACGACGACTGTGTCTGTGGACCAACAGCCAAACCGATCAAGGGTGAAGACGGATCGGTCAACTGGATCATGGTCCATCACAGTCTCGACGGCCGGGAGATCGACGAGAGTGATCGTCAATCTTGACCATCCCCACCAAGATCACCTGGGGGGATACCCCATGATCCACTTTTCCCAGGGATCGGGGCCGTCTAGCTCACGAGATCCAGTACGGGTTTCCTAGGCCGCCCAGCCGATCCGATTACGCGCCGTCACGGTGCGGCCCTGGTGGCTGCCCGGCTGGCGCATTACATCTGCCCCGCACGCCCTGGCGGCGTGCCTGACCCTGGAGGTCGCTATGGGCACTCGTGGACCCATTCCGGAGCGCTCCGAGGCGCGCCGGCGTCGGAACAAGGACGACGGCCCGAGCTTGGCGAAGGCTTCCGCCGGCCCGCCGGTCGATGTTCCGGACTTGCCCGAGCCCGATCCGCTGTGGCATCCGATTGCCGCGGACTGGTATTTGTCCCTACAGCAGTCCGGCCAGGCCGCGTTCTACGAGCCGTCGGACTGGGCGATGGCCCGGTACGCGGCGGAGTTGATGTCGCGTGGCCTGTCCTCGGATCGGCCGCCGAACGGCCAGTATGTCAGCGCGCTCGACAGCGTCATGGCCCGTCTCCTCACCACCGAGGGGGACCGGCGCCGGGCTCGAATCGAGCTGGAGCGCAAGCCGGCCGGTCCTCAGTTGGCGTCGGTGAAGCCGCTGGACGCTTACCGTGACCTCGCTGGTGGCTGACGAGGTCGTCCCGGAGATCGTGCAGCCGTTCACCATCGGGCCAACGTGGAAGCGCGGCCCGGACGGTCGGTTCATACTGCCCGAGTACACGCTGGGCTGGCACTGCCTGGCATGGACGGCTACCTACCTGCAGCACTACGTCGGCAGGGCGTGGCAATACACCCCTGAGCAGGCGCGTCTGACCCTGTGGTGGTACGCGATGGACCCGGCGACGAACCGGTTCCTGTACCGAGACGGCGTGATCCAGCGGCTGAAGGGCTGGGGAAAGGACCCAGTCGTCGGCACCTGGTCCGGGTTTGAGTTCGTCGGCCCGTGCCGTCCGTCGGGGCAGGTGGCGGACGAGGGCAACGAGTGGGGCATCCCTCCGGGGCAGCCGCTCGGGATGCAGCATCCGGCGGCATGGGTTCAGATCGCGGCCGTGAGCCAGGATCAGACGCGGAACACGATGACGCTGTTCCCGTCGTTGTTCTCGAAGCGGGCGATCGAGGAGTACCGCATCGATCTCGGCAAGGAGATCATCTACGCCGACAAGGGGCGGGCTCGGATCGAGGCCGTGACCTCGTCCCCGCGTGCGCTGGAGGGTGGCCGCCCGACCTTCGTTCCGATGAACGAGACTCACCACTGGGTGGAGTCGAACCAGGGCCACGAGATGGCCGCGGTGATTGAGCGCAACGCCACCAAGTCGGCCGACGGTCAGTCACGGACGCTGGCGATCACGAACGCCTACGAGCCCGGCGAGGACAGTGTCGCCGAGCGAACGCGGGAGGCGTTCGAGTCGGCCGAGTCGGGCCGGGTGGTGAAGACGGGCCTGTTCTACGACTCGCTGGAGGCACCGGCCGAGGCGAAGCTGACCGAGGCGTGGATTGAGCCCACACTGCGGGCGGTCCGCGGAGACTCGACGTGGCTGGACATCGAGCGACTGAAGGCGTCGATCCTCGACGTCCGGAACCCGCCGTCGCGTAGCCGCCGTTTCTGGTTCAACCAGATCACTGCCGCCGAGGACGCCTACTTGGCGCCCTACGAGTGGGATGCCAACCCGCACGAGGGCTTCAGCCTGGAGGATGGCGACGACCTCGTCCTGTTCTTCGACGGTTCCAAATCGGACGACGCGACTGGCCTGGTGGGTTGCCGGATGCGGGACGGGTTCGTGAAGACGCTCGGCGTGTGGCAGCGGCCGGCGAACTGGCCGGGAGATCAGCCGTACCGGGTGCCGCGGGATGAGGTGGACGGGGTCGTCGACCACGTCTTTGCTCGGTACAGGCCGCTGGCGTTCTTCGCGGACCCTGGCGCTGGCTACGACGAGTCGGACGGCGAACGCTACTGGGATGGCTACATCGATGCGTGGGCGCAGCGCTACGGCAAGCGTCTGAAGCTGAAGGCTGTGCCGTCTGGGCATGGGCAGCATGCGGTGATGTGGGACATGGGCGACCGGCGTCGGCAGCAGATATTCACGGAGGCCGTGGATCGCTTCTATCGGGACGTTCTGGAGCGGCAGGTGCCTCATGACGGGAACAAGGTGCTGCGGCAGCACGTCGCGAACGCGCGGCGCAGGACGAACGCGTGGGGTTACACGATCGGCAAGGAGCATCGGGAGTCGGCCCGGAAGGTCGACCTCGCTGTGTGTGCGATCGGGGCGCGGATGTTGCGCCGCATGGTCATGAACTCGCCCTCTTGGGCCAAACGCTCGAAGGCCACAGGTAAGGGACGGGTGGTGGTGTTGCGATGACCCTGTCCATCCCTGAGCTCCCGCTGGTGACGCTCTCAGATGATGAGCTGGCCCTGGTCAACATGCTGCGCGCGGACATGCAGCGGGACCGGTGGGCGCTCCTTCTGCGGGATGCGTACTTCAACGGCGAGCAGCTGATCCGTGACTTGGGTATCAGCATCCCGCCGCAGCTCAAGGGCTTGCACACCGTGATCGGGTGGCCGCGGGTGGGTGTCGAGTCGCTTGAGGAGCGCCTGGATCTGGAGGCGTTCCGTTGGGCTGACGGTGCGGACTCGTCGGAGCTTGCGGAGATCGCTGAGGCGAACGATCTGTTCGACGAGTCGAGCCTGGCGCATCTGGATGCGCTGGTGTACGGCCGGGAGTATCTGGCGGTCGGCTCGGGGGACTGTGACGGGGATTGCCCGCCGCTGATCTCTGCCGAGTCGCCGCTGGATATGACGCTGCTGTGGGATGCCCGGCTGCGGATGGGTACGGCGGCCCTGCGGGAGTGCGCGGCCGACACGTACATCGAGTCGGGCCCTGAGGAACGGATGCTGGTCCTGTACCTGCCGGATCAGACGGTGATGTGCCTGCCGTCGGTGTCGGGCGGGTGGGAGGTCATCGACCGAGACATCCACAACCTGGGTGTGGTGCCGGTGGTTCGGATGGCGAACCGACAGCGCACTGCGGACCGGGTGGGGAAGTCGGAGATCACACCCGAGGTCATGTCGATCACGGATGCGGCGTGCCGACGGCTGATGGGTATGGAGGTGGCGGCGGAGTTCTTCGGCGCCCCGCAGCGGTACATTCTCGGCGCCTCCGAGTCGGCGTTTCAGGACGCGGACGGTACGGCGAAGAGTGCGTGGGAGACGTACATCGGCCGCGTGCTCGCCCTGGAGCGGGACGAGGACGGCAACGTCCCGAACGTGGGCCAGTTCGCCGCGCACGACCCGACGGGCATGACGCGGATCATCGACCTGTATGCGCGGATCATGTCGTCGCAGTTTGGTCTGCCGCCGCACATGCTCGGCTACACCACCGACAACCCGGCGTCGGCGGATGCGATCCGGTCGACGGAGGCGAAGCTGGTGAAGCGCTCGGAGCGGCGGATTCGCCGGTTCGGGGCGGCGTGGCAGCAGGCGATGCGTCTGGCGCTGTGGGTTCGTGACGGTGAGCCGCCGGAGAAGACGCGGCGGATCGAGACGGTGTGGCGGAACCCGGCGACTCCGACGGTGGCGGCCCAGGTGGATGCCACGGTCAAACTCGTGCAGTCCGGGGTCCTGCCCGCCGATTCCGATGTCACGTTGGAGATGGCTGGGTTCACGGAGGCGCAGCGGCAGCGGATCGCTGTCGACCGCAGGAGGGCGGCGGCTGCGGCGGCCGGGAACGGGATCTTGCAGCGTCTGGCGGCTTTGAACGGACAGTCTGAGGCGTCTCTGCCGGATGTGGTGGAGGTTGACGGTGGCGATGGCGGTCTCTGATGGTGGCCGTGATCCGGACCGGTATCGGGCTGCGCAGCGTGGGTTGACGCGGTTGCTGCTGAGGGATGTTCGCGGCCTGCGCAGGCTGATCATTCCGTCGCGGTTGCGGCAGTCGATGCCGGACTGGTTCGCCGCGGTGCAGACGGTCGTGGACCAGTACGCGCAGGCATCGGCGGCCTTGGGCGCCGATTTCTACGACGCTCAGCGTGACGCAGCTCGCGTGCCTGGTTCGTTCACGGTTCCGGTTGCGGAGCCTCCCCCGGAGGAGAAGACGGAAGCCTCGCTGCGGTGGGCCGTGAAGGACGTGTGGGAGCGCGATCCTGAGCAGGCCACGCCGGCGCAGCGGGAGCCGATCGAGGTCCGGCTGGAACAGGCGGAGAAAAAGGCCGAGCTGGTCGCGCAGAAGCTGGTCGCCGATACGGGCCGGAGCACTGTCCTGGAGGCGGTGCGGCAGGACCCGCAGGCGACGGCTTGGGCACGCTCGGCCGCGCTCGGTGCGTGCGCCTTCTGCAAGATGCTGGCCAGTCGGGGGAGTGTGTACGCCCAGGAAACTGCGCGCTTTCGGGCTCACGACAACTGTGTGCCTGCGGGGACGCTAGTCGATGGGCCTGCCGCTGAAGTCGGATACCGACGGTGGTATGAGGGGGAAATGCTCGTCATCGGCACCGCCGCTGGCCACGAGCTTTCCATCACCCCGAATCACCCGATACTGACGGACTGCGGATGGATCCCTGCTGGCTTGCTGGCCCCAGGAGATCGCGTACTCAGCAGCTTCAACGCACAGGGGAGCGCGCTTGATCTCCCATACGAAGAGTATGTGCCAGCCCGCATTGAGGATGTATGGCGTTCGCTGAGCGTGCTCGGGTTTGTAAGCGTGCCAGTTGCCTCCGAGGATTTCCACGGCGACGGAGCCAACGGCGAAGTCGATGTTGTACGGGCCGACGGCCTTCTGGGGAGTTACAGCCACCCCGTGGCCGCGGAGGTGTTTGCCGAATTCGAACTCACGCTGGCTTGCGTGCGAGAGAGTCTGCTCGCGCTGCTGGGCACGCCTGCAGAGTTCTTCGGCGGGGACCTCACGGCCGCGAGTAGCGTTGTGCGCAGCCTGTGCAAGGCGGAGTCGCTCCTCGCGGCTCAGCTTGGCCAGTCGGTTGGCTTGGGCCTGACCTCGGTCTCGGATTGGAGTTTCGGACTCAAGCAGGGCGCGTCTTATGGCGTCGCGGCTGATCTGGTAGCGCTGGGCGAGCGACAACTCGCTCTCGCCTCCCAGGTAGGCAGCGGCAATGTCGGCGGCGGGCAGGCTGGCCTTGTTGGTGCGAGTTGGGATTCCGCGCTTGCGGAGTTCGCGCGAGAGCACGGATGGAGGGACGCCGCAGGACTCGGCAACCTCGGCTCCGGTCTTGCCGCTGACGTAGAGCTCCACAGCGCGGTCAAGGTCGGTCTTGCTGGTTCGGTAGGGGCGCGGCGGTTCGATCCCTCGGGCCTTTACGGCTCGGTGGATGGTCGTGACTCCTATGCCCGTCTCGGCCGCGACCTCGGCGAACGTCTTGCCGGACGAGTAGAGCGTGACCGCATTGTCGATGTCCGTCGCACTGAATTTGCGGGGCACGTGTACAACCTCCAAACGGAGCAGGGCTGGTACCGGGCAGATGGTGTAATCGTATCTAACTGCCACTGCGGCGCCATACCTATTTTCCGTGGGCAGACGTTCGAGCTGTCCCCGCAGGCCCGCGAGTGGGCGCGGCTTTACGAGGAGTACGCGGCCGGGCATTCGGGAAGCCAACTCGCCCGGTTCAGGCGGGCGCTGGCGGAGCACGACTCGAACCCGCTCCCGGGTTCGTTCTGACCTTGGTCGCCCTGGTGGCGGCCTTTCTCATTTCCACAGCCCCTGGAGGGCCGATTCGTCATGCCCGAAGAGACCGAGACCGTCGAGCAGCAGCAGGAGTCCGGGACCGAGGAGACCGTCGAGGAGGCGGCCACCGAGGGTCAGGACGGCACCGCGCAGCAGGACGACGCCCAGGAGGCGGAGTCCGGCGACGAGGAGAAGCCGTTCGACCGGAAGCAGGCCGAGGCGAAGATTCGGAAGGCGAACTCGGAGGCCGCGAACCTCCGTAAGCGCCTGAAGGAGCTGGAGCCTCTGGCTCGGAAGGCGAAGGAGTTCGAGGACGCGCAGAAGTCCGAGCAGGAGCGCCTCAACGACCGTCTGGCCGCCGCTGAAGCCCAGATCGCAGCGACCCGCAAGCGTCTCGTAGAGGCACGGGTGCAGGCCCTGGCTGCTTCCCCGTCCGAGGTGCGGGCGGCGTTCACGGACCCGGAAGACGCTGTCACTTCGCTCGACCTCTCCGCGTACATCGACCCCGATTCGGGCGACGTCGACGAGTCCGCCATCGAGGCGGATCTCCAGGCGCTGTTGGAGCGCAAGCCGCACTGGGCGAAGACCCAGCCCCAGGAGGGCCCGCGGCGTCCCGCGCCGGATCGCACTCAGGCGTCCGGTGCCAACAAGAAGCAGGCCCCCAGCCCGCGCGAGGAGTTCGCCGGGTGGCTGAGTTCGAAGCTGTAGCAGCTTCGGGAGAAGAGACATCATGGCGGTCACCGCCCCCCTCACTCTGTCCAATGTCGATGCGTCGCTTCTGCCGCGCACGATCACCGCACCGATCTTCGAGAAGTCCGTCGAGCAGTCCGCGGTCATGGCGCTGGCCCGTCCGGCGCCGCTGGCCCTGGACGCGACCACATCGGTGCCGATCCCGATGGACGTGCCGACTGCGGACTGGGTCGGCCAGGCTGCGAAGAAGCCGCTCAGTACGGGCGGCGTGGATGTGAAGCAGATGCAGGCCAAGAAGCTGGCCGTGCTCATCCCGGTCGCCATGGAGGTCGCGAAGACCAACGCGGGCGGCCTGTACGACCAGCTGCAGAAGGATCTGCCGACGGCGTTCGCGCGGGCCTTCGATCACGCGGCGATCCACGGCAAGACGATGAAGGGCGCGGCAGGCCCCTTCAGCGAGTACCTGGCCGCCACCTCCAACTCGGTGGCGCTGGGCACGGCGACGCAGGCGAACGGCGGCATCTGGGCCGACCTGGTGACCGGCATGGAAGAGGTCATCGACAGCGACTGGGACTACACCGGTACCGTCGCCGACCACCGGCTGAAGCCGAAGCTGCTGCTCGCCACCGACACCACCGGCCGACCGATCCTCGTCGACACCCAGACGCCGGGAACGGACATGGCGGCGGCGGGCACGCTGATCGGCGAGCCGCTCGCCTACTCGCGGAGCGTGTCGGGCAAGCAGCGTCGTCAGTCCGCGTCGACGGACACGGGTCTGCGTGCGATCGGCGGTGACTGGTCTCAGGCCGCTTACGGCGTGGGCATGGACATCACCGTGCGGATCTCCGATCAGGCGACCTACGTGGACGAGGAGGGCGGCGTCCACTCGGCGTTCCAGGAGAACCTGGTGCTGATCCTCGCGGAGGCGTACTACGGCTTCGTCCTCGGCGACGTCGACGCGTTCGTCAAGTTCACCGGCACCCCGAGCGGTTCCTGATGGCGAGGGCTGTCCCGGCTTCCGCGCCGGGCGGGGCAGCCAAGCCCCTGCAGATCGTCGCCCGCGTGCATGCGATGCCTCCGGAGCACAATGCCGGCGCCGAGCACATGCTGGTGTCGATGCTGCGGCCTTTGGTGGAGCGCGGGCACGATGTGTCCGTGTGGCTGTCCCGCTACGGCAGGGCTCACGAGGAGTACGAGTACAGGGGCATCCGTGTGGTGCCGCTGGAGTCGCGCCTCGATTTCCCGTCGGCGGTGCGTCGGGCGGATGTGCTGCTCGCGCATCTGGAGACGGTTCCGTCGACGGCGAGTCTGGCCCGCGGGTACGGCAAGCCGCTGGTGGTCGTCTGTCACAACACGCACCGTCCTACGTTCCGGGACGCTGCGGCGGGCGGGACGGCGTTGGCGGTCTACAACTCGCTGTGGATGGAGCGGGAGGCGGGGCTGTTCTTCGCGGAGTTCCCGAAGTCCATCCGGCCTGCGGCGAGTCTGATCGTGCGTCCGCCGGTGTTCGCCGACGAGTATGCGACGAAGCCCGGCAAGGCCGTCACGCTGATCAACTGCAACCCGGAGAAGGGCGGCAAGGTCCTCAAAGCCCTCGCCGAACGAATGCCGGATCAGCAGTTCATCGCCGTGAAGGGCGCCTACGGGGAGCAGATTCTTCCCGACTTGCCCAACGTGGAGATCGTCGACCACGTCCGCGGGGAGGACATGCGGGAGAAGGTGTACGCCCGCACGAGGGTGCTGCTGATGCCGTCGTCCTACGAGTCGTGGGGCCGGGCCGGAGTCGAGGCGCTCGCTTCAGGCATCCCGGTCGTCGCGCACCCCACGCCGGGCCTGTGCGAGTCGCTGGGCGAGGCTGGGGTCTTCGTCGACCGGAATGACGTGGCCGGCTACGAGGCGGTACTGCGGAAGTTGCAGACCGCGGCCGAGTACCGGCTTGCGTCAAAGCGCGCCAGGGCCCGTTCGGTGGAGCTCGATCCTGCTGCGGATCTGGCGGCCTGGTGTTCCGCCGTGGAGGCGCTGGCCTGAGAGGAGGCGCGCGATGGCATTCGTGGCTCCTACCGTCGAACAGCTCGGCCTGTACCTCGGGCTGGACGAGATCGACGGCAACCGTGCGGACCTGCTCATCGCCACGGCGATCTCGCTGTGCCAGACGGTCGTGAAGCCTCTTCCGGAGGGCGCGGATGCGGTTGTTCTGTCTGTGGCAGGCCGCGCCTACGTGAATCCGCAGCAGGTGTCTTACGAGACGATCGGCCCGATGTCGGTGCAGCGCCCGTCCGGGTCGGGCGGCCTGTATCTGACGAAGAGTGACAAGTCCGCGCTCAAGAGCCTCGCCGGCCGCGGGGGAGCGTTCACCGTGGACCCGACCCCCGCAACGGCGGACCCGTCGCCTACCTGGCCGATCGACGATTTGACTGGGTGGGCGGAGGACTACGAGGCGGGCTGGGGGTATCCCTGATGCCTGCACCGTTCCCGTTCGGTGAGACGGTGCGGATTGTGCGCACCGGTGAGTCTCCGGGCCGCGGGCCCCGCGGCCAGCCGCTGCCCGGCCCGGACGAGTCGTTCGACCTGGAAGGCTGCGTGGTCACGCCGCGCGCCGAGTCGCCGCAGGTGGGTGGTTCGCAGCAGCAGGACCGCGACACCGTCATCGTGGGCTGGACCGTGTACGCCCCGGCCAGTACAGCGCTGCGGACGACGGACCGAGCGGTCATCCGCGGGGTTGTCTGTGAGATCACGGGCGAGCCCGGTGATTGGGGCAGAAGCCCGTTCACCGGAGCCCGCGGCGTCATCCAGTTCGCAGCAGACCGGGTCACCGGCTAGCTGCGGGCCTGCTCCACGGCGGCAACGAGTTTCTCGGCGAGCCCGTTGGACTTGCGGGGGATGGACAGGCTGTGCGGGTCCTCATACGGCGGACGCCCGGCGTGCAGGACACCGCCCTTCTCCCCGGCGGGCAGGCTGCCCGGCAGCACGAACTGCACGTAGCCGTGCATGAGGAGTGTGGCCGCCTTGAAGCGAGTGCCGGTGATGTCGGCGGCCCGGATGCGTACAGGCGCCGGCTTGGGCCCGACGGGCGTCTTGGTGATGGTCACCCATTCCCCGTCGAAGCTGATGCTGCCGAGCACTCCCTTGACCTGAATGTCCATGTCCGTCCGCCCCCAGCGGCTTGAGTTGCAGGAGGGGCTATGGCAGCACGGTTCAAGATGAAGCGCAAAGGTGTCGGCGAGATGCTGCGGATGCCTGGTATGCAGGCGGAGATGCGCCGCCGCGCCGAGGTCATCAAGGGGGTGGCGATCGGGCTCTCTCCGGTCGACCCGAACAGCCCGCACCCCGGGCACTACAAAAACTCGTGGGAGACCGACAGCACGGCCCGCGGCGGCCGACGTAGGGATCGGGCGGTCGCCTACGTGCGGAACACGGCCTACTACGCCCGGTGGGTGGAGTACGGCACGGAGCGCGTCCATGCCCACCACGTGCTGCTGCGGGCGGCCCAGTTGGGCGGTCGGAACCAGTGACCGCGCTCGTCGATATCGAGCTGGAGCTCATCGCCCGGGCCACGGACCGCTTTCCCGATGCCGTGGTCCGGGACGAGCTCGACAACAACCTGCTGAACGAGCTGCCCACGATCCAGATCAACCAGATCCCCGGCGGCGACGATGACGGGATCCGGCTGGCGCGGATGCTCGTCGACATCAACGTGTACGCGGCCACCCGCGCGGACGCCATCGTCCTGGCAAAGGACGTTCACCAGTGGGTGACTGGGGAACTCCGCGGGTCGTCCACCGACTCCCTGGTGATCGGCCGCACAGGTGCCCTGACACTGCCCGCTGTACGGCCCTACGAGAACACGGCCCTGCGCCGCGTCGGGGCCACCTACGAAATCTTCTGCCACCCGGTCTCCTGACCGGCCTCATGGGCCCGCGCCGGACCCTTCAAGTTCCCGCCCGTGCGCGGGCTTCACGCATGTCTGGAGACAACGATGGTCAACATCACCCGCGCGGCGGATCTGCTGGAGGTCGGCGCGAACGGCGGCGGCTGGGTGGCCCCTCTGGGAACCGCCTCGCCCGGCGACCCGGAGGTTCAGCCGCTGTCGCCGTGGGCGCCGCTCGGCGCCATCTCCGACGACGGCCTGGTGCAGGGCTTCGAGGAGGACACCCAGTCGTTCACGCCGTGGGGCTACACGGCGCCGATCCGCACCACCATCACGTCCAGCCTGCGCACGTTCGGGCTGACGGTGTGGGAGGTCGGCCGCACGACGGTGCAGTCGCTGCAGTACCGCCTCGACGTCGCGGATCTGGCGCCGACGTCTGGTCTCACGTCGTTCGCGGAGACCGCCAGCCCGGTCCCGGACCGCAGGGCGTTCTGGTTCGTCGTTCTCGACGGCGACAACTTCCAGCGCGGCTTCTACGTGCCGGAGGGCGAGATCACCGAACGCTCGGACGTCACGCACAAGCAGGACGAGATCGCGGGCTTCGAGTGGACGATCACCGCCTACCCGGATGCGGCCGGCAACACGGTGTACCACTTCGACCGGGTGCCGGAGACGGCCGCCTACACCGGGTCCTGAGCTGGTGGGCGGGCCGATTCACCGTCGGCGCGGGCCCGGCCCGCCCACCTTCGTTCCTGTTGCCCGCGCCGTGATGTGAGGAGGCCCGCGCCATGCCAGCCACCAAGGACCAGATCGACGCCGCACGCGCCCAGGAGGCGGAGGCCGAGATCGACGACGGGTACGTGACCGTGCCGCTCGCCGGATACGACGGCGTCAGCAAGGACGTGCGTGCGCTGCCGGCTACCCGGTGGCGTGCGTCTGCGCTGCGCTGCCTGAACCAGGGCGACTTCGACGGGTTCTTCGAACTCGTGCTGCACGAGGACGACTACGACATCTACGAGGAGCTCGACCCGACGTCGGAGGGCATCGGCAGGTTCGCCGAGGCTGCGGCCCGGGCGGGGGAGGAGTCGCTGGGGAAATCCGGTGGACCTTCGCGGTCCTCTCGGAGCACGCGGAGGCGGTAGAGGCCGACCTGCTGGAGCGCGGCATCGACGTCCTCGACGTTCATCGGGGCCGGATGTCGTGGCGGCGCCTACGCGTGCTGATCCAGCATCTGCCCCCGGAATCTCACACGATGACGGCGCTTCGCAACGGAATGTCGGCTGAGGAGCTTGTGGCGCAGGCGGAGCGGGGTGAGCCGGAGAAGGCTCGGTGGTCGCAGCAGGAGCAGTTGCTGGCTTCGGCGGTGGATGCGATCCGCCGTGTGGAGTGGGTGCTGTGGAGCGTGAACATCGAGCAGAAGTCGAAGCGGCCTGATCCGCCGGAGCCGCTGCGCCGTCCGGGAGCGGGGCCGCGCAAGGTGAAGGCGAAGCTCAACGAGAACAGTGCGAACAAGCTGTTCCACCTGCTGAACGGGGGCGCCGCGTAGGGGCGCTGGGAGGAGGCTCCCAGTGCCCGCTATCTCCGTCGGCTCGGTCGAGGTCGATGTCGTCCCCAACGCGCAGGGCGTCTATCGGCACCTGCGCAGCGCACTGGTCCCCGCGGCAACTCGTGCCGGCCAGGATGCCGGAAATGCGGCGGGCAGGTCTTTCGGCCCCGCCATGCAGGGGCAGGTCGGAAACGTCGGCCTCCAAATCGGGCAGCAGATCGGCCGGCAGATCGCCAGCCGCATCACGGCGTCTTTGCGGGACTCGCTGCGCGACGGCATCACCCAGGGTGGGCGGGCCGCACGGCCAGCAGCCGCACGGCAGGGCGAACAGGCGGGCGGCGCCTTCGCGCGGTCCCTCAGGGCCCGCCTGGAGGCGGCATTCCGCAGCATGCCCCGCCTAGATGTGCGGCTGTCGGACACCGGCGTGGATGCGGACCTGGCGCGGCTGCGGGCCCGACTGGAGACGCTGGCCGGGAAAACGATCGGCATCGACGTCGACGCGGCTACCGCCCGTGCGGAGGCCGCGGACATCGAGGAGCGGCTGCGTCGTATCGGAGCCGCGCACCCGAACGTCGCGGTCCGCGCGGACACGGCGGCGGCGATCGCCCAGTTGCAGGCGCTGCAGGCGCAGATCGACGAGGTCACTGCGGACCCGGCACGGGTGCGGGTGGAGACGGACGGCACGTTCGGGCAGCGCCTCCGCGCCCAGGTCCAGGCCGCCGAAGCCTCGCTCCCGAACATCAACCTGACCGCCGACTCGTCCGATGTCGACGTTGAGATTGCCCGGCTGCGCGCCCAGCTGACGGCGCTGCGGGATGTCCGCATCGGCGTCGATATGGACGCCGCGACGGCGACCGCGCGCATCGACGCGATCCAGGCCCGCCTGCAGAGGCTCGCAGCGTCGGACGCTGACATTGCGGTGCGCGTCGACGCGGGTGCCGCGGTTGCCCAGCTCGCGGCGATGCAGGCCCTGGTGAACCGGCTGGACGGCCAGACCGCCACGGTCAACGTGCACGTGTCCGGCATGCAGATGCTGGTCACGGCTGCTCTCGCGTTCGGCCCGGCGATCATCCCGGCGCTGCCGGTGGTGGCGGCCGGTCTGGGCGCGGTGGCCGCGGCGGGGACGGCTGCGGCAGCGGGTATTGGCGCTGTGGGCCTTGTGGCGCTGCCTGCCTTGAAGGGCATCGGGTCGGCGCTGCAGGCGCAGAAGGCTGCGCAGGATGCGGCCACGAACGCCACCTATCAGGGTGGTGCCGCGGCGGGGCAGGGGGCGAAGCAGGCGCTGTCGGCTGCAGGCGCGCAGCAGTCGCTGGCGTCGGCGCACCGGAATGCGGCCCGCCAGATTTCCCAGGCGGAGCAGGCTGTCGGCGACGCGGTCCGTAACAGCGCGGAGGCGAACCGGCGGGCCGCCGAGCAGGTCGTACAGGCCAAGCGGGGGCTGGCGGACGCGGTCCGTCAGGCCGCGGACCAGCAGCGGGAGGCCGCCGAACGCGTCATCGACGCGGAGGAGTCTCTGGCTGACGCGCAGCGGTCCTCCCGTCAGGCCCAGCAGGACCTGACGCAGGCCCGCCGGGATGCGAAGGCGGAGCTTGAGGAGCTCGGGGATCGTCTGGCGTCCGCTCAGCTGTCGGAGCGGGATGCGGCGCTGTCGGTGCAGGAGGCTCTGCTCCGGCTGAACGCGGTCCGTGCCAAGGGCGCCGCCGAAGGCAGCCTGGAGCTTCAACGCGCCCAGCTGGCCTACGACCAGTCGGTACAGCGACTGAAGGAGCAGAAGACCGAGACGAAGAACCTGGCCGCGGAGAAGAAGGCCGCGGACAAGGCCGGCGTGGAGGGCTCAAGGACCGTCCTCGACGCGCAGAAGCGTCTCGCGGACGCGGACAAGTCGGTCGCCGATCAGCAGAAGCAGCTGGCCAAGGCACGCGCTGATCAGAAGCGGGCTGCGTTGGATGGTGCGCGGTCTATCGCGGATGCGCAGCAGCGGGTTGCGGAGTCGCAGCGGAACCTGACGCGCACGCAGGAGGATGGTGCTCGGTCGGTTGCGCGGGCGCAGGAGAGTCTGGCGGCGGCGCAGCAGTCGGCGGCGGATTCGATTGCGTCGGCGCAGCGGCAGGTCGCCTCGTCGTCGCTGTCTGCGGCCGGCGGGATTGATCAGGCTGCGGTGGCGCAGGCCAAGTATGAGGCCGAATTGGCGAAGCTGACGCCGTCGGCGAGGGACACATTCAACGCGTTCGTCGATCTTCGGTCGGCGTTCGGCGAATGGTCGAAGAGTCTCCAGCCGAAGGTGATGCCACTGTTCACGCGCGCCCTCAACGGGATGCGGCGCGCCCTGCCTGGTTTGACGCCGTTCGTGACTGAGGCGGCGGACGCAATCGGTGAGCTGCAGGACCGGGCCAGCCGCGGCTTCAAGTCGCCGTGGTGGAAGTCCTTCAAGAAGGATCTGCAGGGCTCAGTGAAGCCGGCGATCGTCGGCCTGGGTGTGGCGTTCGGGAACATCTTCAAGGGCATGGGTGGCGTGATCGGCGCCTTCCTGCCTCACATGGACGACATCTCCGGGTCCATGCAGCGGATCACGAAACGGTTCGCTGACTGGGGCACATCGCTCAAGGGGAGCCCGGAGTTCGAGCGGTTTTTGTCGTATGCGGCCGAGATGGGGCCGCGTCTCGGTGACGCCCTCGGGAAGATCGCGATGGCGTTCTTCTCGATCGGACAGGCCCTGTCGCCGGTGTCGGGTCCGCTGCTCGCTTTCCTGGGGGGACTGGCCGAGGCGATCGGGATCGTTGCCGAGAATGCGCCGTGGCTGGTGCAGGGCATCTGGCTGGCGGTCGTGGCGATGCGGGTGTGGACGATCGCCCAGTGGGCGCTGAACGCGGCCATGAGCGCCAACCCGATCACTTTGATCATCCTCGGGATTGTGGCGCTCGTCGCGATCGGCGTGTGGGCGTTCAACAAGTTCCCCTGGTTCCGGAACCTGGTGCTGTCGGCCTGGAACGGGATCAAGACGGCGTCGCTGTGGCTGTGGAACACCGTGCTGAAGCCGTTCTTCGCATGGTTCGGTCAGATCATGGTCTGGCTGTGGCAGCGGATCATCCGGCCCTACATCGGGTTCCTGATCGCCTACTGGAAGACCGTCGCTCAGGTCGCGATGTGGCTGTGGAATACGGCGCTGAAGCCCTTCTTCGTCTGGTTCGGCGGGGTTGTCGTCTGGCTCTGGCAGAAGATCATCAGGCCGTACATCGGCTTCTTGATCGCCTACTGGAAGAAGGTCGCCGACACCGCCGTCTGGCTGTGGAAGACCATCCTCGCGCCGGCCTTCCGCGGCATCGGGTCCATCATCTCGTGGTGGTGGACGAACATCGTCAAGCGCTACTTTGGGTTCGTCCGCGGGGCGATCAGCGTGCTGGGCGATGTGTTCCGCTGGCTCTGGCAGAAGGTCATCAAGCCGGCCTGGAACGGAATCTCCTCCGCTATCGGTGCTGCCTGGCGTAGCGGGATCAAACCTGCGTTCGATGCGGTGCGCGGTGCGGTCCGCCGTGTGGCCGAGGCCTTCGAGACAGCCCGCAAAGCCATCAAGATCGCATGGGACAAGCTGAAGGGCATCGCCCGCACCCCGGTCCAGTACGTCGTCGATGTCGTCTACAACAACGGCATCCGCGGCGTCTGGAACAAGGTCGCCGGCGCCTTCGGGGCGAAGAAGCTCGACAAGTTCACCTTCGCCTCCGGCGGCATCATGCCCGGCTACACACCAGGCCGGGACGTCCACCGGTTCGTTTCCCCGACCGGCGGGGCGCTCGAACTGTCGGGCGGCGAGGCCATCATGCGACCCGAGTTCACGCGGGCTGTCGGCTCCGGATTCGTCGGCGCCATGAACCGCATCGCCAAGTCCCGAGGGTCTCAGGGCGTCAAGGCTGCCCTGGCCCCGGTGTTCGGCGGTAACCCGGACACGCCGACCGACACTTCCCTGAGGTATGCGAGCGGCGGAGTGGTGCAGCGGTTCGCGGACGGCGGCATCTTCGACTGGATCGGCTCTGCGGCCTCGAAGGCGGCCGGTGCTGGATCGGCCGCCTGGAACGGCATCAAGGCGACCACCTCGTGGCTGGGTGACTCCCTGGAGGAGTCGGCGCGGGCCGGGGTGAAGAAGGTCGTCGACCCGCTGCTGAGGTCCTTCCCCGGTATGGACACCGGGATCGGCCGCATGATCCGGAAGATCCCTGACCGGATCATCGACACCCTGTTCGGGTACACCAAGAAGGCCGACAGGAAGGGCGGCGGCGGAATCGGCGGCCCGAAGATCCAGGCCGCCACGAAATGGGCCAAGACCCAGCACGGCCTGCCCTACCAGTGGGGCGGCAACGGGCATCCCTCGTGGGACTGCTCGGGCTTCATGAGCGCGATCGAGTCCGTGATCCGCGGGCAGAAGCCGCACCGCAGGTGGAGCACCCACGCCTTCAAGGGCGGCACTCCGCCCGGCTGGGTGAGGAACGGCAAGTCCGCGTTCCGCGTTGGCATCACCCATGCCGGCGTCGGCCACACTGCGGGCACCATCGGAAAGACCAAGGTGGAGTCGCGCGGCGGCGACGGCGTGGTGGTGGGCCGGCGGGCCCGCGGCTACAACGACCGCCTGTTCAGCAGCTGGTACGGGTTCATGCCGGGCAAGTACGACTCGGGCGGCTACATCCCGCCCGGCCTCAACCTGGTCTACAACGGCACGGGCAGGCCGGAACCGGTGTTCACGACAGCCCAGGCCAACGCGCTGACTTCGCTCGCATCTCGCGGGCAGGCCGGCGGGGCGGCGAGGTTCGAGGGCGACCTCTACCTCGACTCCGGTGAGTTCCTCGGCCGGGTGCGAGGCGAGGCGCGACAGATCGTGGACCAGAACAACAGCGAGCTGTTCACCGCCCTCGGGGCCCGACCTGCAAGGAGGTGACCGGTGGCGATCCCCGGCAACTTCTTGTCGGTGACAACCGAGTCGGTTGACCCGAACACCTCCGGGTGGGCGGCCAAGCTGAACTGCACGCTGCTGCTCGGCGCGGGCGGCAGGAACGGCGACGGCTGCGTGCAGATGAGGTCGACGGCGTCTGGGGAGATGCAGGCCCGCACCTACTCCTCCTACGCCGTCACCGTCGGCGAAACCTACTGGACGTTCGCGGACGCCAGCGGGTCCACGATCCCCGAGCGGATCGGGATCCGCTGGCTGAACTCCTCCGGCACGGAAATCTCCATCACCTGGTCGCTGACGACTGCCGCCGCGTCGGCGACGTGGCACCGCATCTCCGTCGGCGGGGTGGCACCTGTCGGGGCGGCCCGCGCGCAGGTGCTGGTGTCCGCGACAGCAACCGCAGGCAACCAGAACACCTACTTCGAGAACGTCTACTTCGGCTATCCCCTGCGATTTGCGTTGAATCTGCTGTCGTTCGACGCGGAGCAGCAGGAGATCAGCGGCACGACGTGGGCGGCCGAGGCGAACTGCACCCTCTCCCGCACCGCGCCAGTCGCGTCCTGGCCGGTCGACTGGTACTACTCGGGTGGCGAAGTCCTCACGCTGACGGTGACGGCGAACGGCAACGCGTCCGCACTGTGCACCGAGCGGCCCGCGGTGACGCCGGGGGTGGAGTACTTCGGGTACGCCTACCTGAGTCCGCCGACCGTCGGATCCACATGCTGGGTGGAACTCCGCTTCTACAACTCGGTCGGCACCCAGATCCAGGCCACGCGCTCAATCCTCGCGCCGCCGGGACCGGACTGGTACCGGCAGACAGCGTCCGCAGTTGCCCCTGTCGGCGCTGCCACGGCGTCGCTTGCCGTTGGGATCACGTCTGCTACAGCCGGGCAGGTGATGCGCAGCGAGGGCGCGGTGGTCAAACAGCGCACCACCTCAACGGTCAGCAGCACCCCTGACCCCAGCGTGGTGCTGTACTCGGACGCCAACTTCGAGCAGGGCGTGGGCCAGTGGACGGTGCCGTCCGGGGTGGCGACTCTCGCCCGCTCCACGCCGTGGGGTGCGCAAACCTACCAGGGCAGCTACAGCCTCACCGTCACGAGCGGCACGGCGACGGCCAGCACGATCCGCTCGGGCCAGTACGCGGTGACGGGCGGCGTGAACTGGCGGCTCAAGGTGTCCGCGAAACGAGTGGCCGGCGGCTGGACGCTGGCTTCTTCGGTCCGCTGGTTCGACGGGGCGTTGAGCCTGATCAGCACAACGTCCAGTGTCGCCGCAGGCATACCGTCTGACGGCCTCTGGTACATCCTGCAGCAGGACTTCACAGCCCCTGCGAACGCGGCATTCGCCCAGATCGACTACACGCTGACCGCCACCTCGGCGAGCAGCACCCTGCAACTCGACCTTGTGCAGCTTCTGCAGGTGCTGCCGGCGACGGCCGTCGAGGTCGACGATGCGACCGCATCAGCGCAGCTGACACTCCGCGAGATCAACACCTCTCAGTTGATGACCGTCTACCGGGTCCTCGACGACGGATCCAGAACACTGGTGCGCGGACCGTCCGGGCTGATCGAACTGCTGTCGTCCACCGCTGATACGTCCGTCATCACCGACTACGAGGTGCCGCTGGGGGTGCCGTTCTCGTACCGGATCGAGTTCTACAGCGCCACCACCGGTGCCTTGGCCGCATGGCGGACGACCAGCGTCCTCACCATCGACCCGGGCGACATCAACTACGCGTGGTTGAAGGACCCGCTCCGCCCGCAGCTCAACCGGCGGGTGCTGGTGAAACTGGCCCCGGACTGGCAGCAGCCCATCGAGCAGAACGTGATGAGGCCAGCAGGCCGCCAGAACGCGGTGGTGCTGTCGCGGATCCGGTCGGGCCGCGAAGGATCGCTGGTGGTGTGGACGCAGTCCGACGACGAGCGGGACGCCATGCGGTTCCTGATGGCGACCGGGAACGTCCTGCTGTGGCAGTCAGCGCCGGGAATGGGCGAGCCGGACGTGTACGTGTCCGTCGCGCAGACGTCTTTCCCCCGGGTCAGCCCTTTCGCGCCGGAGGCGTGGCGGGAGTGGACGCTGCCGTTGACCGAGGTGGACCGGCCCACGGGCGGCACCAGCGGCTCGGCGACGTGGACAGTACGGGACGTGGGCATCGAAAACGCCAGCGCTCTCAGCCTGATCGGCCGCTACGCAACCGTTCTCGACCTGGTTCTGGACCAGCGCACCGGAGGCTGAGAGGCGGGTGACCTCGTGTATCCCGTCCCCTCGGCCCGGTTCCTGCCGGCGCTGCGCGAGTCGCACGTCCCGTACACGCAGGTGCAGTTGCTGCGGGCTGACGGCGTCGTTCAGACGCTGGAGCACACCGATGGCAGTGTGACTGTGGACCGTGGCAGTGCCGTGCGCCGCACGTGCACGGTCACGGTACCGGACACGAGCCTCATCCCCATGACGCTCCCGACCCAGTCGGCGATCTACGGGGGTCGGCTGCTGATTCGCCGCGGCGTCGTCTACGGCGACGGCAGCGTCGAGTCGGTGCCGCTGGGCCTGTTCCGTATCGACTCGATCGACGGCGATCCGACGCTCGGGCCGGTCACCATCAACGGCTCGGGCCTCGAGGCTCAGATCGCCGACGACAAGTTCCTCACCCCGTACACGACGCGGGGCGGCACCGCCGCCGTCACCGCGATCACCGGGCTGATCCAGGACTCGATACCCGGCGCGGTGGTGGTGAACAGGGCATCGGACGCGACGCTCGGCACGATGACGTGGGACGCGCAGGGCGACAGATGGGCGGCAGTGCAGGAGTGCGCCACTGCGATCGGCGCCGAAGTCTATGCGGATGCCGACGGCCAGTTCATTATCGCCGAGCTCCCCGACATGCTGACCGCTGCGGTCGCCTGGGAGGTTGATGCCGGCGCCGACGGTGTCTTGATCTCCGCGAGCAGGTCGTTCTCCCGTGACGGCATGTACAACGTCGTTGTCGCCAGCGGCGAGAACGCGGAGGACAACGTCGCCGCGGTGTCGGCTACCGCCTCGGACACTGATCCGACCAGCCCCACCTACGTATCGGGGCCGTTTGGGCGGGTGCCGAAGTTCTACTCGTCCGCCACGATCATCAACTCGGGGCTGGCGCAGGCCGCGGCGGCCAAGCTGCTGCGGGATGCCCTCAAGCCGACCGCCACCGTGTCGTTGACGTCGCTGCCGAACCCGTGCCTGGAGCCGGGCGATGTCCTGCGCGTCACCTACGAGGACGGGCAGCGCGAGCTGCAGCAGATCCAGTCCTTCTCGATCAGCCTCGGCCTCGACTCCATCACCATCGCCACCATCGGCGGAAAGCAGGACACCTGATGGCCGGCCCCAGGGACGTGGCCGCCGCCATTGCCGCAGCCGCCGCTCAGGCCGGCCGTGACGACCCTGATGTGCGCCGCGCCGATGTGCAGTCCGGCACTGTCACCGCGGTCGGCGTCACACCGGGAACTGTCGACGTCGGCAGCATCCGAGCCCGCCGCTTGGAGTCCTACCAGAACCCGACCGTCGGCGAGCAGGCGCTCCTCGTCCAGTCCGGCACCGGCAACTGGTGGGCGGTCGGCCGGCCGGCGTCCGCCGCCTCGCCGCTCGGCCTGCCCCTCTACCGGTACAAGTCGGCGCACACCGACCGCGCGTCCACCACGACCCTCACCGACGACCCGGACCTCACCGTCACCCTCGACGCGAACGCCGTGTACGTCGTCGAGTTCCACCTGCACTATGCGGCCACCGACACCGCCCGCATCAAAACGGCGTGGACGGTGCCCGCCTCCGCGGCCGGCAATAGGTCCGCGGTGGGCCCTGACCAGGGCGTGATCCTGTCCGGCTCGTCTGGCGGAACAGGGCGTTGGGGAGTCCACAACTTCGGCACCAACTGCATCTACGGCACCCGCAACGATGCCGCCAACCAGTGCTCCGCCCTCGAAGAAGCCACCGTGATCACCACCAGTGGGGGGACGTGCGCCCTGCAGTGGGCGCAGGTCACCAGCAGCGCCACCGCCACCCGGATGGGCCAGGGCTCGTGGATGCGAGCCACCCGAATCGCATAGGAGACCTGATGCCCCTGCAGTGGAGCACCCCCACCGCACCCGAGTTCCCGATAGCGCCGACCAGCGTGAAGGTGTCGGCGACGAAGGATCTCGGTGACGGCACCAACGTGTCCCTGGCCGGGCAGCTCGCCCTCGGAGTGGAAGGCCCCGAGCCCTCCGAGGAGGACGTCCTCGGCTGGCTCGGCGTTGTCTACGACGCGCTGAAGACGGACGGCTGGACGGTTGGCCTGAGGTTCGAGGAGACCGCGGTGTCTCGGCGTCACATCGAGGAAGTCTGAGGAGGCCACCGTGCCGACGACGGACACGTTCGGGCAGGGTTTCACAGCCCTCGACTACGGAGACGTCCCCGACCTGAAGGTCATGGGCGACGGCCTGCTGAGAATCGCCGGACAGACAGTGATGCGGTTCGCGACCGCCTCAGCCCGCAACGCCACCCTGACCGCGCCAGTCGCAGGCATGACAGCGTGGCTGAACAGCGAACAAACCCTCACCGTGTACGACGGCACGGCGTGGGTGGCGATCGCCTCCGGTACGCAGGCGTGGACGAACGTCAGCCTCGCGGCCGGGTTCAGCAACAACGGCAACAGCAACGGCAACCTGCAGTACCGGGTTGTGAACCTGTTCGGGGAGAACACGCTGATGCTGCGGGGCGGCATCAACGTCACCTACTCCGGCTCCCCGTCGGTGATCGCGAATGGCGGTGTCGTCACAAACACCGCCCTGCCTGTCGCCGCACGGCCGACGTCGCTGCGCTCCCTGACGGGCGCCTGCTCAACCACGAACTCCGACGTCCTCTCCGTGAAGATCGACATCGCCACCACCGGTCACATCCAGATCGTCGGCACCACATCGTCGACCGCCACCCCGAAGATCCAGCCGCCGTGGGTGAGCTTCAACGGCGTCTTCTGCAGCCTGTAGGGAGGACCGCCATGGCTACCGAGTGCAAGCTGTACCGCGGCGACAAACCGCAGATCATCCGGCCGACCACATGGACGCTGGTCACCTTCGAGAAGGTGCTCGCCAACGACCGGTTCATGGCCCGCGACTACTCACTGATCATGCCCCCGTTCGACGGAAGCTTCACCTGGGGCCGGAACCTGCGCTGGGCCGCCATCACCATCCCCGAAGGTGACCTCCGCCCCCGGCAGATCATGTCCCGCTTCGTGCGTGACCCGCACGGTGTCCGCGATGACACCGGCGCCGACGACCGCCTCGCCACACCGGGCCGCTCGTGGCAGACCGTCACGTGGCCGTTCGCCGGGAAGGCAGGCCAGGGGGTCGGCGTGGAGGTGTGGCACGACCACAACGATGACTGGCCGCTGGAGCATGCGCAGTTCGTCGGCACGACCTGCGATTACTGAGAGAAGGCAGACCATGGCTTGGTATCCGGGCGCCGTGAAGATGGAGCTGCAACCCGAGTCGGACGATCAGGCGGCGATCCGGCCGACGCAGTTCATCATGCACAGCATCATCGCCCCGTGGACCGCGAAGCGGGTCTACGAGTACTGGCGCGACAGCACCAACCTGGAGTCCCACTTCGGCGTCGACTATGTGGGCGACGTCGGCCAGTACATCGGCACCGAGACCCGAGCGGACGCCAACGCCGGCGCGAACAGGCGGCCGGATGGCACGGGCGCGGTGTCCGTCGAGACCGCGTCGAACTTGCAGGGCTCGGACCCGTGGAACGACAAGCAGGTCGAGGACCTGATCGCCATCGGCGTCTGGCTCCACCAGCAGCACAACATCCCGCTGCGGATCTGCCGAACCCACGACGACCCCGGATACGGCTACCACTCGATGTTCCCCCAGTGGTCGACCAGCGGGACCGCCTGCCCTGGCGCGGCCCGTATCAAGCAGTTCCGTGAGGTGGTGTTCCCGGGCATCGTCGCCCGCGCCACCGCCAGCGAGGAGGACGACATGCCCACACCTGCCGAAGTCGCGAAGGCGGTGCTCACGTTGGACGGGGTCATCTCCGTTCCGGGGGCGCCGGCCACGAACCCGACGTGGACGCTGTCGAGCGTGCAGACGGAGATTCTGAAGCGGCTCGACAAGGTTGCGGCGACGGAGGCGGCGCAGACGGCTGCGATCGTCGCGCTCGCCAACCAGCTCGGGGAGGACGTGGACACGGCGGCTGTGGTCGCCGCGGTTCAGCAGGCCATCAAGGACGCCGTCATCAAGGTCGACGTCGACGTGTCCGGGCCGAGTGCCGCATGACCGCGATCGACTACGACCCGTACCGGGCGATCACCTCATGAGCCCAGGCCAACATGTCCTCGACGCGCTGACCGTTGGGCTGGAACTTGACCCACAACTCCAGGTTCTCCAGCCGGTTGTCCTGCTTGTCGCCGTTCTTGTGGTGCACGTTCTCGTCTGGGCGAAGGGGGCGGCCCAAGTGGCGTTCCATGACGAGGCGGTGCTCCAGAACCCAGAGGTTGTCGCCGACGGCATCGGGACGCCGTACCCGTATGTAGCCAGCCTTGGTGACGTATCGGCCCTCCAGCGAACGGCGACCTCGTTTGACGCCGGGGCTACCGCGCCCCGGCCCGGCGAGCGGGTCTCCGTGCCGTCGTTGGCGGTTGGCGTGGCCGCTGCACAGGTCAGCCGTGTGGGCCTTGAGTTCGCAGCCGTCCACTCGACAGGCGGGGCGTTCGGGCCTGTGGAGCCACCAGTACTGGTAGCAGCGTCGGCACAGCCTGCGCGCCTTGTACTGGATCGGCCGTTCGCAGTCCTCGGTCGAGCAGGTGCCCTCTTGTTCAAGCATGAGAGGATTCTACCGTCTTGAACCTGTACTACGACTTGGAGTTCCTGGAGGATGGTCGCACCATCGAGCTCATCTCGATCGGCATGGTGTGTGACGACGGCCGCGAGTACTACGCCGTCAGCCGGGACATGCCCGTGCGGAAGATCCGCAAGCACAGGTGGCTGATGGAGAATGTCGTCCCGAGTCTGCCGAAGGGGCACGGAGACCGACGCAACCACGTGCCGAAGTCCTGGCTGTTCGACTACGCAGACCCCGTGGTGAAGCGGCGCGAGCGGATCGCCGACGAGGTCATGGACTTCATCCGTGCCGCCGGGCCCGACGTGCAGCTCTGGGCCAACTACGGCGCCTACGACCACGTGTGCCTAGCCCAACTGTGGGGTCGCATGATCGACCTGCCTGAGGGCGTGCCGATGTTCACCAACGACATCCAGCAGGAGCGCGCCCGACTCAGCCTGTCCTGGGACGACCTGCCAAAGCAGGAGGCCGGCGAGCACAACGCGCTCGCAGATGCCCGCCACAACCAGCTCGTGCGGCGGTGGCTCGCCGAGCAGGAAGCGAGAACCTCATGAAGACCATCCTCGGCAGGGAGCCCGCTCTCTGGCTGAACAGTCTGTCCGCTGTGCTCGGCCTCGTCGTCACGTTCAACGTCGGCCTCACCGAGGAACAGGCAGGCTGGGCGGTAGCAGGCGTGTCCGCGATCCTCGGCGCTATCGCCGCGGCACTCACCCGGCCGATCGCCGTACAGGCATTCACAACCCTGGTGGCGACCATCGCCTCCGCAGTAGCCGCCTTCGGGTACGAGGTAGCGCCCACCACGACAGCCGCCGTCAACGGCGTTGTCCTCGCCGTGCTCATGTTCATCACCCGCGGCCAGGTGTCCCCGTCGACCCCGACGGCACCAGCGGGCGGCGCCGTTCGGAGGGTGTAGGTGCGGCGCCGGGTGGCCAGCTGGTTCAGTGGTCACCTCGGCCGACGCGGGCCATTCCTCGTGTTCATGGGCGTCGGCAAAGTCTGCTGGGGCATCGGCCTCATCATCGAGCCGCCACCCGGCATGGGGTTGACGCTCCTCACTCGGTACGCGCCGCTGCACTGCTGGGCGTGGATATGGGTGCTGGCTGGCATCACCACCTTCACATCCGCGTGGCTGCGATTCGGCCGCGACGGCTGGGGCTTCGTCGCCGCATCCGTGCCACCCGCCCTGTGGGCATTCGCCTACGGCTGGGCCGGCGTCGTCGGGGACTACAGCCGCGGCCTGTGGATTTTCGCCTGGTACATGACGTCGCACTGCGGGGTGATCTGGTGCGCCTCACGAGTTCCACCTGAGGCCGGATCACCCGGACCCCTCGGCCGGGTGGTTGAGGGGAGACCCGGATGAGCGGTATCTGGGGCGTTGTCGGCGCGTGCATCAGCGTCATCGGCGTGATCACCATGGCAGTACTGACATACCGTGGGACACGCGCCGCAGCACGCATCAACGCTGCACCGACCCAACGGCAGGTCGACCTGTCAGTGCTTCAGGCCTCGGTGGAACGCCTGGAGAAGGAATGCGTCGACCTTCGCGCCGAACAGACCCGGACCCGCGGTGTGCTGTGGTCGATCAGCCGATGGGCGCTGCGCCTGCGGGACCAGGTCGTCGCGCTGGAGGGCACCCCAGAAGCTCCACCCGAAGACGTGGAGAGCTATTACCGAACTGGAGTGTGATTGACATCCTCCCCCGCCTAAAGGCGGGGGATTCCAGCGGTCGCCCGCTGGGGTTCCTGCTTCACCGACGACCGCCCCGCCCGGGATGACTCCCGTTGAGGTCTTACACCGTCTCCACAGGCAGACGCCGCCAGCCCGGCGGCCAGGATGTTGCGTGCCGCGTTCACGTCGCGGTCATGCACGACGCCGCAGTCGCACGTCCACTCCCGGACGTTCAGCGGCATCTTCGCCGCGACCGTACCGCAGGTTCCGCACAGCTTCGAGCTGGGGAACCACCGGTCGATCACGACGAGTTCACGCCCGTACCAGGCGCACTTGTACTCCAACATGGAGCGGAGCTCCGTCCACGACGCGTCCGAGATGGCGCGCGCGAGCTTGCCGTTCTTTAGCAGGTTGCGGACGGTGAGGTCCTCGATCACGACCGTTTGGTTCTCACGGACGAGACGAGTCGACAGCTTGTGCAGGAAGTCCCGGCGCCGGTCAGCAATCCGCGCATGGACCTTGGCGACACGGCGCCGGGCCTTCTCCCGGTTTGCCGAGCCCTTCGCCTTCCGCGACAGCTCACGCTGCGCCTTGGCGAGCCGGGCCCGATCACGGCGCTCGTGCTTCGGGTTGGCAACCTTCTCACCGGTCGACAGGGTTACGAGGCTGGTTATGCCCGCGTCAATGCCGACCGCGTTCGTGGTGGCCAGGGCCGGAGCGATGCGATCGTCACACAGCATCGACACGAACCAGCGTCCGGTGCTGTCGCGGGACACGGTCACCGTCGTCGGCACCGCCCCCTCGGGGAAGGGACGCGACCAGCGGATGTCCAGCGGGGCGGACATCTTGGCCAGCGTCAGCTTCCCGTCCCGGAACTTGAAGCCGGAGCGGGTGTACTCGGCCGACGCGCGGGACTTCTTCCGGCTCTTGTGCCGGGGGTACTTGGCGCGCTTGGCGAAGAAGTTCCCGAACGCCGTCTGGAGATGGCGGAGCGCCTGCTGGAGCGGGACGGAGGACACCTCCGACAGGAAGGCGAGTTCCTCGGTCTTCTTCCACTCTGTCAGTGCGGCGGAGGACTGCACGTAGGAGACACGGCGCTGCTCGCTGTACCAGGCCCGCGTGCGTTCCTCCAGCGCCTTGTTGTAGACGAGGCGCACGCAGCCGAACGTGCGGGACAGCTCAGCTGCCTGCTCGTCCGTGGGGTAGAAGCGGTACTTGAAAGCCCGCTTGACCTGCTGCGCCATGCCTTACATTCTATCAGCCCCCGTGTTAACGGCGGCTCTTGGTCGGTGGGGGGCGCCGGTCCCCCCTGGCGGCGAACCGGCTTTCCCTGCCCTGCTCCGCAGGAGCTTCGTATCCTCCCCGCCCTAAAGGACAGGGTATCCACGAAGGAGACCGCCGATGAAGGTGACAGCCCAGGCGCCGCGACCCGACACCAGCGCCGCCGACGCCGGCACTCTCGAGCAGATGGGCCGCATTCCACCCCAGCCGACCCCGTCGGCAAGACCCGATCCGCCATCAAGGCCGACGCCGGCCGACGAGGCTGAGGAAGCGGCGCTCACAGCCGCGCTCGCCGATGCTGGCGTCACCGCCACGGCCGCCGACCGCGCTGCAGTGCAGGCCCTCGCCCGACTCGACGCAGCCACAGTCGAAGCGGTCACCCGGTGGGTGAAGACCAAGAAGGACAAGCCGGAACCCTCCGGCAAGTAGGAGGCCCTGTGCCTGAAGAAGACGAGACGCCGTTCTGGCTGTCGCCGCGGCCGTTCCTCGAACCGAGACTCCCGCCGCTTCCGGACGACGACACTTCCTGAACCTCGCTTGACGTTCGCCCCGCTGCCACACGGCGGCGGGGCGCTTCGCCATGTCCGGTGCACGAGTTGCGGCTATCCACTGGACTCATAACCGGTTGTACCGGTTACAGTGGGGGTCACAACTTCATGCACCTCCCGGTGCGCAGGCCCGCGGCTACTTCTTTGGAAAAGTGCCGCCGCAGGCCGACTTGATCTCGGGAGGCACAGCATCGGGGGTGCCCGGTGCGCAGGTCAGGGGTACTTCTCCTGCTAAGAGAGAGACGCGGGTTCGAATCCCGTCCGACGCCCCCAGCGTTGGTAGCTCAGCGGCCCAGAGCGCTACGTTCCCCTAGCCGATCTGATCTCGGGCACCCCACTGCTGAACCTCCCCTCCCAAGTGAGGGGCTTTTCCATGTCGCGCTTCAACCAGCGCAGTGCCCGTCCCGCCGTCCACTCGCCCGTGACTACCACCGGGGAGACGGCCCGCACCCACGAAGGCGCCGCCGGGCACCTCCGCGACGCCAAGTCCGAGCTGTTCCTGCTCGCGGTCTCCAACTTCGTTAACCAGGACACCTTCTACGAGAAGGGCGGCCAGCGCGACGACCGCTACACCCAGCTCATCCGCCAGCTCGCCGTCGAGGACCCTGCCTGGACGGTCGGCCTCCTCGGGTGGCTCCGCGGCGAGGGCAACATGCGCACCGTCGCGCTGGTGGGCGCCGCCGAGTTCGTCAAGGCTCGCCTCGACGCCGCCGCGACCGGCGACCTTGTACCGGACACGCTCACCGCAGCGGCCAACGGCGGTGGATGGAACCGGCGGGCCATCGACGCCGTACTCCAGCGCGCCGACGAGCCGGGAGAGATGCTCGGCTACTGGACCTCGAAGTACGGCCGCCGCCTGCCGAAGCCGGTGAAGCGCGGCATCGCCGACGCCGTCCAGCGGCTGTACACCGAGCGATCCCTCCTGAAGTACGACACCGACTCCACGGGCTACCGCTTCGGCGACGTCCTCAACCTCGTCCACGCCAGCCCCGACCCGGGCAAGCCGTGGCAGGGCCACCTCTTCCAGCACGCCCTCGACCGACGTCACGGCAACGCCGACGAGATCCCCGAGCCGCTGAAGACGCTTCGCCGCCGGGCCGAAATCGCGGCGTGGCCGGTCCAGGACCGTCGCAAGATGCTCGAGAACCACGACCTCGCGCCGACCTTCGAGGCGGCTGGCATGACGTGGGAGGCGGTGGCCGGCTGGCTCCAAGGCCCTATGGACAAGGCGGCCTGGGAAGCGATCATCCCGTCCATGGGCTTGATGGCGCTCGCGAGGAACCTCAGGAACTTCGATGAGGCCGGAGTCTCCGACGAGGTGGCCGCCCAGGTCTGCGCACGGTTCGCCGACCCGGCGCAGGTGAACGCGTCCCGCATGTTCCCGTTCCGCTGGTGGGCCGCCTACAAGCACGCCCCGTCCCTGCGGTGGGCGCACGCCCTCGAGCGGGCCCTCAATCACAGCCTCGCCAACGTGCCCCGACTGAAGGGCAGCACGCTGATCCTCGTCGACCGCTCGCCGTCGATGTTCCCCGGCTACGGCTTCTCCACCCCGAACAGCTCGGACATCACCCTCGCCGAGCAGGCCGCAGTGTTCGGATCCGCGCTCGCCCTGCGCGCCGAGAAGCCGACGCTCGTCGAGTTCGGCGGGCAGTCCAAGCATCTGGAGGTCGCGAAGGGCGCCAGTGTCCTCAAGCTCATCGAGCAGTACGGGCAGATCGACGGCACCGACATCCCCAGCGCCGTCAAGAAGCACTGGTTCGCCCACGACCGCATCGTCATCGTCACCGACGAACAGACCCGACCAGGCTGGCTCCCCTCCAACATGTCGCGGCACGGCGGCATGCAGGAGACAGCCATCGACGACCTCGTGCCGAAGACCATCCCCGTCTACCTCTGGAACATGGCCGGCTACAAGGCCGGGGCCATGCCGAGCGGCAAGACGGGTAGGCACTGCTTCGGCGGACTCACCGACGCCGCCTTCCGGATGGTGCCGCTCCTTGAAGCCGGACGCGACGCAGACTGGCCGTGGCTTCAGAAAACGGCCTGACCAGATGGCAGCGCCCCTCTTCTCGCCTCACCGGCGGCGGGGGAGAGGGGCGCTTCGTTGTGTCAGAACTCCAGCTGTTTCTTCACCTCGGCCACGTTCGGGCCGCTGTCCGTGGACGGCATCTCCCAGCGGAACGCCTTCTCCTCGCCGTCGATGTAGATCAGTGTGCCGCCCTTCGCCTGCGCCGGCCTGAGGTCGAACACCTGCGACCGCCACTGATAGCCGCCTGGCTGTACGGGGTCTGAGTTGTTGTACTTGTCCATCACGACGTTCGTCGAGTTGCCGCTGTCGAAGCCGATCATCTCCCCATCCGGCGCCATCCACTTCCAGCCCCCGCCGCTGATCGGCGCCGGTTCGTCGGCGGCCACGGCCGTCATCGCCTTGTCCTTCATCGTCACCACGGCGAACACCCCGTTGGCCGCGGTCTCCCCGCCGCCCTCCTTCGTGAACACCACCGTGTCCGGCGTGATTTCCAGGACGCCTGTGCCGCCATCGCCGGTCGTCCGGACCGGCGTCCCGAGCTTCATCCCCTTCTCGACCGTCCCGGGTGTCGGCTCCTCGGTCGGCACGGCCTCCGTCGTGGGCTCCGACTCCGGCTTCGACGACGCGGCGCCGTCGCCGCATGCGGTCAGAGCGGCAAGAAGCAGGGCAGCAGTGGCTGCAGTCACGCGAACACGCATGATCCCCCCAAGGTCGAACGTGCCGACACCGTAGACCCGCAGCAGAGGAAGCACGGACGGTGTCACCGAGCCGTGACACAGAAGCACGTGCACTCGGGCCCCAGCCGCCAGACGACGATGGTGAGTGGATCACGCCGCGTTCGAGTCTTCGAACCTTTCGTCTCATATCTGCAACCCAGCGAGGTTTGCGGCCTACCGCCCGTAGTGTGATCGCTCTCGCCGGGTCCATGGGGGTCCCCGGCACGATCCGCAAGGAACACCCATGCGCCTCACCCGAACTCGCGCCTGCACCGCTGCCGTCGCCGCCGCAGCCAGCCTCGCGCTGCTGCCTACTCAGGCCGAAGCTGCCAGCGCCATCCAGGTCTACAAGATCTACTACGACAGCCCCGGCAGCGACACCGGCAGCAACACCTCGCTGAACGCCGAGTACATCCAGCTGAAGAACACCTCAAGCTCGGCGATCCAACTGCAGGGCTACACGGTCGAGGACAACGCCGGGTTCGTCTACACCTTCCCCTCCTACAAGATCAGCGCGGGGAAGACCGTCAAGGTCCACACCGGCAAGGGCACCAAGAGCGCCGGCCACCTGTACTGGGGCCGCGGCTGGTACGTGTGGAGCAACACCAGCGACAAGGCGTGGGTCTACAAGGCGAGCGGCACGTTCGCTGACTCCTGCTCGTACAACTCCTCAGCCGCCGACTACAAGATGTGCTGAACCCCAGACCCGACGACGACGCCCCCGCCCCCTCGCCGCCTCACAGCGGCTGGGGAGCGGGGGCGGCTCGCTGTCCCTACTGCCCTTCTCGGATCGCAGCGGCCACGTCGCGGAGCGCTGCCCCAACGCAGAGGAGAGCCTGGATCTGCGCGATGGCGAGGAGCCGCGCTTCCGCCTCCTTCTGCCCGGCACCGGACGCACCCCAGGATTGCTCGACGTTGTCGAGCGCCCGCGCCTGCAGTGCCTCGTAGTTCAGCTCTGGCATGTCCGCCCCTTCGTTGTGAATCAACTCCAGGAGCCTGCCCTTCCCTCGACCGACTTCAAGCGTGGGGGCAACGGTGGTAGCGCATAACGTCCTATGGCTTATGTGCTACCACTATCCTTCGAGTCCGCTCTAACCCCGGATAACCTTCCTTATCAGCGGTCAGAAACGGTACCCTGGAGCATGGTTGACGACTCCCGCGCACGACTCATCGCATACCTCTGCCGAGCCGGGCTGAGTGCCGTCCGTGCCAACGCCGCCCTCGACGACTACACCCGCAGCCTCACCGCAGCCGACGGCCGCGCAGTCGCTGCCGTCGGGAGGCTGGGGGAACTGCTCGCTGACGCCAAGGCCGAAGTCGCACTCCTCAAAGCAGAGAATGCCCGCCTTCGGCAGCAGCCCGCGACGGTGAAGGAGTAGACGTGACCGACCTCGAACCCGTCGAGGGCGAACTCGTCCGCACCGCTCCCGCAAACACCGTGCATTCGCCGCGGGATCTTGAGCTGTCGGACGACACCCGGCAGGCCATCGCAGACTCCATCCCAGAGAACACGACGCGCGCCTACAGTCGCCAATGGGAAACCTTCGAGAAGTGGTGCGCCGAGCAGGACCGGACCCCGCTGCCTGCCACCGCGCAGACTCTCGCCCAGTACGTGCGGCACCTCACCGTGACACCGTCGAAGCGCACCGGCCGCACCCTGACACCGTCCAGCATCGAGCAGGCCATCGCCGTCATCCGGGTCGCGCACCGCGCGGCCGGGCACCGCGACCGTCCAGAGACTGTCGCCGCCCTGCGCGTTCTCAAGGGCTACAAGAAGGCGCGGTCCGAAGGCGGCACACGGAAGCGCAAGGCGCCCGCCATCAACCTGGCCAAGCTCCGACTACTCATCGCCGACTGCGACCCCAAGACACTCGCCGGACTCCGCGACCGCGTCATCTTCATCCTCGGCTTCACCATGAT
Organism: Streptomyces sp. NPDC042364; assembly: GCF_056437585.1. Lineage (NCBI taxonomy): Bacteria > Bacillati > Actinomycetota > Actinomycetes > Kitasatosporales > Streptomycetaceae > Streptomyces > Streptomyces sp. NPDC042364. The sequence goes on along the minus strand of NZ_JBWKAJ010000024.1, from coordinate 60,987 downwards.
GGCCCGCCGATCCGAACTCGCTGGCCTCCACCTGGAAGACGTCCGCGAGGATGAGGAAGGCGACCTCACCATCCTCATCCGCTCATCCAAGACCGACCAGGAAGGCGACGGCGCCGAAGTCATCGTGCCCCGCGGCGTCCACAACGAGACCGACCCCGTCCGGGTCGTCCGCGCGTACAAGGCCGCCCTCGCCGAACGAGGCATCATCACTGGCCGGCTCCTGCGCGCCATCAACCAGTGGGGCCAAATCACCCACGACACGATGTCAGGAGACGCCATCAACGAGATGGTGCAGCGGCGAGCAGCCCGTGTGCTCCCAGGCGACGACCTGACCTACACGGCGCACGGCTTCCGGGCCGGCGGCGCAGGCGAGGCGTACAAGAACAAGGCGCCGCTCTCCGCCATCCGCAACCAGGGCCGTTGGGCCGAAGGCTCTCCGCAAGTCCTGGAGTACATCCGCGTCGTCGACGCCCGCGAGGAGAATCCGATGAGGGGGATCGGCCTGTGACCATGACCGCCGCTGATGCGCTGGAGGAAGTTCGGCGGAGAGACGCCGCCGAGCTGAAATGGCTGGGGACTACGACCGAAAGGCGCCCCGACTTCGCCGCTGCCGAACTCCTCGACCGGCAAGGTATCCCGTCCTGTCACGCCTGGCGCGTCCCTGACGGTGAGGTGCCGCCCCACCTATCTGCGACGCAGGCTCTCCGGCGGTGGCAGGACGGGGCATGCGCCATGTGCAGCGCACGCCCGGAACGCCTACTCGTCGACCACTGCCACCAGAGCGGGCTCGTTCGCGGGCTGCTGTGCACCAGCTGCAACACGGCCGAGGGCCTACGAGACGCGCCTTCCTTCGCTGCCTACCGGAGCCGCCCTCCCGCCGTGCTGCTAGGCATGGAGGAGCAGTACGGCTCGGCCTGGGACGGCTTCGCGCAGACGTCGACAGACCGGGCCGAACGCAACGCTGCCCACGTTGACGCAGCCGAAGCCCTCTTCGGCGGGATCACCGCCCGCTTCCGACTCACATGAGGAGGGTTGGACTATGACCTTGGAGATCCGCGACACCGGCGACCCCGATCACCTCAAGCTGTACGACGGCGAGGATTGGATCGGCGAGATCAAGAACGTTCCACTCGACGAAGAGGGCATCGCGCTCGGCGAGCCGCCCGACTGGAACGTCGAGCTGTGGAGCGCGATGGGAACCGGCAAGACCTGGCGGGCGGACGGCGAGTCGCTCAACGAGGTGAAGCAATACGCGCAGGAGATGTACGAGGACTTCGCCGCTGAGCGCCGCGAACTGAGCAAGGGGTCTCGCATCTGGACGACGGGCAGTGTCCCCATGGGCGGGAAACCAGGGTGGCGCCGACGGTAGCCGCCCCATGCCACACTGTTCGCGCGCTCGCCTCGCATCCCCCGTCGAGGCGGGCTTCTGGGACGGGGTGGAGGGCTTCGTGGCGGATGAGCTGCTGCAACTGGTGAAGGCGCGCCGCGGGGAGCTGGGGCTGTCGTACCACGCTCTGGCCGCTGCGTCTGTGGACGCCGACTCGGAAACGACCGTATCAGCTGGGTGGCTCCATCGGCTGGAGACCGGCGCGCCGGTCGTTGCGCCGAGCGTCGAGGTTCTGGGCGCCCTGTCGGCTGGATTGCGGCTGGAGCTGGTACGCCTGCAAGAGGCGGCCGCTGCGCAGTTCTTCGGGCTGCGCCTGCCGTGGGATGCATCTGGCGAGGCAGCTGAGCTACTGGTCCTGGTCGCCGACTTGCCAGATTCGCAGCGGTGGGCACTTCTGGACCTGATCAGGGTCATGGCGAAGAGTCGACAAGACCCCGCGGAACCCGTACAGGAAGTCGCCGACAGCCGGTGCGACTAACCGTGGTACTCGACGGCAGTGCGCAACATGCGGTTCCCATGCTCCGCGTGCCCGCCCCGGGGGCCGAGTCGTAGGCTGGTGCTGCTCGGGGCTGCATGCGGAGGTCTGCCATGCCCCACGCCATCTGGAGCGGAGCCATCAGTTTCGGGCTCGTCACGATCCCGATCAAGGTCACGTCCGCAACCGAGGACCATAGCGTCAGCTTCCGCCAGTACCACGTCGAGGACATGGGCCGGATCCGCTACCGCAAGATCTGCGAGCTCGACGGGCAGACCCTCAGCGAGGGGGAGATCGGGAAGGCTTACGAGTGGTCCAAGGACCAGCTCATCCCCGTCTCGGACGAGGAACTCGCCGAGATGCCGCTGCCCACGGCGAAGGCCATCGAGATCGTCGCGTTCGTGCCTTACGAGTCCATCGACCCGATCCGGATCGGGCCCGGCTACTACCTGGAGGCCGACGGGCCGGTCGCCGGGAAACCGTATGTGCTGCTCCGGAAGGCTCTCGAGCGGAGCTGTAAGGCGGCTGTCGCGAAGTTCGCGCTCCGCGGCCGGGAACGCCTCGGCCTCCTGCGGATCCGCGACGACGCGATCGTCCTGCACTCCATGCACTGGGATGACGAGATCCGCGACCCGGCCGCCCTCGCCCCACCGCCCGTAGAGCTCGACAAGGACGAGCTGGAGTGGGCTCAGAAGCTCATCGACCGCATGACCCTCGACAGCCTGGAGGGCGACGACTTCGTCGACCGGTACACCGAGGCCCTGGAGCAGGTCATCGACGCCAAGCGTGAAGGGCGTGACCTGCCCGAGGTGCCGGAGCCGGCCGCCGGGGCGGGGCAGGTGGTGGATCTGATGGCCGCACTGGAGGAGTCGGTGGCGAAGGCCCGGACAGCGAGGGGCGGCGTCTGAAGAATCCACCGGCCGATATCTATCGCCGTGGCTGGATTGTGGTGCATGGTGTGGGTGCGGGATCGGAGCCAACCCCCGGGTGATGGTCCCCTTGTTGGGCCCTGCCGTGCATACGGCGGGGCCCGCCGCACCTCCCGGTTTCCTCCCCACGGGAGGCTTTGCGGCTGCCGTCAGCCGTCGAGGTAGCCGAGCTCCGAGTCCGGCCGGCAGTGCGTGCAGGCGGGTACTCCTTCGGCGAGCCAGCGGAGCGCGTCGCTGCGGCCGATGCCACGCGACCGCTTGCCTGCCATATGGCAGTGGCCTTCGTGGACGTAGACCGGTGGTGCGTCCCGGTTGAGCCCCGGCTCCAGTAGCCATGCTGGCGCGGGAGGCCGGCGCTCCTCGCCGCGACGCCGCTCGGCCTCGCGCCGCTCCTCGTCCGCGATCCACCGCCTGGTGCGGTCGAGGTCCCGCTGCTGGACACGCTCGAGGAAACGCAGCAGGTCGAGGCGGGATGACGGGCGGTCGTTCACGTGTTCGATTCTAGGGTCTAGGGTGACAGACGGCAGCAGCAGGGGCGACGGAAGGAGGGCAGGCCGTGATCGACGACACGCATTGGCTCGCGCCCCTCGGCGTCGACCCGGGCATGCTGGAGCCAGCGCCCGACGGCCCGCTGCGTCACTCCGGCTACCAGGCCCGCATCAACCCCGGCCCCGCCCGACGCGCCTGCTCGGCCTGCGGGGCGCCTGCGGTAGCCACCCGGCGAGTCGACGTGCGCGGGCTCCGCTGGCTGGACTCCTGCCGCACCTGCATGATCAAAGGCATGCGAGCGGAGACATAGCGTGGACACGGAAGGCCGCTACCACCTCACCCTCACCTCCGGCGGGCGCCGCGTGATGCAAGGCTGGTGGGGGAGCGAGGCCACCGCGCGGGGCAAGTTCACGCGCCGGATCGGCGGGCACGGCAACGCGGACGGCGCCCGCATCACCCTCACAGACACCGCGACGGACACCGTGTTGACGAGCTGGCCCGACCAGCCGTAACGGTCTGCCATCCTGGGCTGGAGCAGAGGGAGACGTCCATGTCGTACCGCCCGTACCCGAACGCCGAGCGCGCGCTCGCCCAGGTGGCCCGCGGCCGGCGCGCTGACGGCGAGACGCCGCCCGCACTGCGCTCGGCCGTCGCCAGCCTGGCCCAGTTCCGCGAGAACGCCCGGCGCGCCGTGGAGGCGTGGCCGGTCGGCGAGTACCAGCTGTCGACGCGCCCCCGCATTGTCAGTGGCCGCTCGTAGCATGAAGGGAACACATCAGCGCATGCTGGCTGCGTGAGCTGAACCCCCGCCCCGGCGTGATGCACCGGGGCGGACGGCTGTCCGGGGTCAGGCCTCGGCCAGCGTGTGCCTGACGGCCCGCTTCAGCGCCATCTCCGCGGTGTGCCGGTCCAGGCCCGCCTCCGCAGCCCACTCGGTGACCCGGTCCTGCACGGCGCTCGCCTGCCCAGGCGTGAGCGTACCGGCCTGGATCGCCGCCCAGGCGGAACGTTCCAGCTCGATCAGATCGTCGGGGAAATCAATGTCAGCCACGGCGGGATACTACGCGGCCCGGTCACGCCGCCTTCACGACCTCCACGCGCCGCCGCTCAGCAGCCGTCGCCACAGTCCACTCCGCGACGAGCAGCGCATACCGATCCCGCGCCTCCCCATACAGCCAGCCCCCGCACGCCCGGACGAGGGCGCGGATCTCCGCATTCACGACCGCGGAAGGCCGCAGAAGACCCTGCGGCGGCGGGGAGGGAGGCATACGGCAAAGCCTACGGCCCGGCTCTGACAATCAGCCTTCGCCGGGAGGCTGCGGCGGCTCGGTGATGAACGTTCCCTTGTTCGGCACGGTGATTGCCAGCCCGCGGTCCCGCAGCTCCCGGGCGACGCGACTCGCCGTGCCCTTCGCGATCCCGTACTGGGCCGCAAGGTCCTGCTCCCCGGGCAGGCGCGCACCCACCGGTAGGCGCCCGGACCGCACATCAGCCTCGATCGCGTCGGCGACCTGCACATATACGTACACCGGCGAACTCGGATCCACTACTGATCCGTGATCATCACCCATGCCGTCAACCTAGGACTGCCTGGTCCCACCTGCGCGGATAGGAGGCCCCCGGGTGCACCATGTGGCCCCATGTGGTGGCATAGGGCGGTAACGTCTGACCAGGACACAAACGCCCCCCGGACGCGGCCCAGCATCCGGGAGGCAGCCGACGATCGGAGCGTCGACGATGACCGAGCCTACGGACCCCGCGGCCCCACCAGAAGCCGGTAGCCGGCCGAACCCGTTACCCGCGCCGGCCGCCCGCCCCACGGCCATGCAGCAGGCCCACACCGCCTACAGCCGCCACGCCACCACGTGCCCCCGATGCCGCGACGTCGACCGCGACCGGTGCCAAGACGGCCAGCAGTTGTGGCGGGCATGGAACGCCGCGTGCGACGAGGCATACCAGCAGCTCGCCGAGCGCACGGCGTGACCGTTGGCCAAGGGTTCGCGGGGTGTCGATGGCCTGCAAAGAATGTGTGGGGCCAGCACAGATATATGCGGAGTATGGATTCCCTTACTCCGGGTAGGCGGTGTTGACTCGGGTCAACAGGCAGCGCTTACTGCAGGAGGTCAGTCACGTGCACCCGCAAGGCGTGAGCGATGAGCAGCAGGTCGGAGTACTGCGGATCTCGCCGCGCGTTCTCGTAGCGCTGAATGCTCCGCCGCTCCATTCCCGCGAGATGGGCCAGCTGCTCTTGTGAGAGCCCCGCCTGTCGCCGTAAGTCGGCGATGCGGTGGCCGAGGTCGAGACGTCGTTGCATGACCCAGTCGGGTCGAGGATTGCGGCGGGCTGGCACCCGCCAAACGCTTCGGCGTCTGTGATCTTGTGTCAGTACCCAAGTGGTCGCCAATGCGGGTCGGAGCCCTGCGACGGTCTGGCATATGCCGCAGGGCTCTGTGTAGTGTCCAAAAATCGAACAAGCGTTCACCTGATCGTGTGAATCGCAGCCCATTCAGTGCGTCCTCGCAGGAAGCGCGGGCATCAGAGCCACACCCCCCACGGCCCACTACCACCCCCAACTCAACGGGAGACCAGATGGACCGCCAGCAGATCCTCAGCCTGTACGAGTGGCGGCTCGGCGTCTGCTTCAGACACCCCTGCAAGGGGCAAGTGCGGACGGCTGTGGTCGGGTCCATCCATCCCCGCGGCGACAGTGAGCGTGAGGTGCGCGGGTGCGAGGAGTGTGTCATCGCGATGGAGGACATAAGGCGTGAGCAGGCCGGCCGATCCGGGGACGAGTATCAGCCGGGGCCGGCCGCGCGGGGGGCGGAGTAGCCTTCCCTTGCGGGGGTTTACGCAGGTGGATCCGTTCGCCGAGCCGTCTCGCTCAGGGAGAAATCAGGGAGCGAGGGGGCGGTCAGGGTGCACGGGATGCCTCCGCTCGTCTCAGTTGGCCTCCTCTCGCCTCAGCGCATCTCTGCAGTTCACGGCCGCACTGGGAGCCTCGGCAGCAGATCTCGCAGGTCCAGCAAGGATGGCATCTAGATGACCGTGGTCTGGACCCTGCGCCCCAACGGCTGACCCCGGACCAACCCGTCACCCTCGCCGTCCGCCGCCCCGGCCGACCGGCGAGGGCTTTCCCGCGCACTGCATTGACACGAGTCACCCGCGGCCCTAGGTTCCCCGCCGACACGCGCACACGTGGTCCACCCACGACGCCTGCACGAAGGAGTGAGGCTCATGTCAGACACCGTGTCCCGGAGTTCCCGCTTATGGCGGCCGGCGGTGGCAGCGGCCGCCCTCGCCGCCACCCTCCTGACCACGGCCCCGGCCCAGGCCGCCGGGCCCGGACAGACGCCCGTCGTCCGCACCGACGCCGGCTGGGTGCGCGGCGAGGCCACCGCCGAGGGGCGTCAGTTCCTCGGCATCCCCTACGCCCAGCCGCCCGTCGGAGACCTCCGCTGGACCGAGCCCCGTCCGGTGCGCCCCTGGCAAGGCGTGCTCGACGCCGACGCGTTCGGCAACAGATGTGTCCAGACGTCCAGTTGGGACCCCGGCTACGAACAGCCCAGCCACACCGAGGACTGCCTGGACCTCAACGTGTACGCGCCGCACGGCACCACCCGCCGCCCGGTGATGGTCTGGCTGCACGGCGGCGGCCTCACCGCCGGCGCCGGCGAGGACGTCGTACCGGACGCCTTCGCCCGGCGCACCGGCACGGTCGTCGTGACCGTCAACTACCGCCTCGGCGCCATGGGCTTCCTCGCCACCGACGACCTCGACGGCGAGGTGCGCGACGGCGTCTCGGGCAACTTCGGCATGCTCGACCAGCAGGCCGCGCTCCGCTGGGTGCGGGCCAACATCGGCCGCTTCGGCGGCGATCCGGCCCGCGTCACCATCGCGGGCGAGTCCGCGGGCGGCCGCTCCGTCTGCACCCAGCTGGCCTCCCCGGCCGCCCGGGGCCTGTTCCGCGCCGGGATCGTGCAGAGCGGCGCGTACGGCGACTGCTCGGCCCGTACGCACGAGTCGGCGGTGGCCCAGGGCAGGACCTTCATGACGAGACTCGGCTGCGCCGATGTGGCCTGTCTGCGCGGTAAGCCCGCGGCCGAGGTCCTCGCCGCCCAGGCGGGACTGAACTGGGGGCCGGTGGCCGGCGGCGGCTTCCTGCCCGTCCAGCCCTTCGAGGCGTTCGAGAACGGGGCGGCCGCCCGGGTGCCCGTCCTCAACGGCGCCAACCAGGACGAGGGCCGGCTGTTCGCTTTCGCCCGCTTCGACGCGGCCGGCACCCCGCTCACCGCGGAGCAGTACCCGACCGTCATGCGGACCGCCTTCGGCGACGGCGTCCTGGCACGCTACCCGCTCACGGACCACCCCTCGCCGACCATCGCGTACGGCACCGCCCAGGGCGACCAGGGCTTCGCCTGCCCCGCGCTGCGGCTGAACAAGGCCCTCGCCGGGCGCGGACCGGTGTACGCGTACGAGTTCGCCGACCGCACCTCCCCGCCCTTCGCCTCACTGCGCGATCTGGGCACCGGCTTCGACTTCGGCGCGACCCACGTCAACGAGGTGCAGTACCTCTTCCGGCACTTCGGTCTGCGGAGCCCGCTGGACGCCGGACAACGGGCACTGGCACGGCAGATGACCGACTACTGGGGCTCCTTCATCCGTGACGGGGTGCCCACGGCCGCGGGCCAGCCCGCCGTCCCGCCGGGAGGGGACCGGGTGCTGACGCTCAGGGCCGCCGCGGAGGGCGGGAACGGGCTGAGCACGACCGTGCACCGTGAGCACGCCTGCGATCTGTGGGACAACCTGCGGGGCTCCGCCGCCGTCAGAGTAAGCGGGTAGGCTGCCCCGGCGTGCGCTCCACCGTGGGCGCACGCCGGGGGCCGGAGAACCGGACGCATGGGAGGAAGCGGCTTTGCACGTCCAGGAATGGCTCGAAACGGTGCCACCGCTCAGCATCTATCTGCTGGTGGGGCTGGTCATCGGTCTGGAGAGCCTGGGCATCCCGCTGCCGGGCGAGATCATCCTGGTCTCCTCCGCGCTGCTCGCCTCCCAGCACGGCGAGATCAACCCGTTCATCCTCGGCGCCTGCGCCACGGCCGGCGCGATCATCGGCGACTCGATCGGCTACGCCATCGGCCGCAAGGGCGGACGTCCGCTGCTGGCCAAGCTCGGCCGGAGATTTCCCAGGCACTTCAGCGAGAGCAACATCGCGGTCGCCGAGCGGTCCTTCGACCGCTGGGGCATGTGGGCGGTCTTCTTCGGCCGCTTCATCGCCCTGCTGCGGATCTTCGCCGGTCCCCTCGCCGGTGTCCTGCAGATGCCGTACTGGCGCTTCCTCACCGCCAACGTCCTCGGCGGCATCCTCTGGGCCGGTGGCACCACCGCCGTCATCTACTACGTCGGCGTGGTGGCCGAGGCATGGCTCAAGCGCTTCTCGTGGCTGGGCCTGGTGCTGGCCGTGGTGATCGGCGCGACCTCCATGCTGGTGATCAAGCGCAAGGCGAAGAAGGCGGCGGAGAAGGCCGGGGCCGGCGAGCCCGAACTGGTCCCGGCCGGGGACTGAGCCCGTCCCCGGGGCGTCCGCGGGCCGCGCGGGGCCGTGGGCGGCTCACGCGCCGTACTCCTCCTGCGCCGCCCGGTGGGCCTTCGCCAGCTCGGTGTAATGCGTCCCGTTCAGCGTGACCCCCTCGCGCTCCTCGTCGGTGAGGGGGCGCTTGACCTTCGCCGGGACGCCCGCGACCAGTGAACCGGGCGGCACCCGCATCCCCTGCGGCACCAGCGCCTGCGCCGCGACGAGGGAACCCGCTCCGATCACCGCGCCGTTCAGCACCGTGGCGCCCATCCCGATCAGGCAGTCGTCCTCGATGGTCGCCCCGTGCACGACGGCGTTGTGCCCGATCGAGACGCGCTCGCCGATGGAGACCGGGAAGCCGGGGTCGACATGGAGCGTGCAGTTGTCCTGCACATTGCTGCCCGCTCCCACCACGATCGGCTCGAACTCGGCCCGCAGCACCGCGCCGTACCAGACGCTGGACCCGGCGCGCAGCGTCACGTCGCCGATCACCGCCGAGGAGGGGGAGACGAACGCGGCATCCTCCACGTCCGGCTTCCTGCCGTCGAACGTCGTGATCAGGGCCCGCTGCCGATTCATTGCCGCCTCCTGGTGATGGATCAGTCTCCCTCCGCACCGTATGCCATGGACACGGCGTCGCGTGGGGTGAAGATCACAGTCGAACGGCGCGGTCCGGGTGCCGACCGGTGAGTACGGTGAGCGGGTGCCCAGGAGTAAGAACACGTTCTCGTCATGGCGGCGTCGCGCGGTGCAGCGCGCCGTCCACGCGGGCTGGCAGTGGGTGCAGCGCACCGGGGCGGTGACGGCCGAGCGTCCCGGCCGCTTCCGGTTCGGCGCGATGGGAACCGGTACCAGACTGGCCTTCCCGCTCGGCACGGTCTTCGGTGAGCCGTGGATCCATCTCGGCTCCCACTGCATCATCGGCGAGCAGGTCACGCTGACCGCCGGGCTGATGCCCGACCTCGACCTCGGCGCGGAGCCGATCCTGCGCATCGGCGACGGTGTCGTCCTCGGCCGGGGCAGCCATGTCATCGCCGACACCAGTGTGACCATCGGCAGCGACTGCTACTTCGGGCCGTATGTGTACGTGACCTCCACGAACCACTCCTACGACGACCCCCACGAGCCGATCGGCAGGCAGTGGCCCCGGATGGACCCGGTGTCGATCGGGCCCGGCTGCTGGATCGGCACCGGGGCGGTGATCCTGCCGGGGGCGCGGATAGGGCGGAACGTGGTGGTGGCGGCCGGGGCGGTCGTCCGGGGTGAGGTGCCCGACCGCTCGGTGGTGGCCGGGGCGCCCGCGAAGGTCGTACGGCGGTGGGACCCGGTGGAGGGGTGGCAGCCGCCGATCCGGACGCCCGCGCCCGTGCCGATTCCTGACGGGGTCACGCCGGAGCAGCTGCTGGCGCTCGCCGAGTGGGAGGCGGAGGGGGCCGGGGAGTCCGCCTGAGAGCCAGGGTTCCCGGTGTGGCCGGGCGGCCGCGGGGTCGCTGTGGCCGGTCGCGCGGCCCCGCGCCCCCTGGAGCGGCGGTGGCGTTCCCCTGGGGTGGATGTGGTGGCCGCTCAGCCCGTTGCCAGCAGGAGGGTGCCTGCCAGGGCCAGGCCCGCGCCGGCCGCCTGGATCACGCGGAGGCGTTCGCCGAGCAGGGTGCGGGCGGCCAGGGCGGTGACCACCGGGTAGAGCGAGGCGAGGACGGCGGCGATGGTGACCGGGCCGTGCTGGGCGGCCACGGAGTAGGTGCCGTTGGCGGCCACGTCCGCGAGGCCGACGAAGGCGAAGGCCGGGAGCGAGCCGTAGGGGAAGCCCTCCGGTGGGAGGGCCGGCGTGCCGCGCCTCACCGAGACGCAGAGGGCGGCGCCGCCCACGACGGCGTTCGTGACCCGCTGGACGAACAGGGCCAGGAACAGACCGGTGAGCGTCGTCGACGCCTCCGCGATCAGGGCCATCACCGCGCCGAAACCGAAGGCGGCGACGAGGGTGAGGAGGATGGCCTGCCGCTGGACGGGTGCACCGCGGAACTGCGGGCCGCCCGCCAGGACGACCCCGACGACGGCCACCAGGATGCCGGCGATCTGCGGGAGTGCGGGGCGTTCGCCGAGGAAGAGCCCGACGCCCACCGGGACGGCCACGCTCAGCGAGCCGAGCGGGGAGACGACGCCCATGGGGCCGAGGGCGAGCGCCTTGTAGAAGGCGAGCATCGCGACCGGGCCCACCGCACCCGCGGCCACGGCGAACCACAGCCGGGGCCCGGCCTCGCTCCAGGCGCCGGTCGCGAACACGATCGCGCCGAGCACCGCGGCGGCGATCGTCTGGGAGACGACGACCACCGTGAGCGCCGGGACACGTCGGCTCAGCAGCCCGCCGCCGAAGTCGGCCAGGCCCCACAACAGGCTGGTGGCCAGGGCGAAGAGTGCGGTCATCGGGCGGCCTCGCAGTACAGTTCGGTGAACGAAGGGTGCACTCCACCGTAGTTCATTCAATTGAACTCTGCCATTTAAAATATTGGACGGAATGTGTCGGATCTCGACCTGCTGACCCAGTCCCTGGCGCGGAACGTCAAACGCTGGCGGACGGAACGCGGCTTCACCCTGGACGCCCTCGCCGCCCGTGCGGGAGTCAGCCGCGGCATGCTCATCCAGATCGAGCAGGCCCGCACCAACCCCAGCCTCGGCACCGTCGTCAAGATCGGTGACGCCCTCGGCGTCAGCATCACCACCCTGCTCGACTACGAGCAGGGCCCCAAGGTCCGGGTCGTCCCCGCCGATCAGGTGGTCCGGCTGTGGCACACCGACGCGGGCAGCTACAGCAGGCTCCTCGCCGGTACGGAAGCGCCCGGCCCGCTGGAGATGTGGGACTGGAGACTGATGCCGGGCGAGGGCAGCGGCTCGGACCCGCACCCCGCCGGCACCGTCGAGATCGCACATGTCACCGCCGGCGAACTCACGCTCACCGTCGAGGGCGCGGAGTACCGCGTCCCGGCCGGCGCAAGCGTCACCTTCGAGGCCAACGCCACGCACCGGTACGCCAACGAGGGCGACGTCCCGGCGGAGATGGTGCTGACGGTCTCCGTGCCGCCCGTCCGCTGAGACGCCGGCTTCCCCGCGCCGGCGCTTTGTTAGCGTGCCGGTCATGCGCGCACCCATCGGAGACTTCGACCACGCCACCCCCGCCCCCGCATGCCTCGACGAGCTCGTCGGGCCGGTCGCCGACGCCGTACGCCACTGGAGCGGTGCCGTGCCCGCCGAGCAGATCCTGTACGTGGAGACGGACCCGCGGTGGGCCGACACCGCGGTGTTCGTCGAGCACTACGGGCGGGATCTGCTGGAGCGGTCCGCGAACTGCGTGGTCGTCGCCGGCAGGCGGGGCGGCGAGTCGAGCCTGGCGGCGTGCGTGGTGCTGTCCACGACCCGCGTCGACGTCAACGGCGTGGTCCGGCGGCAACTGGGCGCCCGCAAGGCCTCCTTCGCGCCGATGGACACCGCCACCGGGGAGACGGGGATGGAGTACGGCGGCATCACCCCCGTCGGGTTGCCCGAGCGCTGGCCCGTCCTCGTGGACTCCGCTGTGGTCGACCTGCCGTACGTCCTGGTCGGCAGCGGCCGGCGGCGCGGCAAGCTGCTGGTGCCGGGCAAGGCGTTCGCGGAACTGCCGAACGCGGTGGTGCTGGAGGGGCTGGGGATCGCCTGACCCGCGCGGTGGGGCAGGGAAACGGCGACGCCGGGCCCAGGACCTCGCGGCCCGGAACCCGGCGGCGTACGGCAGTGCGCGGATCAGGCGGCCGCGGCGCCCGCCCGCTCGGTCAGCTGCTCGATGACGGCGGTGAGGCCGGTGACGACCTCGGCGTCGTCGGCCGGGTGGGTCTCTGCGAAGCGGACGACGGAGCCGGGGATGGAGAGCTTGGCCTCCTCCAGGACCGTGGCACCGGCGATGCCGACGGCCTTGCGGGTCTCGTCCTGCGCCCACACGCCGCCGAACTGGCCGAACGCGGTGCCGACCACGGCGACCGGCTTGCCCGTGAACGAACCGGCACCGTACGGGCGGGACAGCCAGTCGATGGCGTTCTTCAGGACGGCCGGGATCGTGCCGTTGTACTCGGGGGAGAAGAGGAGGAAGCCGTCGGCCCGGCCGGCGGCCTCACGCAGGCGCGCGGCGGTGGCCGGGAGGGCCTCCTCGTTGTCGATGTCCTCGTTGTAGAACGGAACGTCGGCCAGGCCCTCGTACAGCTCGATCTCGACACCTTCAGGGGCGTGCTTCACGGCCGCCTCGGCGAGCTGACGGTTGTGCGAACCGGCGCGAAGGCTGCCGACGAGCGCGAGGATGCGTACGGACATGAGCTGACTCCTAGGAGGGGTGGAAGCTGAAGGACGGGGATCCGGGGTTAAACGGACCGGGGTCCGTTGAAATTTCTAGCAGCTATCCGGACCGCGGTCCACTTTTCTGTGGTGAGCGTTACGCTCTTTTCATGAACGAGCCGCTGCCACCCTTGGTCAGGCCCTCGGAAAGCGACCCTCTCGACGGGCTGATCGACGTCGTTCCGCCCGCCGCCGACCAGCCGCGACTGCGGGCGGACGCCGCGCGCAACCGCGCCCTGCTGCTGGAGGTCGCCGCCCGGCTGGCCCAGGAGTGCGGAGCGGGCAATCTGACCATGGAGGCCGTGGCGACCGCCGCGCAGGTGGGCAAGGGAACCGTCTTCCGTCGCTTCGGCGACCGGACCGGCCTTCTGGTCGCCCTCCTCGACCACCATGAGCGGGAGCTGCAGGCCGCCTTCCTGTCCGGGCCGCCGCCCCTCGGCCCGGACGCACCGCCCGTCGAGCGGCTCCGGGCGTTCGGCGCGGCCGTCCTGCGGCACGAGAACGCTCACCGCGATCTCTACCTGGCCGCCGGCGCGGACGCCTCCCGGCGGTTCAGCGGCCCCGCCAACCAGCTGCGGCTCGGCCACCTGTGCATGCTGCTGCGCCGTGCCGAGGTCGATGGGGACGTGGAGCTGATGGCGCACACCATGCTCGGCTACCTGGACATCCACCTGGTCAACCATCTGCTCACACGGCGGGGGATGCCGCTGGAGCGGCTGGAGGAGGGGTGGGAGGACCTGGTGAGGCGGTTGGTGCGGGCGGCGTGACGCCGGCCCGGCGATCCGCCGGGGTGGGCCCGGCGCCGTGCGGGAGTGGCGTGTGGAGCGTGAGCCGGCGACGCCTGCGCCCCGCCGATCGCCGGGGCGCGGCCGGGTTCGTGCGGGCGCGGTGACGCGTGACCCGGTGCCCCCTCGGGGTCGGGCCGGGCGTCCCCCGTCGGCGCGGGGCCCGTACCTCTGTGCAGGCAAAGCGACCGCTTGGTAGCTTGAGGGCGGTGTCGGTCGGCGGCACCGCGTACGGTGCGAGGGGGAGTGGCAGATGGCCGACACGAACGGGACCCGGCCCGAGATCGCGGGCACCGGGTTCTTCTCCTCCGTGGACGACGTCCTCGCGCGGCTCGCCGAAGCCGGCTACCTGGCCTCCACGGCCGTCGCCACCACGGTCTTCCTGGCCGACCGGCTGGGCAAGCCGCTGCTCGTGGAGGGCCCCGCGGGCGTCGGCAAGACCGAGCTGGCCAAGGCCGTCGCACGGGTCGGCGCCGCGCGTCTGGTCCGGCTCCAGTGCTACGAGGGCATCGACGAGTCCCGCGCCCTCTACGAGTGGAACCACGCCAAGCAGCTCCTGCGCATCAGCGCCGGACGCGACGAGGCCTGGGACGACACCCGCAACGACATCTTCAGCGAAGAGTTCCTGCTCACCCGGCCCCTGCTGACCGCCATCCGGGGCGACGAGCCGACCGTGCTCCTCATCGACGAGACCGACAAGGCCGACGTGGAGGTCGAGGGCCTGCTCCTCGAAGTGCTCAGCGACTTCCAGGTCACGGTCCCCGAACTGGGCACCATCGCCGCCACCCGGCGCCCCTTCACGCTCCTCACCTCGAACGCCACCCGCGAACTGTCCGAGGCCCTCCGCCGCCGCTGCCTCTTCCTCCACCTCGGCTTCCCCGACGCCGAGCTGGAGCAGCGGATCGTCCGGCTCAAGGTGCCCGGCCTGGACGCCGTGCTCGCCGACTCCCTGGTCCGTGTCGTCGGGGCGCTGCGGGAGATGGACCTGCGCAAGGCGCCCTCGGTGGCCGAGACGATCGACTGGGCCCGGACCCTGCTGGCGCTCGGCGCCGGCACCCTGGACGAGACGGTCGTCCGGGACAGCCTCGGCGTGATCCTCAAGCACCGGGACGACATCGAGAAGGCCACCCGGAAGCTGACCCTGGTATGACCGCGGTGGACGGCGCCGCGGCGTCCTCGGATGCGGCCTCCGCCGACGCGACTCCTTCCGGTGCGACACCTTCCGGTGCGGCCTCCGCCGACGCGGCTTCCTCCAGTGCGACTGCCGCCAGTGCGGCCGGCTCCGGTGCCGCCCCCTCCGGTGCGCCGCTCTCCGAGCGGCTCACGGGCTTCGTCCGGGCGTTGCGCGGCCACGGCATCCGGATCGGCCCCGGCGAGACCGTGGACGCGGCGGCCGTCCTGGAGGTGCTGGGTCTCGCCGACCGGGAGCGGATCAGGGAGGGCCTGGCGGCGGCGCTGCTGCGCGCCGACCGCCAGCGCGCCGTGTTCGACGCGGCCTTCGAGCTGTACTTCCCGCTCGGCGTGGGCGAGTTGACGGGGGCGTGGGAGCCACCGGCCGCGGACCGCGACGAGTTGCGCGAACGGATCGCCGCCGCGCTCGCCGCCGGTGACGTCGCCGCGCTCAACCGGCTCGCCGGCGAGGCGGTCGAACTGCTCGGCCGGTACGGCGCGTCGCCCGAGTCGGACGGCTGGTCGGCCCACCAGACGCTGGACCGCCTGCGGCCGCAGACGCTGCTCGCGGGGATCCTCGCGGCCCAGCGGGCGGGCGGGGGCGGTGGGGGCGGCGCGGGTTCCGGTTTCGGGCCGGGGACCGGTGCCGGGGTGGGCGGTGCGGGGTCCGGACGGGGTGCGGGATGGGGTGCGCGATCAGGGTCGGGGGCGGGATCGGGTGCGGGCGGCTCCGGTTCCGGCGGGTTCACCGACCGGCTCGACGCCGATGAGATCCGGCGCCGCATCGAGGACTTCCGTGAGCGGGTGCGCACCGAGGCGCGGCGCCGGGTCGCCGAGCGGCGGGGCGCGGCGCTGATCGCCCAGCGGGGCATCGCCCACAGCGCCGACCAGGTCGACTTCCTCGTCGCCAACCGGGAGCAGCTCGTCGAACTGAGGCGCACCGTGCAGCCGTTGGCCCGCAAGCTGGCGACCCGGCTGGCCGCCCGGCGGCGCAGGGCAGCGCGGGGCCGGATCGACATCCGGCGCACGCTGCGCCGCTCGCTGTCCACCGGGGGAGTGCCCCTGCGCCCGGCGTACCGCAGGCACCGGCCCGCCCGCCCGGAGATCGTGCTGTTGTGCGATGTGTCGGGGTCGGTCGCGGGGTTCGCCAACTTCACGATGCTGCTGGTGCAGGCGATGCGGGACCAGTTCAGCAAGGTGAGGGTGTACGCCTTCGTCAACAAGGTCGACGAGGTCACCCACCTCGTCACCACCGGCGAGGCCGACCCGGCGGAACTCGGCCGCAGGATCGCCGAGGAGGCCGCGATCAGCGGCTGGCACGGCAGCAGCGACTACGGGACCGCGCTCGGGGAGTTCGCCGAGCACCACCTCGACGCCGTGGGCCCGCGCACCTCGGTGATCGTCCTCGGCGACGCCCGCACCAACGGCTTCGACCCCAACGCGGCCGCCCTGCGCCGTATCGCCGGCCGCGCCCGCCGCGTCCACTGGCTCAACCCCGAGTCACCCGAGCAGTGGTCCACGGGCGACTCCGCTGCGCATGTCTACGCCGAGGTCGTCGCCATGCACGCGTGCCGCAACGCGCGGCGACTCGGAGAACTGGTGACGCGGCTGCTGCCGGTGTGAGGTGGCGCCGGCACCCGTCCGGGGCCGGCCCCGCCCTGGGCTGTCGCCCGCGGCGCCCGCCTCCAGCCGCCCCCGGCTTCGGGCCGACCCCCGCTTCAGGCCACCCCCTGCCCCAGGTCAGCCCCGGCCGGTGTCGATCACGCAGAAGCGGTTGCCCTCGGTGTCCTCCAGGACGATGAAGTCGGAGTCGTTCTCGTAGAGCTCCCAGTCGACGCGGCGCGCGCCGAGGTCGACCAGCCGTTCGACCTCCGCCGCCTGGTCCGCCGCGTTCCCGGCGTACAGGTCCAGGTGTACGCGGGGCCGCTCCTGAGCCGGGGTCTCGCTCCGCCCGAGCGACAACTGCGGCCGGCCGCCGTCGGGGTGCACGAGCACCACCCAGTCGTCCTCCGGCTCCTCGCGCGGCACATATCCGAGCGCCTGCGTCCAGAACACGGCGGCCCGTCGCACGTCGGAGGCGCCCATCACCACGGATCCGATGCTCAGCATGAACCGATTCTCACGCGTCACGGCCACCATTGTTTGACATCGCAGCAGAGCGGTGCAGCGAGGGGCATGAACGGCACTGCGGCTGCCGGCCTATGGTTGATGTCCATGGAAGATAGTTCTACGGATGATGAGTGATGGCTGACCTGAAGCGGCTGTACCGGGAACTGGTCTCACTGGAGATCGAGCTGTGGAACGGCATCGAGGGGCGCCTGCGGGCCGAGTGCGACCTGCCGCTCACGTCCTTCGAAGTGCTTCACCTGCTGTGGAGCCGGCCCGGGCAGAGGATCCAGGACATCGCGGAGGAGTTCTCCATCACGGTGGGCGGCACGAGCAAGGTGGTCGACCGCCTGGAGGCGGCGGGCTGGTGCGAGCGCCGCGCGAATCCGAACGACCGGCGCTCGTCGATCGTCGAACTGACCTCCGAGGGGAGGAAGTTGGTGGACGGGGCGGTGAAGGTGTTCGAGGAGGAGTTGGAACTCCGGATCGGTTCGGTGATCCCCGAGCGGTCCGTGCGGGAGGTGACCTCGGTTCTCGGTACGCTGCGGGCGGCCGGACGCGCTCTGGACGCGGAGCGGAGGGCCGCGGGGCGGGCTCCGGTGTCCGCGGTGCGGGCGCCGAAGCAGCCCGGCCGGTCGGCGGCTCCGTGAACCACGCTGCCGACGGCAGGACTTCGTTCTCGTCGGGATCCTCGGAGACCTCGGCATGTCCGTGCAGGACGACGAAGGCGTACGGGGGCCGGTCGTCGTCGACGCAGAGGGCGAGGCGTCCGTCGCGGGTGAGGTCGCGGCCCTTGACGCCGTCCTTCTCGGTGGTGGGCGCGATGTCGTCGCCGTCGAGGAGCAGCCAGACCGGGGTGACGTGAGGGCCGCCGTCGGCCCGGACGGTCGACAGCTTGCCGGACCGGGTGCCGTGGGTGATGAACGCCCGCCACTGCTCGTCGGTCGTCCTCCGCGTGCTGTGCCTCTCCCCGGTGGGAGCTGCTCGTGTGCCCCGCTGCCGGGGCGTCGCGGGGCACACGCGAGTGTCAGCGGCCCCAGAAGGCGTCTTCGGCACCCTGGTCGCCGGAGAAGAGCCACATTTCGGTGATCTTGCCGTTCTGGATGCGCAGGAGGTCCACGCCGTCCATGGCCATGGACGCATCACCGCGGCGGCCGGTGAAGTGGATGTGGGCGGCGACCTGATCGCCGTTGTCCATCAGGGAGTGGACCGCGTCGATGGCGAAGGTGCCCTGGCTGGCCTCCATCATGCTGCCGAGCATCTGGAAGACGGCGCTCTGTCCCTTGTGGTCGCCGGAGAACCGGTTGGCCCCGGGCTGGTGCCAGACGATCTCCTCGTCGAGGAGGGCGCCGAGGGTGGCCATGCCGCCGGTCTGCACGGCGTGGAAGTAGGTGCGGGCCAGGTCGAGATTGGCACGGGTCATCGTGGTCTCCTTGGGTTCGGTGGTCGGGGGTGGTCGGACGAAGTCGAGGCGGCCGGTCGCCCCGTGTGTCGGCTACGAGGCGGACGCGGAGAGGGTGCCGAAGTGGTGGCCGGCGGTGTCCCGCAGCCGGGCGAAGGTGAAGCCCGCGGAGTCGGAGACCGGCTCCATGGGGCGGATCGGTGTCGGGTGGTGGGTGTGCGGTGGTGGCGCCTCGCCCGCGACAGCAGGCGCCCGTGCGTGCGCTCCGGCGGCGGTGAGTAGCCGAGAGCCCCCCGGGCTCGCTGGTGCCCAGCCAACCATTTACATTCCATGGAAGCAAGTTCCAGAGATTATTGTTCCAAGGCGGGTTGCTCGCGGTCGGCCCGCAGCTTGGAGAAATCCACCTCAGGAGGTACATCCGCGAGCGCATGGACCGGGTCCTCGCCGACGGGCCCGAAGACGTCCGGGAGGAGGTCGTCCGCCATGACGACAACGACGCCCTGCGATGCCGGCTCGCGTCCTCGCCGCCGACGGTGAGGGCAGGGTGACCGCCGCCGCCCACCGGCACCCGGCCCTTCCGGGTGGCGCGCAACAGGCCGGCGGCCGGCCGCCGGGCGAGCAGTGCGCCGCGCAGTACGGCCGGCGTCGCCGCGCAGTACGGCCGGTGTCAGAGCGCGGCGGACGGTGCCTCTAGCGGACCAGCGGCAGGAAGATCGTGTCGACGATCTCCTCGATCGCGTCGGGAGGGACCGGCCGTAGCGTCATCATCGTCTCGCCTCGCAGCAGGTCGAAGGGGAGGGACGCGATCCGTGACGTGAGCCTGGCCGGATCGATCTCGCCGCGCTCGACGGCACGTTCCATGATCTCGTCGCGTCCGGAGCGCCGCCCGGCGACGAACATCTCGCGCAGCTCGGCGAAGCTGGTGTCCGTCTCGGTGAAGTAGCCGGTGAGCAGCAGGCTGAGCTGGACGAGGAACGGCCCCTGTTTCTCGCTCATCTCGGTGAGGGTGGCGATCAGGTCGCCGCGCAGGGACCCGGTGTCGGCCGGGGTGACCTGTTGGAGGGCGTGGCGGCGTACGACTGCGGCCTCGACCAGCTTCTGCTTGTCCGCCCAGCGCCGGTAGAGCACCGGTTTGCTGGTGCCGGCCCGCCGGGCGACGGAGTCGACGGTCAGGTGGGTGTACCCCCGCTCACTCAACTCGTCCCAGGCCGCTTCGAGGATCGCCGCCTCGAGTGCTTCACCGCGCCGTCTTCCCACAACTCCCCTTAGAAACTTTGACGTTTCTTATCGGGGTACTCTACTCTTCCAAGTAAGAAACCATTGCGTATCTTAAAGGGGGTGCGTGTGAGCACCGGAAGCGCTGACACCGGACTGCACACGGGATGGAACGGGCGGCTCATCGGCGTGGTGGCTGTCCTGGCCCTGGTGAACTTCGTGGTCGACTCGGCCATCACCGCGCCCCTGCTCGTCCTGCCGGAGATGCTCGACCACTTCGAGACCGGCCAGGCGGCCTGGCTCAACGCCACCGCGATGCTGGCGGGAGTGCTGTGGGCGCCGCTGCTCGGAAAGAGCGCCGACATCCACGGCAGGCGCCGGGTGCTCGTGCTGACGTTATGCCTGAGCTGCGCGGGCGCCGTCCTGTGCGCGGTGGCCCCCACCGTCTGGGTGTTCGTGCCGGGACGCATGCTGCAGGGAGCGGCCCTGGCCACCGTTTTCCTCTCCGTCGCCATCGTTCGGGGGATCTGCGCGCCTCGGATCGCGATGGTCGTCGTCGGCATCGTGACCTCCGGCTCCGCCGTACTCAACATCGCGTCCCGGTTCCTCATCGAGGAACTGGCCACGGAGTTCGGCTTCCAGATCCTGTTCGTCCTGTCGGCCCTCGGCGCGGCGGTGATGGCGATCTGTGTGCGCGTCGTCCTTCCCGAGTCCCCGACCAGGACACCCGGCAGGATCGACGCCGGCGGTGCCCTCCTCCTCGGCGGAGGTCTCGCCGGGGTGCTCGGCTACGTCAGCCTGGGCTCGGAACTCGACTGGCTCGCCGCCGGCCCGCTGGCTCTCCTCGGCGTCGGCGCCGCCGCACTCGCCAGGTGGTTCCTGGTCTCCAGCCGAAAGCCCGACCCCCTGATCGACATCAGGGGCCTCGGCGCGCCCCTGGTGCTCACGCTCCTCGTCGTCTTCCTCGCGGCCGGTTCGTACCAGAGCATGCTGCAGCTCATCCCGCTCATCGGTGACGTCCCGGCGGACCAGGGACTCGGGTACGGACTCGCCGGCCAGGGATCCGTGGCGCTGCTGCTCGCGGCACCGGGAGTCGGCGTCACGCTGGGCGGCCCGGGCGCCGGGTGGCTCGCCGCGCGCATCGGACCGGCCCTGACGCTGGCCGGGGCGGTCATGCTCGGAACGGTGGTGACCACGGGGATGTTCCTCGGGGTGTCCCGGCTGCTCGTCGCACTGTGCTGCGGATTCCTGCTGGGCGTCACGGTGGGGGCGCTCGGGACGTCCGGCTTCAACCTGGCGGGGAGCCTGGCGTCCGACGAGCGGCAGGGCATCGTGTCCAGCCTGGTCATGGTCATGGTCTCGATCGGATCCGTGGTGCTGGACTTCGTCGGGTCGGCCGTGCTCAGGTCGACCGCCGTCGTCGTCGACGGCGAAACGGCGAACTCGGCCACAGGCGTGTTCGGTTACGTCGCGATCGCCTCCGGCGCTTTCGCGATCGCCGCGGTGCTGGTCGTCCTGCTCGTGCGCAGCACACGTCTCGGCACCGCCGCGCCCTCGCCGGCGGTTTCCTCACCCACCGGGTGATCCGGTCCCTCCGCGCCGGCCGGCACTTTCACATGTTTCTTCCGGAACCGAGGAGTTGACGAATGGACAGAGGAACCGCGTCGAGGAGCACGGTCCTGGTCTCGGGGGCGGGCATCGCGGGTCAGGCGGTGGCGTTCTGGCTGGCCCGGTTCGGGTTCTCGGTGACCGTGGTGGAGAAGTCCGCCGGACCACGGGGTGGTGGGTACCCGGTCGACGTGCGCGGCACCGCCGTGGAGGTGTCCCGCAGGATGGGGATCCTGCCGCGGCTCAGGGAAGCGCACATCGAGTCACGCCGGTTGACCTTCCTCAACGCCGACGGCAGTGAGGCGGCGGTCGTGCACCCGCAGACGGTGGCCGGCGGGATCGAGGGACATGACGTCGAACTGCCTCGCGGTGTTCTGACGGACGTCCTGCACGGAGCCGTCCGCGACGAAGCGGAGTTCGTCTTCGACGACTCCGTCGATGAACTCACCGAGCACGAGCACGGCGTCGACGTGACCTTCCGCAGTGGCATCCGGCGCGGCTTCGACCTGGTCCTGGGCGCGGACGGGCTGCACTCGCACACCAGGAGGCTGGTGTTCGGACCCGAGCGGCGATTCCACCGCTATCTGGGCTACTGCTTCGCCGTGTTCACCATGCCCAACACCTTCGGGCTCTCCCACGAAGCGCTCATCTGGAACACCCCGGGAAGGGCCGCGGTGCTCTACGCGGTCGGAGACGGCGCGGAACTGCACGCGCTCCTCAACTTCGCGGAGCGCCGGCCACCACACGCGGTCCTCCGCGATCCCGAGGCACGACGGGACCTCGTCGCCGCCACCTTCGCCGGCGACGGATGGGAGATCCCGGCCATGGTCGCCGCCCTGGACCGGGCGACCGATCCGTTCTTCGACACCGTCGGCCAGGTCCGCATGCCGCGCTGGTCCCACGGCCGTATCGCGCTCGTCGGCGACGCCGCCCACGCCCCGTCGTTCCTGACCGGGCAGGGGTCCAGCCTCGCCCTCGTCGGCGCCTGCATGCTCGCCCGCTCGCTGGCGGCCCACCCGGACCACACCGCCGCCTTCGCCGCCTACGAACGTGACACCCGAGGCTTCGTCGAGCTGAACCAGGCGCAGATCGGTGAAGGCGACGCGGCGCTCTTCCCCACCACCGCCGAAGCCCTGGAAAGGCGCAACGCCAGACTCCGCGGCCTGACCGCCCTGCCGCCGACCACCGGGCGCCCGGCCCACACGGCCCTCACCTTGCCCCCGGAACAGCGCCCCCGGAACAGCGCCTGCGGTTCCGGGGTTCCTGTGTGCGCCTCCGTCGCCTTGCCGCGATCCTGGAGACAGACCTCGACATGAGGAGGTGCGCCCATGCCCCGCACCGTCACCGCGGGCTTCGACGGTTCCCGTGAGAGCGTCGCCGCCGTCGAATGGGCGGCCCGGGAGGCCCGGCTGCGCGCCCTGCCCCTGCTCCTGGTCAACGTCTGGGAACCGGTGCCCGAGCCGATGGGACGATCCCCGATGCCGGGCCCGTCGGCCCAGCAGGGCTGGGCCGAGCACGGGGTGACACCGGTGGGCCCCGGGGCGCGGCGGATCCTGTGTGAGGCGGCCGACGGGGTCCGGCGCCGCCACCCGGCCGTCGACGTGGACCTGGAGCAGCTGACGGGCCGGGCCACGGAGGAACTGCTGAAGGCGGCCGCGGACGCGGAACTGCTGGCCCTCGGCTCGCACGGGCGGAGCGGGGTCGGGGGCTTCCTCGTCGGGTCCGTCGGGCTGCACGTCGTCGCGCACACGGAGCGCCCGGTGGTCCTCGTCCGGGCCGGGGAGCAGGCCGAGGACGAGCACATGCCGGATCCGTCCGGTGCCGGGTCCGACGGTACGCCGTTCCGGCCCGTCGTCCTCGGCCTGGACACCGCGTACCCGGACGAGACGCTGCTCCGGTTCGCCTTCGAGGCCGCCGCCCTGCGCGACACCGCGCTGCGGGTCGTTCACGATCGGGGCCACCGTGCTCCGGCCGGGCCCGGTACCGGGGAGGGCGCCCCGCAGGACGCGAGGGCCGGCCACGGGGACGGCGCAGGACCGGCCGACGCACTGCTGCCCTGGCGGCGGGCGTTCCCCGGCATCGAGGTCGTCGAGCAGTCGCACCCCGGCAAGGCGCCGGACCACCTCGTCGCGGCGTCGCGCGATGCATCGCTGGTCGTCGTCGGCCGCCGGGTGCGTCACGCGCCGCTCGGCGCCCGCATCGGCCCCGTCACCCACACGGTGCTGCACCGCGCGGCGGCCCCGGTGGCGGTCGTCGCCCACACGTGAGGCCGCCGCGCGGACGGCCGGTCCGCGAACCGTCAGCCGAGGCGGGGGATCTCGATGGCCGGGCAGCGGTCCATCACCATGTCGAGCCCGGCGGCGCGCGTGCGGTCGTAGGCCTGCTCGTCGACGACGCCCAGCTGGAACCAGACGGCCTTGGCGCCGATCCGTACGGCCTCGTCGGCGACCGGACCGGCGAGTTCGCTGTTGACGAAGACGTCGACGACGTCCACGGGGAAGGGGATGTCGGCGAGCGAGGCGTACCCCTGCTCGCCGTGGACGGTCTCGGCCTTGGGATGGACCGGGACGACCCGCTTGCCGTAGCGCTGAAGGACCTCGGCGACGCCGTAGGCGGCGCGGCTCCGGTTGGTGGACAGGCCCACGACGGCCCAGGTGTCGCCGAGTTCCGTCAGCATCTTGCGGATCGTGGCGGCGTCGCCGTACATGTCCCGTCTCCTCATCTCCGTGCGAGAGCGCCCGGTGCGGGCTGCCTGCGCCAACAGCTGAGCGTGCCCGGTGATTCCCGCGCCCGTGCGGGAAGGCGCGGACGGTCACGTCGGTCCGCCGCACGGAATGTCGTGGTCCGCACTGCGCTCCGCCGCTCGCGCGCCTACGCTCACTGCGTGCTGCGTATCACCGACGCCCGGACCGGCGAGCCCGTCGACGTCCGCAGGGCGCTCACCAGGGTCCAGGCCCATGTGCCGGGCGACGACATCTCGGGGCTGCGCGTCCTGCTGGTCGCCGACGTCCTCGCGCGTGCCCTGGAGATGGGCGGTGTCCCCGTCCTGCTGATCGCCGATCCGCCCGCCGGGCTGCGGGGACGCGCCGACGACCTCGGCATCCGGCCGACGGAGGCCACCGCGGGGGGCGGCGGGCGGCAGGTGCTGCGGGTGGCCGGCACCGGGGAGACGGCGGGCGACGGCATCGGCGTCGAGGTCGCCCCGGTCACCGGGGCGCGGACACCGGCCGCGGCGGGCACCGCCCTGCGGTTCGCTCTGCTCGGCCTGCCCCGCCGCACCCCCGTCATCCTCGACGCCACCGCGCTGGCCGAGGCGGACGAGGCGCTCGCCACCTGGCGCAGGGCGGTGGCCGGCTGGGCCACACGTCCGTCGAAGCCGATCCCGGAGGACGTACGGCAGGCCCTGCGCGCCGCCTGGGAGAACGACCTCGACGTGCCCGCCGTGCTCGGTGTCCTGCGGGACGTGGAACGGGCCGACGGCCTCCCGGACGGGGCGCGCTTCGAGACGTTCGCCTACGCGGACCGGCTCCTCGGGCTGGAGCTCACCCGGGAGATCGGAGCACCGGCATGAGCGGACGGGGAGCGGGACCGCTGCGCAGACTCGTCGTCCTGCGGCACGCCAAGTCCGCCTGGCCGGTGGGCGTGCCCGATCACGAGCGGCCCCTGGCACCGCGCGGCCGCCGTGACGCACCCGCCGCCGGACGGGCCCTCGCCGAGGCGGACTGCCTGCCCGACCTGGCCCTGTGCTCCACGGCCGTACGGGCCCGCCAGACCTGGGAGGCGGCCGCCGCCCAGTGGGGGACGCCGCCACCCGCACGGTTCGATCCCCGCATGTACGCCGCCGACGTGGCCGAGCTGCTGGACGTCGTGCACGAAGTCCCCGACGGGGTCCGGACGCTGCTGCTGGTGGGGCACAACCCGGGTCTGGAGGAACTGGTGCTGGACCTGGCCGGAGACGCGCTCGACGACGCGCTGGACGCCGTCCGCGCCAAGTTCCCGACCTCCGCCATCGCGGTCCTCGCCTGGCACGGCGACACCTGGGCCGCGCTCGCCCCGGGCACGGCACTGCTGACGGACCTGATCGTGGCGCGGGGCGCGAAGAAGGGCTGACCGGGTCCGCCCGCCGGCACGGGCGCCCGGCGCGGACGCGCAGCCGCCTGCGCATAGGCTGGCCGGATGCAGGACGAGTACCGCACCGTCGCCCGCCCGGGCGTCCACGAGACCGAGGTCAACCGCTCACGTTTCCTGTGCGCGCTCGCCCCGGCTGCCACCGAGCAGGAGGCGCAGGAGTTCATCGCGGCCGTCCGCAAGGAGCACGCCGACGCCACGCACAACTGCTACGCGTACGTCATCGGCGCCGACGCCGCGGTGCAGAAGGCGAGCGACGACGGCGAGCCCGGCGGCACCGCCGGAGTCCCCATGCTGCAGATGCTGATGCGCCGTGACATGCGGTACGTCGTCGCCGTCGTCACCCGGTACTACGGCGGCGTCAAACTGGGCGCGGGCGGCCTCATCAGGGCGTACGGCGGTGCCGTGGGCGAGGCGCTGGACGCGCTGGGCACCCTCACCCGCAGGCGCTTCCGCCTCGCCACGGTGACGGTCGACCACCAGCGCGCGGGCAAGGTGCAGAACGACCTGAGGGCCACCGGACGCGAGGTCCGCGACGTCCGCTACGGCGAGGCCGTCACCATCGAGATCGGGCTCCCCGACGCCGACGTGGACTCCTTCCGCGCCTGGCTCGCCGACACGACCGCGGGCACGGCCGGTTTCGAACTCGGCGGAGAGGCGTACGGCGACGCGTGAGGTGCCGCCGGGACGGTGACGCGGTGTGGCGGGGTCGTGGAGGTTTCATCCCCTTCGGCGGTTTTCCCGGTGAAATGTCCGCTCACCTCCGCGAACCGGTGAGTGCGGCGGACCGTGCGGGACCAGGTGCCGACAGGTATTAGCGTGGTCGGTGCGTCGGCGCGGTGCGGGCCGGTCGCGGCGGGTCCAGGGAGGGATGAGGGGAAACATGCGGGTCGGAGTGGCGTCTTGAGGATTCTGCACACCTCCGACTGGCATCTCGGTCGGGCGTTCCACCGTGTGAGCATGCTGGGGGCGCAGGCGGACTTCATCGGGCATCTCGTCACGACCGCGCGGGAGCGCGAGGTGGACGCGGTGGTCGTCTCCGGCGATGTGTACGACCGGGCGGTGCCGCCACTCGCGGCCGTCGAGCTCTACGACGACGCCCTGCACCGCCTCGCCGAACTGGGGGTCCCCACGGTGATGATCTCCGGGAACCACGACTCGGCACGCCGGCTCGGTGTCGGCGCCGGGCTCATGGGCCGTGCGGGCATCCACCTGTGCACCGACGCCTCCGCGGCCGGAATGCCGGTGATCCTGGCCGACGCCCACGGCGACGTCGCCTTCTACGGGCTGCCCTATCTCGAACCCGCGCTGGTCAAGGACGAGTTCGCGGTGGACAGGCCGGGACACGAGGCGGTGCTCGCCGCCGCCATGGACCGCGTCCGCTCCGACCTTGCCACCCGCGCCCCGGGCACCCGCTCCGTCGTCCTCGCGCACGCCTTCGTCACCGGCGGCGCGCCCAGCGACAGCGAGCGGGACATCTCCGTCGGCGGGGTCTCCTCCGTGCCCGCCGGGGTCTTCGACGGCGTCGACTACGTCGCCCTGGGCCATCTCCACGGCAGCCAGACCATCACCGAACGCGTGCGCTACTCGGGCTCCCCGCTGCCGTACTCCTTCTCGGAGGCCGACCACCGCAAGAGCATGTGGCTGGTCGACCTCGGTGCCGACGGATCGATCGACGCCGAGCGCGTCGACTGCCCCGTGCCGCGCCGACTCGCCCGTGTCCGGGGCCGGTTGGACGAGCTGCTCGACGACCCGGGCCTCGCCCGCCACGAGGACGCCTGGGTCGAGGCCACGCTCACGGACCCGGTACGGCCCGCCGAGCCGATGGCCCGGCTCTGCGCACGCTTCCCGCACACCCTCAGCCTCGTCTTCGACCCGGAACGCGCCCCCGACGACCCGGACGTCTCCTACGCCCGGCGCCTGGCGGGCCGCGACGACCAGCAGATCGCGGAGGACTTCGTGGCCCATGTGCGCGGCACCGGACCCGACGCACACGAACAGGCCGTGCTCCGGGACGCCTTCGACGCCGTACGGGCCGACGAGACCCTCCGGGAGACCGCCCGATGAGACTGCACCGGCTCGACATCACCGCCTTCGGCCCCTTCGGCGGCACCCAGTCCGTCGACTTCGACGACCTCTCGGCCGCCGGACTCTTCCTGCTGCACGGCCCGACCGGCGCAGGCAAGACCTCCGTCCTGGACGCCGTCTGCTACGCGCTGTACGGCTCGGTGCCCGGCGCCCGCCACAGCGGCCAGGGCATGACCCTGCGCAGCGACCACGCCGACCCGTCGATCCGCACCGAGGTCCGCCTCGAACTGACCGTCGCCGGACGCCGGCTGGAGCTCACCCGGCAGCCGCCGTGGGAGCGCCCCAAGAAGCGCGGCGCGGGCACGACGCTCGACAAGGCGCAGACCTGGCTGCGGGAGTACGACGCCGCCGCGGGCTCCTGGAAGGACCTCAGCCGGTCCCACCAGGAGATCGGCGAGGAGATCACCCAGGTCCTCGGGATGAGCCGGGAGCAGTTCTGCCAGGTGGTGCTGCTGCCGCAGGGCGACTTCGCCCGGTTCCTGCGGGCCGACGCCGAGGCCCGCGGCCGACTGCTCGGCCGGCTCTTCGACACCCAGCGCTTCGCCGCGGTCGAGAAGCGCCTCGCCGACCGGCGCCGGGCGACCGAGGCGCGGGTGCGCGAGGGCGACGCAGACCTGCTCGCGGACGCCCACCGTATGCAGCAGGCCGCCGGGGGCGACCTCGAACCGCCCCGGCTCGCGCCGGGCGACCCGGGACTCGCCGAAGCCGTCCTCGGCTGGGCCGCCGTCGCCCGCAGCACCGCACGGGAGCGGCTCACCATCGCCCACTGCGCGCGCACGGCGGCGGAGTCGGCGCACACGGCCGCCGAGCGCGACCTGGACGACGTACGCGAAGTGGCGCGGCTCCAGCGGCGGTTCGCCGAGGCACGGGAGCGGGCCGCGAGGCTTCAGGAGCGGGCCGACGCCCACCGGGAGGACCGGGCGCGCATGGAACGTGCCCGCAAGGCCGAGGCCGTGGCACCGGCGCTGACCCTGCGGGACGAGACCGAGTCCGAGCACCGGCGGGCGAGCGCGGAGGAGGCACGCACGCGTGCCGCCCTGCCCGCTGCACACGCCGACGCCGGTGCCGCCGGACTCGCGGCCGCCGCCCGGAAGGCGGCGGAGGAACTGGGCGGACTGGAGTCGGCCCGCCGCGCCGAGCGGAAGCTGGCCGGCCTCCTCGCCGAGCGCGCGGAACTCGACAGCGAGGAGAGCGCCGACGAGGACGTCCTCCAGGACGCCGAGGACTGGCTCGACGGGTGGGAGAGCGCACGGGCCGAGCTGCAGGGCCGTATCGAGGCCGCCCAGGAGGCCGCCACCCGCGCCGAGCAGCTCGCCGTCCGGCGCGAGCCCGCCGAGAGGCGGCTCCGGGCCGCCCGTGAGCGGGACCGGCTGGACCGGGACACCGAAGAGGCCCGGGCGAGCCTGCTCCGGCTCGCCGAGCGTGCCGCCGACGCGCGCGCCCACTGGCTGGACCTCAAGGAACGGCGTCTGCGGGGCATCGCCGCGGAGCTGGCCGCCGAGCTGGTCGACGGCGAGCCGTGCGCCGTCTGCGGGGGCACCGACCACCCCGCCCCCGCCCGCAAGGTCGCCGGGCACATCGACCGGGACGCGGAGGAAGCGGCGCACACCGCGTTCCGGCGGGCCGACGAGGAGCGCGCCGAGGCCGAACGGCGTCTCGGGCTCGTCCAGCGGGCGCTGGCCGCCGCGAGCGCCGAGGCCGGAGACATGCCGACGGACCGGCTCGCCTCGCTGGCCGAGGAGGTGGAGCGTGACTACGCGGAGGCCCGGCGCGGCGCCTCCGACCTGCACCCCGCGCAGGAGGCGCTGCTGCACGCCGAGCGGGAACGCGACCGGCGGGCCGCCGCACGCCAGGAGGCGGCGGTCAGGGCCGCCACCCGCAACACCCGGCGGGACACCCTGGAACGGGAACGGACCGCGCTGGAGGAGGAGCTGGCGCGAGCCAGGGGAGACGCCGGCAGTGTGGCCGCGCGGGCCGCGCAACTGGAGCTGCGGGCCGCCCGGCTCGCCGAGGCAGCCGAGGCCGCGCGCGTGGCGCATGACACCGCGCAGCGGCTCAAGGACGCCGACGCACGCCTCGCCGACGCCGCCTTCCGCGCCGGGTTCGACACTCCGCAGGCAGCCGCCGCGGCCCTTCTCGACGACGCGGCCCACCGCGATCTGCAACGGCGCATCGACGCCTGGCAGACGGAGGAGGCGGCGGTGCGGGCCGTGCTCGCCGAGGCCGAGACGGCCGCCGCGGCCCGGCGACCGCCCGCCGACGTGACCACCGCCGAGCGGGCCGCCGAGGCCGCCGCCCGGCACCTTCAACGGACCGTGTCCGCGTGGGACGAGGCCGAGCGGCGCCGCAGCGAACTCGACCGGCTGTCCGCGCGGGCCGCCGCCTCCGTACGACGGCTGGCACCGCTGCGCGAGGAGTACGACCGCGTCGCCCGTATGGCGGGACTCGCCGCCGGTACGGCCGCCGACAACGAGCGCAAGATGCGCCTGGAGGCGTACGTGCTTGCCGCCCGCCTCGAACAGGTCGCCGCCGCCGCGACCGTACGGCTCCAGCGGATGTCCTCCGGCCGCTACACCCTCGTGCACTCCGACGACCGGTCCGGACGCGGGCGCAGCGGACTCGGACTGCACGTGGTCGACGCCTGGACCGGCCGGGAGCGGGACACGGCCACGCTCTCCGGCGGCGAGACGTTCTTCGCGTCGCTCGCGCTGGCGCTGGGCCTCGCCGATGTCGTCACCGACGAGGCCGGCGGCGTGCGCCTGGACACCCTCTTCATCGACGAGGGCTTCGGCAGCCTCGACGACCAGACCCTCGACGAGGTCCTCGACGTCCTCGACGCGCTCCGCGAACGGGACCGCAGCGTCGGCATCGTCAGCCATGTCGGGGATCTGCGGCGGCGCATCCACGCCCAGCTGGAGGTCGTGAAGGAGCGGTCGGGGTCGGTCGTGCGGCAGCGGACCACGGGGTGAGGGCCGCGGCGGCCCGGTGACGGGGGGACGGGTGTCAGCGACCGAGCGGCCGCCGGGGGAGCGGTGAGGAGTAGACGACGCTGGTGGTGACGGAGCCCAGTGAGCCGATCTTGCCCGACACCTCCTCCAGG
Organism: Streptomyces sp. NPDC042364; assembly: GCF_056437585.1. Lineage (NCBI taxonomy): Bacteria > Bacillati > Actinomycetota > Actinomycetes > Kitasatosporales > Streptomycetaceae > Streptomyces > Streptomyces sp. NPDC042364. The sequence goes on along the minus strand of NZ_JBWKAJ010000024.1, from coordinate 30,180 downwards.
TGGCGCATCGAACGGGCGGAGACCTTGATCACGAAGCAGTCGTCGCCCGTGACGTGATGCGCCTCCAGGATCTCGGGGGTGACGGCCACCAGGTCGTGAAAGGGCTTGTAGTTGCCGTTGGGGTAGCGGAGGCGGACGAACGCCAGGATCGGCAGGCCGAGCCGCTCCGGGTCCACCACGGCCGCGTATCCCCGGATCACCCCCGCCTCCTCCAGCCGTCGCACCCGTTCGGTGACGGCACTCGCCGACATCGACACGGCACGCGCCAGATCGGCGAAGCTCGCCCGCCCGTCGCGCTGGAGGACTTCGAGGATGCGCCAGTCGGTGGCGTCCGGGACATACGGGGAATTCGCGGTCATGGGGGAGGGATAGCAGGGGAATCCCCGGCCGGGCAAGGTTCGGGCCGTGGAACGCCCCTTCAGGAAGGTGATCGACGACCGTAGATTTCTGGCCATCGGGTCCGGACGGCGGCCCCGTCGAGGAGCCGGCCGCAGCGCCGGGCAGAGAGAGGCCCCCGGATGACCACCACGACCGCCATGAACCCCGTCCTGCGCGTCGCGCCCGCGGCCCCGGCCGAGGCCGCCGCCTACTTCCGGGCCGGCCTCGCCTTCCACGCCGACGTCTCCGACGTGGCCGCCGCGCTCGCCGGGGACGGCGACCCCGGCTTCGTCGTCCTCGACTCGCGCTCCAGCGAGTCCTGGGACCAGGGCCACGTCCCCGGCGCGGTCCACCTGCCCACCGCCCTCATCCCCGAGCGGGCCGAGCAGCTCCTCGACAGGTCCGTGCCGGTCGTCACCTACTGCTGGGGCCCCGGCTGCAACGGCGCGACCCGTGCCGCCCTCGCCCTCGCCGAACTCGGCTTCCAGGTCAAGGAGATGCTCGGCGGCTTCGAGTACTGGGCCCGCGAGGGCTTCGCGTACGAGACCCGGGAAGGCACCGAGCGGCGCGCGGCCGACCCGCTGACCGCGCCGGTGGGCGCCGACGCCTGCGGCTGCTGACACTCTGTCAAGAAGAGTGGTGTCCCGAGGAGTTGGACCTGCCGCTGGGCGTGTAACTTCTGGGCATGGCTCGATATGCGGATCCGGCGGTTCCAGGTGTGGTGCGGTGGATGGAGTCGGGCGGTGGACCGCTCATAGCCGTTCCGGAAGCGGTCCTGCCGTTCTGGGCGGGCGCCGACGGTGACGAGACGTCCTCCGACTACGACCGCGCCTGCGAGATCGACGGCCACGCCGGACTCCTGCCCGTCGGTGACACCCGCGCCCTGGTGCTGGGCGATCGACCTGCCGCCACCGCGTACCTGCCCGAGCACGGCATGTTCGTATGCCGCTACGCGGCCGGCGCCGTGGACCGGCCTCTCGCCGATGTGCCGGCGGCCCTCGACCTCGCCGTGTGGGAGCCCGGGCTGGAGTGGCGCGTGCCGGGCCCGCTCGTCCTCTTCGACGCGGCCCGACCCGGCGCCGCCGCCGCTGCCGCCGGTCATGTACGGGTGGAGCTGGAGCCCGGGTGCTACCGGGTCAGCGCGGCGTATGTCTCGACGGGGCCGGGGACCCGGCTCGGCCTGGTGCGGGTCGGACCGTCCGTGGGCTGACCCCCGGCCGTTCGCCGGCCGGCGGCCGGGCCCGGTGGTGCGATCGGGCCCGGCACGCCCGGGTCACAGCCGGGAGAGCTCGTCCACCAGGTCGTCCAGGCCCAGGGAACCCTGGGAGAGGGCGGCCATGTGCCAGGCCTTGGCGTCGAAGGCGTCGCCACGCCGCTGCCGGGCCTTCTCGCGGCCGAGGAGCCAGGCGCGCTCGCCGAGCTTGTAGCCGATGGCCTGCCCGGGCATGGTCAGATAGCGCGTCAGCTCACTCTCCACGAAGTCCGCCGGACGGCTGCTGTGGGAGCCGAAGAACTCCTGGGCCAGCTCGGGCGTCCAGCGCTCGCCCGGGTGGAAGGGGGAGTCCGCGGGAATCTCCAGCTCCAGGTGCATACCGATGTCGACGATGACACGGGCCGCGCGCATCATCTGCGCGTCGAGGTAACCGAGCCGCTCCTCCGAGTCCTTCAGGAAGCCCAGCTCGTCCATCAGCCGCTCCGCGTACAGCGCCCAGCCCTCCGCGTTGGCGCTGACCCCGCCGATGGTGGCCTGGTAGCGGGACAGGTCGTCCTTGACGTACACCCACTGGGCGAGCTGGAGGTGATGGCCGGGGACGCCCTCGTGGTACCAGGTGGACACCAGGTCGTACACCGGGAAGCGGGTCGCCCCCATCGTCGGCAGCCAGGTGCGGCCCGGACGGGAGAAGTCCTCGCTCGGCGCCGAGTAGTACGGGGCGGCGGCGCCGCCGGGCGGGGCGATGTGCGACTCGACCTTCCTCACCGGCTCGGCCAGGTCGAAATGGGTGCCGTCGAGAGCCTCGATCGCCTCGTCCATCAGGGACTGGAGCCACTCCCGGACCTCGTCGACGCCCTCGATGTGCCGGCCGTGCTCGTCCAGGTGCGCCAGCGCCACCCACGGCGTCTCGGCGCCGGGCAGGACCTTCTCCGCCTCCAGCTTCATCTCGCCGAGCAGCCGGTGGAACTCCGACCAGCCGTACGCGTACGCCTCGTCGAGGTCCAGGTCCGCCCCCGTGAAGTAGCGGGCCAGCCGGGCGTACCGCTCGCGGCCCACCGTGTTCGGGGCGCCCTCGATCGCCGGGGCGTAGACATCCCGCATCCAGTCGCGCAGCTCCACCACGGCCCGCGTCGCCCCGCGGGCCGCCTCGTCCAGTTCGGCACGCAGGGACTCGGGGCCCGCCGACGCGAAGTCCTCGAACCAGCCGCGGCCCGCGCCGTCCGTGTCCGCCCACTCGGTGAGCTGCCCGATGAAGGTCGCGGTCGGCCGGGGAGCCGCGTACAGCTTGCGCTCCAGACCGAGGGCGAGCGACTCGCGGTACCCCGCGTACGCCGTCGGCACCGCCCGCAGCCGCTCCGCGATCGCCGCCCAGTCCTCCTCGGTCTCCGCCGGGGTGATGGTGAAGACCTCACGCACCTCGTGCGGCGGCGTGACCATGTTCCCGACCGCGCGCAGGTGCTCGTCGGCCTCGTGCACGGCCAGCTCGGCGGTGAGTCGCTCACGCAGCAGGCGCGCGCACCGGCGTTCGATGTCGCTGTCCGCGCCCGGCCGCCGCTCCGCCTCGTCGAGCCGGGCGAGCGTCGTCCTGATCAGCTCCGCGCGGGCCTCCAGCCCGGCGGGCGAGGTGTCCGGCAGCCTGCTCGAACTCTCCTTCACACCCAGGTAGGTGCCGGTCAGCGGGTCGAGGGCGATCAGGTCGTCGACATAGGTGTCGGCGACCTCGCGGGGCAGCGGGCTCTTGGTGTCAGACATGCGGACAATCTTGGTACGGCGACCGGTCTCCGTCAGCTGCTTAACCGGGCCTTGAGTCTTACGGCGGCCGGATTCCGCTCAGGGCGCAGCGCCCGTCCCGCTCAGGCCGTGGGGCCGTTCGGCGTCCGGCGGCAGCAGCGGCCCGCACTCCCACTGCTGGAAGATCAACCTGGTCTCCACCCGAGCCACTTCACGCCGGGACGTGAACTCGTCGAGGACCAGCCGCTGGAGATCCGCCATGTCCGCGACCGCCACATGGACGAGATAGTCGTCCGGCCCCGTGAGGTGGTACACGGTCCGCGACTCGGGCATCGCCCGGATCCGCTCCACGAACGGCCCCACCAGCTCCCGCCGGTGCGGCCTGACCTGGACCGACAACAGCGCCTCCAGCCCCCGTCCGAGCTTGGCCGGATCGAGTCGCAGCTGATGGCCGAGGATCACGCCGGATCGGCGCAGCCGCGCCACCCGGTCCAGACACGTCGACGGCGCGACCCCCACTTGGGCGGCGAGGTCGCGGTAGGTCGCCCGTGCGTCGTTCTGCAGCAGGCGCAGAAGGTGGAGGTCCACCGGATCCAGTACGACAGATTCGGCCATTGTTCGAACGTAGCACGGGAAGCGCACCACCGATCCCGTCCGATGTTCACCCTGACGCCCATGAACTCAGCGAGCACGCACGCGTACGACCCCGCACGCATCACGCCGAGAGCACTGGCCACGGAGGCCGTGCACGCAGGCCGCGACGATCTCGCGCGCCAGGGCCTGCACGCCGCGCCCATCGACCTGTCCACGACCTACCCCTCGTACGACAGCCGCGGTGAGGCCGCCCGTATCGACGCGTTCGCCGTCGACGGCGCCGAACCGGAGGGCACCCCGATCTACGGACGGCTCGGCAATCCGACCGTCGCCCGTTTCGAGACCGCCCTCGCCCGTCTGGAGGGCACCGAGAGCGCCGTCGCCTTCGCCAGCGGTATGGCCGCGCTGAGCGCAGTCCTCCTCGCCCGCTCCGCCATGGGCCTGCGCCATGTCGTCGCCGTACGGCCCCTGTACGGGTGCAGCGACCATCTCCTCACCGCCGGGCTGCTCGGCTCCGAGGTCACCTGGGTCGACCCGGCCGGCGTCGCGGACGCGCTGCGGCCCGACACCGGTCTGGTGCTGGTCGAGTCCCCGGCCAACCCGACCCTCGCCGAACTCGATCTGCGGGCCCTCGCCCACTCCTGCGGCACCGTGCCGCTTCTCGCGGACAACACCTTCGCGACGCCGGTCCTCCAGCGGCCCGTCGAACAGGGGGCGCGGCTGGTCCTGCACAGCGCCACCAAGTACCTGGGCGGCCACGGGGACGTCATGGCCGGGGTCGTGGCCTGCGACGAGGAGTTCGCCGGGCGGCTGCGGCAGATACGCTTCGCCACCGGCGGCGTCCTCCACCCGCTCGCCGGCTACCTCCTCCTGCGCGGTCTCGCGACCCTCCCGGTACGCGTGCGGGCCGCGTCCGCGACCGCCGCGGAACTGGTCCGCCGACTCGGTGCCGACCCGCGCGTGGCCCGTGTCCACTACCCCCGTATCGGCGGCGCCATGATCGCCTTCGAGGTCCACGGCGACCCGCACGACGTCATCGCCGGTGTCCGGCTGATCACCCCCGCCGTCAGCCTCGGCAGCGTGGACACGCTGATCCAGCACCCGGCCTCCATCAGCCACCGCATCGTGGACGAGACCGACCGCCGGGGCGCCGGGGTGAGCGACCGCCTGCTGCGGATGTCGGTGGGCCTGGAGGACGTGGACGACCTGTGGGCGGACCTGGACGCGGCCCTGGGCACGGCCGCCACGGTCACCGCCGGCTCCACCGCCGCCGTGGGACAGCCGCCGGTGAGCCTCGGGTCGGTAGCCGGTCACTGAGGCGTCCTTGAGGGGCACGGCCCGCGGGTGCGAGCGCGGGTGCGTGTGCATGTGCGGGTGGCGGCGCCGGCTCCGCCCGGGCGCCATCTCCACTGCCGGTGCGGAACGGTCGGCCGCCCGTGAGCCTCGGGTCGGTAGCCGGTGACTGAACGGGGTCCATGGGGGCGCCGCCCGCCGCCCGTCGCCCGCCGGGTTCTGGGCGGGGGCCTGGCTTGCGGGTCTCGGAGCGGCCGGCCCCGGGTGGCTCTGGCTCCCGGGCTCCCTGGTGCTGCGGGCTGCGGGCTGCGGGCTGCCGGCTGCGGGCTCCCGGGCCCCGGCACGGGCCCCGTGGTATCACTCGGCGGGCACGGTGAGCGCCAGTTTGCCCGTGACACTGCCGTCGAGGAGGTGGCGGACGGCCGCGGCGGCCTCGGCGAGCGGGTACACGCGGTCCACCACGGGGGTGAGGGTGCCCGCGTCGATGAGCGCGGTCAGGTCGCGCAGCCCGTCGGCGTGTTCGGAGGCGATGAACGCGCCCAGCCGCTGGCCGACGAACGGTGACAGCAGCTGGGCTCGGAGCTGCCGGTCGGTGCCGCCGAGCCAGCGCCCGTCCGTCTCGCCGCCGGTGATGACGAGTCGGCCGCGCGGTGTGAGGGCGCGGCGCAGATCCCGCAGGGCGCGGTTGCCCGCGATGTCGATGATCGCGTCGTAGCGGCGCGGGCCCGCGAGGAAGTCCTCACGGGTGTAGTCGATCACCTCGTCTGCGCCCAGCGCCCGCACGGTGTCGAGTTTGGCCGTGCTCGCCACGGCCGTGACCCGGGCCCCGAAGGCATGGGCGAGCTGGACGGCGAAGGTGCCCACACCGCCGGCCGCTCCGGTGATCAGGACCTCCCGGCCCTCCCCGGCCCGTGCCTTGTCGCGAACCGCCTGGAGTGCGGTGAGCGCGCTGACCGGTACCGTCGCCGCTTCCTCGAAGGTCAGGGCGGCCGGCTTGGGAGCGATCCGGTCGGGCCGGGCGACGGCGTGTTCGGCGAACGCGGACGCCGCCGTGCCGTAGACCTCGTCGCCGGGCGCGAAACCGGTCACGTCCGAGGCGACCTCCTCGACGACACCGGCGATGTTGCGCCCGGGATTGGGGAGCTTGGGCCCGCGCAGCCCGCTCACGGGCCGGACCGCGTACGGCAGACCGGCCATCAGGTGCCAGGTGCCGCGGTCCACGCTGGAGGCGCGCACCCGTACCCGTACCTGTCCCGGCCCGATGCCCGGCCGGGCGAGCCGCGCCATGCGCAGGACGGCTTCCGGCACGGCGCCGTAGCGCTCCTGCACGACGGCCCCCATCGTCTCGGTCCCCCCGGCCCGCGCTGCCTCGCTGGTGCTCCGCATCGTCATGTCTCCCGCTTCGGGTGCCCCGCTGGACTTACGCCGTAAGTGCAGCACTTACGGCGTAAGTAGAGCACTTACGCCGTAAGCTCGTCAATCGCCGGAGTCCGCGAAGAGGAAGTGACCGTCCACAGTGACCCGACGTACCACCCCGCAGCCGGCCCGCGAGACGCTCACCCGGCAGCGGGTGCTGCGCGCCGCCGTGGAACTCGCAGACGGCGGCGGCCTGGACACGCTCAGCATGCGCAAGCTCGGCGAGGCCGTCGGAGTGGAGGCGATGTCCCTCTACAACCACGTGGCCAACAAGGAGGACCTGCTCGACGGCATGGTCGACCTGGTCTTCGGCGAGGTCGAACTGCCCTCTCCGGAGGACGACTGGCGGCAGGCGATGCGGAAGCGGGCGGTCTCGATGCGCCAGGTGCTGTCCCGCCACCGCTGGGCGATCGGGCTGATGGCGTCACGGTCCACCCCGGGACCGGCCACCCTGCGTCACCACGACGCCGTTCTCGGCTGCCTGCGTCGAGGCGGGTTCTCCCTCGCCCTGACCGCGCACGCCGTCTCGGTCCTCGACGGCTACATCTACGGGTTCGCCCTCCAGGAGAAGGCCCTGCCCTTTGACACCCCGGAACAGACCGCCGAACTGGCCGAGTCGATCATGAGCGGTTTCGGCGAGGGCGAGTACCCGTACCTGACCGAGATCGCCACGGAGCACGTCATGCGGCCCGGGTACGCCTACGGCGACGAGTTCGACTTCGGGCTGGACCTCATCCTCGACGGCCTCCAGCAGGCGGCGCGCTGAGGACCCGGCGCCGCGCCGGCCGCGCCATGGGCCGGCGGCGTGCCGGAGCACGGCCGTGCGACACAGCGCGGGAGCCGGTCACCGGCTCCCGCGCAGCGGATACGGCCCCGCCGCGGGGGCGGCGGGTCAACGACCCCTGCGGAGCCCTTCCGCGTCCTCGGCCCGGCGGGCCGTCACCGCCTCCAGGCGGGCCGTGATCACCAGCGTCCCTTCCTCGACCTGGTAGTCGAGCGGCAGGTCCAACGCCCGCATCGCCGCGACCATCCCGGTGTTGGACGACTGCGTCACGATGTAGACGTTCGCGCAGCCGGCCTCGCCCGCCATGGCCACCAGCCTGCGGAGCAACTCGCTGCCGATGCCGCGCCGCTGCCAGTCGTCCTCGACGAGCAGCGCGATCTCCGTCTCGTCGCCGTCCCAGAGCAGGTGGCCCAGTCCGACGAGACGCCCCGAGGTGGTCTGCGCGGCGAGCGTCCGCCCGAAACTGGGGCTCAGCAGATGCTTCAGGTACCGGTCCGCGTCGCCGACCGGCCCGTGGTACCGCATGCTCAACGTCCGTGCCGAGCACCGCTCGTGCATGGCCTTCGCCGCTCGCAGGTCCCCGGCGTCGGCGCGGCGCACCATGATGTCGTTGCCCTCGGGCAGCGTCAGCACGTCCTGGCTGCGCGGGATCCGCGGCCCCAGCCGGGCGTCCAGTTCCACCAGGGCCCGTGCCCGCGCGAACTCCGTGGGCGTGAACGGCAGATACGGCCGCTCCACGGTGATCACCCCGCCCTCCGGCGCCCGCAGCCGCATCACCGTGCCCTCCAGGGCTCCCTCGACCGGGGCATTCTCCAGGACCCGGCCCGAGCCGGGGGCGGTGGCGGGCAGCGAACGGATGGTGCAGCGACCGAGCAACTGCCGCAGCGCCAGAGGGAGTTCCGCGGCGTCCAGCGCCGTACGCGTCGCCAGGCCGAGCACCCGCGTCGGCGCGTCCACCAGATCGTGGGTGTCGCCCCGCTCGATCCAGGTCTCGCCGCCGCCCGCGCCGGACACCGCCCGGCTGATCTCCGTGGCGGACAACTCCTCGGGCGCCCGCAGCAGGAACTCGTCCACGGTGCCCTCGGCCAACGGGTGCGTCTGAAGGCTCAGGATGTCGACCCTGTGGGCCGCCAGCGCCGTGCACAGCGCCGCCAGCGAGCCCGGTTCGTCCTTCACCGTCGTCCGCATCCGCCACAGCACGGTCCCCCCGGCCATGGCCTCGGCGCCCGTACCGCCCGTCCCGCCCGCTCCGGCCGGCCCGGCCTGCCGCTCCGCGGGGAGGGACGACCGGGCGTCGGTATCGCTCGTCGGCGGCGCGTGCCCGTGGCGTCGTGTCCAGCGAACGTGGAAACCGGCGGCGGCCAGCAGGACGGCCGCCGGGACCGCCCACAGCACCACGCCGCGCGGCCCGTCCCCGGCCCGGCCGGACACCGCCTCGGCCACGGCCGCCGCCGCGAGCAGCGCGGCGAGGCCGACCATGGCCCGCCGCCAGTGGCGCACCGGGCGCCCGTTCCTCGCCCGCGTCACATCAGACATGTCTGGAGTCATGAGGCCACTGTGAAGGAAGGGTGTTGCGTGATCACGAACGCTTTGTGACTGGACGGTAAAAGCAGCGTTCCGCACCTTTTGTTGCGGATTGGATCACGGATGGTGCCGGGATCAGCCCGGCGCCAGCGCCGTACGCAGCCTCCGTGCCTCGGTCACCAGCCGGGACGAACCCCTCCGGTCCGCCGCCAGATCGAGGCGGGGCAGCTCCCCGTGTGCCCCGGAACGCTCCACGCATTCCGCGGCGACGGCCAGCAGTTCCCCGAGCCCCCGTGCCGGCAGGGCCGCCCTGCCCTTGCCCCTGGCGCCGTCCGTGCCGTCCACGCCGTTCGTGCCGTCCACGCGGTCCGTGCCGTCCGTGCCGTCCACGCGGTCCGTGTTGCCGGCGTCGTCCCTGCCGGGCGTGCCGGTCATGCCGCCCTGGGCGTCGGCGAGTTCGGCCAGCAGGTGGGGCAGGGCCGCACGCAGCAGCGACCAGGCCGTGACGTACGCCCCGGTGGACGCCGCCGTGCGGAGCGCCTCGGCTATCCGCAGCGGCTTCACACAGCCGGTCACGGCCAGTCGCCCGAGGTCGGCGCCCGTCTGCTCGGCGTCGAGCTGCCCCCGCGCCGTCAGAACCAGCAGGGCGTCCACGGCGGCGAGCCGGTCCTCCGGGCGCTTGGCCCCCAGCCCGTACACCACGCAGAGCCGCACGGCCGCGCCCGTCTCACCCTCCGCCTCGGCGAGCGTCGGCAGGAACGAGAACCCGGCCCTGGTGTCCTCGACGGCTCCCTGCGAAAGGTCGCGCAGGATACGTCCCGCCACCAGCTCGGGGCGCCCCGGTACGACAGCCAGCCAGTGCCGCCACTCCGAGTCGTCCCAGTGGGGGCAGTACCAGCGGGCCTGGTACACCGACAGCGGTCGCCCCAGGCGGCGGAACTCCGGTGGGAAGGACTCGTGCTGCAACTCCGGGAGTTCCCCGAACTCCACCAGGACCCTCGGCCCCTTCGTACGGCTGCGCTGAACCGGCTGGGAGGGCACGTCGGTCGCCAGCCACTCCGCGAGCCGGTCGCCCTCCTCCGTGCCCAACTCCCGCGCGGCCACACCGGCGGCCGCCAGCGCGGCCGCGTCGCCGCGCCGTACCCGCAGCAACGCCTGCGCCAAGTCGGCCTCACCGGGCCGGGCACCGAGGCGCCGATAGCCGTCGAGCCGCTCCACCAGTTCCCCGGGCTCCAGCGATCCGGTGCTCCAGGTGGGCGTGGCCAGCAGGAACGGCAGCGGCTCGGTGCGCACCCGATGGGCGACCTCCCGCAGCCGGGCGTCGAAGGCATCGGCGAGACCGCTGTGCACACACCCGTCGGACGCGGACGTGTTCCCGCGCGCTCCGTGCAGGTCGGAGAGACGGACCCGCTCGAACAGCGACGCCAGGACGATCTCCAGGCCGTGCGGGGACTCCCGGAAGTACCGGTCGACGTATTCCGACTCCATCCCCGCCCACCAACGCCTCGCCGCCACCGGGCGGAGCGCCTCCACGAGTGCCTCGCGATCCCGGTGCGCATGCCGTACGAGTCCGTCCAGCGCCCGCTCGAACGCGCTGACGTCGCCCGCCGAGGCCAGCAGTGCGTTGACCTCCTCGGCGAGTTCGGCGACCGTCTCCGGAGCGGGCGCCAGTCGCCTGGGCGAGGGGACGGGAGGGAGCAGTTCCTCGTACACCTCGGGGGCCGTGGGAGCGATGCCGAGGACGTCCTGCGCGCGGGCCCGCAGGCCCGGGCTCAGATCGGCCGCCGCGGCGGTGATCTCGTCCCGCGCCGCGTCCTCGTCACCGAGGTCGCCGATGTGCCGCTCGACCAGCTTCAGCGCCCGCTCCTGCACCTCGGTGTCCTCGTGCCCGAAGCCCTGGGCGACCACGGGCAGCAGCTCACCCGCGGCGGACGGGTCCTGCTTGAGCACCTTGCCCAACAGGACCAGCTGGGAGCGGACGAGCCTGCGCTCGGTGCGGAAGAGCACGGCGCCGGACATCTCGGTGAGCCGGCGTGACCCCAGCTCGCCGTCCAGGGCGAAGCCGGCCAGGACGGACTGCGCGTGCCCGGCCACCGCGGAAGGGGCGTCCGCGCACAGGGACATCCAGTCCGCGATCCGCTCGCACCGCTCGTCACGGGTGAGGTCGAGCGAGGTCAGCAGGCCGAGGAACACCTTGTTGTCCGCCGTGGAGCCGCCGCCGCGCAGCAGCCGGGAGACACAGCCGTCGATGAGGACCTTGCGGTCGAGGAGGCCCTCTTCGGCGAGCTGTGTGAGGGCGTAGGTCCAGTTGTTCAGTCCCTCGCCGTACCGCCAGTCGCTGCGGGCGCCGATCTCCTCGATGTCGAACAGGGCGGCGGCGAGCTCGGCGAGGTGCGGGTCCTTCCGCAGGTTGCCGATGACCGTGCCCGCCTTCCAGCGCGCCCGGCCGATGTGCTCCATCCAGCCCCGCACATAGGTCTCGGAGGTCGGCACCGCACAGCCAGCCAGCTTCACCAGGCCGGACATCAGCTCGTACGGCACCTGCGCGGTGAGCGGCCGCTGCGCCAGCCGGTGCACCAGGTCGGCGAGCCAGTGCGGCTCACGGTCGCCGAGCACGTCGATCAGGACCGCCGCCGGTGCCTGCCGCCAGCGCATGTCGGACCCCGCGAGCCAGTCGGCCACCGCCGCCGCGCCCGTCTGGCAGGCCGCACCGGCCGCGTGCAGCGCCGGATACGCGCGCTGGAGGGGCGAGCCCCACGGCTCGGACCGCAGCTTCTTGCGCAACTCCTTCAACTCGGGCATGCACGCCCGTCGTTCGGCGTCCGTCATGCCGTCCGCCAGGGTGACCACGTCACCCGTGTTCCCCGCCCTCACCGCGTTGATCAGCGTCGTCGCCGTCATCGCGCACCCCCGAAGATGCTCGTCCCGCTCGGTTCCATGTCGGCCGTCGTGCTGTCCGGCCCCATGGGGGCCGGGGTCCCGCCCGTCTCCGCGTCCGCGCCCCGCCGGACCATCCGCACCGCCAGCGCGTGTTTGCAAGGGCCCCGCCCGCCGCGGTACTTCGCCCACCACAAACAGGAGCAGCTCAGTGTGCCCCGGTCGTCGCGGACCCGGTGCACATGGCCGTCCTCGGCGGTCACCGTGCCGAGCGCGCCGTCCAGCGAGACCGCTCCGGCGGCCACCAGGGCTCGGGCGGAGCGCAGCCGCGGGTTGTGGCGCTCCACGCGGTCGGCGTCGTAGGGGAGTTCGCGGTGGAAGTAGGCGGCCTCCGCCGTGTCGTAGCCGACCCTCCCCGAGGTCCCCAGCCGGGTCAGCGCCGCCCGGACCCGCTCGGTGGTGAGGCCGGAGGAAGCGGCCAGGTCGCCGATGTCGATGCGCGGCTCCCAGGCGAGGAGGACGGAGACCAGCTCCGCGTCCTCGGCGGCCTCGTCGGTGGCGAGGGCGTCCAGCACACCGCCCTCGCCGGAGAAGCCCCGCGCGGCCTCGGGGGACAGCGTGAGGGTGAGCCGCATACCGGGCAGCTCGACCTCCCAGGCACTGGCCAGGGCGGCCGTCCCGGCGGCCGACGGGCCGTAGACGCGCAGCGCGGTCGCATGGCGCAGGACCCGCTGCAGCGCCACCAGCCGCTCGGGGCCCGGCAGACAGACGGCGCCCGGCACCGGCCGTGTCGTCGGGCGCAGGGTACGGCCGGAGGGCACGACCCACTGGGCGCCCCGCGACGCGCCCCGCCCGCCGCCGCGCGGCAGTGACCGCAGGAACCGTACGGCTTCGGCGGCGGTCAGCTCGGCCCGCAGATCGAAACCGGCGGCGACCACCTGGGCCTCGGCGAAACCGCGCAGCCAGCGGTCCGGCAGCGGCACCTTCTTCTCCACCACCGGGCCGTCCAGCGTGGTCACCGCCAACTCGTCCGGGCCGACCCGCAGATGGAGCGGATCGGCGGAGCCGACACGGGACAGCGCCTCGCGCAGCGGGTTGTTGACGTCCACATTGGTCGTGCCGTGTCCGACCTCACCCCCGTCGAGTCCCGGCTCCAGGACGTCGAGCCGGGCGTACACCCCGCCGCAGCCGGAGAACGACTCGAAGCGCAGCCGGTCGCCGTTGCCCGTCACCACCGGGTCCAGGGAGGCCCGCAACTGCTGCTGGTAGTACCGCGCCGCCGCCACGTCCGCGACCGCCAGCAGCCCGGCCGCGGCCACCTGAGGCGAGGTCAGGAAGCCCGTGAAGAACCGCGGATGGTCCTGGAAGCCCGTCGGGGTCGCGCCCCGGGAGGTCTCCAGTCCCAGCAGGGGTCCGCCCGCCGCGGACTCCAGCACGGAGGGTCGGGTATAGGCCACGGCCTGCAAAGATCGCGTCATGGGAAAACCGTAGAAGCGACCACTGACAATCGACCCTGACCTGCGAAAACGCGGCGGGCGACCCGGAGTTGCCGGGCCGCCGCCACCCGGGGTGTGCCCGGACCGCCGACGGGGATTCAGGCGGGGCGGGTCACTGCCCGACCAGCCCCGGCTGGAGCGTCTTGGTGTAGAGCACGGCGCCGTCCTGCTCGCGCAGCCGCACCGTCAACTCCCCGCTGTGACCGTCGATGTCGACCTCGCCGAAGAACTGGTAGCCGCCCGCCGGCGACACGTTCGCCGTGCTCGGCGCCTTGACGAAGACCCGTTCGGGCCCGAAGGTGCCGTCGAGGGCGTTGGCCGGGAACGCACCGGCGTTGAGCGGCCCGGAGACGAACTCCCAGAACGGCTCGAAGTCGGTGAAGGCGGCCCGCGACGGCTGGTAGTGCTGTGCCGAGGTGTAGTGCACGTCGGCCGTCAGCCACACCGTCCCGGTGATCCTCCGGTGCTTGATGAACCGCAGCAGTTCGGCGATCTGCAGCTCACGCCCGAGCGGCGCCCCGGGATCGCCCTGTGCCACCGCCTCGATGTTCGGCTTCCCGTCACTGGTGTCCGGTACGACCAGGCCGAGCGGCATGTCGGAGGCGATCACCTTCCACACCGCCCGAGACCGCGACAGCTCCCGCTTCAGCCAGCGCAACTGCTCGGCGCCGAGGATGCCCACCGGGTCGGTGCTCTGCCTGCCGGGCGAGTTGGCGTTGCGGTACGTCCGCATGTCCAGCACGAACACGTCGAGGAGCGGACCGTGCCGCACCACCCGGTGCACCCGGCCCTCGCGGGAGCCCGGCCCCAGGGTGGAGACGGGGAAGTACTCGCCGAAGGCGCGCCGGGCCCGGGCCGCGAGCACGTCCACGCTCTTCTCCGTGTAGCGCGTGTCGGTGAGGATCTCGCCGGGGTACCAGTTGTTGACGACCTCGTGGTCGTCCCACTGCACGATCGACGGCACCTGCGCGTTGAACCGCTTCAGGTTCTCGTCCAGCAGGTTGTAGCGGAAGTTGCCGCGGAACTCGGCGAGCGTCTCCGCGACCTTGGACTTCTCCTCGGTGGTGATGTTCCGCCACGTCCCGCCGCCGGGGAGCGTCGCGGTCTGCGCGAGCGGCCCGTCCGCGTAGACGGTGTCACCGCTGAACAGGAAGAAGTCGGGGTCCAGCCGGCCCATCGCGTCGAAGATGCGGTAGCCGCCCCGGTCGGGGTTGATGCCCCAGCCCTGCCCCGCCAGGTCGCCCGACCACAGGAACCGCACGCCGGAGCGCCGCTTCACCGGGGTCGTACGGAACGTGCCGGTGACCGGTTCGCCGGTGCGGCGCGGGTCGTCCGGGTCGGCGAGGAGGACCCGGTAGTGGATCTGCTCACCGGCCGGCAGGCCGCGCAGCCGGGTCGTACCGGTGAAGTCGGTGCCGGCGCCGAGCAGCGGGCCGTGCCATCTGCGCGGGTTGCGGAACGACTCGGTGGCGGCCGTCTCCACGATCATGCGCGCCGGCCGGTCCGAACGCACCCATACGAGACCGGAGTGCGCGCTCACGTCCCCGGCCTGCACACCCCATCCCGCCCGCGGCCGCCCCGCCCGGGCGAACGCCGGGGCCGCGGCGAGCGAGCCGGGGAGGGCGAGGGCCGCCGACGCGGCCAGGGAACCGCGCAGCACGCTCCGGCGGCCGGGCAGGGAGATCGGCGGACGATGTGACATGAATGAGCCTCCTGGGACGGATTCGGCCAGTGCGCAGTGCCACAAGTACTGGTGCGCCGAGGCGCACACGGAAACGACAAGTGAACAACTGACCGGGGCCGCGTGGGAAGCACGCCGTGACGCCCGGGCGGGGCGTGTCGCGGGGACCGGAGGCGGCCGGGCGGGAGTGTCGCGGCAGGTCATACGGGACAACCCTTAGAGCTCCGAACAAGAGTGGAGTCCGATCGGCTCGCGGCGTCTGGTGCGTGCGATCGCAAGGCGCCGGAAGCTCCTTGTAGCGGGGCTACCAGGGGCTTTCGGCAACGCGGCGAGCGTGCGTGCCAGACGCCGCGAGCCGGGCTCCACTTTTGTTCGGAGCTCTCAGCGGGCCGCCTCCGCCATCAGCCGTACGCCCTCCCGGATCCGCGCGGGCGGCAGGTGCGCGTACCCCAGGACCAGTCGCGGTCGGTGGTCCGGCACACGCCCGTAGCGGCCCAGCTCCCGCACCGCGATCCCGGCCGCCGTGACCCGCTCCAGGAACCGGTCGCGCGGTCCGTACCGCTCGGGCAACGTCGCGATCACATGGAGCCCGGCGGCGATCCCGGACACCCGCGTACCGGGGAGGTCCTCGGTGAGGGCTGCCACCAGGGTGTCCCGGCGTTCGCGGTAGGCCCGCTGGCAGCGGCGCAGTTGCCGGTCGTAGTCGCCGCGCTCCACGAACCGGGCGAACACGGCCTGGTCGAGGGTGGGATGGCCGAGATCCATGGTCCGCTTGCGCTCGACGACCTCCTCGGCCAGTGACGCCGGTACGAGGAGCCAGCCGAGCCGCAGCCCCGGGGCGAGCGACTTGCTGACGGAGCCCGTGTACGCGACCCGCTCGGGGTCGAGTCCCTGCAGGGCGCCCACGGGGGCGCGGTCGTAGCGGAAGTCGCCGTCGTAGTCGTCCTCGACGACCAGCCCGTCCACCGACCGTGCCCAGTCGAGGAGTTCGGCCCGGCGTCGCGCCGAGTAGGCGATGCCCGTGGGGAACTGGTGGGACGGCGTCGTCACCACCGCCCGCACCCCCGAGTCCCGCAGCGGACCCATGACCGGCCCCGCCTCGTCCAGCGGCAGTGGCACGGTGCCCATCCCGGCGGCGGCGTACAGGGACGCGTGCTCCGGGCTGCCGGGGTCCTCGACGCCCAGCGCGCGATGCCCGCGCGCGTGGAGCACGTGACCGAGCAGGGTCATCGCCTGGGCGACCCCGGAGACCACCACCAGCCGCTCGGGGTCGGCGGCCACGCCCCGGCGACGGGCGAGCAGTTCGGTCAGAGCGGTGCGCAACCGGGGCAGTCCACGCGGGTCCGGGTAGCCGAGCGCGTCGTGGGGGAGTTCCGCGAGGACCACGCGCTGCGCGGCGGCCCAGGCGGCGCGCGGGAAGAGCGACAGGTCGGGTGTGCCGGGGACGAAGTCGGCGCGGGCGCCGGGGGAGCGGGGAGCCAGATCACGTGCGCGTGGCGGCGCGGCACGGACCGCGGCACCCACCCAGGTCCCCGCCCCCCGGCCGCTGCGCAGATACCCCTCCGCCGCCAGCTGCTCGTACGCCTCGGTCACCAGCCCGCGCGACACCCCCAGATCGGCGGCGAGTTCCCGGCTCGACGGCAGCCGGGTCCCCTGCGCCAGCCGCCCCGTACGGATCGCCTCCCGCAGCGCGGCCTGCAACGTACGTCCACGCGCGCGTGCCGGCGCGGAGGCGACCGGCAGCAGCAATTCCCAGGCGGCGGCCCAGGTCGCGGACCCCCCGCCGTCCCCGGTTGAGCGGTCCGGCGGTGAATTGGTCCCCGATGACGTCATGGAAGTGGACCTTAAACCGGTCCGCCCGCGTCCCTAGCGTCACCGTCATGAACGCCACCACGGCCCGCGGAGCCCTGCTCGCCGCCCTCGCCTGTGTCCTCGTCGGCGGCTCCTTCACCGCCAACAGCGTCCTCGGCGACTACCCGTACGCCGGCGGCCAGTTCCTCCGCTACGCGCTCGCCTGCCTGCTGCTGCTCCCGCTCCTGGGCCGGGGCGGCACGGCGCCGCTGCGCCGTCTCACCGCCCGGCAGTGGGCGCGGCCGGCGCTGCTCGCCGCGGTCGGCATGGTCGGCTTCAACCTCGCCGTGCTCGCCGCCGAGCGGACGGCGGAACCGGCCGTGCCCGGCGTGTTCGTGGGCTGCGCCCCCGTCGTCGTGGCCGTCCTGGTCCCCCTGTCGGAGGGGCGGCGCCCCCAACGGACCGTGCTGTACGGGGCGTCGCTGGTCGCGGCGGGCGCGTTCACCGTCCAGGGCTGGGGCCGCACGGACGGTGCCGGGATCGCCTTCTCCGTCTGCGCGCTGGCCGGTGAGGTCGGCTTCGCGGTGCTGGCCGTGCCGGTGCTGCGGCCGCTCGGACCGCGGCTGCTGTCGGCGACCGTGTGCGGCGTCGCCGCGGTCGAGTCGGCGGCCGTCGGCCTGGTCGTCGACGGCGGTTCGTGGCTGCGCCGCCCGGACGGCACGGAGGCCGCCGCGCTGCTGTGGCAGGCGGCGGTCGTCACCGTCATCGGGTTCGTGTGCTGGTACATGGGCATGCAGCGGATCGGCGCCGAGCGGGCCACCCTCTTCTCCGGCCTCATTCCGGTGGCCGCCGCCTGCACGGCGCCCCTCGTCGGCACCGGCTCCTACGGCGCCGCCCAGGCCGTGGGCAGCGCCCTGGTGGGTGCCGGGGTGGCCCTGGGCTCGGGGATGGCGGCCCGCCGCGGCTCAGCGGCTGCCGTCGAGGATGACGCGGGCCACCAGCGCGGGGTCGTCGTTCATCGGGCAGTGGCCGCAGCCGGGCAGCCGCACCAGCCGGGCGCCGGGGATGATCCGCTTGGCTCGGACGCCCTGCCGGGGGACGAGCAGCCAGTCCCGCGTGCCCCAGGCCACGGTGACCGGCAGCTCCGGTACGTCGTCGGTGAACAGGACGCTGCCACCGGCCCGGAGGGTCGCGTCGAACCCGGTGGCCCCCGCCAGCGCGAGCGTCTCCGCGACCACCGCCTCGGGTGAACGGCGGCTCGGGCGCGCGTAGATGGTGCTCGTCAGGGCGGCCCGCCCGGCCGCCGAGCGGGACAACCGCTCGACCAGCGGCAGCGGCATCCGCCGGGAGATGTGCCGCATCGTGAGCAGGATGCCGAAGGCGTAGCGCCGCTCGGCCTCGTTCCAGAACCCGGCGGGCGACAGGGCCGTGACCGACCGTACGAGCTTCTCGCGGCCCAGCTCCAGGGCGAGGAGACCGCCGAGGGAGTTGCCCGCGACGTGGGGGCGGTCGAGCCCGAGGGTCTCGCAGAAGGCGCGGAACACGGCCGTGGTCGTGGGCAGGTCGTAGGTCAGGCCGTCCGGGAGCCCGGGGGAGACGCCGAAGCCGGGGAGGTCCACGCTGATGACCTCGCGTTCCGCCGCCAGCAGGTGCACCACCGGGTCCCAGGCCTGCCGGTGGTGGCCGATGCCGTGCAGCAGGAGCAGCGGTTCGCCGGTGCCCTCACGCGCGTAGGAGACCGTCACGGGCTGCGGGCCCAGCGGGGAGGGAACCTTGAAGGAGACCGTGGCGGACATGGTGCAGCTCCTCGTCTGTGAGGGTGGGGCGCGCCGTCGTACGGCATTCCTAGACAGCTTGTCAGCAACCGCTACCGGCGGGTAGTCCCCGTGGGTAACAAACGCCCTGGACACCCGCCCGCGCGTCGGATGGGATGGGACGGTGACCACTGACACCGCGACCGACGTCTTCGAAGAGCACCGCCCCGTCCTCATGGGAGTCGCCTACCGCATGCTCGGCAGGGTCGCCGACGCCGAGGACGTGGTCCAGGAGGCCTGGCTGCGCTGGACCGGCGCCGACCGGTCCGGCGTACGCGAACCCCGCGGCTACCTGGTCCGCGTGACCACACGTCTCGCCATCGACCGGCTCCGCCAGGTCCAGTCCCGCAACGAGGCATACCCCGGACCGTGGCTGCCCGAGCCCTACGTCACCGACTACGAGGCCACCGTCCCGGACGCCGCCGAACGCGCCGTGCTCACCGACACCGTCTCCCTGGCCGTCCTCGTCGTCCTCGAGTCCCTCTCGCCCCTGGAGCGCGCGGTGTTCGTGCTCCGGGAGGCCTTCGGCTACCCCTACGCCGAGATCGCCGGCATGCTCGACCGCACCGAGCCGGCCGTGCGCCAGCTCGCCGGGCGGGCCCGCAAGCACGTCGACGAGCGGCGCCCGCGCTACGAGGTCGACCCGGCCGAACGCCGGGAGCTGACCGAGCGGTTCCTCGCCGCGGCGGCCGGTGGCGACCTCGGCGGGCTCATGGCGCTGCTCGCCCCCGACGTCCGCCTCGTCGCCGACAGCGGCGGTCTCGCCAAGGCCCCGGTGCGGGTCATCGAGTCCGCCGACAAGGTGGGGCGCTTCCTCCACGGTGTGGCCGGCAAGGGCGCCGAGGACGCCTCGTTCCGCTTCATGGAGATCAACGGCGGCTCGGCGCTGGTCGTCCTCGTCGCGGGCAAGCCCGACGCCGTGTTCCAGCTCGACGTCGCCGCCGGGCGGATCCAGCGCGTCCACATCCTGCGCAACCCCGAGAAACTCCTCGCCCTGTCGCTCGACCGATAGCCCGTGGGCCGTCGCGCGCCCGCCCGCCAACCGCCGTACGACGTGTCAGGCAGTCGGTCGTACGGCGGTCCGCCACGCCGTCATGAAGCCTCTGTGAACGCTGTGCCACGCCCCGCGCGGTGGATGGCCGGGGGTTCGAGGATTGGTCTTGACCAAGGGTGGGGGCGGGCCTATGGTCGCAGGAAAGTGCAACAACCTTTAATAAACAAGGGCGCCAAAAACGCCGCCGGGACACGGCGAAGCAGCGGAGGACAGGGTGGGGACCCAGCAGCTCGAATCGGTGCCGGAACCGAAGTACTGGCACCTGAAGACCGTGCTCAGTGAGGCATTGGACTCCGAGTTCTCGGTGGGCGAGATCCTGCCCAACGAGCGCGACCTCGCGGCCCGCTTCGGCGTCGCCCGTGCCACACTCCGCCAGGCCCTGGAACAGCTCGAACTGGAAGGCCGGCTCCAGCGCCGGCGCGGCGTCGGCACCACCGTGGCCCCGCCCCGCGTGGGCGTCTCCGTCGGCGGAGAGCAGCAGACCTGGCCGGGCACCATCGGCGACGCCTGGCAGGCCGTGGACTGCACGGAGGCGGTGCCGCCCACCGCGGTCGCCGAGATCCTGGACACCCTCCACGGTGAGCAGGTGCATGTCGTACGCCGCTCACGCATGTCCCACGGCCAGCCCGTGGCGGCCGAGCTGCTCTACATCCCGGCCGCCTCCGTGCCCGCCCTCTCCGCCATAGACGCGCCCTCCGGCACGGCACGCGCGCGTGCCGTGCTGCGCGAACTCCAGCGGCTGGACCTGGAGGGGCAGGACCGCTCGGTGGAGCTGGGCTCCGCGCGCGCCGACGACGCGAAGGAACTGGACCGGCTGCCGGGCGCGCCCGTCCTCGTCGTCACGACCCGCTTCTTCGCCGAGGGACGTGCCGCCGCCGTCTCCCTGGCCACCTACCGCGCCGACACCTGCCGGCTGACCTTCGGCGCCTCGGGCGGCGTCGAGATCCACCACGGCCCGGAACGCAGGGCGTCCTGAGAACACCGGCTCCCGCGGGCCGCACGCGCCGCGTGTCCTGAGCACACCCGCAGCCCTCAGCCGCACCGCCGCGCCCCGGACACGTCCCGGGACGCGGCGTTTCTCATGCCCAGGAGGGGTCAGCGCCGGGCTGTGACCGTGCCCTCGACCGCGAAGAGCTGCTCCTCCACATGGTCGAGCGCGAGCCGCAGCGCGCCCATGGCGACGGCCGTCTCGCCCAGCCGGGACAGAGTCACCCGGGGCGGCCGAAGACAGTAGCGGGCGAGTTCCTGCCGCAGCGGCTCGAGGACGTCGTCGATGCCGGTCGCCCAGCCGCCGACGACGACCAGTTCGGGGTCGAGCGCGAGCACGAGCGCGGCCACGTCGTGCACCAGCCGCTGCAGGAAACGCTCCACCGCCGCGCGGGCCCGCTCGTCCCCCTCGCGCGCGTGCTTGAACACCTCGGCGACGGCCTGCTCGTCCAGCGGGTGCAGCGGCTCGCCGGTGGTCGACAGCAGCGTCTCCGGCGTGGCCTCCCGGCCCAGCAGATGCAGCGCCCCGATCTCCCCGGCCGCGCCCCCGAAGCCCCGGTGCAGCCGCCCGCCGATCAGCGAACCCGCGCCGGGGCTCAGCCCGGCCAGTACGAACACCATGTCGTCGGACTCGGTGGCCGCGCCCTTCCAGTGCTCGGCGACCGCGGCGGCGTTGGCGTCGTTCTCGACCAGGACCGGGCACTTGAAGGAACGGCTCAGCCGCTCGCCCAGGTTCAGCCCCGTCCACTCCGGCAGGGCCGTGCCCAGCCGTACGGTGCCGTCGGCCTCGACGATGCCGGGGGTGCCCACGCCGACCGCGCGCAGCGAGTCCCGCGAGACACCGGACCTGCGGAGCAGCTCCGCTACGGTCGAGCGCAGCCGCTCCAGCCGCTCGTCCGCCGCCGCGGTCTCGTTGACGTCCCTGGTCAGCGAGCCCAGCACCCGCCCGTCGAGGTCCGCGAGGAGCGCGGTGACCCCGTGCGAGCCCACCTCCAGCCCGAGCAGATGGCCCGCCTCCGCCCGGAAGCGGTACCGCCGCGCCGGCCGGCCCTGGCGCCGCGCGGCCCCTTCCTCGGCGGCCTGCTCGACCACCAGCCCGGCCTCGACCAGCCCCTCGACGACGCCCTCGACCGTGGGCCGGGACAGCCCGGTGACCCGGGTGATCTCGGTGAGCGTCGCGTGATCCGTGGCGCGCAGCGCGCGCAGCACCACCGCCGAGTTGATTCTCCGGAGCAGAGAGGGATCCCCGCCGGTCAGCTGCCCCAACGTCCGTCCTCCCGGCTAGCCCGCGTGTCTGCCGGATCGTACTCGCCGACGCCGACCCCGGCGAGTGCCTGCCGCCCCCGACCTGCCCCGGCGCGACCACCCACCGGCCGGACCCGGCCGCCCTCCGTGGCCCCGGTGATCGCCGTCCGACCCGCCGACCCGGACTCCGCCGACCCGGACTCCGCCGACCCGGACTCCGCCGACCCGGGCTCCGCAGATCCGGACTCCATCGGTCCGGGGCCGTCCGCTGACGGGCCGCCAATTGTCAGTGGTGCCCGCTTTACTGGACGCATGAGCATCACACAGCACCTCGCCCTGATCGAGCGGCTGTGCTCCGCCGAGTTCCCCGCGGAGCCCGGCCGGTCGGACGCCGGCACGGGCGGGCCCGGCTATCACGTCGCCGCGTTACAGACGAGCGCCGACTTCTGGGAGGACGACGGCGCCCGCCGGGAGGAGACCGAGGAACAGTACGAGGCGGACCGGGACGCCCTGTCGGAGCGGCTCACCGAGCGCTGGGGCGCGCCGGACGTGTTCAGCCTCTGGAGCGTCCTCGAGCGTTCCATGGCGGGCGAGGACATACCGGAGCCGTGGGCGGTGCTCAGCGCGCACGTCCCCGACGTGCACCTGTGGCAGGTCGACGGCCGCTGGGTCGCCCTCGGCGTCTCCCAGTGGGACAAGGAACTGCCCTTCCAACTCGTCGCCCTGATAACGGCGACGGACCCGCCCTGACGAGGCTCCGGTCCTGCTCAGCCCTTGGCTCAGTCCTCCGCCGCGACCCGCAGCCGGGCGAACTCCTCCACCATCGTCGCCGCCGTCCAATGCGCGTTCAGACCGCTGGGATTGGGCAGCACCCACACCCGGGACGCGCCGATCCTCCGCTCCTGCGGACCGACCACGGCCCTGCGGTCACCGAAGGCCGCCCGGTACGCGGTCACACCCACCACCGCCAGCCACCGCGGCCGCAGCCGCTCCACCTTGGCGGTCAGCAGGCGGCCGCCCTCGGCGTACTCCTCCGCCGTCAGCTCGTCGGCACGCGCCGTCGCCCGGGCGACCACGTTGGTGACGCCGAGCCCGTACGACGGCAACTCGCCCTGCTCGGACGGCTTCAGCAGCCGGGGCGTGAAACCGGACAGGTGCAGCACCGGCCAGAAGCGGTTGCCGGGCCGGGCGAAGTGGTGGCCGGTCGCGGCCGTCATCAGGCCCGGGTTGATGCCGCAGAACAGCACCCGGAGGCCGTCCGCGACCACATCCGGCACCAGCCGGTCGCGGGCGGCCTCAAGCTCCTGCGGGGTGAAGCGCGTCAGAGGATCGCTCCCGGGGTGTAACCGGCCGCCTCCGGACGCTGCTTGACGATCTCCTCGACGCGGCCGACGACGACGGCGACCTGGTCGGACGCGGCGCCCGTGAAGGACAGCTTGTCCGCCATCAGCGCGTCGAGCTGCGCACGGTCCAGCGGGATGCGCTCGTCCGCCGCCAGCTTGTCGAGCAGTTCGTTGCGCTCGGCGCCCTGCTCCCGCATCGCGAGGGCCGAGGCGACGGCGTTCTCCTTGATCGCCTCGTGGGCGACCTCGCGGCCGACGCCCGCGCGCACCGCGCCCATCAGGACCTTGGTCGTCGCGAGGAACGGCAGATAGCGGTCCAGCTCACGCGCGACGACGGCCGGGAAGGCGCCGAACTCGTCGAGCACGGTCAGGAACGTCTCCAGCAGGCCGTCCAGCGCGAAGAACGCGTCCGGCAGCGCGACCCGGCGCACCACCGAGCAGGACACGTCGCCCTCGTTCCACTGGTCGCCCGCCAGCTCGCCGGTCATCGACGCGTAGCCGCGCAGGATGACCATGAGGCCGTTGACGCGCTCGCAGGAGCGGGTGTTCATCTTGTGCGGCATCGCCGAGGAGCCGACCTGGCCCGGCTTGAAGCCCTCGGTCACCAGCTCGTGCCCGGCCATCAGCCGGATCGTCTTCGCCAGCGACGACGGCGCGGCCGCCAGCTGCACCAGCGCCGTCACCACCTCGTAGTCCAGCGAGCGCGGATAGACCTGGCCGACGGAGGTGAAGGCCTGGGAGAAGCCCAGGTGCCCGGCGATCCGGTCCTCCAGCTCGGCCAGCTTCGCGGCGTCGCCGCCCAGCAGGTCCAGCATGTCCTGCGCCGTGCCCACCGGGCCCTTGATGCCGCGCAGCGGGTAGCGGCCGAGCAGCTCCTCGACCCGGCCGTACGCCACGAGCAGCTCGTCGGCGGCGGTCGCGAAACGCTTGCCGAGGGTGGTGGCCTGCGCGGCCACGTTGTGCGACCGGCCGGCCATGACCAGCTCGCCGTACTCACCGGCCAGCTTGCCGAGACGGGCGAGGACCGCCACCGTGCGGTCGCGCATCAGCTCCAGGGAGAGACGGATCTGGAGCTGCTCGACGTTCTCGGTGAGGTCGCGGGAGGTCATTCCCTTGTGGACGTGCTCGTGCCCGGCGAGGTCGTTGAACTCCTCGATCCGCGCCTTCACGTCGTGCCGTGTGACCTTCTCGCGCTCCGCGATGGAGGCCAGGTCGACCGTGTCGAGGACCCGCTCGTAGTCGGCGAGCGCCTCGTCCGGCACCTCGATGCCGAGGTCCTTCTGGGCTCGCAGCACGGCCAGCCAGAGCTGCCGCTCCAGCCTCACCTTCTGCTCGGGCGACCAGAGCGTGGCGAGCTCGGTGGAGGCGTAACGTCCGGCGAGGACGTTCGGGATGCGGGGCTTGGCTGGCGCAGAAGTCACGTGTACGGATTCTACTGGCGATTCCTGCAGGTGGACGCAGCGGGCCCGCTCGTCGGAACCTACGAGAGCCCGGTCACAGACCCACCCGTGGCGGGCGCCCGACCGCGCGACCTGCCGGAAGCGGCCTCAGCGCCCGTCGGCGAGCTCGGCCAGGACGTCCCCGTGACACAGCTCCGGCGCGCACCAGCAGGCAAGCGTCCTGCCGCGCAGCTCCGGGACCAGCTCCAGCAGGTCGGGCCGGGCCGACAGATATTCCCGGTACTTGGCCATCACCTCGGCCCGTGTGCCGTCCCGCTTCCTCTTGTCGGTGTCGGGCTGGAACGGGTTGTAGAGCGGATGCTGCGGCAGGTCCCAGTGGCCCATGGTCCAGCGGCGGCCGATGTACACGACGTCGTCGGGGGCCTTCTCCAGCCGGGGCCCGAAGTCCTGGATGCGGCCCTTGAGGTTGATCACGGTCGTGGTCACACGCGGCTCCCTCCGGTACGGCCCGCTCGGGACCCCACGGACTTCAGATTGCCGGTTCCTCGTACGGCAGCAACTCAGGGCGCTTCGCCGGCAGCCCGTCGCCGGAGGAGCGGCCCGTCAGCCGGCGGCCGATCCACGGCAGCAGGTACTGCCGGGCGAAGCGGGCGTGGGCCACCTGACGGGCGACCCAGGCGGGCGGCGGTGTCGCGGCCATCGGCGTACGCCACTCGGCGTCCTCGGCCGGGTAGCCGAGGGTCTGCCAGACGGCTTCGGCGACCCGGCGGTGCCCCTCGGCGGTGAGGTGCAGACGGTCCACGTCCCACATCCGGGGGTCGGCCAGCGAGGGGGCGCCGTACAGGTCGACGACGACTGCCCCGTGCCGGGCGGCCAGGTCGTCGACGCAGACGAACAGTTCCTCCATGCGCGGGCGGAACCGTTCCAGGACGGGGCCCTGGCGGCCGGGGCTGCGCATCAGGACGAGCTGCTTGCAGGCCGGCGCGAGGCGCTCCACGGCCTCCTCCAGCAGCCCGCGCACCCGGCCCATGTCGCACTTCGGGCGCAGGGTGTCGTTGAGACCGCCGACCAGCGTGATCACATCCGCGCCCATCGCGGCCGCCACGTCGACCTGCTCGGCGACGATCTGGCCGATGAGCTTGCCGCGCACCGCGAGGTTGGCGTACCGGAAGCCGGGCGACCGCGCGGCCATCCGGCCCGCGAGGAGATCCGCCCAGCCCCGGTAGGAACCGTCGGGAAGCCGGTCCGACATGCCCTCGGTGAAGGAGTCGCCGACCGCGACGAGGCTGGAGTACGTGGGATGCGTGGCGTTCGTCTGCATGGCGAGAGCGATGGTATCCCGTTCACATACCCGACGGTCGGTCGCCCGTCTCATGGCCCTTCGCGTACGCCTCACGGCCCTTCGCGTACGCCTCACGGCCCTTCGCGTACGCGGCCCGGCTTCGTCGCGTACGCGGCGCGGCCGACCGCGTACGCCGCCACCCTCGGCCCTACGCGGTCGGCCGCCCCCTTCGTCGTGCCGGCGATCAGGCTGCCGGCTGCCCCAACAGTTCGCGCAACACGTCCTCCATGGTCACGATTCCGCCGAGCCGTCCGTCCGCGCCCAGGACGGCCGCCAGGTGCGTACGGCTGCGGCGCATCGCGGTGAGGACGTCGTCCAGCGGCGTGGTCTCCCGGACGCGGGCGATGGACCGCATGTCCCGGATGGGGAACGGCACATCGCGCGGGGCCGCGTCGAGCGCGTCCTTCACATGGAGGTAGCCCACGATCCGGCGTCCTTCGTCCACCACGGGGAAGCGGGAGAACCCGGACTCCGCGGACAGCCGCTCCAGCTCCTCCGGGGTGACGCCCACGCGCGCGTACACGACGCGTTCCAGCGGGAGCACGACGTCCCGTACGGGCCTGCGGCCCAGTTCGAGCGCGTCGTGCAGTCGCTCCCGGGCACGGTCGTCGAGCAGGCCGGCCTCGGTGGAGTCCCGGACGAGCCGGGCCAGCTCCGCGTCCGAGAAGGTCGCCACGACCTCGTCCTTCGTCTCGATGCGCATCAGCTTCAGCAGGGCGTTGGCGAAGGCGTTGACGGTGAAGATCACCGGCCGCAGCGCCCGCGACAGCGTCACCAGCGGCGGACCGAGCAGCAGAGCGCTGCGCACCGGCTCCGCGAGCGCGATGTTCTTCGGCACCATCTCGCCGAGCAGCATGTGCAGATAGGTGGCGAGCGTCAGGGCGATGACGAACGAGATGATGTGGCCCGCGCCCTCCGGCACGCCCATCGCATGGAACGCCGGTTCGAGCAGATGCTCGATCGCGGGCTCCGCGACCACACCGAGGACCAGGGTGCACAGGGTGATGCCGAGCTGTGCGGTCGCCATCAGCGCCGACACGTGCCGCAGACCCCAGAGCACACTGCGGGCCCGGCGGTCGCCCTGCTCGGCGTACGGTTCGATCTGACTGCGGCGGACCGAGATCAGCGCGAACTCGGCGCCGACGAAGAAGGCGTTGACGACCAGCGTCGCGAAGCCGATCAGCAGCTGGACGGCGGTCATCGCCTCTCCTCCTCGTGCTCGTCGTCGGCGTCGGCGTCGGCCGGCGCGTGTAGCAGTACCCGGGCGGCCCGCCGCCCGGAGGCGTCCACGACGTCGAGCCGCCAGCGGGCGACCTCGACGGTGTCGCCGACGGCCGGGATGCGGCCCAGCTCGGTGGCGACGAGGCCCGCGAGCGTCTCGTACGGCCCCTCCGGCACCCTCAGGCCGACGCGGGCGAGCTGGTCGGTGCGGGCGGCGCCGTCCGCCGAGTACAGCTCACGGCCCTCCTCGTCGGTGCCCACGGGAGCCAGGTCCGGGGTCTCGTGGGGGTCGTGCTCGTCGCGGACCTCGCCGACGACCTCCTCGACTATGTCCTCCAGGGTCACCACGCCCGCGGTGCCGCCGTACTCGTCGATCACGACGGCCATCGTGCGCTTGCCCGACAGCCGGTCGAGGACCCGGTCGACGGTCAGTGACTCGGGGACGAGCAGCGGCTCGCGCAGCAGCTCCGACACGGAGGTGCGCAGCCGGCGCTCGGCGGGCACCGCGAGGACGTCCTTGATGTGCACGGTGCCGACCACCGAGTCGAGACTGCCCCGGTAGACGGGGAAGCGGGACAGGCCGGTCGCCCGGGTGGCGTTCGCCACGTCCTCGCAGGTCGCCAGCGCGTCGAGGGCGATGACCTGCACGCGTGGCGTCATCACGTTCTCCGCGGTGAGGTCGGCCAGGTTCAGCGTCCGCACGAACAGTTCGGCGGTGTCCGCCTCCAGCGCGCCCTCCTTCGCGGAGTGCCGGGCGAGGGCCGCCAGCTCCTGGGGGCCGCGCGTGGAGGCCAGCTCCTCGGCGGGCTCGATCCCGAAGAGGCGGACGAGACGGTTGGCGGTGTTGTTGAGGTGGGTGATGAAGGGCCGGAAGGCGGCGCTGAACCAGCGCTGCGGGTTCGCCACCTTCTTCGCCACCGAGAGCGGCGAGGAGATCGCCCAGTTCTTGGGCACCAGCTCGCCGACGACCATCAGGACGACCGTGGACAGGGCCGTACCGATCACCAGCGCGACGGAGCTGGACGCCGAGGCGGGCACGCCCAGCGACTCCAGCGGGCCGGCGATCAGCTTGGCGATGGACGGCTCGGCGAGCATGCCGACGACCAGATTGGTGACGGTGATGCCGAGCTGGGCGCCGGACAGCTGGAACGTCAGATTCCGTACGGCCTTGAGGGCACCGGCGGCACCCGGCTCGCCGCGTTCCACGGCCCGTTCCAGCCGGCCGCGCTCGACGGTGGTCAGCGAGAACTCGGCGGCCACGAACGCGCCGCAGACCAGTGACAGCAGCACTGCCACCAGAAGGAGGAGCACTTCGGTCATCGGGTCACCTCCGTCCCATGGTCCGGCAGGGGCGGGATGATCGCGCGATGTCGTGTACCGGCTCGGGTGCGACAGGCACTGGGCCGGCTACTGGGAGGCTCGCCCATGGGCGGACGCTCACGACCTTTCCGTAGAGGGTCAATGGTCCCCCCATGGTAAAGGATCGGCAAAGTAGCGCATCGTCGTCCCGGTCGCATCGGCTCCCCCCGGTCCCGCGAGCGGCTCACCCACCGCCCCCGGGTCTCCCGGAACGCGTACCCGGGCGCCCGCCGCGCATGACGGTGCGGGCCTCGCCCCTTGCGAGTTCTTTCACGGTGCCCCCGCGACCTGATCGGACGCTCACAGTGAGAGGACCCCTTTTAGAGCTCCGAACAAGAGTGGAGCCCGGCTCGCGACGCCTGGCACGCACGCTCGCCGCGTTGCCGAAAGCCCCTGGTAGCCCCGCTACAAGGAGCTTCCGGCGCCTTGCGATCGCACGCACCAGACGCCGCGAGCCGATCGGACTCCACTTTTGTTCGGAGCTCTTACAGAGGCTTGACCCAGCGCCGCCAGTGGTCCTCGCGGTGGTAGCCGGTGGCGGCCCAGGCGTGGTGGGCCTGCTCGTTGGCCTCCAGGACCATGGCGTCGACGCGTCGCCCGCCGAGGGCGGTGAACCGCTGTTCCGCCGCTTCCAGCAGCGCGGTCGCGATGCCCTGCCGGCGGCTGTCGGGGTGTACGGCCAGCCGGTAGGCGGAGCACCGCCATCCGTCGAAGCCGGCTATGACGGTTCCGACGAGGCCGCCGTCGCGCTCCGCGAGCAGCAGGGCCTCGGGGTCCCGGGTGATGAGCCGGGCCACTCCGTCGTGGTCGTCGCTGATGCTGGTTCCCTCAGCGGCGTCGCGCCAGAACCGCAGCACGGTGTCGACGTCCGAGAGGGTGGCGCAGCGGATGACAAGATCACTCATGGGCTGAGCCAAGCAGAGCGCCCGCCCGCCTGGCGAACGGGTTTCCCCGACGGGAAAGCGCGAGGGCCGGACGCGGTCCCGACGCCGGCGCGCGCGTCCCAGCGAGGGGTCCTTTCACCATGAGCGCGCGACCCGGGCGCTCATGGTGAAAGGACCCCTCGGCGGCCCGGGACACGGACGACCGGCCGGTGGCTCGCCACCGGCCGGTCTCGTGGCCTTACGCGGAACGGCTGCCGCCACGCCACGGCGGGGCCGTCGGGCGGCGGGTGTCGTGCGCGGTGTGGGCGGCCTTGTCGGTCTGGCGGTGCAGACGGTCCTGCAGCTTGTCGACGACCTCCCGGCCGGTGGCCTCCTCGGCGAGGACGACCACCTGGTGACCGCCCACACGCAGGTCGGCCGTGGCCAACCACGGGTGCTCCGCGTGACGGGCGGCCGCCCGCACGATCCGCACCTCGCCGCTGACGTCGGGCATCCCCGGCCGGCTGACCACCGCGTCGATCTTCGTACGGGCGTAGTCGAGTGTGTCCTTGTCCACCGGGCCGTCCGAACGCAGCCGCACCGCGGGCGCTGTCCGGGACTTGTCGCTGGTCATGGTGATGTCCTTTCCGAAGGGGTCGACGTGGTTCAGGCGGCCGGGCCGGGCAGCCAGAGGTCGGGGCCGAAGACCTCGTAGCGGATGTTGCGGGCGGGTGTTCCGGCGTGCAGCAGCTGGGTGCGTGCCTGTCGCATGAA
>NZ_JBWKAJ010000023.1:0-120864 GCF_056437585.1 Streptomyces sp. NPDC042364 | reverse complement strand
TCGACCTTCGCCTCCCTCGTCACCGGGAGCAGCGACTGGGTCTCGGTCCAGGCGTCGGCGAAGTCCTCCTCGGTGAACTTCAGGACCGACGGCATCGGCTGCGCGTCGTCGAAGGAACGGATCTCATCGGCGGAGACCGGCATCGGCCGGTGGCCGTATGAGCCGATCCCGATCCCGTCGAACCGGTCGCGGTAGTACAGGTCGGCGTCCTGATGCCGCAGGATCGGCCGGACCGCCTCCTGCCCCTGACCCGCCAGCGCCGGGATCGGGCCGGTCCAGGCCAGCTGGTGGGCCAGCGGGGTCAGCGGCAGGTTCATGCCGACCATACGGGCGATCCTCGGCCCCCAGATACCGGCACAGCACACCACGATGTCGGCCTCCAGGTCACCCCGGTCGGTCCGCACACCCCTCACCTCGCCATCGGTCCGGAGGATGTCCACAACCTCGTGGCGGGCAAGGAAACGCACACCACGCCCGGTGGCCCGGCGGATCTGCGCCTCCACCGCCAGAACCGCCTTCGCCAGACCATCCGTCGGCACCAGAAGACCACCCAGGACCCTGTCCCGGTCCACCAGCGGATGCTGCTCCACGCACTCCTGCGCGGTCAGCAGCCGGGACTCGACACCCCAGGCGGTCACCCAGCCGTGCCGGCGGCGCAGCTCGGTCAACCGCTCGGGAGTAGTGGCCACCTCAAGCCCCCCGACCTGGAGGAAACACGGCTCGCCGTCCACCTCGAGGGAACAGAACTTCTCGACCGTATACCGGGCCAACTCCGTCATCGTCTTGGACGAGTTCGCCTGGAAGACCAGGCCCGGCGCATGGGACGTCGAGCCCCCGGTGGCGGGGAGCGGCCCCTGATCGACCACGGTCACCTCGGTCCAGCCACGCGCGGAGATCTCGTCCGCGAGAGCCGCTCCCACGACTCCCGCTCCGATGATGACCACTCGGGGTCCCGCCATCGCCGCACCTCCGGTCTATCGATCAGTCGAGCGATCGAGTTGCTGTCTGCGCAACATGCTTCAGGTTGCGCAACTCAATGTGCCTTCCGTACAGGTGGGTGTCAAGGGTCCCGGGACCTCGGAAAACGGGCCGGAACACGGCGACGCCCGGTGGGCGGCGCGCATCTCGCGCACGCCGCCCACCGGGCGTGTTTCAGGCCGGATTCCCGCGTCCGACCCCCACCGCTACTTGAGCCAGGCCTCCACCTTGAGACTGTTGGCGTCGACCCACTTCTTCGCCGCCGCCTCCGGCGCCATCTTGTCCACGGCGATGTACTTGGCCACCGTGTTCTGGTCGTCGTTGGTCCAGCTGAAGTTCTTCACGAGGTCATAGGCCGGGCTGCCCGACTCGGCGAACTTCGTGCTGACGATCTTGTCGAGGTCGTAGACGGGGTAGTCGCAGGCGACCTTCTCCGCGTCGGCGTCACAGCCCGTCTTGTACTCCGGCAGCTTGACCTTCACGAGCGGCACCTCGGCCATGAACCACTGCGGCTCGTAGAAGTAGCCGATCACCCAATCCTTGTCCTTCTCCGCCTTGCGGAAGGCCTGGATGAGCGCGGTCTCGCTGCCCGCGTACACCACCTTGAAGTCCAGACTCAGGTTCTTCACCAGAGCCTCGTCGTTGGTGACGAACGACGGGTCGCCGTCGAGGAGCTGCCCCTTGCCCCCGGACTCGGAGGTCCTGAACCTGTCCGCGTACTTGTTGAGGTTCTTCCAGTCGGTGATGTCGGGGTGTTCCTTCGCGAGCCACGGCGGCACGTACCAGCCGATCAGCCCTTCGTTGCCGGTCGAACCGGCCTCGACGGCCGTCTTCTGGTCGGTGATGTACTTCTTCTTCAGATCGCCGTGGCCCCAGTTCTCGACGACGGCGTCGACCTCACCCGTTCCGAAGCCCTGCCAGGCGATCTCCTCCTTCAGGTCCTTCTTGGTGACCTTGCAACCGAGCTTCTCTTCCGCGACATGGGCGATGACCGCCGCGGTGGCCTCGTAGCCCACCCACGGGTTGACGGCGAGGTTGAACGTGCCGCACTCGGCAGAGCGGCCCGAGCCACCCGCCTGCGCAGAACTCTCACCGACCTTCGCGCCTCCGCAGGCAGTGAGGGTGAGGCCGAGGACCGCTACGCCGGCCGCGCCGGCTCTGCGTCGTCTTGCTTGCCTTGCCATGGTCAGTTGCTCCTTACGCGCTGGTTCGCAGCGCTGCGGCCCGAGTAATGCGGTCGAACATGACTCCGAGGAGGACGAGGTACGGGCTGCGCCGCGCCCAGGCTCTGCCGCCGCCGACGGTTCGCCCGCCGCGACCTTCCCGGAGGGCGCCCGCCCCGAGGCTGCAGCGGACACCGGATCTCCCGATGCCCTCCAGCCACCGATCCCGCCGTCCGCCCATCACCTGCAGGTCTGCCACGCGCCGAGCCTTCCACCGAAACACCGTTGCGCATCGTGCATCTGATCGCTCGTGATGGAACACCCTGATAGCTGACCAAACGGACGTCAAGATGTCGGCCGATGACGATTTGACCGCGTGATCACTTACCCGCCCACTCTTGACCGCAGGCGACACCGAGCCGACCATGTTGCGTATCGCTCACCTTGTTGTGCAATACGCACCGACGGAGGCCGCCCATGTCCCCCCGACCGCAACCTGGCCGTGAGTTCGTCCTGACGCTTTCCTGCCCCGACAGTGCCGGGCTGGTTCACGCCGTGAGCGGCTTTCTCGTCAGGAACTCCGGGAACATCCTGGAGAGCCAGCAGTTCGACGACCGGCTCCAGGGCCGTTTCTTCATGCGGGTCCACTTCGACGTCTCGGACCCGAACGTCGACCTGGAGGGCCTGCGGTACCGCTTCGGCCCGGTGGCTCAGGCCTACAGCATCTCCTGGTCCCTCACGGACGCCTCCACGCCGACCCGGACCCTGATCATGGTGTCCAAGTTCGGACACTGCCTGAACGACCTTCTCTTCCGCCGGCGCACCGGAGCGCTCAACATCGAGATCCCCGCGATCGTCTCCAACCACCGGGAGTTCGAGAAGCTGGCGGAGTCGTACAACATCCCCTTCCACCACATACCGGTGACCCGCGACACCAAGCCCGAGGCCGAGGCACGGCTACTCGAACTCGTCCGCGAGCTGGACATCGATCTGGTGGTACTGGCCCGCTACATGCAGATCCTCTCCGACGACCTGTGCAAGGAACTCGAGGGCCGCGCCATCAACATCCACCACTCCTTCCTGCCCAGCTTCAAGGGTGCCCGCCCCTACGACCAGGCTTACGACCGCGGCGTGAAGCTCGTCGGCGCGACGGCCCACTATGTGACGTCGGACCTGGACGAGGGTCAGATCATCGAGCAGGACGTAGTCCGGGTGGACCACTCGCTGGACCCCGGCGAACTCGTCACGGTAGGCCGGGACGTCGAGGCCCAGGTGCTCGCGCACGCGGTGAAGTGGCACAGCGAGAGCCGCGTGATGGTGGACGGCAACCGCACAGTCGTCTTCCGCTGAACGGCACGCCTTCCCCATCGAACGCCGGACGGGCTGGGAGCCCGTCCGGCGGCTGGGCTTCATGCGGCCCGGGCCTACTCCGTCTGCACCAGCCCGCCATGCCCGGATCGGCCGCCCAGCGCGGGCAGCCCATCGGGTTGCGGCACAGGAAGATCCGGCACAGGAAGATCATGCCGTTGATGCCGCCGGAACCACCGAGCACGTTCCCCTGGCATGGCAGCTGCCCCGGCGGCCCATGCCGGCGCACCGACCGCGGACACGAGGCACGCCAGACGGGGCGCGCCATGCGCATCAGGTTGCGGATAGCGCAACTTTGAGAACCGCACTCCGGGGTGGCCGCTTTTCGAGTGCGTTGTTTACTACGCGTATAGTTTCGTTGTGAGCAACTACAGATCTGGCACCGAAACCTCGAATGCGCCGTCCGGTGGAGTGCAGTCGGTCGACCGCGCCATCAGCGTCCTGGAGATCCTCGCGCAGCGCGGGGAGGCCGGCGTCAGCGAGGTGGCCGCCGAGATCGACGTTCACAAGTCCACCGCGTTCCGTCTGCTCGGCGCCCTGGAGGCACGCGGCCTGGTGGAGCAGGCCGGCGAGCGCGGCAAGTACCGCCTCGGCTTCGGCATCGTACGCCTGGCCGGCGCGGTCACGGCACGCATCGACATCACCCAGCAGGGCCGCCCGGTGTGCGAGCGCCTCGCCGAGGAGATCGGCGAGACGGTCAACATCGCGGTGCTCCAGGAGCACTACGCGATCAACCTCTACCAGGTGCGCGGCCCCGGGGCCGTCACCGCGCACAACTGGGTCGGCCAACTGACCCCGCTGCACGCCACGTCAAGCGGCAAGGTGCTGCTGGCCCACTTGCCCGCCAAGGAGCGCGCCACGCTGCTGGCCGCCGCGTACATGAAGAAGGTCACTCCCCACACGATCACCGCGAAGACGAAGCTGGAGAAGAACCTCGTCGCCGCACGGGAGCGGGGATACGCCTTCACTCTGGAGGAGTTCGAGATCGGCCTGCATGCCATGGCGGCACCGGTTCGCGACCGGGACGGACAGGTCATCGCCGCCCTCAGCGCCTCCGGGCCCTCTTACCGGTTCACCGAGGAGCGCCTGCACGAGCTGTCCCCGATGCTGCGCGACGGGGCCACCGAGATCAGCCATCGCATGGGCTTCCTGGGCTGATTCACCTCTCAGGGATGCCGAGGCGCTCACTCACCCAGTCGCGGAAGGCGCCGATGTGATGCCCGCCGGGCACCAACACCACTCTTGCGGCTAGGGCCGTCACACGCACGCACGGGCGGGCCCCGCGCCGACGGCCACAATGCAGGCGGGGACGGTACGGCCGTCCTCCAGCAGAACGGCGTCAACCCCGTTCCTCACCGCTCAGCCCCTTGGCCCCCCACTCCGCGCAACAACCGGACGCCATGATCCGCATGCAGGGCGGAGACGATGGCACCCATGGCCGTCCCGGCCAGCGGCGTGGGCGCCCGCCTCGACGACCGTCCTCACGCGGGACCGCCGGCGAGGCGGGCTGCCACGCAGGGCGGCAGGTTGGGGGCGTCCGTGGACACCTTCACGTAGATCATGCCCTCCTCGACGACGACCTCGTGGGTCCGCACCGGCAGTTTGGCCGGCGGAGCGTCCACCGCTCCGGTCCGCAGGTTGAACTTCGAGGCGTGCAGGGGGCATTCCACCTCGCAGCCCTCCAGCCAGCCGTCGGCGAGCGAGGCGTCCTGGTGGGTGCAGGTGTCGTCGATGGCGAAGACCTCGCCGTCGTCGGTGTGGAACACCGAGACCGGCGGGTCGATGTCGAGCCGGATGGCCTCACCTCGCGGAAGATCCGCGAGACGGCACGCGGGAATCATCATGACACCTCGGTGCGTATAGCGAAACGGATTGCGGTAAGCGCAACATCAGTCTGGGGTTGCCCTGAACCCTTGTCAAGGAGTCCGGGGAGCCCCTGCGAGGCAGCCAGGCGTTGCGCCCTACACGCGCTCCACACGGGGAAAGGCCCGGTGGGACCGTGGCCGCACAGGGCGGTGCCACGACCCCACCGGGCTGTGGGTCGGCCGGTCTCAGACGGCGGACGAGGAGGTGGACCGCGCGGACCCCTCGGCCTGCCGGGGCCCTACGGACTCCGCGCCGTCCGTGGACATGGCGGGACCGATACGGAGTTCGAAGTCCCCGTCGTACTTCTCGTGGCCGGCGATGACGGCGGTCTCGATGGCCTCCTTGCCCATCCGTCCGCGGATGATGAGCGGATCGTGGCGCAGATCCCGGTTGAGCGCGACGCACAACCCGACCATCACCAGGGTGAAGGGGGCCGCCGCGAGAATGGTGAGGTTCTGAAGCCCGGTGAGCGCGTCGCCCTTGCCTCCGCCGATGAGCAGCATGATGGCCGCGACAGCCCCCGTCAGCACACCCCAGAACACCACGACACTCCGGGACGGCTCCAGGCAGCCCCGCTGCGAGAGCGTCCCCATCACGATGGAGGCGGCGTCGGCGCCGGAGACGAAGAAGATGCCGACGAGGACCATCACGACGATGCTCGTCACCGTGGCGATCGGGTACTGCTGCAGGACGTCGAAGAGCTGGCCCTGGGCGGTCGCGGCGTCGTTGAGACGACCGGAATCCTGGAGGTGCATCGCCGAGCCGCCGAAGACGGCGAACCAGAGCAGGCTGACACTGCTGGGGACCAGGATGACGCCGCCGACGAACTGGCGGATGGTGCGACCGCGGCTGATGCGCGCGATGAACATGCCGACGAAGGGCGTCCAGGAGATCCACCACGCCCAGTAGAAGACCGTCCAGCCGGCCAGCCAGTCGGCGACACCGTCACCGCTGGACGCCTCGGTACGGCCCGCCATCTGGGCGAGGTCGCCGACGAAGGCGCCGACGGAGGTGGGGATCAGGTCGAGGATGAAGATGGTCGGGCCGACCAGGAACACGAAGAGGGCGAGGGCCACCGCCAGCACCATGTTGGTGTTGGACAGCCACTGGATGCCCTTCTCGATCCCGGACACCGCCGAGGCGACGAACGCCACGGTCAGCACGGCGATGACGACGACCAGCAGTCCGGTGCTCACCGGCCCCAGCCAGCCCAGCCCGGTGAAGCCGCTGCCGATCTGGAGGGCCCCGAGCCCGAGGGACGCCGCCGAACCGAAGAGGGTGGCGAAGATCGCGAGGATGTCGATGGCCCGACCGGGCCAGCCGTTCACCCGCTTCTCACCGAGCAGCGGGGTGAACACCGCGCTGATCAGCTGTCGGCGCCCGCGCCGGAAGGTGCTGTAGGCGATGGCGAGACCCACGACCGCGTACATCGCCCACGGGTGGAGCGTCCAGTGGAAGAGGGTGGTGGCCATGGCCGTCTCCATGGCCTGGTTGGCGTCGGCCGGGTCGGTGCCCGGCGGCGGCGTGATGAAGTGGGAGAGCGGCTCGCTCACCCCGTAGAACATCAGGCCGATGCCCATGCCCGCGCTGAACATCATGGCGATCCACGAAACGGTGCGGAACTCGGGCTGCTCCCCCTCCTTTCCGAGAGCGATCCGGCCGTAGCGGCTCATCGCCAGCCACAGGGCGAAGACGACGAAACCCGAGGCTGCCAGCACGAAGGCCCAGCCGCCGTTGCGGATCGTGCCGTCCAGCAGCTTCCCGGACACGCTCTCCAGCGTGTCCGTCGCCGTGGCTCCCCACACGACGAAGGCCAGGGTGAGGGCCGCGGCGACACCGAAGACGACGAGGTCGGTCCGGGGGCGGGCGGCGGCCAGGCCGGCTGCCGGCAGATCCTCGCCGACGGGATGACCTGGGCTCCCGTTTCGTTCGCGGGTTGTGCTCATCAGCTCGTCCTTTCCACAGACGGCAGGGGGCGCTCCGTCGCGGACTACGGTCGCGTGACGGAGCAAGAAAGGAAACGTGTCGGCGAGTGGGGCGGATGCCACCCCAGTCCAGTTGCGAATGACGCACCAGGACTCACTATAGGCAACAATCTGCGCCCTCTCGGAGGCTGTCAAGAGGTGCGTCGGGAAGAGTCGCCGGGTCGTTGCGGTGGGACGTCGGGCAGACCTGTCGGGCCGTTGCTGCTCCCCTGCGCCGGCAAGCTGGACTTGGGGCGCCCGTGACGGACCCGGGCGGGATGGTGCCGTCAAGCAGCTCCGGCCATCCCGCGTGCTCGGCGAGGCGACCGCGCACGGCGGACACCAGGTGCACCGGGCCCGGCCGGTGCCCAACGGCGCATAACTCGGGGACGGTCACGGCGCCGGTGGCACGGACGCGGCCCCGGTCGTCGCGGAGCAGGTCCACGATCATGACGTTCTCGGCGCGGTCCTACTCCAGGAGGTCGTCGACGGTGCGACCGGTGCACTTGACGGGTCCGGACTCCACGGTGCGACCGGAGCGGCGCAGGAAGAGTTCGGGCGAGGCCGTGGTGATCTCCACGCCCTGCGTGGGAAGCCGCACCGCGCCGGGGTACGGCGCGGGGTTGCCGGGTGCCGGCAGGGCGGTGAGTGCGTCCGCGTCCGCGCGCTGCGCGTCGGGCAGCGGTGCGGACAGCACCCGGCACTGGTTCGCCTGGTAGACCTCACCGGCCGCGATGTGCGCCCGGACACGGCGGACCCCGGCCGTGCAGGCGTCCCGGTCGAGTAAGAAGGTCCAGCCCTGCGGGGCGGGCCCGTGCCAGGCGCGCGACCGGACGGCGGGCACGGGCGCACGCCGTACATCCCTGAAGCGCGCGCGGACCGGGCGGCCCTCGACGCCGGCGACCACGGCCCGGAATCCGGCGGATTCCAGGGCCGCCCGATCGCCGGTCATGTCCCGGAGGCCGATGGCGACGAGACCGCCGAGGCGGGCCGGCGGGGCGAGACGTCGCTCTCCGCTCCTCGCCCCCATCGGGTCTCAGGTCCCCGAGTGCGCACCGGTGGAGACCTGCTCCAGGCGGACGACGATCGACTTCGACGTGGGGGTGTTGCTGATCGCCGCGGTCGAGTCCAGGGGGACCAGGACGTTGGTCTCGGGGAAGTAGGCGGCGCAGCAGTCACGGGGCGTCGGGTAGGGCACCACGCGGAAGGCGGGTGCTCTGCGTTCGACGCCGTCGTCGTACTCGCTGACGATGTCGACGAGGTCCCCGTCGGCCAGGCCCCGGTCGGCGAGGTCGTCCGGGTGCACGAAGAGGACCCGGCGGCCCTGGTGGATGCCGCGATAGCGGTCGTCCAGACCGTAGACGGTGGTGTTGTACTGGTCGTGGGAGCGGAGCGTCTGGAGCAGCAGCCGGCCCGGCGGTACGTGCGGCCTCTCCAGGGGGTTGGCGGTGAAGTGGGCCAGGCCCGTGGCAGTGGTGAACCGGCGTTCGTCGCGCGGCGGATGCGGCAGCGCGAAGCCGCCCGGCCGTCGTACCCGGCGGTTGAAGTCCTCGAAGCCGGGGATCACGCGGGCGATGCGGTCACGAATAGTGTCGTAGTCCCTCTCGAAGTCCTCCCAGGGCACGTGGGAGCCCGCTTCGCCGAGCGCGGCCCGGGCCATCCGGCAGATGATCGCCACCTCGCTCAGCAGTTGCCCGGAGGCGGGGGCGAGTCGCCCTCGGGAGAGATGCACCATGCCCATGGAGTCCTCGACCGTGACCAGTTGCGGTCCGGCGGGTCTCAGGTCGGCCTCGGTCCGGCCGAGGCACGGGAGGATGAGCGCCTGCTCACCGGCGATGACGTGCGAGCGGTTGAGCTTGGTGGAGATCTGCACGGTGAGGCGGCAGTTGCGCAGCGCCCGCTCGGTCAGGTCGGTGTCCGGGGCGGCGGCGACGAAGTTTCCGCCGAGTGCGACGAAGACGCGGACATCGCCGTCACGCATGGCGCGAATGCTCTCGACCGCGTCGTGGCCGTGGTGCCTCGGCGGGGTGAACGCGAACTCGGCACCGAGCGCGTCCAGGAACGCGCCGTCCGGTTTCTCGTAGATGCCCATGGTGCGGTCGCCCTGGACGTTGGAGTGGCCGCGCACCGGACAGAGGCCGGCGCCGGGACGGCCGATGTTGCCCCGCAGCAGGAGGAAGTTGACCACGTCCCGGATGGTGGGGACCGAGTGACGGTGCTGGGTGAGGCCCATCGCCCAGCAGACGACGATCTTCTCGGCGGCCAGCACCTCACGGAACGCGGCCCGGATCTCCTCCTCGGGCAGGCCGGTGGCCGCAAGGATCTCGTCCCACGACACCTTGCGGGCGTGCTCGGCGAACTCCCGGAAGCCGTGCGTGTACCGGTCGATGAAGGGCGTGTCCAGACAGGTGCCGGGTGCCTCGTCCTCCGCCTCCAGCAGCATGCGGTTGAAGGCCTGGAACAGCGCCTGGTCGCCGCCCAGTCTGATCTGCAGGAACCGGTCGGCCAGGCGGGTGCCGCCGCCGAGGACACCGGAGGGCCGCTGGGGGTTCTTGAACCGCAGCAGGCCGGCCTCGGGCAGCGGGTTGACCGCGATGACCCGGGCACCCCGGCGCTTCGCGTTCTCCAGCGAGGAGAGCATCCGGGGGTGGTTGGTGCCGGGGTTCTGGCCGACCACGAGGATGAGGTCGGCGCCGTGGAGGTCTTCCAGGGTGACGCTGCCCTTGCCGATGCCTATGGTCTCCGTCAGTGCCGAACCGCTGGACTCGTGGCACATGTTGGAACAGTCCGGCAGGTTGTTCGTGCCGAGCATCCGGACGAAGAGCTGGTAGAGGAACGCGGCCTCGTTGCTCGCGCGGCCGGAGGTGTAGAAGGCGGCCTGGTCCGGGTGGTCGAGCGCGGCGAGTTCCCGGGCGATCACGGCGAACGCGTCGTCCCAGGAGATGGGCCGGTACCGGTCGGCACCGGCCGGGCGGTACACGGGGTGGGTCAGACGGCCCTGCTGCCCGAGCCAGTAGTCGCCGGCGGGGAGCAGGTCCTCCAGGGTGTGCCGGGCGAAGAAGTCCGGGGTGACGCGGCGGACCGTGGCTTCCTCGGCCACGGCCTTGGCGCCGTTCTCGCAGAACTCGGCCCGGTGTCGGTGCTCCGGCTCGGGCCAGGCACACCCGGGGCAGTCGAAGCCATCCTTCTGGTTGACCCGCAGGAGGGTGAGCAGGGCCCGGCGGGCTCCCATCTGCTCGCCGGCGTGCCGGAGCGAGGAGGTGACGGCAGGGATGCCGGCGGCGTACGCCTTCGGGGGGCCGACCCGGAGTCGGGCGTCGCCGGGGTCCTCGACAGGTGCGTTGCGAGTCATCTGAAGCGCCGCTCCGGGTTGTAGGGGGGCAGAGGCGTCCCGTTGCCGGGCATTACGGCCCGTCGTGCGGGGCCGTCTACCGGGAAGCCGGGTGGTTGCACATCAAGCAACAGTGTCGCTATGCGCAACAAGAACAAGAAAGCGTGATCCGCGATCCCCTGTCAAGACCGCTGCGCCCTCCGATCGACCGGGGTGGCGCGATTCGGGGACATCGGGGGTCGAGCCGGGGCGACGGCGCCCCGGGCTCGGCTCGTGCGCCACTCGCCGCGGCTGTGTCCGCTCGGCCGCGGCCGGCTCGGCCGTCGCACCACGACGACGGAACGCACTGCGTCGACCCGGGCACACCCGGGATGTTGCGGAGCGGTGGAACAGGGGGGAACGGTGTGGTCGATGAGGCGTCAGTAGCGCCGACACGACGGGAACCGGCTCACCGACGGGCGTCTGCCGGTCGTGTCGACGACCGCCTCGCGGACGAGGCGAGGCGGTCGGCGACGACGGGCTTGCTCAGCCCGGATTCCGCGCGGCCCCCGAGGGCGCCACGCCCGACGGGGCCGGTCCGACCAGTTCGGACAGGACGTCCTCCATGGTCACGAAGCCGAGGACCGTGCCCGTCCCGCCGGTGACGGCGGCGAGGTGGCTGCCGTCCGCGCGCAGGGCGGTGAGGGTGTCGTCCAGCGGGGTGTCGATGCGGACGCGGGTGACCGGGTGGAGGGTGCCGGGCGGGAACGGCTGGTTCCGTTCGGCGAGGCCCAGGGTGTCCTTGATGTGCAGGTACCCCAGGAGACCGCCGTTCGGCCCCGTGACCGGGAAGCGGGAGTAGCCCGCGTCGGCGGCGGTGCGCTCCAGTTCGGCCGGGGTGACGGTGTGGTCGACGGTGCGCATCCGCTGGGCGGGGACGAGGATCTCGCCGACCGGGCGGGTGCCCAGTTCCAGGGCGTCGCGCAGCCGCTCGCCGTCGGCGGGTGAGAGGAGCCCGGCCTCACTGGAGTCGAGGACCATACGGGCGAGCTGGTCGTCGGTGAAGGCCGACTCCACCTCGTCCTTCGGCTCCACGCGCAGCACCTTCAGCAGGGCGTTGGCGAAGGCGTTGATCCCGAAGATCACGGGCCGGAGGGCCCGGGTGAGGGCGACCAGGGGCGGGCCGAGGAGCAGCGCGGTGGGGACCGGCGCGGCCAGGGCGATGTTCTTCGGGACCATCTCGCCGATCAGCATGTGCAGATAGGTGGCCAGGGTGAGCGCGACCACGAACGCGATGGGGTGCACCAGGCCGTGCGGAATGCGGGCTGCCTCGAACGCGGGTTCCATCAGGTGCGCGATGGCGGGTTCGGCGACCGCGCCCAGCGCCAGGGAGGACGCGGTGATGCCGAGCTGGGCCGTGGCCATCAGCGCGGAGATGTGCCGCAGCCCCCACAGGGTCATCCGGGCACGCCTGTCGCCCTGCTCGGCCCGCGGTTCGATCTGGCTGCGGCGCACCGAGATCAGCGCGAACTCGCCGCCGACGAAGAAGGCGTTGGTGAGCAGGGTCAGGGCCCCGATGGTGAGCTGCAGCGCGGTCATCGGGCGGCCTCCCGCCGTGCCTCGGCCGGCCGGTGTGCCGGTGCGGTGATGCGGACGCGGTCGGCGCGGTGGTGGTCGACGTCGAGGACATCGAGCCGCCAGCCGTCGTCCAGGTCCAGCGCGTCCCCCTTGGCGGGGATGCGGGCGAGTCGGGTGGCGACCAGACCGGCCACGGTCTCGTACGGACCCTCGGGCGCGGCCAGCCCTATCTCGCCCAGCTGGTCGACGCGGACCGAGCCGTCCGCCTCCCACACCGCGCGACCGTCCCGGGTCGCCCGGGCGGGGAGCAGATCGGGGACTTCGACGGGGTCGTGCTCGTCGCGGACCTCGCCGACGACCTCCTCGACGATGTCCTCGACCGTCGCGACCCCGGCCGTGCCGCCGTACTCGTCGATGACGACGGCCATGGTGCGGGTCTCGCGCAGCCGCACCAGCAGCCGTTCGGCGGTGAGACTGTCGGGCACGAGCAGGGGGTCCGTGGTCAGCTCGGTGACCGGTGTGACGGCGCGCCGGCCCGGTTCCAGGGCGAGCACGTCGCGGATGTGGACGGTGCCGATGACCTCGTCCAGGGTGTCGCGGTAAACGGGGAAGCGGGACAGGCCGGTGGCGTGGCAGAGGTTGGCGGCGTCGGCGGCGGTCGCGTGGGCCTCCAGCGCCTTGACGTCGACCCTCGGCGTCATCACGTTCTCCGCGGTCAGTTCGCCCAGGTGCAGGGTGCGGACGAACAGCTCGGCGGAGTCCGCCTCCAGGGCTCCCTCCGCGGCCGAGTGACGGGCGAGCGCGGCCAGTTCCTCGGAGGTCCGCGCGGAGGCCAGCTCCTCGGCCGGTTCCAGGCCGCAGCGGCGTACGAAGCGGTTCGCGGTGCCGTTCAGGTGGTGGATGAACGGGCCGAAGGCGGCGGTGAAGCCGCGCTGGGGGCCCGCGACGACCTTGGCCACGGCCAGCGGCCGGGAGATCGCCCAGTTCTTCGGCACCAGCTCGCCCACCACCATCAGCACGACGGTGGAGAGGGCCACGCCCAGCACGGTCGCCGCCGACGAGGCGGCGCCGCCCAGCCCGATGGCCCGCAGCGGGCCTTCGAGGAGCGCCGCGAGGGACGGCTCGGCAAGCATGCCGATCACCAGCGAGGTGACGGTGATGCCGAGTTGGGCGCCGGACAGCTGGAACGTCAGCCGGCGTACGGCCTTCAGGGCGCCCTCCGCGCCGCGCTCGCCCGCCTCGACGGCGCGTTCCAGCTCGGCGCGTTCGACGGTGGTCAGGGAGAACTCGGCCGCGACGAAGAGCGCGCAGGCCAGGGTGAGGAGGAGGGCCAGCAGGAGCAGCAGGATCTCGGTCACCGCGCCACCCCCGCTCCCTCGTGCGGGCGGGACGCGCTGCGGCCGGTACTGGGAGGCTCACCCATCGGGGGTCTTCGGCTCCTTCGTCGTTCGGTGGATCGGGAAGTCATGGGTCGGGAGGACTTCGGAAGCTTCGTTCCCATGGCAAAGGGACGGCAAAACACGCTGTTCATGTCGTCACGGTCACACCTACGGCTGTTTTCGGACTTTCCTGTTCCGGATGCCGCGGCGCGGCTTCCGCGGACCCTTCCGACCCTATGCTTCTACTCACTTGTAGAACAACCGGCGGTTCCCGGTTGCTTCGCACGCATGCCTTGAACGCACGAAAGAAGGATTGAACGCCGCGATGGTGTTCAAACGGCTGCTCGGCTCGCTCGGTCTGGGCGGGCCCACGGTGGACACGGTTCTCGACGCGGGCCCGGCTCGGCCGGGCGGCAGCCTGTCGGGACAGGTCCATCTCAAGGGCGGCGACGCCGACTTCGAGATCGAGCACATCACCCTTGAGCTGGTGGCTCGGGTCGAGGCCGAGCACGAGGGAGGCGAGAGTGAGGAGGCGGTCGTCTTCGACCGGTTCGTCGTCGGCGGCGGGTTCCGGCTCTCCGCGGGCGAGGAGCGCACCGTGCCGTTCAGCGCGACGCTGCCGTGGGAGACCCCGATCAGCGAGTTGTACGGCCAGCCGCTCGGCATCGTCCTCGGGGTGCGCACCGAACTCGGGGTGGCCGGCGCGAGGGACAAGGGCGACCTCGACCAGCTCACGGTGGCGCCCCTGCCCGTCCAGGAGGCGATCCTGGAGGCGCTCGGCCGGCTCGGCTTCGGCTTCAAGTCCGCCGATCTGGAGCACGGCCGCATCTCGGGCACGGGCCAGCAACTGCCCTTCTACCAGGAGATCGAGATCACCCCGGCGCC
Organism: Streptomyces sp. NPDC042364; assembly: GCF_056437585.1. Taxonomy (NCBI): domain Bacteria; kingdom Bacillati; phylum Actinomycetota; class Actinomycetes; order Kitasatosporales; family Streptomycetaceae; genus Streptomyces; species Streptomyces sp. NPDC042364. Next base: position 106,373 of record NZ_JBWKAJ010000023.1, on the reverse strand, counting down.
CGCTTACGCGTCGCGGGTCAACGAGATCGAGCTGACCTTCCTGGCGACGCCGGGCGGCATGGAGGTCGTCCTGGAGGCCGACAGGCGCGGCGGACTCCTCGCCGAGGGCCGCGACGCCCTCACCCGCTTCACCGTCGCCCACGACGGTGTCGACCACCAGGACTGGGCCGCTCTCGTCGACGGCTGGATCCGGCAGTTGCTGGAGAACGGGCCGGCGTACGGCTCGCCCGCCGGATACGCGCCCGAGGGTCACTTCGGCGACGACCAGCGCCACGACGAGGGTCACCGCTCGGGTCCCGGTGTGGGCACCGCCGCGGCCGCGGGCGCGGCAGGGCTGGCGGTGGGTGTCGTCGGCGGCATGGTCGCGGCCGAAGTGGTCGACGAGGTGGGGGACTTCTTCGAGGGCGACGAGGAGGACGAGGAGGGCTGACGGCGCCCGGGTACCGGACGGCGGCGCTCCCTCGGAGGCCGGTCAGGAGGCCGCCCGGTGCCCGCCCGGCTGCCGCGGGGGACTCACAGCGGGGTGGCGGCGTGGAGGATGAGGGCCATGGTCACCGCGGAGTTGGCGGACGAAAGGGCGGACACGGCTGTGCCTGCGGCCGCGCCCCATGCGGCCAGGCCCACACTCGTGAACACCGGCGGCCAGCTCCGCGGCACGGGCGCCGGCCCGAGCAGCGCCGCCACCCTGCGCGGCACCGGTCCCGGCGCGGCCAGGCCCGCGAGCGTCCCGGCCGGGGTGCCGCGCGAGACCAGAGCCGCCCTGCCGATGGCGCGGGCCACCGCCCGGCGACTGCCGACCGACCGCGCGGCCTCCTCGTCCGCCCACCGTTCCACCGTGTACGACACGGCCGTGCGCAGTGGCCGCAGGAACGGGTTGGCGCGCGCGGCCAGTTGCACGGCCAGCAGGAACCGGTGGTGCCGGGCGGCCAGATGGGCTCGCTCGTGAGCGAACAGCGCGCGCCGCTCGGCCGGTTCGAGACGGACCAGCATTCCGGTGGTCACCACCACCCGGTTCCGCCTCCCGGGAAGCGCGTACGCGTACGGCGCCTCGTCCGGCAGGACGGCGACCTCGGTTCCCGGCAGTCCGGCCAGGGCCCGGTGCGCGCCGCGGCGGGTCCGGCCGTGCCGCCATCCCGTCCGGGCACAGGCCAGCAGGACCGCGAGCAGCGCCGGGATGGCGAGTTTGCCGGCGACCTCGTCGTACGGGACGGCCTCGCGGACCTCCGGGTCCGACCAGCCGTCGGGCAGTGGGTTGCCCGGCAACTGGGCGGTGCCGACGACCATCACCAGCCCGAGCGACACGGTGCTGCACACCGCCATCACGGCGGCCACTGCGGTCAGCAGCCGGGTGGCGGCCCGCGGATGCAACCGCTGTTCGGCGAGGCGTGCGATCGGCCAGGCCGTGAACGGCAGGACGAGGGGAAGGAAGACGAACACCCCCATGAGGTCTCAGTCTTCCCCTTCGTCCTTCGCCTGCCCGAGGAGTTCTCTCAGCAGTCGCTCGTCGTCCGGCTCAAGGGAGGTGACGAAGCTGGCCAGGACGGCCTCACGATCGCTCTGTCCGTCGAGCACCTTGCGCATCTTGTGCGCGGCGAGGCCCGCCTGGTCAGAGGCCGGGGTCCACACGAAGGACCGGCCGGAGCGCTCCCGGGTCACCGCGCCCTTGGCCAGCAGGCGGGTGAGGATCGTGATCACCGTCGTATAGGCGAGGTCACCGCCCAGGCGCTCCTGGACCCACCCCGCGCTCGCCGGGCCCTCCGCCTCGCGCAGCGCCGACAGGACGAGCGCCTCCAGCTCCCCCTGGCCCCGCCGCGGGCCGCGCTGCCGCCGGTCCGTCACTTCTGGCCTCCTGTACGTCACCGCTGCGTTCACGAACGGTCCATCGTATAGACGCCCGGCTTCGCGCCGTCGGCCCAACCGCAGGAGGAACGCCCGCCCATGCCATCTGCATGGCTGGAACGATTCAATAGCGGTGCGGGGACGAGCCCACCCGGACGGCTGACTCGGCATGAGCCCCGGCCCCGCGTCCGGCCAGGCGTCCAGGAGGGCACAGCCGGGGCTCCTCGTGTCAGTCGACGCGTATCTCGGCGAGCTGCAGCCGGAAACTGCCGGCCTCGTCCGAGGCGGCCCTGCCGAGCCTGGTGACTCTCAGTCGCAGATGGCGGCCGTTGGCGGAGGTGAGGGTGTAGGTCTGGGCGGCTCCGTTCGGGTTGGGCTCGCCGGTGACGGTGCGGGCGGTGGTGTAGGTGGTGCCGCCGTCGGTGCGGGTCTGGAAGGTGAAGTCGACCGGGAATCCCGGTGTGCCCCCGCCCGAGGCGCCGGTGTCCGTGCGCGGGTGGAGGGTGACGGACCCGATCGCCCGGTCGGCGCCGAGGTCGACCTCGATCCACACCGGTGTGCCGCTCACATCGGCGGAGGGGAAGTCGATGCTGGTGAAGCCCTTGGCGCCGGACGCGCTGGTGAGCGTGCCGTCCAGCACACGCGTCTTGCCCCAGTCACCGTTCTCCAGGGTGCAGTTGCTCGTGACGGTGGTCGCGGCGGTGGGGACGGTGAGTTCGGCGAGCTGGAGGCGGTACTTGGTGGTCTCGTCGGAGGCGGGAGCGCCGAGCCTGGTGGCCTGGAGGCGGACGTAGCGGGCGGTGGTGGTCCTGAAGCCGTACGTCTGCACCCGCCCGCCGGGGTTCGCCTGCCCGGTGACGGTGCGGACGGTGGTGTAGGTGCTGGATCCGTCGAGCCGGGTCCGGATCGTGAAGTCGACGGGGAAGCCCGCCGTGCCCCCGCCCGCCGCCGCGGTGTCCGTGCGGGGAAAGAGGCGTACGGCGTCGAGGTCGGTGTCGGCCCCGAGGTCGACCTCCACCCACACCGGGTTGGCGCTCACGTCGGCGGAGGCGAAGTCGTTGCTGGTGTACCCCTTGGCCCCGTTCACGCTGGTGAGCGTGGAGTCGGTGAGCCGGCTACGGCCCCAGTTGCCGTTCTCCAGACTGTTGTTGCTGGTCACCGGCCTGCCCAGGGCGAGGTTGTCCAGGCGGCCCACACCGGTCGCCGTGAACGTCCAGGTGCCGGGCTGGACGACGAAGTACACATACGCGGAGTCCTTGCCGTCGTAGGCCAGTCCGCCGACGCTCCCGGTGGAGGAGCCACCGGTGAAGACGGTGGTGTCGTTCGCCTGGATGACCGGGGAGGAGCCTCCGTAGGTCGGGACGCCCACGCGTGCGGTCGTCCCGCCCGGGGAGGTGAGCGTCAGCGTCGCCTTCGTCCCGTCGCGGGTGATGCCGAAGCGGATGTCGCCCTCGACGGTGGATGTCACGGTGTTGATCCTGCTCAGGGTGCCGGTCTGCGGGATGACCTCGTACGTCACCCAGCCGGGCCCGGTGGGGCGGACACCGGCGGCGTAGGCGGACAGGGCGTACAGCGGGCCGCCGTTCCAGGCGTGGTTGTCGGTGCCTTCCGACTTGACCCACACCTCCCACAGCGTGTGGCAGGCCGGGTCGGCGACCTGTGCGGCGAAGCGGTTGCGCATCCGTTCCTCGGCGACCGTGGCCGCGCCCATCAGGTACAGCGCCTCCAGGACGTAGAACTCCATGTAGGGGCTGGCGTTGAGGTGGGTGCGCAGCACCTCGGTGATCGCCCGGTGCCGGGAGGCGGGGGCGAGGCCGGCGACGACGGCGAGACCGTTGGCGCGGTCGTCGGTGTCCCGGGTGTAGCCCGGCGAGCGGTACTCGCCCCGCGAGGAGTTCCACAGGACGCGGTCGAAGTTGGCCTTGATGCTGTCCCGCCTGGACTTCCACCCGGCCACGTCACCGGAGTTGCCGCTGAGTTCGGCGAGCTTGGCGGCGGTGTCCAGGGCCAGGTAGTACCAGCAGTTGTCCAGGACTCGGGCATCGATGTTCGAGCCCCAGTCCTCCCAGTCCCAGTCCCCCGCCCGGTGGTTGACCAGCCCGTCGCCGTCGAGGCTCCACAGGTCCAGGTACTTCTTGACGGCCGGGTAGGCGACGGTGACGGCGTCGGCGTTGCCGGTGTAGAGGTAGTAGGTCCAGAACGACCACACCGAGGCGAGCATCTGGGTGGGCAGTTCGGCGGTCCAGATGGTCGAGGGGACCGGCGAGTAGAGCGCGCCGCTTGGCTTCTGCCAGGCCGCGAGCTGGGCGATGGCCTTCTTGCCGAGCGCGTGGGACCTGGGGTCGAAGGTGTAGAAGCCCTCCTTGAGCTGGTTGACCACATCCCCCCACCACTGGGCCCGCTCACGGGTGGGGCAGTCCATGTAGTTGTCCCGCATGTTGACGTACATCGTGCGCGCCGCCTTGGTCCACAGGGTGTCCAGGAAGGCGTCGCTGCTGCTGAACGACCCCGCGAAATCCGTGTCGTAGCCGGACTCGCGGTACTTCAGCTCCAGGATCGTCACGCCCACCGGGATCGTGTACCGGACTGCGGTACCGCTCATCCACGCCAGCGGCTCGAACTCCTGGACACCGCCGGCGCAGACGTAGGTGGCGCGCATGTTGTACTGCGTCCCGGGCTCGATGCCCACCAGGCCCGCGCCGTCGTCGTAGTGGTCGGTCTGGATGCCGATCACCGCACCGGCGGGCGCGTCCACCTTCAGGAAGGGGGTCACCTGGAGGTTGGACGGCAGGGTGCCCCAGACGGCGGTGGAGCCCTGGCCGGTGCTCGGGAGGGACGCGGCGTTCGTGTACGACTTCAGACCGGAGTAGCGGAACTGCGGGATCGGCCGCTCGACGAGGGCGTTCCAGGGCACGGAGCCCGCGGCGCCGAAGTCGGTCGGCGCCGTCCAGGCGCTGTCGTCGAAACCGGGTGAGCGCCAGCCGGACATCACGGCGGCGGCGCGGGCGTCGTAGTACACGTTCGACTCGGGCAGCCGGAAGTTGACCTGGGTCCCACCGGTGTTGTTCGAGTAGCCCGGGTGGACGGTGTGCTTCCAGGCGGTGTCGCTGACCAGGCGGGTCGTGGTCGAGCCGACCTCGATGTCCGACTGGAAGAGCAGTCCGCCCCTGCCGCTGCTGTGGTGCGAGAAGCCCTGCTTGCCGAAGTACCACACCAGCAGCGCGACCGTGTTGGCGCCGCTCTTCAGGTACGGGGCCAGGTCGATCTCGTCGTAGTAGGTGTCCGTACGGTTCGGGCCGCGCTTGAGGCCGCCCTCGAACACCACCAGCGTGCCGTTGACCCACAGCCAGTACTTCGAGTCCGCCGCGATCTGCGTCACCGCCTTGGACGGCGCGGCGTTCAGCGTGAACGATCTGCGGAAGGCCACCCACTGGTTCACGGAACCGGAGGGTGCCCAGATCCACTTCGCGCTCCAGGAGACCGCGGCGGACGCCGTGGACGCGGGGCCGGGCATGATCACCGATCCGAGGGTGGGGGCGAGGGCCACGGCGATGGCCGAGCCCAGGAGCGAGCGGCGGGACAAGTGCTGCATCGAGGGAGCCTTTCCCAGGAGTGCTGGAAAGCGGAGGGACGGAGGCGGCCGGACGAGTGGAGCGAGGAGCGGGACCGGCCGCCCCTTGGCGGGACACCGGGCCCCTTCCGTTCGCCGGACCGAACGACCCGAACGTTTCTGAATCGTTTCAAGCAAGTGGGTGCAGGCGCGATCCTGGGGCCTCGGAAACACCGGTGTCAATGGTTCGGTCGCCAAGAGTTCCGGACGGCGTTCGCGGCCACGACCGCCAGTCCGGGCCCGTCGCCCGCCCCGAGAGTCGCGCTCCCGCCTCCGGGCTCTCTCCACCGGCAGACCTCGAGAGCATCCGGTCGTTCGGGCCCGCCCGGGGCCGGCAGATGCGGCCTATCGGACCGCCGCCGCCACCAGCCTGCGGATCTCCTGGTGCGACACGGTTCCGCCCCCCACCAGGCGGTCGAAAACCAATCCGTCCACACAGGTCAGCAGCATGACGGTACGGTCCTCGGCGTCTGCGACGCCTTGCGCGGCCAGGAAGGCCCGCGCGGCTTGCCGTGCTGCGTTCTGGCGCGGCACGAGGATCTCCCGCAGCTCGGGGTGGTGCACACTCTCGATGGCGCATGCGTAGCGCGCGAGCGAGCGTCGCCGTCCCTCCCCCGTGAGGCGTTGCTCGATGAAGTGGGCGATCCCGGCCACCATTTCCTCGGCAGTTTGCGGCACCGTCGCATGTTCCCCGATCGCCTGGAGTTCTGCCTGATCAAGGGCGATCAGGCGCCGAACCAGTGCGGTGAGCAGTGCCTGGCGGGTGCGGTAGTAGGCAGAGGTGGTGCCGGGTGGCAGGTCCGCCGCCCGGTCCACCGCACGGTGGGTCAGTCCCCGGATTCCGGCCTCGGCGAGTACGCCGATGGCCGCATCGGCAAGGACGGTACGTCGATCTGTGGGCACCCCTCTTTTCTACACCTGTAGATGAGCGAGGTACTCTCCTTCTACATCTGTAGAAGGATGCAGGGCGGACGAGGGAGGGCCGGTATGGGCGGCAGCGCCGTGGTGGTGGGCGGAGGCATCGGCGGGCTGGCCGCCGCGATCGGTCTGCGTCTGATCGGCTGGGAGGTGACGGTTGTCGAACGCGCCTCCGTCCTCGCTGACGGGGGTGCGGGCATCTCCCTGCACGCCAACGGCATCCGTGCCCTGGACGTCCTCGGCGTCGGCGGCGCGGTGCGCGCGGCTGCGCGGCCGCAGTACACCGGAGGCACCCGTGTCCCTGGTGGCGGATGGCTGGCACGGATGGACGGGACCGCTCTTGAGCGTGAGCTGGGCACACCGATCGTCGGTATTCCCCGGGCCGTGCTGCACCACCTGCTGCGCGCGGCGCTGTCGTCCGAGTGCCTGGTGGTCGGGGCCGAGGTGACGTCCGTCGCCTGCTCCGACCCCGACCGGGTCCTGCTATCGATCGGGGACGCCGCCCTCGAGGCGGATCTGGTCGTGGCCGCCGACGGGGTGGGCAGCCGGCTGCGCGCCCAGCTCTTCCCTCAGCACCCCGGCCCGGCCTACAGCGGGTCGACCGTGTTACGCGCCATCACCGAGCGCCCGGTCGAATTGGCCACCGACTTCGAGCTGACCTGGGGCAAGGGCGCCGAGTTCGGCCACATCGCGTTCACCGACGGCCGGGCCGAGTGGCACGCGGTGCTCAACTCGCCGCCCGGGGCGCGGCACACGGACGCCCTCGCCGCGATGCGCCGCCGCTTCAGCCACTGGCACGATCCGATCCCCGAGCTGCTGGACGCGACCCGGTCCGCCGCCGTCCTGCACCACGACATCCACGAGCTGGCGACCCCCTTGCCCTCTTTCACCGCAGGCCGGGTCGTGCTACTCGGTGACGCGGCCCACGCCATGACCCCGAACCTGGGCCAGGGCGCCTGCCAGGCACTGGAGGACGCGGTCGTGCTGGCCGCCGCACTCGCCACCGAGGCCACCGTCGAATCGGCGCTGGCACGTTATGACACCGAGCGCCGCCCGCGCAGCCAGTCCGTCGCACGCGCCGCCCGCCAGGCCGGCCGTATGGGCCAACAACTGACGCACCCCCTGGCCGTCGCCGTGCGCAACACCGCTCTCCGGCTGGCGCCCTCCCGCGCGACCGTCCACACCATCCTGCGGCATGCCGACTGGACACCGCCGGGCCTGGGCTGATGCCACCGGACCGCCCCACGGCCCCCGTCTGCCCCGCGACGACGCCATGCACGCTCCCCCGTTCTCGGCTCCGCTCGAACGGGGGGCCCCACCACCGCCCCGGGCGATGAGGGGCCACCTCTGGGCGGTCGTCCACCGGGGTCTCCTCGTCGGCGGGCAGGTCCAGGCCGACGGCGGCCTCGTGGTGGTCGGCTTCGGCGCCGGGCCGCAGGGGCGACGACGGTGGTGCGCAGGCCGGTCTCGCAGGTCGCACCGCAGTTCCTGCACCGCCTCGAAGTCCGACAGCCAATCGAGGGCCTGCCAGGTGACCGCGGCGGCCAAACCCTGCGGCGGCACGCTCGGCCGCTCGTTCGCCGACGGACACATGTCCGCGAACATCTCCGCCAGGAACGCAACCACACTGCCCGCCGGGTCAGTTCCGGCAGGTCTCCCACACATCCGGCCCGACAGCTCCCCGCCCCACTCACCCACCGCCACGCAACGAGTCTGGCCCTGCCGCTCACGCGGCAAGGTCAGAACCCAAGGTCTTCACGGGCGTTCTGGCGGAGGGTGCGCAGCGTTTCGATGACCTCGTCGGCACGGGTGTCCGGGTTCACGAAGGCCAGGCGCAGCACCGTCGAGCCGTTCCAGCGGGTCGGCACGCACAGCATGGCGCCCGATTCGGCGGTGCGGGCGGACCAGGACGCGTAGTCGTGCGGGCCCCAGCCGGGGCGTTCGAAGAGGAGCACCGACAGCTCGGGCTCGACGATCAGGCGGAGCCGGTCGTCGGCGCGGATGGCGTCGGCCACCAGCCGACTGGTGGTCAGGGTCTGTTCCACGGCTCGCGCGTACCGCTCGGTCCCGTGGACGGCCAGGCTGAACCAGAACGGCAGACCGCGGGCCCGGCGGCTGAGATGGAGGGCCAGATCCGCCGGATTGTGGACGTCGCGGTCGATGGCGTCGAGATAGCTCGCCGACTGGCTGTGCGCGGCGCGTGCCGGCGCGGGATCCCGGTAGAGCAGCGCGCAGCAGTCGTAGGGGGCGAAGAGCCACTTGTGCGGATCGACGATGAAGCTGTCGGCGCGCTCGATGCCGGAGTAGCGGTGCCGCACACTGGGCGCCGCCAGGCCCGCTCCGCCGTAGGCCCCGTCGACGTGCAGCCAGACCTGGTGGCGTGCGCACGCGTCGGCGATGTCGTCGAGGTCGTCGATCAGACCGGCGTTGGTGGTCCCGGCCGTCGCCACGACGGCGAACACGCCCGGCGTGGAGGTCAGCACCGCGTCCACGGCGTCCCCGGTGAGGTGTCCCCGCCGGTCTACGGGCGCGGTGACCACGGTGACGTCCATGGCCTGTGCCGCGGACCTGATCGAGGAGTGGGCGCTGTCGGCGCACACGACCTTCCAGCCGTCCGCGGGCCGGGGCCGGGAGGCGGCAGCGGCGGCGCGGGCCGTGATGAGCGCCGAGAGATTGCCCATGGTGCCGCCGCTGACGAAGCATCCCGCCGCGGTGCTCGGCCAGCCGAGCAACCCGACGAGCCAGGCCAGCGCCTCGTTCTCGGCGTGGATGGCGCCGGCTCCCGACTCCCAGGTGCCCGCGAAGATGTTCGCCGCGCCGGTCACGGCGTCGAAGGCGAGCGCGGCGCGGGTGGGGGCGGCGGGGATGTACGCGAGGTTCGTCGGCGCGTTCTGGGCGCGGGTGGCGGGCGCCAGGACCCGGTCGAACAGTTTGAGGGCCGCGGCGGCACCGATCCCCCACGGGGTGACGGCGGTACCGGCCGTGAGGGCCAGGTCGGCGGCGGGGCGGGGGCCCGACACCGGGTCCGGGGTCCCCGTGATGCGCCGCCGCGCGTAGTCGATGGCGGCATCCACGATCTCGTCCTCGTCGCCCCACACACGGTGGTCGGCACGGGACACCTTCTTCGCTGACATGCTGTCGCATTGCGCTTTTTGCATGGCGTGAACCTAGGAACGCCCATCGGAATGCGCAACATGCGGTGGAGAAGATGAGCAGAATGCTTAATCCACGCCGCCCGATCCCTGTCATACTGAGCACCATGCGAAACGTCGACGACATCGACGCCCGGATCCTCCTGGCGCTCGACGCGGATCCACGGGCCACGACGGTCGCCCTCGCGGACCGACTGGGGCTCGCCCGCAACACCGTGCAGGCGCGTCTGAAGCGGCTCGAGGAAAGCGGTCGTCTGAGGGAGCACAGCCGGCGCCTGGCACCGGAGGCTCTCGGATATCCGCTGCTGGCGCTCATCACGCTGTCGATCAGCCAGCGTGTGGGGCACCCCACCCAGGAGGCGATCCTGCGGATCCCCGAGGTGGTCGAGCTGCTCGTCACCACCGGCGACGGCGACCTGCTCGCCCGCGTCGTCGCCCGCGACACCACGGACCTCCACCGGATCACGAACCTGCTGCTGGAAGCACCCGGGGTGGTCCGCTCCAACACCACCATCGTCCTGCAGGAGGTGCAGCCGTTCAGTGTCCGGTCGCTGCTGGATCGGCACGCCGGCCACTGACGCGGCGCGGCAGCGACGACGCGGAGGGCAGCCTCCGCGCGAGGGTCTCGGTGTCGGGGACGACCGCGGCTGGTGGCGGCCGCGCCCCTGCCCGTCGCCGTCGACGTCGCCCAACGGGACCGTCTGCGGCGGTCGGCGGTGGGAGCGGTCTCCTGACCGCTCCCACCGGGTGTGTCCGTCAGCCGTCGAGCGGCTCGTAGTCGAACCAGTCGAAGTGCGCGGACTGCGCCGAGGCGAACATGCCGAGGACCCGGCCGGTGAAGCCGCCGGCGACCTCCGTGGACAGGTAACGGCCGTCCAGCGAGGCGAGTTCGGCGAAAGTGCCGTCGGGTTCCTCGAAACCGAGCGTGACGACGTCGGGGCCGAGGCGCGGATCGTGCAGGGCCCGCGCGGGCGCCGTCTCGGCGCGGAGGACGACGGGCCCCGCGGGCGCCGGGCGGGAGGCCACGACCGTGCTCAGCGGACCGATACGGGCCCGGACCCGCACCTGACCGGAGGAGACCTCGACGCTGTAGTGGTGCCGCTCGTCAAGGCGGACGGCGAGGCCGCCGTGTCCGTCCGCGGTGTCGATGGAGGTGCGCACCCGGCACGCCGCGTGCTGCTGCCGTCGTCCCACGAAGGTCACGTCGGGCTCGTCGAGTGATCCGCCGCGGGCCCGGAGGGTCAGCCATCCGGGGCGTTCCTTCGTGGTGCAGTCCTCGGCGGGGCGGTGCCGCAGGGAGATCCACTGCGGGGCGAGTTCGTTCGCGTCGAAGTCCTCCCGGATCTCGGGCACGGCGGCGGGAGGCCGAAGCGGCCAGGGCGGTGCGGACATGGTGAGGGAGATCTCGCCGACGACGGGCCAGTCGTCGACCCAGTCGACCGGCGCCAGATACGTCTCGCGGCCGAGGACGTGCCAGCCGGGGGTGCCGCCGCCGGGGCGTACACCGAGCAGGACCATCCACCAGGAACCGTCGGGGCCTTGGACGAGGTCGGCGTGACCGGTGTTCTGGACGGGGTGGTCGGTGCCCCGGTGGGTGAGGATCGGGTTGGCCGGGCACGGCTCGAACGGGCCGTCGGGTGTACGGCCGCGGGCGATGGAGACGCCGTGGCAGCGTTCGGTGCCGCCCTCGGCGATGAGCAGGTACCAGTGGTCGCCGATGCGGTAGAGGTGCGGCGCCTCAGGGGCCTTGGCCCCGGGAGTGCCGGACCACAGTGGGCGCGAGGGGCCGAAGGTCTCCCCGGTGCGAGGGTCGAGGCGGATCTGGCCGACGCCGGCGGTGGTGGTGCACCAGCAGGTACCGTCGTCGTCCCAGGCGAGGTCGGGGTCGATGCCGTGCACACCGGGCAGCCGGACGGGCTCGGACCAGGGGCCGGCCGGGTCGGTGGCCGTGAACAGCAGATTGCCGTCGCCGCTGACGTTCGTGACGATCAGCCAGAAACGGCCGTCGTGGTGCCGCAGGGTGGGTGCGTAGATCCCGCCCGAGGCGGGGGTCTCCTTGGGGAGGCGCAACTGGCTCGGCCGGTCGAGGGCGTTGCCGATCTGGGTCCAGTGCACCAGGTCCCGGCTGTGGAGGATGGGGACGCCCGGGAAGTACTCGAAGCTGGAGCAGGCGAGGTAGTAGTCGTCGCCCGCACGGCAGATGGACGGGTCGGGGAAGAAGCCGGGGATCACCGGGTTGCTGAAGGTGTTGCCGGTATCAGGCAGGTGGGACACCCTGGTCGAGGCTCCTTTCACCGACGGCCGGTGCCGCGCGCGTAACCGTACCCGGCGACGGCGTCGAAAGTTTTCGCTAACCCCTTTGGATACTTTCCAGAGGAGGCTAGCCAGGGGTACTCAGCGGGGTCAATGGCCCCCAAACTCCCGCACGGGGACAGGGGATCGGTCGCGCCAGGCCCTGAGGACGCCAGGGCCTGGGGGCGGCCATGCCCCTGGGGACCCAGGGGCCGCACGGGGACCCCGGCCCGCCGTATGCCCGTTCACTCCGGCATCTCTTCCTGTCACACCCGTGGCCCCACCCTCCTCTTCATGTCAGTTCTGCGCCGCTCATCGCGAAAGTTTCCCTGTCAAATCCGTTTCTGTGTCGGCCTCGGACCGGCTCCACCTGTCGCACGCCCCCACAACCGGAAGGTGCACGTGACCGTTCGTCGCGGACCCCGCGGACCCCGGTGACCAGGGCGCTCTTCCAGAAGGTCAAGTCACAGGATGACGGCGTCGTGGTCCGTGCCTGCAGTGGCGCGACACCGAGCTGTTCGGGCCGACTTCCAGGGCCTGCGGCACGGCTCCCGCAACCTCCTCAGGGGCAGGGGCAGGGACTACACCGTCTCCGGCGACCGGCTCACCCTGACGGCCACCGCCCTCACCGAGCTGGCCGGCAACCGGGAGTAGGGGGTCAACGCGACGCTGGAGGCGAGGTTCTCGCGTGGTGTGCCCTGGCGGATCGACGTGATCAGCTACGACAGGCCGGTGCTGTCGAGCGTCTCGGGGAGCGCCGGCGGCCTGGGCATCCCGACCCGGTTCCGCGGGGACATGCTGGCGACCGAGGCGCGGTACGAGGACGGCGGCAACGCGGGACCGGCCGACTGGACGTCGTACCAGCAGTGGGACACGGCCTTCTCGGCGTACACCGACGACTCCGTCGTACTGACCGCCGAGTTCTGCACCTCGCTGAAGGACAACTCGCGCGTCACGCTCACCTTCCACTTCTGGAGCGGCGCGAAGCTCACGTACCACGTCGCCAGGTCGGGCAGCACCGTGACCGGCTCACCCGCCTGACCTCGTGCGGTCGTGGCGCCGTGCGGCCCGGTCCCGGCCACGCGGCGCCACGGCGTCCCTCGCGTTCCGGCGCCTCCCGGGACCCGTGGTGACCGCGGTGCCGTACCGGCGGCTGGAGGGTGTCGTGCCTGGTCCGGAGCCCTCGATCACGCTCCGGTACGGGAGGCCGGGTGCCGGCGCGTGAGCAGCACGCCCAGGGCGATCATGCCGATGCCGAGGACGAAGTGCAGCCAGTCGTCGGCCGTGTTCAGCGGGACGAAGTTGGCGTCGCTGTGGTGGTCGACGATCAGGCCGTACACCCACAGCACCAGATAGACGGCGCCTCCGACGAGCAGGAAGCTACGGGCGCCGGCCGCCGTGCGGGCCAGCAGCAGGCCCGCGATTCCGAACGCCAGATGGACGAGGTTGTGCAGGACGGAGATCTGGAAGATCCCCAGCAGTTCGGCACCCGATTCGTGGGAGGCGAACTCCATGGTGTCGTAGTCGGTGGTGATGCCCGGGATGAACCCCAGGATCCCGACCAGCAGGAACACCGCTCCGACCAGCAGTGCCGCCTGCTGGACAGGGGTACGGGCGCGGTGCGTCGGACGTGTGTGCGTGGTCATGGCGGTGGCCTTCTCTCGGGGCGCGTCAGGGTGAGCGCCTGCGCGCCGGGTACCCCCGGGATTCAGGAATGACGCCGGACGAAACCGGATGTTCCGGTCGCGGCCCCTGATCGCCGACGGGCGCGGTCAGGGCGTGACGGGCACAGCGCCTCGGGTGGGCCGGGCAGGGATGCCGGCCGGGTTCGCGGTCGGCATCCCTCGCGGAGCTGCCCGAACGCCCGCACCGGGGTCCGCTCCGCCGCGGGGTGCCGAAGGGCTCCCGCCGCGTACCCGGGTGGTCCCGGTCATGGGGCCGGGTGACCCATGGTCCGGTGCGGGGTCCGGGACGACGCTTGAGGTGACAGGGTCCGTACGCCCGTTCCGGAGGTACGTCATGAACGCTCCCCCCACGCCCGGCATGCTGCGGGCGCTGCCCGCCGAGCACCGGCAGCGGCTGATGCGGTTCGCCCGGGAGGTGGCGTTCCCCCAGGGCGCCCGGATCTTCGAGGAGGGGGGCACCGCCGACCGGTTCTGGATCATCCGGACCGGCACGGTCGCCCTCGACATGCGTGTGCCCGGCCGCCGCCCGGCTGTCATCGAGACCCTGGGACACAACGAACTCATCGGCTGGTCCTGGCTGTTCACCCCGCACGTCTGGCATCTGGGAGCCGAGGCGACCAGCCCGGTGCGCGCCCACGAGTTCGACGCCACGGCGATCCGACTGATGTGCCAGGAGGACCCCGTGCTCGGCTACGCCGTCGCGCAGTGGGTCGGCGCCATCCTCGCCCACCGGCTGCACTCGGCCCGCACGCGCCTGCTGGACCTGTACGCCCCCTACGGCAGCGGCACCCTCCGGTGACCACCGACGACTGACATCCGACGGACCCGCCCCGCGACCTGACGACGAGGAGACATGATGCACGGCACCCCGCACATCGTGAGCGACGTGATGACCCACACCGTCGCCGCCATAGGCAGTGGCGCCGCTTTCAAGGAGATCGTGCGGATGATGCACGACTGGAGGGTCAGCGCCCTGCCCGTCGTGGCGGGTGAGGGGCGCGTCGTCGGCGTGGTGTCCGAGGCGGATCTGCTGCCCAAGGAGGAGTTCCGCGACAGCGACCCCGACCGGTACACCCAGCGGCGGCGGCTCGCCGACCTCGCCAAGGCGGGCGCGGTGACCGCCGAGGAGCTGATGACCTCTCCGGCCGTCACCGTCCGCGCCGACGCGACCCTCGCCGAGGCCGCGCGGGCCATGGCCCACGCGCGGGTCAAGCGGCTTCCGGTGGTCGACGAGCTGGGCATGCTGGAGGGGATCGTGAGCCGCGGCGACCTGCTGAAGGTGTTCCTGCGCGACGACGGCGACATCGCCGAGGAGGTGCGCCGGGAGGTGGTGGCGTATCTGTTCCCGGCCCCGGCCTCGGCCGTACGCCTCACCGTGCGGGACGGGGTCGTGCGGCTCGGCGGGCGCGTCCGGGACACCTCCCTCGTCCCCGTGGCCGCGCGGTTGATCCGGGCCGTCGAGGGCGTCGTCGACGTCGAGTTCGACCTCGCGGGGCGCTCCGCCGGCGGCCCGTCCGGGCACGAGGAGAGCGTCCCGTCGTCGTGATCCGCCACGGTCGCGGGCGGTGGGCACCGGCCGGGGGCTTCGCGGCCCGGCCGGTGCCCGCTCCTAGGTCGTCGAGGGGCTGACGAGGGTGTTCTCGCCGGTACGGCCGGCGAGGTAGTCCTCGACGTTGGCGACCGTCGTGGCCGCGATCTGCCCGACGGCCTCCCGGGTGAAGTACGCCTGGTGCGAGGTGACCAGGACGTTGTTGAAGGTCATCAGCCGGGCGAGGCGCTCGTCGGTCATCACCTCCAGGGACTTGTCGAGGAAGAACAGTCCGGCCTCCTCCTCGTACACGTCCAGGCCGACCCCCCTCAGCCGCCCCGCACGCAGGGTGTCCAGCAGGGCGTCGGTGTCGATCAGACCGCCGCGGCTGGAGTTGACCAGGAGCGCGTCGTCCTTCATCAGGGCGAGGGCGGCCGCGTCCACCAGGTGGTGGGTGCTCTCCAGGAGCGGCACGTGCAGGCTCACCAGGTCCGCCTCGGCGAACAGCTCCTCCCGGGAGGCGTACCGCATGCCGAGGGCCAGGCAGTCGGGGTTCTCGGCGGCGTCCCAGCCCAGCAGCCGCATGCCGAAGCCGTGCGCGATCCGGGCGAACGCGGTACCGATCTTGCCGGTGCCCACGACGCCCGCGGTCCTGCCGTGCAGATCGCGGCCCATCAGTCCGTCGAGCCGGAAGTCGAACTCCCGGGTGCGGTGAGCGGCCCGGACGATCCGGCGGTCGACGGCCAGGGCCAGCGCCCACGCGAACTCGGCCACCGCGTACGGGGAGTAGTACGAGACGCGCGCCACCGTCAGGCCCAGTTCCCCGGCCGCCGTCAGGTCGATGTTGTTGTACCCGGTGGCCCTCTGGGCGATCATCCGTGTCCCGCCCGCGGCCAGAGTGCGCAGCACTCCCGCGTCCAGGGTGTCGTTGACGCCGCAGAGGACGACCTCGCGGCCGTCGGCGGTCGGGGCGGTGTCCTCGTCCAGGAACAGCGACAGGCAGCGCAGCCGGTGCCGGTCGGCGAACGCCCGGTCGAAGGCCGTCCGCAGCAGGGGTTCCTCGTCCGACTGGACGCCGTACGCGACGATCTCCACGTGCTTTCCTCTCCTGAGGCGAGTGATCACTCCTCCCACCGTAGGCCGCCGTCGTCGTCGCGCGGGGCCCGGACCCTGCCGGGCGTCCGGCGCGGCCGCCGCCCTGTGCGCCGGTGAGGGCGGCGGCCGCGGCGCGAGTCCTCCCGTCTCCCCTGTCAGGAGGGCTCGCTCGGCATCCCCGGGGCTTGTGGGGCACCAGAGTGCGCACCCACCGGCGAAAGCCCGCGAGGAGTGGTTGAACGGCCCTCCGGCGCCCTGGGCGAGTGGGCGGAGGACCGGTACCGCCTCACGGGGCGGGGCGGCTCCCGCCCGGGGTGACACCCGTGAGTTCCGCCGCCACGCCGGAGGCCCACGCCCTGACGGCGGGGAAGTCACGGAAGTCCCCGCCCTTCCCGGACCGGAGGATCATCCCGGCGACCCATCCCTTCGCCCCCTCCTCCAGGCAGCCGCCGAAGGTGACGTGCCCCCTGGCGTCGAGCCGGACCATGGCCTTGCTCACACCGGGGACGGGCGGGATGTCCCGCTCCGAGGCGGACGGATCGAGGGGGCCGCTGCTGAACAGCCACAGGGGGCGTTCGGCCAGTGCGCGGCCGTGGCGGCGCAGGAAGCGCCGGGCGTCCTTCTGCCAGCGCCCCGCGTAGAGCCCGCCGCCGACGATCACGGCGTCGTACGGCGCCAGGCTCGTCACGGACTGCGCCGGGAGCGCCTCTGCGGTGAGTCCGGCGCCGTTCAGGGTCTCGGCGACGGTCTCGGCGATCCGCGCGGTCGATCCGTTGGTCGTTCCGTAAGCGACCAGCACGCTGGTGGCCATGTGGTCCGCCTCCTTTCGGAAGCCGTGGTGTGATGCCCGGTCTCAGGTCTCCGGCACCCGGTGCGGTACGACGGCGACCGGGCAGGCGGAGTGGTGCAGCGCGGTGTGGGCGACGCGGCCCAACTGGAGCCCGAAGCGGTGCTCCTTGTGGCGCCGGGCCCCGACGACCAGCAGGTCGGCGCCGGCCGAGGCGTCGAGCAGCACCTTGCGCGCGGGGCCCTCGGCGGTGCGCCGGTGCACCCGCACGGTGGGGTACTGGGCGGCCACGTCGTTGAGCGCGGCCTCCAGGTTCTCGGCGGCCTCCTCTTCGTGCAGTCGGGCGGGTTCGCCCGCGAGCAGGGGGTGGTCGGTGGTCTCGTGCGCGGGGCACCGCCAGGCCCGTACTGCCTCCAGTACGGCGCCCCGCCGCTCCGCCTCCTCGAAGGCGAAACGGACGGCCTCGGCGCCGTGGGCCTCCTCGCCGACGCCCAGCAGGATCCGCCCCTGCGCCACCGGCGGCGGCTGCCGGTCGTGGCCGCCGCGCAGCACGACGACCGGGCAGGTGGCGTACGCGGCCACGCCCAGGCTGACGGAACCGAGCAGGAACTCGGCGATGCCGCCGCGCCCCCGGGCTCCGAGAACCAGCGCCGTGGCCTCTCGTCCCTCCTTGACCAGCGCGTACTCCGGCTCCTCGGGAACGATCTCGGTGGACACCTTCACCTCCGGACGGCGCACTCGCGCCCGCCGGGCGGCGGCGTCGACGATGCCCTCCGCGAGCGTCTGCTCGGACGGTTTGCCGAGGTCCTCGGCGAGCGGGGCGCTCTCGTAGCGCTGCCACAGCGAGGCGTGCACCACTCGTAGCGGCACCCCGCGCAGGGCGGCCTCGTCCGCCGCCCAGTCGACGGCCCGCAGACTCGGCTCGGAGCCGTCGACGCCGACGACCAGGGGAAGTTCCATCGGTGGTCCTCCTCGGGATGAAGGGATCTCGGGTGCCCCGTCAGGGGTGGGCGATCACGGCCACGGGGGCGGTGGCGTGATGCAGGACGGCGTGGGTGACCGGGCCGATGTGCGCGCCGACGGGGCTGCGGCGGATCCGGCGGCCGACGACCACCAGCGAGGCCTCGCGGGAGGCGTCGGCGATGTGGTGGGCGGGGCTGCCCCAGCGGCACACCTCGGTGACGTCGACTCCGGGGAACTTCCGCTGCCAGGGCCTGAGCACCTCGGTCAGGGCGGTCACCTGGTTCTTCCGCAGCTCGGGACCGAGCTCCGGGTCGGCGGGGATGGCGTAGGCGTAGTACGGCGGCGGGTTCCAGCCGTTGACGACCCGCAGGGCGGTCCCCCGCCGGGCCGCCGCGTCGAAGGCGAACTCGATCACCGAGTCGTGCGGGTTCTCGGTGTCGAGGCCGAGGACGACGGGCCGGAACGGGGTGCCGGTCGACGGGACGCCGACCGGGTCGGCCTGGTGCTCGTCGGCGGCCTGTTCCCCGGCGCGGACGAGGACGACCGGCTGGTCGGCGTGCGCGACGACCATCTGGCCGACGGAGCCCACCAGGAAGCCGCCGAGGCCGCTCATCCCCCGGGAGCCGAGGACCAGCAGCGCGGCGTCCTTCGCGGCGCGTGTCAGGACCTCACCGGGCCGGCCGCTGATCTGTTCCACGGTGATGTCCACTCCGGGGTGCCGCAGCCGCAGCTCTTCGGCCGCCTCGCGGGGAATCCGCTCGCTCCAGTGCTGGAGCGTCTCGGCGGCGAGCAGCGGCGCCTGGGCGATGGGGTCGGGCACCGGTTCCCAGACGTGGACGAGCCTGAGCGGCAGACCGCGCAGCTTCGCCTCGCGGGCCGCCCACTCGGCGGCGGCCCGGCTCTCGGCCGAGCCGTCGAGCCCTGCGACAACGGTGTTCACCATGGTTCTGCCTCCTGAACGGGGGGTGTGCTTACAGCTTCGTACCGGCAGGGCCGTCGGACGCAGGGGCCGCAAGGCCCCGACAGGGGCCGAACGTCCCTGAAGCGGCCGGTTCAGGGGGAAGCCCGGCCGAGTGGCTCGCGCGGGCGTGTCCCGGCGGTGGATGCTGATCTCCACGCGGTGAAGGGGAGGCCCATGGTCCAGGGCTCGGACAGACAGCACGTTACGGGGTGGCGCCGTCTGACGCCCGGGCTCGGCACCCTCCTCGGCTACCGGCGCTCGTGGCTGAGGGGCGACGTCCTGGCCGGGCTGACGGTCGCCGCGTACCTCGTGCCCCAGGTGATGGCGTACGCGGGGGTGGCGGGGCTGCCGCCGGTCGCCGGGCTGTGGGCGATCCTGCCGGCCCTGGCCGCGTACGCCCTGTTCGGCTCGTCCCGGCTGCTGTCGGTGGGCCCGGAGTCGACGACCGCGCTGATGACGGCGACGGTGGTCGCTCCCCTCGCCGCCGGGGACCCCGACCGGTACGCGGCCCTGGCGGCGACGCTCGCGATCACGGTGGGTCTGCTGTGCGTGGCGGCCCGCGTGGCCCGGCTCGGTTTCGTGGCGGACCTGCTGTCCCGGCCGGTGCTGATCGGATATCTGGCGGGCGTGGCGCTGATCATGACGATGGACCAGCTGCCCAAGCTGACCGGGGCCGGCACCACGGGCTCCTCGTTCTTCTCGCAGCTGTGGTCCTTCCTCCGGAACCTGCCGGACGCGCACACGGCCACCGTCGTGTTCTCCGCCGTAGCGCTGGCCCTCCTCTTCACCGTCGCCCGGTACGTGCGGGCCGTTCCCGGTCCCCTGCTGGTGCTCGTCGCGGGCACGGCGGCCGTCGCCGCCCTCGGGCTGGACGACCGGTACGGCATCGAGGTGATCGGGGACGTGCCGATCGGCCTGCCCGGGTTCTCCACGCCGGACCTGACCGAGCTGCCCCGTCTGGTGCTGCCCGCGCTGGGGGTGCTGCTCGTCGGCTACACCGACTTCATCCTCACCGCACGGGCCTTCGCCGACCGGAGCGGGGAGGAGGCGCTCGACGCCGACCAGGAGTTCCTCGCCCTGGGTGCCGCCAACCTCGGGGCGGGCGCGCTGAGCGGGTTCCCGGTGAGCAGCAGCGCCAGCCGTACCGCGCTCGCGTCCTCGGCGGGCGCCCGCAGCCAGGCGTACTCGCTGGTGGCCGGGGCGGCCGTCCTGGCCGTGCTGCTCTTCCTCAGTCCGCTGCTGTCCCGCACCCCGAGGGCCGTCCTGGGTGTGCTCGTCGTCTACGCGGCCGTCCGCATGATCGACATGGCGGGTTTCCGCAGGCTCGCGGCGTTCCGGCGGCGGGAGCTGCTGCTGGCCCTCGGCTGCCTCGCCGGGGTCCTCGTCCTCGACATCCTGTACGGGGTGCTGGTCGCCGTCGGACTGTCGATCGCGGAGCTGCTGACCCGGGTGGCGCGCCCGCACGACGCCGTCCAGGGGCTGGTGCCCGGCGTGGCGGGCATGCACGACATCGACGACTACCCCGACGCCCGGACGATCCCCGGCCTGCTGGTCTACCGCTACGACTCCCCGCTGTTCTTCGCCAACGCGGAGGACTTCCGGCGCCGTGCCCTGGCCGCGGTGGACCAGCAGGAGGACCCGGTGCGCTGGTTCGTCCTCAACGCCGAGGCCAACGTCGAGGTCGACATCACCGCCCTGGACGCCGTGGACGAGCTCCGCCGCGAACTGACGCGGCGGGGCGTGGTCTTCGCGCTCGCCCGCGTCAAGCAGGACCTGATGAACGACCTCAGGGCCTACGGCCTCACGGAATCCGTCGGCGCCGAGCGGATCTTCCCGACGCTGCCGACGGCGGTGGCGGCGTACCGGACGTGGGGCCGGGGCCGGTAGCCGCGGAAGCCGCCCGCGACCGGGCGGGCGGGCAGGTCCGGGCGGCGCCCCGGTCACGGGGGCCGGTCGGGGAGAAGGAGGCGTCTGCTCTCCCCCGGCTGGAGACGCACCTCACGGCCGGGCAGCCTGACGTCGATCGGGGAACGGTCGGAGGACGGCACGGTGATCTCCAGCAGCCCCCGCTCCAGCCGCAGACGTACACCCCAGTGGCCCTGGTAGCGGAGGGCGAACCCGTACGACGACAGCTCCGGCAGCGGCACCGGGTCGAGCCACAGCGCGCCCTCGCGGGTCTCCAGGCCCGTCAGACCCCGCTGGACGAGGTCGAGGGTGCCGGCCATGGCGCCGAGGTGGATGCCCTCGCCGGTGGTGCCGCCCTGCAGATCGGCGATGTCACCGCGCAGGGCCTCCTGGCAGAACGTCCACGCCTCGGCCCGCCGCGCCCTGGCCAGTACCCAGCCGTGCACCAGGCCGCTGAGGGTGGAGCCGTGGCTGGTGCGGGCGAGGTAGTGGTCGACGGTGCGCCGCCACAGGTCGTCGTCCAGCCGGTGACCCAGCCGGGCGAACAGGCGGTGGAGCTCGGCGGGCGAGAACAGGTACCCGAGCATCAGCACATCGGCCTGCTTGGACGCCTGGTAGCGGTTGACGGTGTCGCCCTCCGCCTCCAGGATCCGGTCCAGGCGCCGGATGTCGCCGTAGCGTCGGCGATACCCCGGCCAGTCCAGTTCGGCGAGGTCCCCGTAGCCCTCGAACTGGCTGATCACACCGCTGTGGAAGGGCACGTGCAGGGTGCGTGACACGTCCTCCCAGCGTTCGAGTTCGCCGCCGTCCAGGCCGGTCCGCTCGGTCAGTTCGCGGCGGCGGGGCTCGGGGAGGGCGTTCAGCACGTCCAGCGTGCGGGTGAGGACCCACGCCGCGGTGACGTTGGTGTACGCGTTGTCGTCGAGGCCGGGCTCCCGGGCGCCGGGATATGCGTCGTGGTACTCGTCGGGGCCGACGACGCCGCGGATGCGGTGCCGTCCCAGGCTCTCGTCGTACGCGGCCGAGTCCGCCCAGAAACGGGCGATCTGCAGCAGCATCTCGGCGCCCTTGGTGTGCAGGAACTCGGCGTCGCCGCTCGCCTCGCAGTACTGCCAGACGTTGTACGCGATCGCCGACCCCACGTGGCGCTGGAGCCGGGAGTGGTCGGGCAGCCAGCGCCCGGAGCGCGGGTTGAGATGCAGCTCCTGTGTCTCCTCCCGGCCGTCGCTGCCGCTCTGCCACGGGTACAGGGCACCGCGCCGCCCGACGGCCCGTGCGGCGGCGCAGGCCTGGTCCAGGCGCCGGTGTCGGTAGCGGAGCAGCGCGCGGGACACCTCGGGGAAGTGCATGTTCAGGTACGGCAGGACGAACAGCTCGTCCCAGAAGACATGGCCCCGGTACGCCTCTCCGTGCAGTCCCCGGGCGGGTACGCCGACGTCGAGGTCGGCGGTGTGCGGGGACAGGGTCTGCAGCAGGTGGAAGAGGTGCAGCCGAAGGATGGGGCCCGCCTCACCGGGCACCTCCAGGCCCGCCCGGCGCCACAGCTGGGCCCAGGCGGTCGTGTGCGCCGAGAGCAGGCCGTCGAAACCCGGCGCCCGGCCGACCCGGTCGATCGCGGCGCGCAGCGGGTCGCTGATCGCCGGGTCGCGGGAGGTGTGCAGGGCCACGGTCTTGTCGACGGTACCGGTGGTGCCGGGAGCCAGGAGCAGGCGGACGCCCTGGACGGCGTACGGGGGTGTGTGCCGGTTCCGGACGGGGGACCCGGCGGTCAGGCGGGCGGCCATGCCGACGCGGATGTCGGAGGTGCGGGTGCGGCAGCGCAGCCACACCGTGTCCGTGCCGGTGGAGCCGGTGTGCACATGGGTGAGGTGGTGGCCGTCCAGGTCGCGGTAGCGGGGCACGCCGGCGTTGGTGACACCGCCGTCGAGCCGGGCCTCGACCTCGATCTCCGTCTCGCCCGGCACTCCCTGCACGGTGAACTCGGTGCGCAGCGCGCCGACATGGGGATCGGCCATGTGCACGAGGCGGCGCTGCCGTACGGCCAGGGTGCCTCGGGTGTCGAGCGCGTACGTGGTCCGGCGTTCCAGCGTGCCCGAGGCCAGGTGGAGGACCTGGCGGTGGTCGAGCACGGTGCCCGTGTCCGGCGTGAGCCACTGCTGCCCGGGAAGGCGGAAACGCAGCGGCAGCCAGTTCGGGAGGTTGACCATGTCCTCGTTCTCGACCCGGCGCCCCGCGATGTCGGAGGTGAGCCGGTTGTAGCAGCCGGCCGCGTAGGTGCCCGGGTAGTGCACGCCGTCGGCGGCGCATTCGGGCAGGACCCCACGGGTGGCGAAGTAGCCGTTGCCCAGGGTGCACAGCGACTCCCGCAGCCGCTCGTCCGCGGCCTCGTAGCCCTCGTACTCCCACGTCCAGCCGTTCACTCCGCCAGTATCGAAGACACCGGGGCCCGCGTCCCGTCGGGACGGGCGCGCGGGCGCGGGCCGCCGGGCCGCCGGGCCGCCGGGCCGCCGGGCCGCCGGGCCGCCGGGCCGCCGGGCCGCCGGGCCGGTCAGAGGATCAGTGCCTGCCAGTAGGTCCAGAACCGGGTCGCGATGAGCATCCCGATCAGGGCGTACCAGGTCACGGGCACCACCCAGTGGAACTCCCATGCCGCGGCGACCAGTTGGCGAGGTGCCCGGATGATGCCGTGGCGGAGGTTGTGCACGGTCGTGTACCAGAACATGGCGATGGTGGCGGCCCACACGAGCATGCACCACAGGCAGAGCGCACCGATGTCGTACAGCGCCTGGGTCATGAGCCACATGCTGAAGACCACGCCGCCGAGAGTGCCGAGGTTGAGGCCCAGCCAGTACCAGCGCCGGTAGCGGGCCCCCGCCAGCAGGCCGAACCCGATGCCGGTCACGGCCCCGAAGGCGATCAGGCCGATCACCGGGTTGGGGAAGCCGAACAGGGCCGCCTGCTCGCTGCGCATCACACTGGTGCAGGACACGACGGGGCTCAGACTGCACGGGGGCACATACGACGCGTTCTCCAGGAGCCGGAACTTGTCGATGGTGATGACGAAGGAGCCGAGGAGCCCGAGCGCCCCCGTGACCACGAGAAGCCAGGCGAAGGCGGGCCGTGCACCCGTGCGGGAGGCGTCGCCGTCTCGCCGGGCGCCCTGGCCGGGTGTGAGACTCGTCGTGCTCACCTCGCACCGCCCTTCACCGCGCAGGCACCCGGGCGGCGCGCTGCCGCCGTATGGGTGGCCGTTCCGTCCAGCGACGCGGTGCGGGCGCCGGCGCCTCTTGCCCGGCGAGCGGCGCCGGCCGGCCAGACGACCTCGACGGGGATGCCGCGGGACCGGGCGTACGCCACGAGATGGGCGGTGGCGTCCGTGCCGTCGGACGGTGAGCCGTCCCAGACCGCGTAGACCTTGCGGCAGGCCGCGACGAGGCGTTCGTCGGCGCTCACACAGGCGTCCCGGTCCGCGGGGTCGAAGCCCAGCAGCCGGACCTCCTCGGCGAGCGTCAGCAGTTCCGCGGCTCCCGACCGGTCGGGCTCGGGCAGCACGGCGGGCACCGCTCGCTGCGTCGGCAGCGTCACCACCAGCCTCCGTCCCGCCGCGCGGACCGCCCGCCCGAACACCACGGGCACTCCCGCACCGGCGCGCACCAGACCGGCGGCACCTTCGCCCAGCCGGTCCAGATGGTCCCGTAGTGCGGTCTGCACCAACTCCAGCGCGGGCGCGGTCAGGTCCGCGTGCCCCACCGCGACGATCACCGCTCGACCTCCCGAGCCGTCCTCTTGCCGGACATGTGCGTCCTTCCGCCTCAGCAACCGATGGGATGCAGTGAAGCCCGGGGCGGTCGTGCGGGGGTAGGGCCGAACGGACCCAGAGGCAGGGCGATTCCGCCCTGGTCAGGATGGATGCGGGGTCGGGGCGGGCCACACGGGGCGGTCTCGTCGGCCGGCGCACGGGGCGGTCTCGTCCGCCGGGCTGGTCCTGGGACGTTCGCGCGCGTCGGCGCCGGCCACCGCGTCGGGGCCGGCGCCGACGAGGACGCGTCTCAGGAAATGGATCCGGTCACTCTCCGGGCCTGATGCGGCCACGCCAGGCTCCGGACTCGCCGCCACGCTTCTCCATGTACTCCTTGAAACGCCGCATGTCGCCCTTCACGCGCCGGTCGATCATGCCCAGCATGTCGCCGGCCTTCTCGGCGGCACCGCTGGGCTCGATGTCCATGACGAGTTCCACCCGGGTGTGCGTGTCGTCCAGGCGCTCGAAGTGGACGGTGCCCCGCTGCCTGGTGTCACCCGAGACGGAGCGCCATGTGATCCGCTCGTCCGGGAGCTGGTCGACGATCTCGGTGTCGAACTCGCGCTTCATCCCGCCGATCTTGGTCGTCCAGTGGTTGTGGCGGTCGTCGAGCTGCCTGACCTCCTCGACCCCTTCCATGAACCGCGGGAACTCCTCGAACTGGGTCCACTGGTTGTAAGCGGTGTGTACGGGGACCTCGACTTCCACCGCTTCCTTGACCGTGCTCATCTGAGACCTCCCTCGATGCCGGATTCGCCACGGCCGGTCCTTCACGGCACCGCCGCGGCCTCTGCACGTGGGCCGGGTACCCAAGGATCACTCGCTTACGACCGCCGCGGTGCCGTTGGTGTCCATCCCGCCGTGGATCGCGAACCGGGACGCCGCGTCTGGCAGGCCGGCGAGGCATGGCGGCCGGCCAGGCGCGGCGGCGCGGACGTGGGCGTGGGCGTGGGTGATCGGCGAAAGGTCACGTCCGTGCGGTTGCGTGGGGCGCGTTTGGCGTGAAAATGGGGCCGCGCGGTTTGTCTGCTTCGCGACGGGTCGGGCCACCCCCGGTGGGAGAGCGCACTGGCTGGCAGGAATCCAGCGGGCACCGGGGAGCCGGCGGCGGTGGCCGCCGGAGGCGTGGCCGATCCGCTGGTCGCTTGCGCGGACGGGAAGGCGGCAGCCATGGACTGGTGGCGGGACGCGGCGTGCGCCCACGAGGACCCCGATCTCTTCTTCCCCGTCGCCGTCACCGGGGCCGCCTTGCGGGACCAGCAGGCGCGGGCGAAGGCGGTCTGCCGACGCTGCCCGGTGATCCGCCCGTGTCTGTCGTGGGCGCTTCAGGCGACCGGCGCGCAGGGAGTCTGGGGCGGTACGTGCGAGGAGGAACGGCGCGGCCTGCTGCGCGGCGCACGCACGGGGGAATCACCACTGGACGCCGCCCCCGGCCCGGCGTGAGGCCGCAGGCGCCCTGGACGCGCCGTGGCGGGGCACTGTCGTAGGCTGGCGGCAACAGCCGTTCGGGCTTCTCGTCTTCGTCAGCCGCCAGCGGTTTCCGGCCATCGCCCAACGAGGTCGACCGGCGGACCGAGCAGTCCCCCTCTCCGATGGGGCTTGGTGTGACGGTGGACGAAGATCCTGCCCGCATTCTGGTCACCCTGACCCGGGCCAGCCATCTGACGACGTTCGAGGAGATGCCCGCCCTGGTCGCCACGCACGCGGAGCGCGCGGGCCTGGGCCGGACCAGTATCTTCCTGGCCGATCTGCAGCAGGACGTGCTGCGCGAGGTGACCGGCCGGGGCGTCGACGCGGGAGAAGGCGGCGAAGAGCTCCGCGTCGACGCCACTCTGGCGGGCCGGGCCTTCCAGAAAGGTCTGGGCGGTGCGGTGACCGACGGCCGGGGACGGCACTGGATCCCGGTGGTGGACGGCACCGAACGCCTCGGGGTCCTGCGCGTCGACGTCACCACCGCCGACCCGGACCGGGAGGCGATGCAGGACCTCGCGTCCCTCCTGGGACTGATGCTGGTGTCCAAGCGCAGCTACAGCGACTCCTACGCCCGCCTCACCCGCACCCGGCGGATGAGCCCCTCCGCCGAGATGCAGTGGACGCTGATGCCGCCGCAGACGTTCTCCGACGGCAGGGTGACCATCGCGGCCGCGATGGAGCCGGCGTACGAGACGGCCGGCGACGCCTTCGACTACGCCCTGGCCGCGGACGTCGCCCATCTGGCCATCTTCGACGCCATGGGTCACGACACCGCCGCGGGGCTGACCGCGAACC
Organism: Streptomyces sp. NPDC042364; assembly: GCF_056437585.1. Taxonomy (NCBI): domain Bacteria; kingdom Bacillati; phylum Actinomycetota; class Actinomycetes; order Kitasatosporales; family Streptomycetaceae; genus Streptomyces; species Streptomyces sp. NPDC042364. The sequence goes on along the minus strand of NZ_JBWKAJ010000023.1, from coordinate 79,571 downwards.
TGGCCATCGCCACCTGCCGCAGCAACCGCCGCCGGGGTGCCGGACTCCCGGAGGCGGGCGCCTCCATCGAGGCGGCTCTGCTCGAGCAGTTCCATCACAGCCGCTACGCCACCGGCATCCTCGCCGACCTCGACCTGACGACCGGATACCTGAGCTGGGTCGACTACGGGCACCCGCTGCCCGTCCTGATCCGGGGCGGCCGCTGGGTCACCACCCTGGCCTGCTCCCCCACCCACCCTCTGGGGACCGACCTCGGCCTGGCCACCACCATCTGCCGGGAGCAGCTGGAACCGGGCGACCGGCTGCTGTTCCACACCGACGGCATCACCGAGACGCGGGACGCCACCGGGCAGGAGTTCGGCCGCAACCGCTTCGTCGACTTCGTCGTCCGCCACCACGCCGACGGGGTCCCGCTGCCCGAGACACTGCGCCGGCTGGTCCACGCGGTCCTCGACTACCACGACGGTGTCCTGGCCGACGACGCCACGGTCCTGTGCTGCGAATGGCACGGCAGCGCGTCGCCGTGAACGTGAAACCGTCCGTGTCTCCTCCCGGAGTCCCGCCACTCGCCGCTCCCTCCCCCGCGGCCCGTCGCCGCGCCCGGGGCGGCAGCGGGTGCCCGCGCAGCCGTCCGGCCGTTCGCGGCTCCCGGGGCCGGGGCGCGCCGCGTGCCGAGCCCGCGCCGCCGGCGGCGCGGGCTCGGCACCGCTCCCGCGCTCGTCAGGCGTTCAGGGCCGCGAGCACCACGGACCTGGCCTCCTCCTGGATCCGGCGCAGATGGTCCGGGCCGAGGAAGGACTCCGCGTAGATCTTGTAGACGTCCTCGGTGCCGGAAGGGCGGGCCGCGAACCAGGCGTTGGCGGTGGCGACCTTGATCCCGCCGAGGGCGGCGCCGTTGCCCGGGGCCTCGGTGAGCACCGTGGTGACCGGTTCGCCCGCGAGGGTGTCGGCGGTGACCTGGCGCGGCGACAGCTTGGCGAGCAGCGCCTTCTCCTCGCGGGAGGCCGGGGCGTCGACCCGCGCGTAGGCGGGTGCGCCGAAGCGCTCGGTGAGCCCGGCGTAGTGCTGCGACGGGGTCCTGCCCGTGACGGCCGTGATCTCGGAGGCGAGCAGGGCGAGGATGATGCCGTCCTTGTCGGTGGTCCACACCGAGCCGTCGCGGCGCAGGAAGGACGCGCCGGCCGACTCCTCGCCGCCGAAGCCGAGCGTGCCGTCGGACAGTCCGTCCACGAACCACTTGAAGCCGACCGGGACCTCGACCAGGTCCCGGCCGACGTCCGCCGCGACCCGGTCGATCATGCTGGACGACACGAGGGTCTTGCCGATCCCGGCCCCGGCGGGCCACTGCTGCCGGTGCGAGAAGAGGTACGAGATCGCCACGGCCAGATAGTGGTTGGGGTTCATCAGGCCCCCGTCCGGCGTGACGATGCCGTGCCGGTCGGCGTCGGCGTCGTTGCCGGTGGCGATGTCGAACCGGTCGCGCCGCTCGATGAGCGAGGCCATGGCGTGCGGCGAGGAGCAGTCCATACGGATCTTGCCGTCCCAGTCCAGCGTCATGAAGCGCCAGGTGGGGTCGGTGAGCGGGTTCACCACCGTCAGGTCGATCCCGTGCTGTTCGGCGATCCGGCCCCAGTAGGCGACGGAGGCGCCGCCGAGCGGGTCGGCGCCGATGCGTACGCCGGCGGAGCGGATCGCCTCCAGGTCCAGCACGTTCGGCAGGTCGGCCACATAGGTGCCGAGGAAGTCGTGGCGGCCGGTGCCGGGGGCGGCGAGGGCGCGCGTGTACGGGATGCGCCGTACGTCCTTCAGACCGCCGGTGATGATCTCGTTGGCGCGGTCCTGGATCCAGGAGGTCGCCTCCGAACCGGCCGGACCGCCGCTCGGCGGGTTGTACTTGAAGCCGCCGTCGGCGGGCGGGTTGTGCGAGGGGGTGACCACCACGCCGTCGGCGAGGGCCGAGGAGCGGCCGCGGTTGTGGGTGAGGATGGCGTGCGAGACGGCGGGGGTGGGCGTGTAGCCGTCGGCCTGGTCGATGAGGACGGTCACGTCGTTGGCGGCGAACACCTCCAAGGCCGTGATCCGCGCGGGCTCGGACAGGGCGTGGGTGTCGGCGCCGAGGAACAGGGGGCCGTCGGTTCCCTGGGCGGCGCGGTACTCGCAGATGGCCTGACTGGTGGCCGCGATGTGGTCCTCGTTGAACGCCGCCGCGAGGGACGAGCCACGGTGTCCCGAGGTGCCGAACGCCACCCGCTGCCCTGGCTCCGCCGGGTCGGGGTGCAGCGCGTAGTACGCCGTGACCAGGCGGGCCACATCGACGAGGTCCTCGGGTCCGGCGACCTGCCCCGCTCGCGCGTCCTGCATTTCCCGCTCCTCTGCAAGGGTCGTCCGTTGCATACGGCCCTCATTCTCCCCCGCCCGGCCCGCGGGGACGCGCACCGGGCGGCCGTTGTGGCACACGTCCCGTGGGGGCGACGACTCGGGTCGGCGAACGACGGGACACCGACGTGACGCAGGAGCACCACCGGCCGCCCGCCGCCGTGATGTCGGACGCCCTGGGCGCCGACTTCGCGCCGGGAGTCCCTCCTGCCTCATGCCGGTGTGGCGGGTTGGACGTCCGTCCGGGTCGGGGCGTCGTCGCGCGTTCGTGCTCCGTCCGCTGCGTCGGGGGCGATGTCAGTGGTGGCAGGCAGGATGACGGGCATGACAACACCAGCAGCTGTGATCATGGATGCCGCCGCTTACGCGCAGGCGGTCGAGGACGCGGTGAAGGCGTCGGCCGCCTACTACGGGGGTGGGACGTCGGCATTGGACGATGACGCCTACGACCGGCTGGTACGAGGCATTGCCGCGTGGGAGGCCGACCATCCTGATCAGGTGCTGCCCGACTCTCCGACGGGGAAGGTCGCCGGCGGCGCCGTGGAGGGCGACGTCCCGCACACGGTGGCGATGCTGAGCCTGGACAACGTGTTCTCGCCGGAGGAGTTCACCGCCTGGACCGCGTCCCTGGCCCGGCGCATCGGCCACGAGGTCGAGCGGTACAGCGTCGAGCCGAAGCTGGACGGGCTCGCGGTCGCCGCCCGTTACGCCGGCGGTCGCCTCAGACAGCTGATCACACGCGGGGACGGAACGGCCGGGGAGGACGTCTCGCACGCGATCGGCACCATAGAGGGCCTGCCGGACCGACTCGCCGAGCCGGTCACCGTGGAGGTCCGCGGCGAAGTCCTGATGACGACCGCTCAGTTCGAGCACGCCAACGAGGTGCGCACCGCGCACGGCGGGCAGCCGTTCGCCAATCCGCGCGGCGCCGCGGCGGGCACCCTGCGCGCCAAGGAGCGCTCCTACACGGTGCCGATGACGTTCTTCGGGTACGGCCTGCTGCCCCTGCCCGACACCGAGACGGCCCTCGCCGCGCGGCTGGGCGACGTCGCGCACAGCGACCTCATGGTTCAGGCCGCCGAGTACGGGATCAACACCACCGCCACCACCGCGGTACCCGGCATCACCGCCGACACCGTCGAGCGGGTGCTGGCTCGCGTACAGGAGATCGCCGCCCTGCGGGCCGAGCTACCGTTCGGGATCGACGGGATCGTCATCAAGGCCGACCTGGCCGCCGACCAGCAGACCGCAGGATCGGGTTCGCGGGCTCCGCGGTGGGCGATCGCCTACAAGCTGCCGGCCGTCGAGAAGATCACCCGGCTGCTGGAGGTGGAGTGGAACGTGGGCCGTACCGGCATCGTCGCCCCGCGTGCCGTCCTGGAACCGGTCGAGATCGACGGCGCCACCATCACGTACGCCACCCTCCACAACCCGGCCGACATCACCCGCCGTGACCTGCGTCTGGGCGACCACGTCATGGTGCATCGGGCCGGCGACGTCATCCCCCGCGTCGAAGCCCCCGTCGCCCACCTGCGCACCGGCGACGAACAGCCCATCCCCTTCCCCCAGGCGTGTCCGCGCTGTGGGGCGGGCATCGACACCAGCGAGCAGCGCTGGCGCTGTGAGAACGGTCGCAACTGCCACCTGGTGGCCGCGCTGTCCTACGCGGCCGGCCGCGACCAGCTCGACATCGAGGGCCTCGGCCACACCCGTGTCGTCCAGCTCGTCGACGCCGGCCTCGTCGCCGATCTCGCGGACCTGTTCACCCTGACCCGCGAGCAGCTGATGGGCCTGGAGCGCATGGGCGCGACCAGCACCGACAACCTCCTCGCCGCCATCGCCGCGGCAAAGGGCCAGCCCCTGTCGCGGGTACTGTGCGCGCTCGGCATCCGCGGCACCGGCCGCTCCATGTCCCGCCGTATCGCCCGGCACTTCGCCACCATGGACAACATCCGCGCGGCGGACGGCGAATCGATGCAGCAGGTCAAGGGCATCGGCACCGAGAAGGCCCCTTCGATCGTCGCCGAACTCGCCGAACTCGCCCCGCTCATCGACAAACTCGCCGCCGCCGGGGTCAACATGACGGAACCCGGCGCCACACCACCCGCCTCGTCCGACGGCAGCACCGGCGAACGCGACGAGAACGCCGAGCGTGCGGGCGGACCGCTGGCCGGGATGACCGTGGTCGTCACCGGCGCGATGACCGGCCCCCTGGAGAAGCTCAGCCGCAACCAGATGAACGAACTCATCGAACAAGCCGGCGGCCGCTCGTCCTCCGGCGTCTCCAAGAAGACCACCCTCGTCGTCGCCGGAGACGGCGCGGGGTCCAAGCGAGCCAAGGCCGAGGATCTCGGTATCCGCCTGGCCACCCCGGACGAATTCGCCGCCCTGGTCGCCGACTACCTCTCCTTCGACTAGTCCTTCAGAAGTGTTCGCCGGCTCACACCCGCCGCCCTGGACGAGGTTCAGCGGCGGCCGCCGAACTCCCAGTCGTGGACCTCGATGTCGGCGTACCGGTCCGCGGTCAGGACGGCGCGTGCGGCGTCCGGGTCCGGGGCCGTGAGCAGCACGGCCGTGCCCAGCCAGGTCGCGCCGTCGTCGGACAGCAGCGGACCGTATGCGATCAGCGCGTCGCGGTCGGGTGGCACGGTGAGGTCGGCGGGCCGGCCCGAGCCGAGGCCGAGCACCAGGTATCGGTTGCCGCCGGTCCGGCCGCCGGGGAAGTCCCACATGGTGCGCCCCAGCAGGTTGCGCCACCGGCGCAGCAGGACGTCCCGGTAGGCGCCCGCCTGGTAGTTGGGTTCCTCGAAGGCGAACGCGCGGGCGGCGGCCGGGTCCGGCAGGTCGACGATGTGGACGCTGCCGGTGGGCGTTTCGCCGTCCTCGGCGAAGGTCGGGCCGCGGGCGATCAGCTCCTCCGCGTACCGGTCCATGTAGGACCAGTGCGCCTCCACCAGTTCCTCGCGCAGGGGGAGGGAGCCGGGCCGGTCACGGTGGTAGCAGAGGAACTCCATGGGCACAGACCCTGCCCGACATCCGGCGCCGGCTCAACCGACTTTCCTCGCGGCCCGGTGCGTCGCGGGCCGGAGGTGTGTGGAGTACCCCTTCGGGTTCACGCCGGTCGGCACGGACTTGTGGCCGGAACCGGGCCGGGACAGCCCGCAGGGCCGGACCGCACGGTGGCCCCGCCCTTCAGAGCTCCGAACAGAAGTGGAGCCCGGCTCGCGACGCCTGGCAACGCACGCACGCCGCGTTGCCGAAAGCCCCTGGTAGCCCCGCTACAAGGAGCTTCCGGCGCCTTGCGATCGCACGCACCAGACGCCGCGAGCCGATCGGACTCCACTTTTGTTCGGAGCTCTCAGAACTGCCCGCCCGGGTTCCGCGGGGGCAGCCGGTCGGCGACGTACTCGGTGAGGTCGAGGAGGCGGTTGGTGTAGCCCCATTCGTTGTCGTACCAGCCGAAGACCTTGACCAGGTCGCCGTGCGCCTGCGTCAGCGGGGCGTCCAGGACGCACGAGGCCGGGTCGCCCACGATGTCACGGGACACGATCGGTGCCTCGGACAGCCGGAGAACGCCCTTCAGCGGGCCGTCGGCGGCCTCCCGGAAGGCGGCGTTGACCTCCTCCGCGGTCACCGGCCGGTCGAGGACCAGGCTCAGGTCGGTGAGGGAGCCGTCCTCGACGGGGACGCGTACGGCGATGCCGTCGAGGGTGCCGGCCAGCTCCGGCAGCACGAGGCCGACCGCGCGGGCCGCGCCGGTCGAGGTGGGGATGATGTTGACGGCGGCGCTGCGGCCACGGCGGAGGTCCTTGTGGGGGCCGTCGAGGACGACCTGGTCGTTGGTGTAGCCGTGGATGGTGGTCATCAGGCCCTTGACGATCCCGAAGTGCTCGTCGAGGACCTTCACCATGGGGGCGACGCAGTTGGTGGTGCAGGACGCGTTGGAGACCACGTCGTGCCGCTCGGGGTCGTAGGTCCCCTCGTTGACGCCCATGACCACGGTGGCGTCGACGTCCTTGCCCGGCACGGACAGCAGCACCTTGCGCGCCCCGGCCGCCAGATGCCGGCCGGCCTGCTCGCGGGTGCGGAAGCGGCCGGTCGACTCGATGACCACGTCCACTCCGAGGTCGCCCCAGCCCAGGGCCGCCGGGTCGCGCTCGGCGGTGACGGCGATGCGGTGCCCGTCCACGGTGATCGAGTCGTCGTCGTGCTCGACCGGCCGGCCGAGGCGGCCGTACGTCGAGTCGTACGCCAGCAGATGGGCCAGCGCGGCCGGCGAGGTGACGTCGTTGACGGCCACGACCTCGACCGGCGTGCCGGTGCCGTTCTCCGCGCGTTCCAGCACGCAGCGCAGGTAGTTGCGTCCGATGCGGCCGAAGCCGTTGATGCCGACGCGCACGCTCATGTCCGTCGTCCTCCCGATAGGTGCCTCATCTGTCAGCCGCCAGCCTGGCGGCCCGGCGCGCGACGGGGCTTGGGCCGGACGGGGGCGAGCCGGGGGACCTTCGGCCCGCGGCTCGCCCGGACGTCAGCCGTCCTGCTTGAGCCGGTCCTGGGCCTGGGTCGCGATGACGGCGGCCTGGACCCGCCGCTCCACACCGAGCTTCGCGAGCAGCCGGGAGATGTGGTTCTTGACCGTCTTCTCGGCGAGGTAGAGCCGCTGACCGATCTGGCGGTTGGTCAGCCCCTCACCGATCAGGGCCAGGATCTCCCGCTCCCGTTCGGTCAGGCCCGGCAGGGCGTCGGGCTCGGGCTCCGGCTCCTGTCCCTGCCGCACCCGCGCCATCAGCCGGGCGGTGGCGCTGGGGTCGAGCAGGGACTGGCCGGCGGCCACCGTGCGCACGGCGGACACCAGGTCGGAGCCCTGGATCTGCTTCAGGACATACCCGGACGCGCCCGCCATGATCGAGTCCAGCAGGGCTTCCTCGTCGTCGAACGAGGTCAGCATCAGACAGGCCAGTTCCGGCATGTTCGAGCGCAGTTCGCGGCAGACGGTCACTCCGTCCCCGTCCGGCAGACGCACGTCCAGCACCGCCACCTGGGGGCGCAGGGCGGGCACCCGGATCAGGGCCTGCTCGGCGCTGGCGGCCTCACCGACCACGGTGATGTCCGGTTCGTCGTTCAGCAGGTCGTGCACTCCGCGCCGTACCACCTCGTGGTCGTCCAGCAGGAAGACCCGGATCGGGTTGTCGGGTCCGGGCCGCTCGCCGTCCGCCATCAAATGCTCCTCGTTGCTCTGCGTCGATTCCACGCCGGACTCCCCTCATGGGTCGACCGGCCACTGTCTACCGCAGATCCTCCGTGATCTCGGGCCGAAGGGCCAGGGTCTGTGGACCCTACCCCGTCCGCCGGGGCCGGTCGGCCCCACTCACAAGGACGTCCAGCACCTGCCGCCGTGTTCCGGCCTGGCCGACCATGGAACGGCAAAGCGTCGACAGAGCTCAGGAGCATTCCATGAAGGCAGCAGTGGTCAAGACGTTCGGCCGGCCCCTGGTGATCGAGGAGCGGCCCGACCCGGAGCCCGGCCCCGGCCAGGTCCGTATCCGTGTCGAGGCGTCCGGTCTGTGCCACACCGACATCCACGCCGCGCACGGCGACTGGCCGGTCAAGCCGACCCTTCCGTTCGTACCCGGCCACGAGGGCGTCGGGATCGTCGAGGCGCTCGGCGACGGGGTGACCCACCTGGAGGTCGGGCAGCGGGTGGCCGTGCCCTGGCTGGGCTGGGCCTGCGGGCGGTGCGAGCACTGCCTGTCCGGCTGGGAGACGCTGTGCGAGCAGCAGCGGAACACCGGCTACGGCGTGGACGGCGGCTACGCGGAGAAGATGCTCGCCTCGGCGGACTTCGCCGCGCCCGTGCCCGAAGGCATCGATCCGCGTGACGCGGCGCCGCTGACCTGCGCCGGTGTCACCACGTACAAGGCGCTCAAGGTCGCCGACGTACGTCCCACCCAGCTGGTGGCGGTCTCCGGGATCGGCGGTCTCGGTCACCTCGCCGTGCAGTACGCGAAGATCGCCGGAGCGACCGTCGCCGCGATCGACGTCACCGACGACAAGCTCGACCTCGCCCGTGAGCTGGGGGCCGACATCGTGATCGACGCCCGCAAGGAGGACCCGGCCGAGGTGCTCAAGGAGCACGGGGGCGCCCACGCGGCGATCGCGCTGGCCGTCAACGAGGAGGCCTTCGCCTCGGTGTACGGCGGTCTGCGGCGCGGCGGCAAGCTCGTCATGGTCGCCCTGCCCGCCGGCGGCACCATCCGGGTGCCGATCTTCGACACCGTCCTCAACGGCACGTCCGTGATCGGTTCGATCGTGGGTACCCGCCAGGACCTGGACGAGGTGTTCCGGCTCCACGCCGCCGGACGCACGAAGGTGATCTACGAGACCCGTTCGCTGGAGACGGTCAACGACTCGATCGCCGAGGTACTCGACGGTCGGGTCAAGGCGCGCATCGTCTTCGAGATGTGACCCCGCCGCATCGATGCACACCCTCACCGGAAGCCGGACAAAGGAGCACCGCACCATGGTCCGTTACGTGTACGAGTTCGCCGAGGGCGGCCGGGACATGGCCGGCCTCCTCGGCGGCAAGGGCGCCAACCTGGCCGAGATGACCCGGATGGGCCTGCCCGTGCCGCCCGGCTTCACCGTCACCACCGAGGCCTGCCGGGCCTTCCTGGCCACCGGCTCCGAGCCGGACGGTCTGGCCCGCGAGATCTCCGAGCACCTGACCGCCCTGGAACGGGCGGCGGGGCGCCGGCTGGGCGAGCCCGCCGACCCCCTGCTGCTGTCCGTCCGCTCCGGGGCCCGTTTCTCCATGCCCGGCATGATGGAGACGATCCTCGACGTCGGTCTGAACGACGAGTCCGTGCTGGGCCTGGCCAAGGTGTCGGGGAACGAGCGTTTCGCCTGGGACTCCTACCGCCGCCTCGTACAGATGTTCGGAAGCACGGTCATGGGCGTCGACGGGGCACTGTTCGAGGAGCTCATGACCCGGCTCAAGGAGAGCCGCGGCGTCGCCGACGATCTGGGGCTGGACGCCGCCGACCTGGCCGAGCTGGTCGAGGCGTACAAGGAGCTGATCCGCGAGCGGACCGGGGAGTACTTCCCGCAGTCGCCCGCCGAGCAGCTGCGCCGGGCGGTCCTCGCGGTCTTCGAGTCCTGGAACGGCGAGCGCGCCCGGATCTACCGCCGCCGCGAGCACATCCCCGACGACCTGGGCACGGCCGTCAACGTGCAGACCATGGTCTTCGGCAACCTCGGGGCCGATTCCGGCAGCGGTGTCGCCTTCACCCGTGACCCGGCCACCGGCCGGCCCGGCCTGTACGGCGACTACCTGCCCAACGCGCAGGGCGAGGACGTCGTCGCCGGCATCCGCAACACCGTCCCGCTCGACGAGCTGGGCCGCATCGACCCCGAGGCGTTCGCCCGGCTGACCGATCTCATGCGCACCCTGGAGACCCACTACCGGGACCTGTGCGACATCGAGTTCACCATCGAGCGCGGCAGGCTGTGGATGCTCCAGACCCGGGTCGGCAAGCGGACCGCGGAGGCGGCCTTCGCCATCGCGGGTCAGCTGGTCGAGGAGGGTCTGATCAGCGAGGACGAGGCACTGGCGCGGGTCAGCGGGGAGGGCCTGGCACGGCTGATGTTCCCCCGCTTCGACACCTCGGCCGTCGGCGAGGCTCTCGCCCACGGCATCCCGGCCTCGCCGGGCGCCGCCGTGGGCGCGGCCGTCTTCGACTCCGCCGAGGCGGTGCGGCGCGCCGCCGCCGGGGAGAAGGTCGTCCTCGTACGGCAGGAGACGACCCCCGACGACCTGCCCGGCATGGTCGCCGCCCAGGCCGTGCTGACCAGCCGCGGCGGCAAGACCAGCCACGCGGCCGTGGTCGCGCGCGGCATGGGCAAGGTCTGTGTCTGCGGCGCCGAGGAGATCACGGTGGACCCGCGGGAGCGCCGCTTCACCGTGGGCGGCACCACCGTCGAGGAGGGCACCGTCATCTCCGTCGACGGCACCGTGGGCGCCGTGTACCCGGGAGCGGCTCCGCTGGTCGACTCCGCGGTGATGCGGTACTTCGAGAGCGACGGGCGGGACGGGGAGGCCACGGGGCTGGTGGCCGCCGTGGCCCGGGCCATGCAACAGGCCGACGGCGTACGGCGGCTGGGGGTGCGGGCGAACGCCGACACACCCGAGGACGCCGCTCGGGCCCGCCGGTTCGGTGCCGAGGGCATCGGGCTGTGCCGTACGGAGCACATGTTCCTCGGCGACCGCAGGCAACTGGTCGAGGCGATGATCCTCGCCGCCACGGACTCCGAACGCGAACGGGCACTGGACGCGCTGCTGCCGCTGCAACGGGAGGACTTCGTCGGCATCCTGGAGGCGATGGACGGGCTGCCCGTGACCATCCGGCTCCTCGACCCTCCGCTCCACGAGTTCCTGCCCGACCGCACGGAACTCGCCGTCCGTCTGGCGGCCGCCGAGGCGACGGGCACCCCGCCCAGCGCGCACGACGCGGAGCTGCTGGACGCGGTGAACCGCATGCACGAGGAGAACCCGATGCTCGGCCTGCGCGGCGTACGCCTGGGCCTGGTGGCGCCGGGGCTGGTCGCGATGCAGGTGCGGGCGATCGCCGAGGCGGTGGTGGAACGCAAGCGGGCGGGCGGCGACCCACGGGCGGAGATCATGGTGCCGCTCGTCGACACCGTCGAGGAACTGCGGATCGTGCGCGAGGAGGTCGAGCAGGTCCTGGCGGAGGTCGCCGAGCGGTCGGGCGTCCCCGTGTCCTGCCCGGTCGGCACGATGATCGAGCTGCCGAGGGCCGCGCTCACCGCGGGCAGGATCGCCGAGGAGGCGCGGTTCTTCTCCTTCGGCACCAACGACCTGACCCAGACCACCTGGGGCTTCTCCCGGGACGACGTCGAGGCGGCGTTCTTCTCCGCCTACCTCGACAAGGGCATCTTCAAGGTGTCCCCGTTCGAGACGATCGACCGCGAGGGCGTGGGCCGGCTGGTCGAGATCGCCGTGGCGGAGGGCCGCGCGGTGCGCCCCGACCTGAAGATCGGCGTCTGCGGCGAGCACGGCGGCGACCCGGAGTCCGTGCACTACTTCCACGCCGCCGGCCTCGACTACGTCTCCTGCTCCCCCTTCCGCGTCCCGATCGCCCGCCTCGAGGCCGGGCGGGCCGCGCTGTCGGGGACGGACAGCGGCGACACCCGGTGAGAAAGGAGTTGGCGTCATGACGCGCATCGTCGGTGAGGTGATGACCCGCGAGGTCGTCGAAGCGCGCCGGGACACCTCGTTCAAGGAGGTGGCCCGGCTGCTGGACCGGTACCGCATCAGTGGTCTGCCCGTGGTGGACAACGACGACAAGGTCGTGGGAGTGATCTCCCAGACCGATCTGATCCGCCGGCAGGCCGCGGGGGCCGCTCATGACGCCCGGCGGCTCCGCGGGCCCGCGCCGCGGCGGTCCGCCCCGCAGGCGGTCACGGCCGAGGCCGTGACCGCCGGGGAACTGATGACGTCGCCCGCCGTCACGGTGCACCCCGAACAGCGCGTCGCGGACGCCGCGCGCGTCATGGAACGGCACCGCGTCGACCGGCTCCCCGTGGTCGACGAGGAGGACCGGCTGATCGGCATCGCCACCCGGCGGGACCTGCTGCGGGTCTTCCTGCGCACCGACGAGGAGATCCGCCGGGACGTGACCGACGAGGTCCTGACCCGTGCCCTGTGCCTGCCGCCCGGGACCGTCACCGCATCGGTGCGGGAGGGCATGGTCAGGCTGGAGGGCAGGGTGGAACGCCGCAGTGACATCCCCGTCGCCGTCCGGCTGACATGGCGGGTGGACGGGGTGGTCGGGGTCGTGAGCGAGCTGACGTTCCGGGTCGACGACACCGGTCCCCTCGAACCGCGCCCCGTGGCCGCCCGCCGGGCCCGGTGATCCTCGCCGGGACACACGACGAGCGCGCCGGCCGAGTTCCCACTCGGCCGGCGCGCTCGTCATGGTCACAGGGCCCGCAGGCCGTGCTCCCGGAACTGTTCGCGAACCCGCTCCGTCAGTTCCGCGTCCGGGGTGGGTGTGTCGCGCAGGGGGAAGGGGATGCCGAGCGCCTCGTACTTGTGGGCGCCGAGCTTGTGGAAGGGCAGGACGTCCACCCGGTCGACGTTGCCCAGCCCGGCCAGGAACGCGCCCAGCCCGTCGACGGCCACCGGGTCGTCGGTCCAGCCGGGCACGAGGACGTAGCGGATCCACACGGGGACACCGAGCCGGTCGAGGCGGGTGGCGAAGTTCAGGGTCGGGGAGAGCTCCCCGCCCGTCAGCGTCCGGTAGGCGCGGACGTCGAAGGACTTGATGTCCAGCAGGACGAGGTCGGTGTCGGCGAGCAGGTCGTCGGTGGCCCGGGCGCCGAGGAAGCCGGAGGTGTCGAGTGCGGTGTGCAGGCCGAGTTCCTTGCAGCGGCGGAAGACGCCGGCCGTGAACGCGGGCTGCAGCAGGGCCTCTCCGCCGGTGAGTGTCACTCCCCCGCCCGCGGTGGTGATGAAGGGCCGGTACTTCTCGATCTCGGCCATCACCTCGTCGACGGTGGCCGGCCTGCCGTCGCGCATGTGCCAGGTGTCCGGGTTGGCGCAGTAGAGGCAGCGCAGCGGGCAGCCGCTGAGAAACAGGACGAACCGGGTCCCGGGCCCGTCCACTCCCGTGGAAAGGTCCCAGGAGTGGACGCGGCCCGTCACCGGCCGGGCGGTGGTGCTCACAGCGATCCGTGGAAGGTGCGGCTGATCACGTCGAGCTGCTGCTCGCGGGTCAGGCGGACGAAGTTGACGGCGTATCCGGAGACCCGGACGGTCAGCTCCGGGTACTTCTCCGGGTGCTCCATGGCGTCCTCCAGCGTCGCCCGGTCCAGCACGTTGACGTTCATGTGGAAGCCGCCGGAGGCCGTGTAGGCGTCGAGGATGCCGACCAGGTGGCCCGGACGCTCGGCCGGGTCGTGGCCGAGTCCCTCGGGCGTGATCGTCGTCGTCAGCGAGATGCCGTCCCGGGCCTGTTCGTACGGGAGCTTGGCCACGGAGAGGGCCGAGGCGGCCACCCCGTGCAGGTCCCGTCCGTTCATCGGGTTGGCACCCGGCGCGAAGGGGGCTCCGGCCCGGCGGCCGTCGGGGGTGTTGCCGGTGTGCTTGCCGTACACCACGTTCGAGGTGATGGTCAGCACCGACTGGGTGTGCTCGGCGTCCCGGTAGGTGGGGTGGCGCCGCACCTTCGCCATGAACGACTCCACCAGCTCGACGGCGATGCGGTCGGCACGGTCGTCGTTGTTGCCGTACGCGGGGAACTCACCCTCGGTGCGGAAGTCGACGGCAAGGCCCGTCGCGTCCCGGAAGACCTTCACCCGGGCGTGCTTGACGGCCGACAGACTGTCCACGGCGACGGACAGGCCCGCGATGCCGCACGCCATGAACCGGTGCACCGGGTGGTCGTGCAGGGCCATCTCGATGCGCTCGTAGGCGTACTTGTCGTGCATGTAGTGGATGACGTTGAGCGCGTTGACGTAGGTGGCCGCCAGCCAGTCCAGCATGCGGTCGTACGCCGCCGACAGTTCCTCGTAGTCCAGGTACTCGCCGGTCAGGGCGGGCATCGCGGGTGCGATCTGGTCGCCGGTCATCTCGTCCCGGCCGCCGTTGACCGCGTACAGCAGCGCCTTGGCCAGGTTGACCCGCGCCCCGAAGAACTGCATCTGCCGGCCCACCGCCATCGCGGAGACGCAGCAGGCGATCGCCGTGTCGTCACCGGTGCGCGGGCGCAGCAGGTCGTCGGACTCGTACTGGATGGCGCTGGTGTCGATGGAGACCTGCGCGCAGAACCGCTTGAACCCCTCGGGCAGCCGCGGCGACCACAGGACGGTCAGGTTGGGCTCGGGGGCCGGGCCGAGGTTGTACAGGGTCTGCAGGAAGCGGAACGACGTGCGGGTGACCAGCGGGCGCCCGTCGGCACCGATGCCGCCGATGGATTCCGTCACCCAGGTCGGGTCGCCGGAGAACAGGGCGTCGTACTCGGGGGTGCGCAGGAACCGTACGATCCGCAGCTTGATCACGAAGTCGTCGATCAGCTCCTGGGCGCGGGTCTCGTCGATCGTGCCCGCCTCCAGGTCCCGCTGGAGGTAGACGTCGAGGAAGGTGGAGGTGCGGCCCAGCGACATCGCGGCGCCGTTCTGCTCCTTCACCGCGGCCAGGAAGCCGAGGTACAGCCACTGGACCGCCTCGTGCGCGGTGGCGGCGGGACGGGTGACGTCGCAGCCGTAGGAGGCGGCCATCTGCGCGAGCTCACCCAGCGCCCGCACCTGCTCGGCCAGTTCCTCGCGGTCGCGGATGACGTCCGGGGTGGACGGCCGCGCGTCCAGCAGGGCCCGCTCGGCGCGCTTGGCCTCGATCAGCCGGTCGGTGCCGTACAGCGCGACGCGCCGGTAGTCGCCGATGATCCGGCCGCGGCCGTAGGCGTCGGGCAGGCCGGTGATGATGCCCGCCTTGCGGGCGGCGCGCATCTCGGGGGTGTAGGCGTCGAAGACTCCGTCGTTGTGGGTCTTGCGGTACGTCCCGAAGACACGCTTCACGAAGGGGTCGGCCTGGTAGCCGTACGCCTTGAGGCCGCTCTCGACCATCCGCAGGCCGCCGTTGGGCATGATGGCCCGACGCAGCGGGGCGTCGGTCTGGAGGCCGACGATCAGCTCCCGGTCCCGGTCGATGAAGCCCGGCCGGTGCGAGGTGATGGTGGAGGGAAGGCCCGGGTCGACGTCGAGGATGCCGAGGCGCCGTTCCTCGGGGAACAGCCGTGCGACCTTGTTCCACACGGCGAGCGTGCGCTCGGTCGGTCCGGTGAGGAACGCCGCGTCGCCCTCGTAGGGCGTGTAGTTGGCCTGGATGAAGTCACGTACGTCGACCTGGTCGCGCCAGTGGGTGCCGGCGAAGCCGCGCCATGCCTCGGTCGTCGCACCGGGTCCAGCTGTCACCGTTGCCGTCATCGCCGGTCTCTCCCTCGCTCCGTGCGCAGAATCTCTGCACTTCGATGCTCGTCGCCCGCGACGCCCGGGGGGAGGGTCTGTCGGCGTAACCGGGCCTCGCCATCGGTCCCTCCCTGGTGGGGGCCGATGGGCCCTGTCGCCGTGCGGGTGGGCCGCACCCCACCCGGTGGGGGGTGAGACGAACGACCGGGGGCGCCCCCGCAACTCGGCGGAGGCGCCCCCGGTCTGACGATCGCTCAGCCCTCACTCACCGGCCTCAGAGGAGCCAGCGGCGGCGGCTGACGAAGGGCAGCCGGGCCCATGCCCTGCCGAGGCCCCAGGTGGCGCCGGCTCCGGCGGCCGCCAGGGCGACGAGGACGACGGCGTAGACGAGGTGGTAGTCGGCGAAGGGGTTGGTCGACATGCTCGCCGACCCGTCGGACAGGTGCTTCGCCGGTGGCCATTCCGCGACCCACATCAGGGCCATCATCAGGGTGCCGGCGACCGCGGCGAGCCGCAGTCCGATGCCCGCGACCAGGGCGAGCCCGATGCCGAGCAGGCCCAGCATGAACAGCCAGTCCGCCCAGGCGGCTCCGGCCCAGTCGTGGAAGGTGGACTCCATGGGCCCGACGGCGACGTGGCTGAGGAATCCCTTGGTGGGTGAGCCGCCGTCGATCCAGCCGGCGCCGGACGGGGTCGCGTAGCCGAAGCCGAACGTCTTGTCGAGGAACGCCCACAGGAAGACGAACCCCGTCAGGATGCGGAGCCCGGCGAACACCCGCGCGCGGGTCGTCTCGGCCGCGGCGGTCGTCTCGGCGACGGACGCGGGGGCCGTCCCGGTGCGGCGCAGGGACGGGAAGCGGAACGCCGTGTGACGGTGGGGGTGGTTGTGCACTGCCATGATGCTCATCCCTTTCGAGGGGTATGACGCGCGGTTGGTGTGGACGTCTCTCGTTGCGTCTTCAATGTCCCGCGTCGTCGGCGCCCCGCCGGAGAGGCTGCAAGGACCTGGACCGCGGGCCGAACGTCCCTGCTTCCAGGCCCTGTTGGAGGTCGGACGTCCCGGGCGGCGGCCCGGGGGCCGGGACCGCGGCGGGCACACGGGCCCGGCGGGCTTCGATGGCTCAGCCGACGGTCAGGTCAGGGCGCACGAGCGTCCCCGACCTGCCGTGGACGATCTCGTACGCCGCGTCGAGGGCGCCGATGGCGGCCAGCCCCCCGGTGCGTTCGACGAACCTCGCGGCGGCCTCCGCCTTCGGCCCCATGGAGCCGGCGGAGAAGCCACCGCGACGCAGTTCCCCGGGGGTGGCGTCGAGCAGGGGACGCGGGTCGCGGGTGCCATAGCCGGTGAAGACACAGGGGACGTCGGTGAGGATGAGCAGGAAGTCGGCTCGGAGGTCCTCGGCGAGCCGGGCTGCCGTCAGGTCCTTGTCGACGATGGCGTCGACACCGGTCAGCGCGCCGGTGTCCTTGTCGGCGGTGACGGGGACTCCGCCGCCGCCGGCGCAGACGACCAGCGCTCCGCCGCTGAGGAGTTCGTGGAGGGTGTCGGCCTCCACGATGCGCTCCGGCGACGGCGACGGGACCACACGGCGCCAGCCCCGGCCGTCGTCGGCGAAGTGCCAGCCGTGCTCGCGGGCCAGGAACCCGGCGGTGGCACGGGAGTACGGCCGTCCCACGAACTTGGTGGGACGGCCGAAGGCGGGGTCGTCGGCGCGTACGAGGGTGTGCGTGACCAGCGTGGCGATCCGGTGTCCCGGCAGTGCGTCGTGCAGTGCGCGAAACAGCAGCGAGCCGATCATCCCCTGGGTCTGGGCGCCGAGCAGGTCCAGCGGATAGGGGGCGCTCAGCGCGGGGTCGGCGGTGCTCTCCTCGGTGAGCAGTCCGATCTGCGGCCCGTTGCCGTGGGTGACGACGATCTCGTGTTCCAGGGCGAGCCCGGCGACAGCGGTGGCCACCCGGTCGATGTTCGTCGTCTGGACGTCCGCGTCGGGGAGTTCGCCCCGGTGCAGAGTCGCGTTGCCGCCGAGTGCGATGACGATGCGCATGTCTGTGGATCCTCCGCCCGGCCTGGGTTCGTTCAGTCGTGCGCGACGACGGCGACGGGCGCGGCGGCGTGATGCAGCACCGCGTGCGTGACGGGGCCGATGTGCGCGCCGATCGGGCTGCGGCGCTTGCGGCGGCCGACGACGACCAGCGATGCCTCGCGGGAGGCGTCGATGACGTGGCCGGCCGGGCTGCCCGGTCGGGACACCTCGACGACGTCGACGTCGGGGTGCTTGTGCCGCCAGGGGCGGAGCACCTCGGAGAGCGCCGCGGCCTCCTGCCGGCCCAGTTCGGCGTTGAGTTCGAGATCGACGGGGAGTCCGTAGGCGAAGTAAGGGGGCAGGCTCCAGCCGTGCACGACGTTCAGCGCGGTGCGGCGGCGGGCGGCTTCCTCGAAGGCGAACCCGACCACCGCCTCGTCGGGGCGCGTGATGTCGAGACCGAGCACCACGGGCCGGTAGGCGGTGGCTGCGGAGGGGATGCCCACCGGGTCGGGCTCGTGCTCGTCGGCTGCCTGCTCTCCGGCCCGTACCAGCACCACCGGGGTGTCGGTGTGCGCGATCACGGCCATGCCGACGGAGCCGACGAGGAATCCCCCGATGCCGCTCAGCCCGCGGGACCCGAGAACCAGCAGCTCGGCGTCCTCGGCGACGCGCGGCAGGACGTCCATCGGCCGGCCGGGGATCTGCTCCCTGTCCACGCGCACGCCAGGGTGACGCAGGCGGAGTCCCTCCGCCGTCTCGCGCGGAATGCGTTCGCTCCAGTGCTGCTGCGTTTCGGCGCCGAGCAGCGGGGCCTGCGCCATGGGCTCGGGGACGGGCTCCCAGACGTGCACCAGCCGCAGCGGCAGTTCGCGCAGCTTCGCCTCCCGGGCCGCCCACTCTGCGGCCGCACGGCTCTCGGGCGAGCCGTCGAGGCCCACGGTGACGTTGCGGGACATGCTGTCCACCTCCTGTGTCGGATTCCGGTTCCAGGGTGGTGGCCGGGGCGGGGCCCGGTGCAGAGACCGCTGGTCCCCCGGTCCTGGGCCGATGGTCCTGCGCGCCGTCAGGCCGTCGAACGAGTGACCAACGGCCCCATGACGGCGTCGTCGGCGCCGGGGAAGCTGGGGGTGCTCCGTTCCCGACGGGCGGGCGAGCACGAGGAGTTGTGTGATGGCGAAGGCATATCTGGTGGGCAGCGGGATCGCGGCGCTCGCCGCTGCGGCGTTCCTGATCCGCGACGGCGGTTTCGACGGATCGGACATCCACCTGTTCGAGGAGCAGCGGCGGATCGGCGGCGGTCTGGACGCGGACGGCTCGGCGGACACCGGCTACTCCCTGCGCGGGGGGCTGATGTTCGAAGCCGAGTACCGGTGCACCTACGACCTGCTCTCCGGCATCCCCTCGCTCGACGACCCCGCGGTGTCGGTGACGCAGGAGATCCTCACCGAGCACGAGCGGTCCGCCTGGGACGATCTCGCACGGCTCGTCGACGCGGACGGCGGGATCGTCGACACCCGCTCGACGGGCTTCTCCGAGCGCGACCGCCTCGACCTGGCCCGCTGCCTCGCGACCCCCGAGACGCACCTGGACGGCAAGCGGATCAGCGACTGCTTCGGTGAGCACTTCTTCACCACGAACTTCTGGTTCCTGTGGTGCACCACGTTCGCCCTGCAGCCCTGGCACAGCGCCATCGAGTTCCGCCGCCACCTCAAGCGCTTCGTCCACCTGCTCCCGGAGTTCTCGACCCTGTCGGGCGCCCACCGCACCCGCTACAACCAGTACGACTCCGTCGTACGGCCCCTGACGGCCTGGCTGCTCGAACACGGGGTGACCGTCCACACCGGGTGCCGGGTGGTCGATCTCGCGTTCGCGCCGGGGCACCGGGACATCACGGTCGCGGCCATCTCCCTCTCCCGGCACGGACGGGACGAGAAGATCGCCGTGGCCCCCGACGACCTGGTCCTCGTGACCAACGGCTCCATGGCCGACTCCTTCAGCGTCGGCTCGCACACCGCCCCGCCGCCCCCGCCGCACCCCCGCTCGGACGCCTGGCTGCTCTGGCACCGGCTGGCCCGGGGGCGT
Source organism: Streptomyces sp. NPDC042364 (assembly GCF_056437585.1). Classification (NCBI taxonomy): domain Bacteria; kingdom Bacillati; phylum Actinomycetota; class Actinomycetes; order Kitasatosporales; family Streptomycetaceae; genus Streptomyces; species Streptomyces sp. NPDC042364. The sequence goes on along the minus strand of NZ_JBWKAJ010000023.1, from coordinate 60,102 downwards.
GACGACTTCGGCAACCCGGACGCGTTCGACAAGCGCGTCAAGGAGTCCCGTGTGGAGTCGTTCACCGTCACCACCGAGGACCCCGGGGTCTTCCTGGACGCGCTGGAGAAGGTCGGCGGCCACGGGACCGGCCACGGCGGGCCTATGACGTTCACCGGCTCCGACTGGCTGCTCACGCTCGTCGCGGACCGCCGGCCGGTCCACCCCGACCAGCCCGAGGGCGTCGGCGTGTGGTGGGGTTACGCCCTGCACCCCGGCCGGGCCGGCAACCGGACGCCGAAGCCGATGACGATGTGCTCCGGCCGGGAGATCCTCGAAGAGGTGCTGCACCACCTGCGCCTCGACGAGGCCGTGGCGGACCGCGTCCTGGCGACCTCGACGGTCGTGCCCTGTCTGATGCCGTACGCCACCAGCCAGTTCCTGGCCCGCCGGCGCGACGACCGGCCGGAGGTGGTGCCCAAGGGGTCGGTCAACCTCGCGTTCATCGGGCAGTTCGCCGAGGTGCCGGCCGACGCGACCTTCACCGTCGAGTACTCCGTACGCACCGCGTGGACCGCCGTGGCGCGGCTCCTCGACCTCGACAGGCAGCCGCCCGCCGTCTACAAGGGCCACCACGACCCGCATGTACTGGTCGCCGCGCTGGAGACCATGCACCGGCGGTGACCCGGAGCGCCGTCACCGCCCCGGACGGCTCCCCGCGGACCGGCGGGCCGCGCGGGCCCGGCCGATCGCCGCGGCGAGGAACAGCGCCGTCAGCAGGACGGGCACGGCGACGGCCGCTCCCTCCCCGGGGTGTCCGGGGCGGGCGGCCGCCAGCAGGACAGCGGAGGCCGCCGCCGTGCCCAGGCCGAGCCCGAGGACGGTGGCGAAACGGTTCCGGGCGCGGTACATCCGCACCCGGTGCGTCGGGCCGGGGCGCGAGCCGGCCCAGTCGAAGGCGGTCTGCGTGACCTCGTGCCGGCGCCGTAGGGCCGCGCGGATCCGGAGGGCGGCGGTGAGGGCGGCGCCCGCAGCCGCCAGGGCAGCGGGCGGCCACCACGGGTCGGCCACGAGGAGCAGGACGGCGACACCCGCCGCCGTCGTCCAGCCGCTCAGACAGGCCGCCGCCGCACCGCGTACGGAGTCCGGCCGGTCGGCCCCCGCGCGCACCGTCGCGAGGGCCGGCAGGTACCAGACGCAGCCGGAGGCGGTCACCAGAGCCGCGCCCAGGGCCAGGACGGGGTGCGCCACGGTTCAGGCCGCCCTGTCGATCGCGGCGATCTCCGGGTGGTGCAGGTCGAACGCCGGGGACTCGGAGCGGATCCGCGGCAGCGAGGTGAAGTTGTGGCGCGGCGGCGGGCAGGAGGTCGCCCACTCCAGGGAGCGGCCGTAGCCCCAGGGGTCGTCGACGTCGACCTTCCTGCCGTACTTGGCGGTCTTCCAGACGTTGTAGAAGAACGGCAGGATCGACAGGCCCAGCAGGAACGAGCCGATCGTGGACAGGGAGTTGAGGGCGGTGAAGCCGTCCGCGGCGAGGTAGTCGGCGTAGCGGCGGGGCATGCCCTCGGCGCCCAGCCAGTGCTGGACGAGGAAGGTCAGGTGGAAGCCGAGGGTGAGCGTCCAGAACGTGATCTTGCCGAGGCGTTCGTCGAGCATCCTGCCGGTGAACTTGGGCCACCAGAAGTGGAATCCGGCGAACATCGCGTACACGACCGTGCCGAAGACGGTGTAGTGGAAGTGGGCCACCACGAAGTACGAGTCGGACAGGTGGAAGTCCATCGGCGGTGACGCGAGGATCACGCCGGTCAGGCCGCCGAAGACGAAGGTGATGAGGAAGCCGGTGGTCCACAGCATCGGCGTCTCGAAGGAGAGGCTGCCCTTCCACATCGTGCCGATCCAGTTGAAGAACTTGACCCCGGTCGGCACGGCGATCAGGAACGTCATGAAGGAGAAGAAGGGCAGCAGCACTCCGCCCGTCACGTACATGTGGTGCGCCCAGACGGTGACGCTCAGGCCGGCGATGGCGATGGTGGCGCCGATCAGCCCCATGTAGCCGAACATCGGTTTGCGGGAGAAGACCGGGATGACCTCGGAGACGATGCCGAAGAACGGCAGCGCGAGGATGTACACCTCCGGGTGGCCGAAGAACCAGAACAGGTGCTGCCAGAGCAGCGCGCCGCCGTTGGCCGCGTCGAAGACGTGGCTGCCGAACTTGCGGTCGCACTCCAGCGCGAACAGCGCCGCCGCCAGCACCGGGAACACCAGCAGGATCAGCAGCGCGGTCAGCAGCACGTTCCAGGTGAAGATCGGCATGCGGAACATGGTCATGCCCGGTGCGCGCATACAGATGATCGTGGTGATGAAGTTGACCGCACCGAGGATGGAGCCGAAACCGGAGAGCGCCACGCCCATGATCCACATGTCGGCGCCGAGTCCCGGTGAGTGGACGGCGTCGGACAGCGGGGCGTAGAGGAACCAGCCGAAGTCGGCGGCGCCGCCCGGCGTCAGGAAGCCGAACGCGGCGATCGACGAGCCGAACAGGAACAGCCAGTAGGCGAGCATGTTCAGCCGGGGGAAGGCGACGTCCGGCGCGCCTATCTGCAACGGCATGATCCAGTTCGCGAAGCCGGTGAACAGCGGCATGGCGAACATCAGCAGCATGATCGAGCCGTGCATGGTGAACGCCTGGTTGAACTGCTCACTCGACATGATCTGCAGACCGGGGCGGGCGAGTTCGGCCCGCATCATCAGCGCCATCACACCGCCGACGACGAAGAACGCGAACGCGGTGACCAGGTACATCGTCCCGATCTTCTTGTGATCCGTGGTCGTCAGACAGTCGACCCACGTCGACCGGCCTGCCGCCGGGACGACCACCGCCCCGGCCTCCTCACGGACCGCGGGGCGCGATCGCGCCCCTGCCGCGTGCTTGTCCTGGTCCAGCTGCGCCTCGTCCATCGGACGGCGTCCTCCCCATCTGCTCATGTGCTCAAGGGCCGGGAAGCGCGGCGCGTGCGGTGGGCGGCGCGGCGCTTCCCGGCGCCGCCACATGATCGTCGGACCGGCCCCGGGGCCCGATAGGGTCGAACGGTCCCCACGTCGTCCCGCGTATGGGCCGAACGGTCCCTTTCGGCCGTCGTCCGGCCCGAGGCCCGTGTGGCGCGGGCGTGTGGCGCGCAGCGCCGGTCGGACCCGCGAGATGGGCCGTTCGGCCTTTTGCGGGCGGGCCCGTACCGGCGCAGGGTGAGCGGTATGAGGACGCCTGCGCGGATCGCCGTCATCGGGGTCGGGAACGAGTTCCGGCACGACGACGGCGTGGGCTGGGCGCTGGTCGCCCGGCTGCGGGAGCATGCCGAGCAGCGGCCGTTGCCGCCCGGCACCGTACTCGCCACCTGTGACGGCGACCCGGCGCGGCTGATGGGTCTGTGGGAGGGCGCGGCACTCGCGGTGGTCGTCGACGCGGCCCATGCGCACCCGGCGCGCCCAGGGCGGGTGCACCGTCTGGAACTCGGCGCCGGGCTCGGCTCGCGGCCGACGGCCACCAGCTCGCACGGGCTGGGACTCGGCGAGGCCGTGGAACTCGCGCGCACCCTCGACCGGCTGCCCGGGCGTCTCGTCGTCTACGCGGTGGAGGGCGTCGACGGCTCTCTCGGCACCGGCCTGTCCCCCGCCGTCGAGGCCGCCGTGGCACCCCTCACCGAGTCGGTCCGGGACGAGATCGCGCGGTTCGGCGCGACGACGACCGGGCGGCGGCCATGACCGTGCGCCGCTTCCAGGTGGACGGGACCGTCCAAGGGGTCGGGTTCCGGCCCTTCGTGTACCGCACCGCGACCGCGCTCGGTCTGGGTGGCTGGGTGGCCAATGTGAACGGGCACGTGGAGGGCGAGGTCGCGGGTGAACCGGCCCTCATCGAGGAGTTCGCCGCCCGGTTGCGGACCGAGGCGCCGGTGCTCGCCCGGGTGCGCCGCGTCCGGCTGACGCGCGGCACCCGGGAGTCCGTCCTCGCGGACGGCTTCCATGTGTGGCACAGCGCGCCCGCGGGCGCCGTCCGGACACCCCGCGAGATCCCGCCCGACGCGGCGGTCTGCGACGCCTGTCTGCGCGAGCTGCGCGATCCCCGCGACCGGCGCCACCGTTACCCGTTCATCAACTGCACCGACTGCGGGCCGCGCGCCACCATCATCGAGGACCTGCCGTACGACCGGATCCGTACGACGATGCGCCGCTTCCCGATGTGCGCGCGGTGCGCGGCCGAGTACGCCGACCCCGCCGACCGGCGCTTCCACGCCGAGCCCGTCGCCTGCCCCGTCTGCGGTCCCCGACTCGCGTGGGACGGCCTGCGGGGCGAGGCGGCGCTGCGGGCGGCGGTGAAGACCGTCGCCGGGGGCGGGATCGTCGCCCTGAAGGGGCTCGGCGGCTACCAGCTGGTGTGCGACGCGGGCGACGCAGCTGCCGTGGCGGAGCTGCGGCGCCGCAAGCACCGGCCGTCGAAGCCCTTCGCCGTCATGGTGCGCGACGGCGCGGCGGCGGCCCGGCTGGCCCGGGTCTGCGCCACCGAGTACGACGCGCTGACGTCCCCGGCCCGGCCCGTGGTGCTGCTCGACCGGTCCCGGCGGCACGGGGAGAGTCCGCTCGCCGAGGAGGTCCATCCGGGGCTGACCCGCGTCGGCCTGTTCCTGCCCACCACGGGCCTGCACCAGCTGCTCCTGGACGATCTCGACCGTCCGCTCGTGGTCACCAGCGGCAACCTCGGTGACGAGCCCGTCGCCGTCGACGACACCGAGGCCCGGCGGACCCTCGCGGACCTCGCCGACGGGTTCCTCACCCACGACCGGCCGATCCGGGCCCGCTACGACGACTCCGTGGTCCAGTTCGCCGGCCGGGTCCGCGTGACCGTCCGCCGGGCGCGCGGCCTCGCCCCCGCCCCCCTGCCCCTCGACGTGGGGGAGCCGGTCGTGGGCGCCGGCGCCCACCTCAAGCACACCTTCGCGCTCGCCGCCGACGGCCGGGCCCTGCTGGGCCCGCACACCGGCGACCTGGCCGACGCGGCGGCGTACGACGCCTTCCGTACCTCGTACGCCGGTCTCAAGCGGCTCACCGGCATCGAGCCGACGGTCGTCGCGCACGACCTCCACCCCGGTTACCTCTCCACGCGGTGGGCGAGGGAACAGCCGCTGCGCCGGATCCCGGTGCAGCACCATCACGCCCATGTGGCCGCCTGCGCGGCCGAGCACGGTGTGCGGGGCCGTTTCCTCGGGGTGGCCTACGACGGTCTGGGGCTGGGCGAGGACGGCACGCTGTGGGGCGGCGAGATCCTCGTCGCCGACCTGCGCGGCTACCGCCGCGTCGGCAGGTTCGCGACCGCTCCCCTGCCCGGCGGCGACGCGGCGGTACGCCATCCCTCCCGCACCGCTCTCGGCCATCTGCTGGGCGCCGAACGGCTGGGCACCCCTCGCCCCTACCCCTGGCTGACCCGGCCCTTCACCGACCGGCTCGACCCCGCCGAGGTCACCGCCGTGCGTGCGATGGTGGCCCGGGGCGTCAACTGCCCGTCGGCCTCCAGCGCCGGGCGGCTCTTCGACGCGGTGGCCTCCCTGCTGGGCCTCGCCGACGAGGCACGCTACGAGGGCGAGGCGGCCGTGCTGCTGGAGGCGGCGGCCGGAGCCGAGCACGCGGCGCCGCTCGCCCACCGGATCGTGCGCGCCCAGGGCCTGTGGGTGTACGACTCCACGACGACCCTCGCCGACCTGCTCCGGCGCAGACTGGAGGGGGAACCCGTGTCCCGGCTGGCCGCGGCCTTCCATCTGACGCTCGGGATCGTCACCGCCGACCTGGTCGCCAGGGCGGTGGCGGACGGGGCGCCGCACACCGTGTGCCTGGGCGGCGGTTGCTTCGTCAACCAGCGGCTGCTCACCGAGACCCGGCGACGACTGCGCGCCCAGGGCCTGAAGGTCCTGGTCGGCGGCGAAGTGCCGGTCGGGGACGGCGGCATCGCCTTCGGCCAGGCGGCGGTGGCGGCCGCGAGGATCGCGGAGGAGAGGTGAACGCGGATGTGCCTGGGCATTCCGGGGCGGATCCTGGAGGTGTACGACGACGCCGGGCTGCGCATGGCCACGGTCGACTTCGGCGGCGTACGGCGCGAGGTCTGCCTCAGCTGTACGCCGGACGCGGGGGTCGGTACGTACGTCATCGTGCACGTCGGCTTCGCGATCACCGAGGTCGACGAGGCGGAGGCGCACCGCACGCTGGAGGTGCTGCGGGCGATGGCGGGTGCCGTGGAGGCGGAGCTGGGCGAGCCGCTGCGGGCTCCGGCGCGGGGCCCCCGACCCGGCTGAACGCCCCGGGCAGGCGGAGGGCACCGGACAACCACCCCTGTGGGGGCCCGGACGGACCTGTCCGCAGGGCCGTATGGCCCCTGTCCCCCGGGCGCCGCCGCCCGGACGCTGGAAGGGTAGGGCACGCACAACTCCGACGAGGAGGACGGCGATGACCGACACGCAGGCCCCCGCGGTCCTGGATCAGAGCGGCCTGGACACTCTGGTCGCGGTCCTGGTCGAGGACGGGCGCACCGTCATCGGGCCGACGGTCCGCGACGGTGCGATCGTGCTGGCCGAGCTGGCCTCGGCGGCCGAGCTGCCCTACGGCTGGGGTGTCGAGCTCGACGCCGGCCGCTACCGGCTGGTCCCGCGCGAGGACGGCGCCGCCTTCGCGCACAGCGCGGGCCCGCAGTCCTGGAAGAACTATCTGCACCCGCCGCGGGAGAAGCTGTGGAGCGCGGACCGCTCGGCGGACGGCGATCTGGGCTTCTCCGCTCACCGGCCCGAGGCACCGGCGTACGCCTTCCTCGGGGTCCGGCCCTGTGACCTGCGGGCGATCGCGATCCAGGACCGCGTCCTGACCGGCGGCCGGTACGCGAACGGCGGCTACGGAGAGCGCCGCGGGCGGGCGCTGCTGATCGCCGCCGAGTGCACGGAACCGGGGGCGACCTGCTTCTGTGTGTCGACGGGCGGCGGGCCCGCCGCCGATCCCGGGTACGACCTGGCGCTGACCGAGGTGGTGGACGGCGACGGGCACCGGTTCCTCGTCAGGGTCGGCAGCGAGGAGGGCGCCCGGCTGCTGGAGCGGGTGCCGCACCGGGGGGCCGACCCGGCCACCGAGGACTCCGCCCGGACCTCGGTGGACGCGGCACGTGAGCGCATGGGCCGGTCGCTGCCCCCGGTCGACCTGCGGACGCTGCTGGGCGCGAGCCTGGAGGCCGACCGCTGGGACGATGTCGCCGCCCGCTGTCTGACCTGCGGAAACTGCACCATGGTGTGCCCGACCTGCTTCTGCGTCACCACGGAGGAGGTCACCGATCTGACCGGGGACCACACCGAGCGGTGGCAGCGCTGGGACTCCTGCTTCGACCTGGACTTCTCCCATCTGCACGAGGGCCCGGTGCGGCCCTCGGGGCGGGCCCGCTACCGGCAGTGGCTCACACACAAGCTGTCCACCTGGTACGACCAGTTCGGGACCTCCGGCTGCACGGGGTGCGGGCGGTGCATCACCTGGTGCCCGGTCGGCATCGACATCACGGAGGAAGTGGCCGCGCTGGACGCCGAGTTCACCGCGAGGAGCGGCGAACCCGTCTCGGAGGCATGAGTGATGGGCCCCTCGATCACCCTGCGCCTCACCCACGCGTTGCCGGCCGAGCACCGCGAACGGCTGCTGCGCGTCGCCCGCGAGGTCGACCTGCAACCCGGCACCCGGCTGTTCGAGGAGGGCGGACGCGCCGACCGCTTCTGGGTCGTGCGCGACGGCAGGGTCGCCCTCGACATGCATGTGCCCGGCCATCGCTCCCCGGTGATCGAGACCCTGGGCGCCGGCGACCTGGTGGGCTGGTCCTGGCTGTACGAACCGTACGTCTGGCAGCTGGGCGCCGAGACCGTCACCCGGGTGCGGGCCCATGAGTTCGACGCCGTCGCCGTCCGCCTGATGTGCGCACAGGACGCCGAGTTCGGGCGGGCCGTCGGCCACTGGGTCGGCCGGGTGCTCTCCCACCGGCTGAGCGCGGCACGCGCCCGCCTCCTGGACCTCTACGGCACCTCTCCCGGCGGTGGTGCGCGATGACCTCCGTACCCGTCCCCCACCGCGTGGTGGACCGCCGCCGGGAGACCGCGGACACGGTCACGCTGCGGCTGGAACCGGTCGGCGAGGCGCTCGCGGACTTCGCGCCGGGGCAGTTCGCGATGGTGCACTGCTTCGGGCGCGGCGAGATCCCCCTGTCGGTGAGTTCCGTCCAGGCCACGGGCGGCCTCGCGCACACCGTCCGGGGCGTGGGCGCCGTCTCCGGCGGGCTGTGCGCGACCCGGGTGGGTGATGTGCTGGGGTTGCGCGGGCCGTACGGCACCGGCTGGGAGCTGGGGCCGGCACGCGGCGGGGACATCCTGGTGGTGGCGGGGGGCATCGGTCTCGCCCCGCTGCGTCCGCTGATCCTGAGCGTGCTCGCCGAGCCCGGGGCGTACGGCCGGCTCGGTGTGCTCATCGGGGCCCGCACCCCGGGCGACCTGATCGCCCGCGGGGAGATCGACGACTGGCCGACGGCGTTCACCGGGGTGACGGTCGACCGGCCCGGCCCCGGCTGGCGCGGCGACGTGGGGGTCGTCACCCAGTTGACGGGCCGGGCTCCGTTCGAGCCGGACGCCACCTGGGCGTTCGTGTGCGGTCCCGAGCCGATGATCCGCGCCACGGCCCGGGAGCTGGCCCACCGGGGGGTGCCCGCGGAGCGGATCCGGGTGTCGCTGGAGCGGAACATGCGGTGCGCGACCGGGCACTGCGGGCACTGCCAGCTCGGCCCGCTGCTGCTGTGCCGGGACGGGCCGGTCGTCGGCTGGGACCGGGCCGAGCCCCTGCTGCGCGTGAGGGAGTTGTGAGATGGCCGCGCCGAAGCTCGCCGTGTTCAAACTGGCCTCCTGCGACGGCTGCCAGCTGACCCTGCTGGACTGCGAGGACGAACTCCTGGCGCTGGCGGGGCAGGTGGACATCGCGCACTTCCTGGAGGCCTCCAGCGCGGTGGCGGACGGACCGTACGACCTGGCCCTGGTCGAGGGCTCGGTCACCACCGCCGAGGACGCCGAGCGCGTCCGGGCGATCCGGGCCGCCTCGCGCCGTCTGGTCACGATCGGCGCGTGTGCCACCGCAGGCGGCATCCAGGCGCTGCGGAACTTCGCCGACGTCGACGAGTACCGGCGTGTCGTCTACGCGCACCCCGAGTACGTCTCCACCCTGGCCACCTCCACGCCGGTCTCCGCGCACGTGGACGTCGACTTCGAACTGCGGGGCTGCCCGATCGACAAGCGGCAGCTCATCGAGGTGATCACGGCGTTCCTCGCCGGCCGCCGGCCGGATGTGCCGGACCACAGCGTGTGCTTCGAGTGCAAGCGGCGCGGCACGGTCTGCGTCACCGTCGCCCACGGCACGCCCTGCCTCGGGCCGGTGACCCACGCCGGCTGCGGGGCCCTGTGCCCCGCGTACGGGCGGGGCTGTTACGGCTGCTTCGGCCCGTCCGGCTCGGTGAACCTGCCCGCGCTGATCCCCGTGCTGCGCCGGGACGGACTCGACGAGGACGGTGTCGACCGCTTCCTGCACACCTTCAACGCCGCCGCTTTCGACGAGGAGTTGACCAAGTGACCCATCGCGGTTCCCGTGTGCTGCACGTCGGCTCGCTCGCCCGGGTCGAGGGCGAGGGAGCGCTGCGCCTGCACGTCCACGGCGGCACGGTCGGCGAGGCCCGGCTCGACATCTACGAACCGCCCCGATTCTTCGAGGCGTTCCTGCGCGGCCGGGCGTACACCGAGCCACCCGACATCACCGCCCGGGTGTGCGGGATCTGCCCGGTGGCGTACCAGATGAGCGCGTGCGCGGCCATCGAGGACGCGTGCGGGGTGAGCGTCCACCCGGCGATCCGCGAGCTGCGCAGACTGCTGTACTGCGGCGAGTGGATCGAGAGCCACACCCTGCACGTCTACCTGCTGCACGCGCCGGACTTCCTGGGCCGGGCGAGCGCGATCGAGCTGGCGCGCACGCACCGGGCGGAGGTCGAGCGGGGGCTGCGGCTGAAGAAGGCGGGCAACTCCCTGATGGAGCTGCTGGGCGGCCGGGCCGTGCACCCGGTGAACGTCCGGCTCGGCGGCTTCCACCGCACCCCCTCCCGTGCCGAACTGAGGCCGCTGGCGGCGCAGTTGAGGCAGGCCCTCGACGACGCCCTGGAGACCGTGCGCTGGGTCGCCGGCTTCGAGTACCCCGAGGCCCGGGTCGACGCCGACCTGTTCGCACTGGCCGCGCCGGACACCTATGCCATCGAGGGCGGTGTCCCGACGGTGCTGCGCTCCGACGGCACGGTCCGCTCCTTCCCGGTGCGGGACTTCACCGACCACGTCACCGAGACCCAGGTTCCGCACTCCACCGCCCTGCACGCCCGGCTCGACGGGCGCCGCCATCTCACCGGCGCCCTCGCCCGGTTCGCGGTGAACGGGCGGGCGCTGTCGCCGACGGCCCGGGAGGCCGCCCGAGCCGGAGGGCTCGGCGAGCCGGGCGAGGGCGCGGTGTGCCGCAACCCCTTCCGGTCCATCCTGGTGCGGGCCGTGGAGGTGGTGTACGCCGTCGACGAGGCGCTGCGGATCATCGACGCGTACGAGCCGCCGCCGCGCCCGTACACCGAGGTGCCGCCGGCGGCCGGGGTCGGCCACGGGGCGACCGAGGCGCCGCGCGGCCTGCTGTACCACCGCTACGCGCTCGACGCCGACGGCGTCGTCACCGACGCCCGGCTGGTGCCGCCCACCGCGCAGAACCAGGGCGCGATCGAGGACGACCTGCGCCGCACGGCACAGGACGCGATCACCGACCGCGATCCGGACGACGCGGAGCTGACGGCGCTGTGCGAGCGCACGATCCGCAACCACGACCCGTGCATCTCGTGCTCCACCCACTTCCTCGACCTGACCGTCGTCCGTACCTGAAGGAGGCTGCGATGCCCGAGTCCCCGTCCACCGTGAGCGATGTGATGACGCACACCGTCATCGCCGTGGGGCGCGACGCGCCCTTCAAGGAGATCGTCCAGTTGTTCGACCAGTGGAAGGTCAGCGCGCTCCCGGTGCTGGAGGGCGAGGGCCGGGTCGTCGGGGTGGTCTCGGAGGCCGATCTGCTGCACAAGGAGGAGTTCCGGGACCGGGACGGCACCTCCGGCGACCTGGCCGACCGGATCAAGGCGGGCGCCGTGACCGCCGGGGAGCTGATGAGCGCCCCGGCAGTGACGGTGCACGCGGACGCCCCGCTGTCCGAGGCCGCCCGCATCATGGCGCGCCGGAAGGTCAAGCGGCTCCCCGTCATCGACGGGGTCGGCATGCTCCAGGGCGTGGTCAGCCGCGGCGATCTGCTGAAGGTGTTCCTCCGCCCGGACGAGGAGATCGCCGAGGAGGTGCGGAGTTCCGTCCTGCCGTCGCTCCCGGGCACCGAGGCCGTCACGGTCACCGTGACCGAGGGCGTGGCGACGCTGGGGGGATCGCTGCCCGATCGCGGACTCGTGCCCGTCCTGGCCCGCGCCGTACGGGCCGTGGAGGGGGTCGTCGACGTCCGGACCGACCTCTCGCACCGCTGACCCTCACCACGCGACGAACCGCATGGGGCACCGATGAAGTACCTGGACGAGTACCGCGACCCCGTGCTCGCCCGGCATCTGCTGGACGAGCTGCGGGGCACGGCGACCCGCCCGTGGCGGATCATGGAGGTGTGCGGCGGCCAGACGCACACCCTGGTCCGCCAGGGCATCGACGAACTGCTGCCCGCCGGCATGCGGATGATCCACGGCCCCGGCTGCCCGGTCTGTGTGACGCCCCTGGAGACGCTGGACCGGGCCATGGCCGTCGCGGCCCGCCCAGAGGTGATCTTCACCAGTTTCGGCGACATGCTCCGCGTGCCCGGCACGCACACGGACCTGCTGTCGCTGCGGGCGCGGGGCGCGGACGTACGGGTCGTGTACGCGCCCATGGACGCGGTGCGGCTGGCCGCCGGGCATCCCGACCGCCAGGTCGTTTTCCTCGCGGTGGGGTTCGAGACGACCGCGCCCGCCAACGCCACGGCCGTCCTGCACGCGGCCCGGCTGGGCCTGACCAACTTCTCGGTGCTGGTCAGCCATGTTCTCGTGCCCCCGGCGATCACCGCGCTGCTCGACGACCCGGAGTGCGAGGTGCAGGCCTTCCTCGCCGCCGGGCATGTGTGCGCGGTGATGGGCTGGCACGAGTACGAGCCGATCGCCGAGGCGTACCGGGTGCCCATCGTCGTCACCGGATTCGAACCGCTCGACCTGCTGGAGGGAATCCTGATGGCGGTACGGCAACTGGAGTCGGGCCGCCACGCGGTGGAGAACCAGTACGCGCGGGCCGTACGCCGCTCCGGCAACACCCGGGCCCAGGACGCGGTGCGGACCGTCTTCCGGGTCACCGACCGGGCCTGGCGGGGCATCGGGGCGCTGCCCGCCAGCGGCCTGGAACTCGCCGGGGAGTACCGGCGGTTCGACGCCGCCCGCCGCTTCGACGTGGCCGGGCTGCGCCCGGTCGAGGACCCGGAGTGCATCGCCGGGGCGATCCTCACGGGGGCGAGGCTGCCCACCGACTGCACCGCCTACGGCACCCGTTGCACCCCTCGCCATCCCCTCGGCGCCCCCATGGTGTCGTCCGAGGGCACCTGCGCCGCCTTCCATGCCGCCGGGCGCGGGAGGACGACGGCCACGACGGCCGAGGGATCGCGTACGGGGGCGGGCGCCCCGACGGGTGGGGCGGGCACGACGAGCGGGACACGGCCCGCGGAGACGACGAGGAGCACGGCATGAGCGTCGACTGCCCCATCCCGAACCACGAGGACGAGGTCGTGCTGCTGGGCCATGGCGCCGGCGGCCGGCTCACCGCGGAGCTGCTCGACCGGCTGGTCCTGCCCGCGCTGGACGCCGGCCCCGGCCCGCTGGAGGACGCGGCCATGCTGCCCGGCTACCGCGAGCTGGTGATGAGCACCGACAGCTTCGTGGTCAGTCCGCTGTTCTTCCCCGGCGGGGACATCGGTTCCCTCGCGGTGCACGGCACGATCAACGACCTCGCCATGCGGGGCGCCTGGCCGGTCGCCCTGTCCGTCTCCCTCATCGTCGAGGAGGGGCTGCCGCTGGAGGAGCTGCGGGCCGTGGTCGCCTCCCTGGGGAAGGCGGCGCAGTCCGCCGGGGTGCCCGTGATCACCGGGGACACCAAGGTCGTGGGGCGGGGGGCGGCCGACCGCCTGTTCGTCAACACCACCGGCATCGGGCAGCGCCACGGGTCGCTGCACCCGTCTGCGGCCCTCGCCCGTCCCGGTGACGCGGTGCTGCTCTCGGGGCCGATCGGTCTGCACGGCACGACCGTCCTGAGCACCCGTGAGGGCCTGGGTTTCGAGAGCGACATCGCCTCGGACAGCCGCCCCCTGCACCACCTCGTCGGGACGCTGACGCCGCTCGCCGAGCACGTCCACGTGCTGCGCGACCCCACCCGAGGCGGCCTCGCCGCGGCCCTGAACGAGATCGCCCGTGACTCGTCGGTCGGCGTGGAGATCGACGAGAGCGCGATCCCGGTCCCCGGGGCGGTCGCCTCCGCCTGCGATCTGCTGGGCCTCGACCCGCTGACCGTCGCCAACGAGGGCTGCCTGGTCGCCTTCGTCTCCGCGGCGGCGGCCGACGACGCCCTGTCCGCGATGCGCTCCGTCCCCGAGGGCGCGCGGGCGGTACGGATCGGCGAGGTGTCCGCACCGGATCCGGACGGCAGGGTGACCCTGCGGACCCTGGTCGGTGCGCGACGGATCGTGGAGATGCCGCTGGGCGAACAACTGCCGAGGATCTGCTGAGTGGGTCGCGCGGCCGCCACGGCCGGCCCGACTGCCGGTACGGCTGTGCGGGCCGTCGTCGGGTCGGCCGGTCCTGCCGCCCCGCTGCGGCCGGTACGGGCCGGCGTCCGTGCGGGCCTCGGCTCCCCTACGGGCTGGTCGGGCCGTGGTCGGGGCCGAACGGCCCTTGGGGCGGGCCCTTCGGCGGCGGAGAGTGGAAAGAGCAACGCAAGCGTCCTCAGGAGGCGAGAACCATGCGGCACCGGATGGTGAGTGACCTCATGACCACAGGCGTCGTACGGGTCCAGCGGGACACCGGCTTCAAGGAGATCGCCAAACTGCTCGCCGAGTACGGCATCACGGCCGTACCCGTCGTGGACGACGACGACCGTCCCGTCGGTGTCGTGTCCGAGGCGGACCTGCTGCGCAAGGAGGCCGCGCAACTGGACCCGGCCGGTCTGCTGCCGGTGCTGCGTCCGCGGGACGCGGCACGCGCGAAGGCCGAGGCGTCCACCGCCGAGGGGCTGATGAACAGCCCGGCCGTGACCGCGCGGCCGCAGTGGACGGTGGTGGAGGCCGCCCAGGTCATGGAGCGCCACCACGTCAAGCGGCTGCCGGTCGTCGACGAGTCGGGGCGGCTGGTCGGGCTGATCAGCCGGGCCGACCTGCTGCGCGTCTTCCTGCGCGGGGACGGTGCCATCCGTGAGGAGATCACCGGGGACGTCCTCGTGCGGACCCTGGGTCTCCCGCCCGACACGATCACGGTCCGGGTGGTGGACGGACGGGTCGCGCTGCGGGGCACCGTCGAGCACAAGTCCATGGTCCCCGTGGTGGAGCGGCTGTGCCGAGGCGTGGACGGCGTCGTCGACGTCTCGGCCGAGCTGGACCACCGGGTCGACGACACCTCCTCGATGCCGTCGGACCCGGGGATGTCGCGCCGCTCCCAGCTGGCGACCTGACCTGCCCTGACCTCGGGCGGGAGCCCGGGGAGCAGGGGCCGGGCGATGACACGGCCGGTCCCCTATGCCGCCTGGTGTGCGGCGGGAACGATCAGAACCGGGCAGTGGGACCGGTGCAGCAGCTCGCGGGCCACGGGCCCGAGGTGGCGGCCGGGCCCGTGCGGGGCGGGACCGGCGGCGACCACGACGAGGTCGGCGGTGCGGGTCGCGTCCACCAGGGCCCGTACCGGGGCGGAGCCCGGCTCGGGGGCATCCGCGCGTACTTCCGGATGCCGCTCACCGAGTTCCGCCAGCGCGGAGACCAGCGCGGGCCGCGCCGTCGACCGCCCGTTCCCCCGGTGGGACACCACGGGGAGGACGGGGTGGTGCGTGGTGAACGGGGGGATCCGCAGGCGGGCGCGGCGCAGTTCGGCCTCCTGGAAGGCATAGGCGGCGGTTCCCGCGTCGGTGGCGTCGTCCAGGCCGAGGATGATCTCGCCGTGGCTGTTCATCGGCGAGTCTCCGCGTACGACGAGCAGCGGTCCCGGCGCGTGTGCGGCAAGGCGCGCGCTCACCGATCCGACCACCGCGCCGAGTATCCCGCCGAGGTCCCGGCACCCGACGACGGTGAGTGCCGCGTGGCGTCCGCGTTCCGCGAGGACGCCGGCCGAATGGCCCTGGACCGGGACGGTGGTGACGGCCGTGCCGGGACGACGGGCACGGACCCGCGCGGCGGCGGACGCGAGCACGGGTCCGGCCTCGTCGAGGTCCGGCACGGCGTGGACGATCTCCAGTCCGACCCCGCGCAGGGCGGCCTCGTCCGCGGCACGGTCGAGGGCGCGTACGGCGGTGATCGTGCCGTCCACGCCGACGGTCACGTGGCGGGTACTCATGATGGTTCCTCCTGTCGGGCTTCCGGACGGCTCTCGGGCGGCGGCTCAGGTGTGCGGGACGACGGCGACCGGGCAGCCGACGTGGTGCAGCACCGCGTGGGTGACGGGCCCGGTGTGCGGGCCCGGCAGGCCATGCCGGATCCGGCGTCCGACGACGACCAGCGAGGCTTCGGCCGACGCGTCGAGGAGCGCGCCGGCGGCCCGCCCGTCGACGACCGTCTCGGCCACGGTGACCTCGGGGAACTTCGCGCACCAGGGGCGCAGCGCCGCGACCACGGCGTGTTCCCGCTCCGCGAGCAGTTGGGGCCCGGGGACCGGGACGCGGGTGTCGTCGACGGCGTACGCGGTCGGGACGCGGTAGGCGTGGATCACGCGGAGTCCGGTACCGCGGCGCCGGGCGGCGGTGAAGGCGAACTCGATCAGCTCGTCGCAGGGGTGGGAGATGTCGAGTCCGAGGACGACGTCCCTGTAGGGCAGTTCGGGTATCTCGTCCGGCGAGACGCCGTCCGGGGCGGGGAGGTGTTCGCCGGCCGCGCTCTCCCCGGACCGGACGAGGACCACGGGACGCGTCGACCGGGCCACGACCCGCTGGGAGACCGAGCCCACGACGAACCCCGCGAGACCGCTCAGTCCGCGGGACCCGAGCACCAGGAGTTCGGTCTCCCCGGGGGCGTCGAGCAGGGCTCCGACCGGGGAGTCCTGCAGCAGCCGGTCCTCGATCCGCAGACCGGGGTGCGCGGCCCTGACGCTGCGGGCCGCTCCGTCCAGGGTCTGTTCGGCCCACGCGCGCTGACCGGTGCCCAGGGGCACGTAGGCCGGCGGGCGCGGATGCCACTGCCAGGCGTGCACGAGCCGCAGGTCCGTGCCCCTGCGCAGGGCTTCCCTGGCCGCCCAGTGGGCGGCGGCGAGGCTCTCGGGTGATCCGTCGACTCCCGCGATCACGTGCTGAAGCATGGTGCGTACCTCCTGTGTCCCGGCCGGTTACGGCCTGAGCCGAGCATCGGGGAAGGACACGGTGGTGCGCAGGGGGCCGCACAGTCCTTCCCATGGGCCCTTCGGCCCCAACTCCCCCCTTGTCGCGTGCCGGACGGCTCAGTGGGACACGAGGGCCGGGCCGGGGCGGGCGGCCCCGCCCGTCGCGGTCGTCGTCCGCGGAGCAGTCGGCGGGGGCACGGTGACGGGCGCGGGTGCCGTGGGCGTCGCCGGTGTCCGGCGGTCCGTGCGGCGGCGCAGCGCACGCAGCACCAGTGTGTCGCGCACGGCCCGGAGGACGAAGGCCACCACGGCGGAGCCGGCCAGCAGGACGGCGTACCGCCTCCGAACGAGCGAAGTCGACGTCGTGCCCATGGTGCGCACCCCTTTCGGGTTCCGGTCCCCCTCCTCTTCAGGGAACCCCCCGGCGGACCACGGCACAGGGTGCCGAAGGGCTCTGCTCCGGTGCCGTGCGGGCCCGGCCGAGGAGCCGGACGGCCTCTACTGCGCCCGGCGCGACGAGTCCACCGTGGGCAGGGTCCACCACCACCCAGGCCCACCGGCTCCGCGGCGCGGGGCGGGAAAGGAGTTCCGATGTGGTCCGCAGCTCCCGCTCTCCCGACACTGGAGACGATGATCACGGCGGCCGTGGCCGCGCCCTCCATCCACAACACCCAGCCCTGGCGCTTCCGGTTCGACCCGGACACGCTGACGCTGGAGATCCGGGCCGTGGCGGACCGCGGGCTGCGGCACCTCGACCCCACGGGCCGTGCCCTGCACCTCTCCGTCGGCTGCGCGGTCCTCAACCTCCGGCTGGCCGTCGCCCACTTCGGCCGGGAGCCGGTGACCCGGCTGCTGCCCCGGCCCGACGAACCGGACCTGCTGGCCACCGTACGGCTCGGCGGGCCGGTGCGGAACGCGGCCGATCCCCGGCTGTACGAGGCGCTGTGGCGTCGGCACAGCAGCCGGTTCCCGTTCTCCGAGGAACCCCTGCCCGACGCGGTCGTGGCGGAACTGGCCGAGGCCGCCCACAGTGAGGGCGCCCTGCTGAGCCGCCCGGACCCCGGGGAGACGGAACGGCTGCTGCGGGTGATCCGGGACGCCGAGCGCCGCAACACCGCCGACCCGGACAGGGCGGCGGAGAGCCGCCGTTGGGTGCACGAGCCGAACGCGGCGGCCCTCGGCATGCCGCCGGCGGCGATCGGGCCGCAGGACTTCTGGGAGCGGATGCCCCTCCGGGACTTCGGCGCGCACCGGCATCCCTCCGTGCTGGCCAGCCGTCCTTTCGAGAAGCGGCCCTCGATCGCCGTGCTGTCCACCGCGCACGACCGCAGGTCCGACTGGCTGCGCGCCGGACAGGCACTGGAACGCGTCCTGCTGGTGGCCACCGCCCACGGGCTGCGGGCGTCCCTCCTGCACCAGGCACTGGAGTGGCCCGATCTGCGGGCGCGGGTCGTCCCTTCGACGGACATCCTGCGCGCCCATGCGCAGATGGTGATCCGGCTGGGCTACGGCCCGGAAGGCCCGCCGTCGCCGCGCCGCCGGGCACGGGAGGCCCTGGACGCGGGCCTGCTGTTCGCTTCCTGACGGGCCCGCGTTCTCCGGGACGAACGAGGCCGACGTCCCGTCATGGTTCGACACCGGGTGACGTCGGGGCGCAGGGGGTGCGGGGTGTGTGCGTGCCGATGGTGCGGTTCCCCGCGCCCCCGCACAGCACGGGACCGCGCCCCGGGTCCGACGGTGTCCAGGACGTCACTCCGGCCCGGTGCGCACGACGGTGACCGGGCAGTGCGCGTGGTGCAGCGCGGCCTGGGCGACCGAGCCCAGACGCAGACCGGTGAAGCCGCCCCGGCCGCGGGCACCGACCACGAGCAGCTGGGCGTCGGCGCTCGCCCGGATCACGGAGGCGCGGGTCCGCCCGCGGACCAGCCGCCGGTGCACGGTCACGTCGGGGTACCGGTCGCCCAGCCCGGACAGCGCTTCGGCTAGCACGCGCTCCTCCTCGTCGTGGAGCCGGTCCTCGTCGTACGTCACGAACGGCGGGTCGGCGGCACCGTCGTAGGCCCGCTCGGTGCGGGTGTTCCACACATGCAGCGCCACCAGGTCGGCATGGCGCATCGCCGCCTCGGCGAAGGCGTGCTCGACGGCGCCGGCGGCCGCCGGTGAGCCGTCGGCGGCGAGCAGGACGGGGTCCGCCGGGTCCGGCCTGCCGCGTACCACCAGCACGGGGCAGCGGGCGTGGGCGGCCAGGTGCGCGGAGGTGGAGCCGAGCAGCACCCTCGCGAAGGTGCCCAGCCCGCGGCTGCCGACCACGAGGAGCGACGCCGTGCGGGACTCGATCTCCAGCACCGTCACCGCTTCGCCGGGGACGACCTCGCGGGTGACGTCGATCGCGGGTGCCGTCGTGCCGGCCAGCCGCTCGGCCTCGCCCAGCGTGCCGTCCACCATCTCGCGCAGACCCGTCCCTCTGGCGTTCCAGGGTGGTGCGCCGGGCGGCACATGGGCGCCCGGCCACCCGAAGGCGTGCACCAGACGGAGACCCACTCCGCGCAGGGCGGCCTCCCGGGCGGCCGTCTCCACGGCGGCCCGGGCGGACGGCGATCCGTCCACTCCGACGACAACGGGAGCGCTCATCACACAGTCCCCTCTCCCGGAGGCCTGGGCCCGGGGGCTCACCCCCGTACAGCTCTTCCGTACCCACGCTGGTCCGGACGGTCGCGCCCCGCACGGGGCCGGATGGCCCAGGGTACGTACCGTCCGGCCCCTCACCCCGACACCGCCGCCGCGGCGAGAATGGACGGGAGGACGTGGGGGCGGACGCGTGGCGGCGCCGCGCCGGCACGCCGACACCGGAGGTAGGCCATGACCGGCACTGTCACCGTAGGGTTCAACGGTTCTCCCGCCGGTATGACCGCCGTCTGGTGGGCCGCTCGCGAAGCCTCGGCCCGGCGCCTGCCGATGGTGCTCGTCCACTCGTGGAGCACCCAGCCGCTCGATCTGCCGGCGCTCCCGCAGGAGGCCCGCAGCAAGCAGCGGTACGGCCGGGAGGCACTGCGCCGGGCCGAGGCCGAGGTGCTGCACCGCTACGGGGATCTGGATCTGACCACGCAGCTGGTGTCGGCCCCCGCCGCCGATGAGCTCGTGGGCCGCAGCGCCGACGCGGCCCTGCTCGTGGTCGGTTCCCGGGGCCACGGCTCCCTGGCGAGTTTCCTGCTGGGCTCCATCAGCCTGCACGTCCTGGGCCTGGCCCAGTGTCCGACGGTCACCGTGCGGGCCGGCGACCCGTCCGTCGACGACGGCTGGGAACACTCCGCGACGGCGGGCCACGACGCGGTCGTGGTGGGCGTCCAGGAGCCGGGCCCGGCCGCCGACGCGCTGCTCGACTTCGCCTTCGCCGAGGCCGCGTCCCGGGGCACCCCCGTACGCGCCGTACGGGCCCTGCCCGTGCTGGCCGCACTGGCGGCCCAGCCGCACGCGAGGTACCTCTCGGAGCCGGCCGGCCGCTTCGAGGCGGAGGAACGCGCCCGTCTGACCGCGTCGCTGACGCCCTGGCGGGAGAAGTACCCCGGGGTCCCCGTCGAGGAGCAGGTGACCACGGGCCACCCGTCCCAGGTGCTGCTGACGGCCGCGGTCTCCGGACGGCTCCTCGTCGTGGGCCGCCGGCGGCATCCGTCCGGCCCTTGGAAACTCGGCCCGGTGGCCCACGCGGCGCTGCACCACGTGCCGTGCCCGGTGGCGGTCGTCCCGCACGACTGAAGAGCACGAACGAACGGCACGACAAGCGTGGAGACCCTTCCCGCGCCGAAGCAGCCACCCCTGTCGAGGTGATGTCATGAACGCTGTGCTCGACTGTGCCCATCTCGTCCGCCGGTTCGGGGACCGCACCGCCGTCGACGACGTCGGGCTGAGCATCGCGCCCGGTGAGACATACGGTCTCCTGGGGCCGAACGGCGCGGGCAAGACCACCACGATCAGGATGGTCTGCGGTCTGCTGCGGCCCGACTCCGGAACCGTGCGCGTGGCGGGGCGGCCGATGAGCACGGCCGCCGCTCCGGCCAAGCGGCTGATCGGATTCGTGCCGCAGGACGTGGCGTTGTATCCGGACCTGACGGTCCGGGAGAACCTCCGCTTCTTCGGGCGGCTGCACCGCCTGCCGCGCCGCCTCCTGGAACGCCGGGTGGACGAGGTGCTCGACCTCGTCGACCTGGGCTCCCGCGCCGGTGACCGTGTCGAGTCGCTCTCCGGCGGCATGCGCCGGCGCCTCAACATCGGGGCCGGGCTGGTGCACGCGCCGACCCTGCTGGTGCTGGACGAGCCGACGGTCGGGGTCGATCCGCAGAGTCGGCACGCGATCCTGGAGAGCGTCACCCGGTTCGGCGAGGAGGGCATGGCCGTCCTCTACACGACGCACTACATGGAGGAGGCCGAGCGGCTCTGCGACCGCGTCGGCATCATCGACCGGGGCCGCCTCGTCGCGGAGGGCACCCCGCGTGAGCTGGTGGCGCTGGTGGCCGAGCGGGACCGGGTGAGACTGACCGCCGTCGGCGACCTCTCGGCGTACGGCGAGGCGTGCCGCCGTCTCGCCCGGGTCGAGGGCGCCGCCCGGACCGGCGACGGCGGCGATGTCGTCGAACTGGTCGTCAAGGACGCCCGGAGCCTGCTGCCCGATCTGCTCGATCTCGCCCACGAGCACGGGGTCGGCATCCGCAGTGTGGAGATCGACGAACCCGACCTGGAGTCGGTCTTCCTGCATCTGACCGGCACCGCGCTGAGGGAGTGAGCGGTCATGCGTGTCGTCCTCGCGATCGCGGCCAAGGACCTCAGACAACGGCTGCGCGACCGTTCGGCCTGGGTGCTCGTGTTCCTGGCGCCCGTGCTGATCTCCGCCCTGATGGCCCTGGCGTTCGACAACAACGGTGAGTTCCGCGCGAACATCGGCGTGGTGGACCTGGACCGGGGTCCGGCCGCGACGGGGCTGACCCGGGTGCTGACGAGCGACGAGCTCGACGAGACCGTGGGCGTGCGGCGCTACGACGACGAGAGCGCCGCCCGGCGGGCGGTCGACGGCGGGGACGTGCACGCCGCGATCGTGGTGCCCGAGGGGTTCACCGCGTCCCTGCACGGCGGCGGGTCCTCGCCCGTGCGGGTCCTGGGCAGCGTCGACTACGGCCTCCAGGCGCAGCTCGCCCGGGCGGTCACCGAGTCGTACGTCGCCCAGGTCAACGCCGACCGGCTGTCGGTCGCCACGGCAGTCGCCGCGGGCGTCCCGGAGTCGGACATACCCGAACTGGCCGCCGAGGCCGCCCTGCTGCGGCTGCCCGAGCAGGTCGGGGCGCAGGGCCTCCCCGACGACCCGCTGAAGGTCATCAGCTACTTCGGGCCGAGCATGGGCATGTTCTTCGTGCTGTTCACGGTCGGGTACGGGGCGCGCGGTTACTTCGTCGAACAGCAGCAGGGCACCCTGGACCGCATCGCGGCGGCGCCTGTCGGGCGGGGCGCGCTGCTGCTGGGCAAGTCGTTGTCGACCTTCGTCTACAGCCTGGCCGGGCTCGCGACCGTGACCGTGGTGTCGTGGCTCGCCTTCGGCGCCCGATGGGCGGATCCCGTCGGCGTCGCGGCGCTCAGCGTGGCGATGGCGGTGTGCGTGGTGTGCCTGACCGCGCTGGTCATCTCGTTGGTGCGGACCGAGCAGCAGGCTCAGGGACTCGCGTCGATCCTCGTGTTCGCGCTGGTCCTGCTGGGCGGGAACTTCGTCTTCGCGTCCGGCACCACACCCGCCGTCCGCACCCTCGCCCTGTTCACGCCCAACGGCTGGGCGCTGCGGGGCTTCACGGACCTGGGGACCGGGGAGCGCGGCTGGGACGCGGTCGGTGCCCCGCTGCTCGGGATCGCCGCGTTCTCGGCCGTCGTGGCCGGGGTGACGGCTCTGCTGATGCGGCTGAGGAGGACGTCGTGATCGCTCTCGCCGTGGCCCGGGCCACCCTCTCGCGCACGATGCGGGACCGCACCGCGCTGTTCTTCATGGTGTTGCTGCCGGTCGCGATCATCGTCGTCATCGGTGTCACCGTCAGCGGCTTCGACCAGTTCCGGATCGGCCTCGTCCGCGCCCCCGGGCAGGGTCCGGTGGCCCGGGAGCTGACCTCGCAACTCCAGGACGAACCCGGGTTGCGGTCCCGGACGTACGCCACGGAGTCCGACGCGCGCACCGCGCTGCGCCGTACGGAACTGGACGCGGTGGTGCTGGTGCCCGCGGATCTCGACGGGGACGTCCGGGCCGGGCGGCGGGTCACCGTGAGGGTCCTGGTGGAGCCCTCGGGCGGCGCCGGGCACTCGGCCGTGTCCTCGGTGTCGGCCGTGGTGGCCGACCACGCGGGGCGTCTTCAGGCCGCTGCCTTCGCCGGCGAGGCGGCCGGCGGAACGTTCGACGAGAATCTCGCCCTGGCCCGGGAGGCCGAGCGGTCCTCCTCCCCCGTCGTCGTACGTGCCGAGACGGTGAACGGCCAGAGCGACTTCCTGCCGCTGGGCTACAGCTACAGCACGCCCACGATGCTGGTGCTGTTCGTCTTCATCAACGCGCTGGCGGGCGGCGCGACCATCGTGCAGACCCGTCGGACGGGGGTGTACTCGCGTGCGCTGGCAGCGCCGGTCTCCGCCCGCACCCTGGTGCTCGGCGAGACGGTCGCCCATCTGCTGCTGGCGTTGCTGCAGTCCGTGCTGATCGTGGGTATCGGTGCGTTCGTCTTCGACGTCGCCTGGGGCGATCCGCTCGCCGCCGGCGTCCTCGTCGCCGTGTGGGCGCTGGTGGGCACCGGTGCGGGCATGCTGGCCGGTGCTCTGTTCCGTACGCCGGAGCAGGTGCACGCGATCGGCCCGGCGCTCGGCATCGGGATGGGCATGCTGGGCGGCTGCATGTGGCCGCTGGCCGTGGTCCCCGACTGGCTGCGCACCGCCGGTCACGCGGTACCGCAGGCATGGGCGGTCGACGCGTGGACCACCCTGCTGTCACGGGACGGCGACCTGGCGGCGATCCTGCGGGACATCGCCGTTCTCGCGGCCTTCGCGACGGTTCTGCTGGCCCTCGCGTCCCTGGCGCTGCGGCACCGGCTGACCCACGAGGCGCGCGTCTGAGCCGCCCGCCGCGGCGCCGCCCCTCGCGAGCGGCGCCGCGGCGGGGTGCAATGGAAGAAGAGGGAAGCGCCCCCGGAGTCGGCACCGGTGCCGTGGACACCACGGGGAGGTGGCGTATGGATTTCGACGACCGTACGGAGGCCGGGCGCCTCCTGGCCCGGCGCCTCGACCATCTGCGCGACGAGGACCTCGTGGTCCTGGGCCTGCCCCGGGGCGGCGTACCCGTGGCGTACGAGGTGGCCAGGGAGCTCGACGCTCCGCTGGACGTGCTCGTGGTGCGCAAGCTGGGGGTGCCGCGCCGACCGGAGCTGGGCTTCGGCGCCATCGGCGAGGACGGTGTCCTCGTCCTCGACGAGGACGTGATCGAGCGCATGGGGGTGGGCGCCGAGGCACGGACGGCCGTGGAGCGGGCCGAGCGCGCCGAGTTGGACCGGCGGATCGCCCGCTACCGCGCCGGCCGCGCCCGCGCCCTCCTCGCGGGGCGCACGGTGGTGGTCGTGGACGACGGCCTCGCCACCGGCGCCACCGCCGAGGCCGCCTGCCAGGTGGTGCGGGGGCAGGGCGCGGCCCGGGTCGTCCTCGCCGTGCCCGTGGGACCCGCAGAGACGGTGGCCCGGCTCCGCGGTGCGGCCGACCGGGTCGTCTGTCTGGAGTCGCCGGTCCGGTTGGGCTCGGTCGGCGCCTGGTACCGGGACTTCGGTCAGGTCTCCGACGCCGAGGTGACCGCGCTGCTCTCCCGGGCCGCGCCCCCGGTCGCCGGCGCCCCTGCGGCGCCGTCCCGGACTCCGGGGGCCTCCGAGGTCCCGCCCCTGGACCGGGAGGCGGAGGTGCCCGCCGGTCCCGTACGGCTGCCTGCGCGGCTGGTGGTGCCCGACGCCGCCCCGACCGTGGTGGCCTTCGCCCACGGCAGCGGCAGCGGTCGGCACAGCCCCCGCAACCGCTACGTCGCCACCACGCTCAACAGGGCGGGTCTCGGCACCCTGCTGCTCGACCTGCTCACCGAGGACGAGGAGGCCGACCGCGCCAACGTCTTCGACATCGGCCTGCTGGCGCGGCGCCTGCACGCCGCCTGCGGCTGGCTGGGCCGCGAGACCGGCCTGCCGGTGAGCTTCTTCGGTGCGAGCACGGGTGCCGCGGCCGCCCTGGAGGCCGCGGCCGCGCCCGGCGCGGACGTCCGTGCCGTCGTCTGCCGGGGCGGCCGCCCCGATCTGGCGTCACCGGCGGCCCTGGCCCGCGTAAGGGCCCCGACACTGCTCATCGTGGGCGGTCTCGACACCGGGGTGCTCGGCATCAACCGGCTCGCGGCCGACCGGCTGCGCTGCGAGCACCGGCTCGCCGTCGTCCCCGGTGCCGGCCATCTGTTCGCGGAGCCCGGAGCCCTGGCCGCGGTCGCCGAGCTGGCCCGCGACTGGTTCACGGGGCATCTCGCCGCCCCGGACACGGGCTCCGGTCTCCGCCTGGTCTGACGGCGGTCCGCACAAGACAGGTGGCCGAAAGGCCGAAGCAGGGGTTGCCGGAGGAACAAGGCGGGTCCGTACAGCGCTGTTCCTGACACCCCCCAGCGCGAATCCCGCCGGTCACGGCGAGGTCCGGCGAACGGGACCCCGCGACCCCGCACGGATCGGAGAGAGGTGTGAGACCCATGACGGCTCCAGGGCAGGAGCGGCCCTCACCGGGTGAGCGGCCCCCGCTGGTGACATCCTGCGGACGCCGGATCACCGTGAAATGCCTGCGGCTGGCCGCGGACCGGCCGATCACCCGGGTGACCCTCAGCGTGGGCCCGGACCAGGGTGACGAACCCGGTGTCTGGGCTTCGCTCACGGCCGGGGAGGCACGCGAACTGGCCCACCGGCTGCTCTCACACGCCGACCAGGCCGAAGCCGCCGCCGAGGCGCGCGAGGCCGCCGCCCGGGTGTGACTCGGCCGCCGACCGATTCGTCCGGGCGGCGACCGGGCCGGTGAGGCCCAAGCTCCCGACACCCGCTACGGATGACCGGAGCACCACTCCCGCGCCGCGCCGCCCCTCCGGCCTTTACTGGTGGCCCCCGGGCGCCACCGGGGGGCGACCTGCCCCGGCCCGCCGCGGCCGCATGACACGACGGGGAGCTGCATGACACCACGGGGAGCAGAGCCGGGTAGCCGGGTGTTCTGCCCCGGCTCCAGCCGTGCCCCGTGCCGCCTCGCCCACACGGCCGACCCGCTGTCCGGCCCGGTCGACCCGCTGTCCGGCCCGGTCGGCCCGGAACAAGGGGCCGTTCGCCCGGTCGGCCGAGCCCCTCGGCCCACGGCGGCGGCGCGCAGACCCGCCGCATGGTGGGAGCAGAGGCCATTCAGGGAGGCCGTCATGCCGGAAGTCAGCGCCGAGAACGCCATCGTGGTGGGCGTCGACGGTTCCGATGCGTCCGTGTCCGCGCTGCGCTGGGCGGTCCGGGCCGCCCGGGCGGTGCACGCCGATGTCGTCGCCGTCCATGCCTGGGAGCCGACCGGGCCGTTGCTCGCCCCCTACGCTCCCCCGTCGGCGCGCCCGACGGCCGCCGAGCAACGGGTGCGCGCGGCGAGGCTGCTCACCGAGTCGCTGCGCGAGGTGCTCGGCGCGGGCGACGACGGGGCCGTCCACGCCGTCGTCGCCGAGGGACCGCCCGTACAGGTGCTCCTCCGACACGCCCGCGGCGCGCGGCTGCTCGTTCTGGGACGCCGGGTCCATGGGGCGTTCGGGATGCCCCCGATCGGGGCGGTCGGCCGCGAGTGCCTGCTCCACGCGACGGTGCCGGTGGTGGCGGTACCCGCTCCGGAGCCGCCCGTGGAACCGCGCCGGCCCGCGGGGACACCCGCTCACGCCGTGCGGGGAGCCGAGCGGCAGCGGGCGGTGCCGGCCCGCCATCCCCGGCCGCGGGGTGCCGCGAGGCGATGAGGCGTCCGGGGCCGTTCGGCCCTGGCGCGCTCGCCGTCGGCGTGATGTCCTGAGAGTGACGGGAAGGGCCCCGTAGAAGAGACGCGGAGAAGCGGCCGTGAGGTCGCGCACCGCGCAATCAGGATCCGCGAGAAGCGGGTGGGGCTCCTTCCCGTCGTGTGCGCCGCGTCCCGTCCGTGTGGGTGGCGCCGCGGGCAGTTCGGTCGCACGGGCCCCCGGCCGCCGCCTTCGACGTGCCACGCCGCCCACGCGGTCGCGGATCAGTCCACGAACCCGCCGCCGCAGGCACGCGCAGGCTCTGCAGACGCGGACCGGGGCGGCGGGAGCCGGTGACGAGAACTCGCCGGGGCCGCCCACTGCCCGACCATGCGGCCCGGTGGTCCTCACGGCCCGGGGCGCTGCACCGTCGGCCGCGCCCGGACGGGTGATCAGGCGGTCTTCGCCGGTGCGGGCCGGGCGAGCCAGGCGCCGTAGCCGCCGAGCAGGTCGGAGACGTCGGCGCGGCCCCGGTGGCGGAGCAGGGCGGCGGCCACGGAGGGGCGGTGGCCGCCGGCGCAGTGGACCACCAGAGGCCGGTCGGCCGGGATCTCGTCGGCGCGACGCGACAGTTCGGCCGGCGGGATGTGCAGTGAACCCGGGTTGACGACCAAGGCTGGGCACCTTCCCATCCGGCCCGGAGGGCGGGCGTGGTACTCGGCGTCAGGCGGCGTGTTCACGGGGTCCGGCCACGTCGATGCGGTCGGCACGAGCCCGGCTACGGGTCCCGCCGGCCACGGAGCGGGCGTCGGGACCACGGGCGTCCATCCGGCCGGCGGCCGTCCCGCCGCGGTCGCCGTCGGCGCGGATCACGTACACCGGGCGGCCGGCGGGCGGTTCGCCGCACCGGGCGCGCACGGTGCGCAGGGGCGTCGGCCGTACTCCCGGGACGCGTCCCGCCGCGTACCCGTCGGGGGCGCGCAGGTCGACCACGCGCGCGCTGTCGGCCGATGCCGCCGCGCACGCCTCCCGCGCCATTCCACGAGTCATTCGATTGCCTCCTCAAATACCCCAGGGGGTTTCCTGGGGCGAGCGCGTTGCGGCTCCGGGAAGCACGTCAAATACCCCCGGTGGTATTTAACTCTCGGGCAAGACGGTCCCGCCCGGCAGCTCCTCTCCACGAGGAGCCGGACCCGGCCGACCCGCCGGGCCGCGTCCGGGCGGCGGGCGGGCCAGGGCTGAACGGCCCACACCCGGACGAGAGTCGGTCCCGGTCGGCCCCGCGACCGCACCTGACAGGCCCATGCGGCGGCCGTGCACCTACTGGCACCGTCCAAGAGGACGAGGAGGAGGTGTGGAGCGATGGCCGGCAACAGGCACGGGAAGAAGCTCCTGTGGCGGTGGCGGAGCAATCCGCTGCGGCGACACGAGGACGTACTGGAGGCGTGGATCGTGCTGGCCGTCTGGGCGGTCATGGCGCTCGGGGGCACGCTGGCCGGTTTCCTGACGGCGCAGGCGGCACAGGACGTCTTCGCGGATCAGCGCGCCGAGCGGCGCACGGTCCCGGCCGTGCTCCTCTCCGACGTCCCCGCGTCGGGCTCGGGTCAGCGCAGCGTGAGTGACCGGTCCCCGGGCGAGGTCCGCTGGAGGGCCCCGGACGGCACCACCCGCACCGGGCGGACCCTGGTGGAGGACGGACGGAAGGCCGGCACCCGCGTCACGGTCTGGATCGACGGGAGGGGCGGCCTGAGCAACGAGCCGCCCAGCTCCAGCGAGGCGGCCGTCGAGGCCGGCGTGCTCGGGACCGCGGCAGGCCTCGCCCTGAGCGGGCTGGTGTTCGGTGTCGGCCGCGCCGGACGGTGGTGGCTCGACCGGCGACGTGTCGAGCAGTGGGGCAGGGAGTGGACCCTGGTCGGCCCCCAGTGGGGCCACAAGACGAGCTGACTGTGCGACATCCCGCGAGTTCCCCTGGGCCCTGCTGAGTCCTTGTCCCCGTGGCCAGGGTGTTCTGTCTCCTTGGGGTGGCCTTCGACCCGGTGACGCAACTTCAGGATTCTTCAAGCGTTCTCACTTCGTCCGATCGGTCTGCGATTGGGGTGAGGGTGGGGAGGCTCGGGTTGGCGCTGGCAGCCGTACGCGACCTGCGCGAGTTCCGCGTCCGGTCTCGGCGGAGGAACTGGAGCAGTTCGAGACCGACGTGCTCGCCGGGTTCGTCCTCGCGCGGGCTTCTGCGGGGCTGGCGGACGGCACCATCCGCGGAGACGTCGGGCACCTGGACCAGATGCGGGCCTGGTTCGGCCGACCGCTGTGGGATATGGAGCCGGCCGACGCCGACGGGTACTTCGGGAAGGTGCTGCGGGGCTCGCAGAGCGGCACCCGGCTGGCCCGCGCGCAGGCGCTGACCACCAGTTCGACGACGACCACACGACGTCCTCTACGACCGCGATGGTGGCCGCCGTCCGGAGATGATCGTCACCGACACTGCGAGCTACAGCGGCATCGTCTACGGCCTGCTCACCCTGGCTGGGTTCGCCTACGCTCCGCAGCTCGCGGACCTGCACGATCAGAAGACCCTGCACATCCTGCGCCTGGCCGATGAGCCCGGCTACCGCCGCCAGATCAAGGTGCAGGCCAACCTCCAGGAGGGCCGCCACGCACTGGCCCGGAAGATCTTCCACGGCCGGGTCGGGCAGCTCTACCAGCGCTACCAGGAAGGTATGGAGGACCAGATCGGCGCCCTGGGCCTGGTCCTGATCGCGCTCGTGCCGTTCAACACTGCATGGGCGCCGCCGTGAACCAGCTGCGCGCGGACGGCTTCGAGGCCCGCGACGAGGACGTGGCCCGGCTCTCCCCGTTCGTGCGCCACCACATCAACGTGCTGGGCCGGTACTCCCTCCAACTCCCCTACCTGCCCGGCGGAATGCGGCCCCTCCGTGCCCCGGACGCTGTCGACGAGTAGCGAGACGCGGCGGGCGCGTCTGGCCGCGCCCGCCGCTCGCACCGTCGTGGGAACCCTATGCGTTGGCCGCCTGGACGCGGACGGCTCGGGCGCGGACCACGAAGGGCCGGGAGAAGACGGTGATGGCAATGGAGACGGCGGCCACAAAGGCGATGGCCGTGCCAGAAGTGAAGTGCTGGGCAATGCCACCAGCGATCGAGGCTCCGATACCTTGCCACGTCATCCGGCCGGCGGACTCAACTCCCTGGACCTGGCCACGGACAGGATCAGGGGTCAACTCCAGAAGCTGCTCCTGGAGCGGCAGGGTGGCAGCGAAGCCGGCACTGGCGATGAACACCGCGGCTGTCGCCACCAGCACGGGCGGGTGGACGGCGAACAGCAGGTAGGGGGCGGCGAGCAGCAGTCGCAGGGCGAATGCGTAGCGGCGCCGCTGCTCGGCGGTGAACAGCCGCCCGACCGCCAGGTCACCGAGGAGCATGCCTGCCGATCCGGCGGCCAGGAAGACGCCGGCGTGATGGGGGGCGTAGGAGATGAACAGGGCCTCGCAGCCAACGATCAGGCCATTGGGGACCCACAGGTTCAGCAGCAGCGCGCGTTGGCCGGAGTGGGAGAAAAGCTCGATGTTCGTCGTCCAGGTCTGGCGCAGTCCAGGGCGCCGGGTCAGACGGATCGAGCGTTCCCGGACCGTCACCGCCACAATGATCAATCCACCGCCGGTCAGGGCGGTCGCGACGGCGAAGACCTCCTGCGGGCTCAGGTACCGCAGCAGTACGGCGCCGATGGCGTAGCCGAGGATGGCCATGCCTCCCGAGGTGATGTTCATCAGCGAACGTGCCAGTGCATAGGCGGAGGTCGGCACGACCTCGGCAAGCAGCCCCATCCGTGTGCCCGTTCCCAGAGACTGGAAGAACCCCAGTACAAGGAGCAGACCGAACCGGGCGGCGAGCGGCAGCCCTGGAACCGCCTGTGCGGCAACACCTACGAGCGAGACGCACTGGAGCGCGACGAGGGTCCGGCGAGGACGGCTTCCGTCCGCGACCGACATCAGCGTCAGCGCACCGAGTACCGTCGCGAAGGTGGCGCCGTACATGCTCACAGCGGTCAGGAACGGGGACTTGGTCTGCTGGTTGACCAGCGTGCCGAGCGCGAAGCCCGACAAGGTGCTCGCGGCGACCGTCAGTGTGAAGCCGGCGTACAGGCCGACGAATTCACGGTTGCGGAGCAGGTCACGGTAGGTGGTGGGAGGTGTGCCGGAGGCAGATGTGTCAGAAGGCATGAAAAAAGCCTTCGCGCGCACCCAACCCTGGGCGCCGAAGGCCGACTCGTGGATTATAGCAACTGCCCCAGTCCCACCACGGCTCGCATCGGACAGGGGGAGACGCGGACGCGGATACGCACCGGTCTCGGCAGGACCGCACATTCACCGGCGGCTGTCGCCAGGTGCGAGCAGACTGGTCAACTCCGAGATCGCCTCGGGGGACGACTTGAAGTAGCGGCGGACGTTCTCCGGCTTCTTGTGCCTCGACTTCGCCATCAGCATCAGCAGGGAGGCGCCGTGCTCGCCCAGGTGGGTCTCCCACAGTTTCACGATCGCCGGATACTTCCGGCCCCAGGCGTCGGCAGGGCTGGCCGCCAGGCCCCGCCCGGGTCGCTCGCCATGACGTCCGCCCTCCATACGCCCTCGGGACCGCGCACCTCCATCTCGCAGTGCGCGCCTGCGGCCCGGGCCGCCGCCACAAGCCTCAGTCTACCGATCCCCGACCTGTCCAGGTTGGCTCTGAGCTGCGGGAATGCGTTCCGTTGCCGTCCGCGACGCGACCGGCTCAGTGGCGAGTACGGCCCCGTGCCTGTCGGACGAGAGAAAAGAGTTCAGTGCCCAGGGCTATGACCTGGGCACTGAACTCTTCCCTGCGCAGCCTGGATTCGGGAAATGCGCACTGATCTGTTCAGTGCGCAGACCCTCGTGGGTGCCTCCCTGAGCACAGCCGACAACCAGGCCCGTGGGAAGTTGGCTTCGACAATGTGAGCTGGCCCCCTTCGCCCTTCCGACGCGGCTTGGTCATCGCAACATCCCTCAAGACAGGTGTTGCAACGACCTATAGAACCCAAGCGGTGCCGGGGGGCCTCGTCGGCCGAGCGGCCTCGGGGTGGACAGTAACGAGGCTGCCGGTACGGAAGTCTTGTTCGCGATAGAGGCGGGCCACGGCCATGGAGACATCGGTGTGGCCCGCCATACCGTCTGCTGGTCGCTGCCGTTTCAGGCTTGCTCTCCGGGCTTGAGCCTCAGCTGTTGGACAGGGTGCGGTCCAGAAGGGGGAGCAGGCGATCCCAATGGCGCTTCAGCCCGGAGGCGCTATAAGCGTCGGTGTCGGACATGGTGAAGCCGTGAATGGTGCCGGGGTAGATCTCGGACGTGTAGCCGACACCTGCCGCATCCAAGGCCTGGTTGAGCTCGCCGAGGGCCTCAGATGTCATGTCGCCTTCGGCGTGGCCGAGGTGGACCTGGGCGGTGATCTTGGAGAAGAGGTTGGCCCCATCGACGCCCACGGGGCCGTGGAACGCGGCGACGGCCGCCACCTGGTCGGGATGGGCCGCGGCCGTGCGCATCGCGTAGAGGCCGCCAATGCAGTAGCCGGTCACCGCGACCGGTCCGGCGCCGACCTCAGGCTGGGTGGTGAGGAACCTGAGGTAGGCGTCGGCGTCGCCCAGGACACGTTCGGCGGTGTGCGCCTCGATCAGGGGCATCAGCTGGGCGAAGACCGCGGGCCGGACCTCCTCTCCGATGTACTCGGGAAGCTCGACCAGCGGTGCCGGGCCGTGCCGGTAGAAGGAGTTGGGGACGAGCACGTAGTAGCCGTGCCCGGCCAGTTCGCGGGCCATCTCCCGCAGCACGGGCCGGATGCCGAAGCCGTCCGCGTACATCAGCACCCCTGGGTGCCGCTCGCCGTGGTCGGGGAGGGCGGCGAAGGCGTCGGCCTGGCCGCCCGTGGTGGGAATCCGCAGCGTCTTGGTGGGCATGAATACTCCTGTCGTGGTTGATGTGCAGAGCCTGTGATCAACACGACGGAGGCGGAGCCCGCGCAGCAGCGCAAGAGCCTCGATCAAACAGCGGGCCCGAACCGGCCCGTACGGCGCTCAGAAGAGCCCCGGGTCACCGATCCGTGTGTGGCGCAAGGCCGTCCCGGTATTCATAGCCGCACAGCCTAGCCCACCGATGGGACATCGAGACTCCCGTTCGACGGACACCACTCAAGATCGAAAAGACGACAGCTTCTCAGGTGGAGCCTGACTGCTCGGCTTTGCTGCGGGTGTGGGCGAGTCGGTAGGAGTCGGTGCCGGTCTCGATGATTGTGCCGTTGAAGGTGAGCCGGTCGACGATCGCGGTGCAGGGCCTGGGGTCGGTGAACGAACTCCCTGACCGACTTCTGCCTCGGGAACGCTGCGGCCTTGATGCGGCGCTCGGAGCGACGCAGGGCCCGGTCGTCGCACTCGGCCAGCAACAGCTCGGCGAGGAAGGCGAGGTAGGACATCTGCTCGCGGGACGCCTGCTCGGCCAGGTCGGGGAACTTCGCGCGGATGGTTGGCAGCCGCAGCATGCGGCAGGCGCCGACCACGGCGGTCTCCGCCGCCTGCTCGCTCATCCGGTGACAGCTGGGAGTACTCACGGCAGCGACTCCTTCAGTGCGGCGGGACGACGGTGCAGCAGTTGGTCATAGGCGGCCGGCGAGGGCAACGGCCGCCGATCGGGCGGCAGGTGGGCGAGACGGCGCTGCGTCAACGAGGCCACGGAAGAGGGCTAATGGGGCTGGGCCGGGGTGGAGTCATCATCGGATTCGGCTGCCTTGCGGGCCTCCAGGGCGACCGCGTCCGCGGTCAGCGCGCCCACCTGTAACGACCCGGCGAGCCCGGCGACCAGGTGTTCGTGCGGGGTACGGCGGTGCAACAGCAGCACCTCGATCAGGGCCTTCGTGCCGTCTTTGTCCCCGCGGGCTTTGCGGGCAGCGGACCACCACGCGTCGTGGATCGGGGTGAACCTGCCCGTCTGGCGGGCCTGTTCCAGCGCGGTCGCCCCGGGCAGGGCGCCCGGCTTACGCAGCAGCGTCTCCAGGTAGTGGTCGAGTTCGAGACGCTCGCCGGCTTTGGCGACCAGCCGCTCGTGGCGGGCGATCTCTGTGGCGCCGTCGTAGACGGCCAGCTCGTTGGCATGCATCACGATGCGGACCCTGCGCTCGATACAGCGGGCCGGCACCGAGTAGAAGCCGGCGCGGGCCCAGACGCGGCTGTGCCGGTCCACCCGGGGTCTCGATGACCTGTCCGGCGTCGAACGGCTCGGTGGGCAGCGGCGCCAGCAACGGCTGCTCGACGGCGAAATACTCCCCGCCCGTGCGCGGCCGCATCCGGATCCGGCGGGCCTCGTCCTGCTCGTCCCACCGCTCGACCGGCGTGTTCAGCTCGGCCAGCGAGCCGACCTCCGGGACGGGGACGAAGTGGTTGCGGCGGAGGCGGCCGATGTCACCCTCGACGCCGCCCTTCTCGTGGGCGCCAGCCAGGCCCGGGCGGCAGAGGTCGTCGTCGTCGCGTCCGGGGGCTCCGTTCCCACCCACCGGGTGCGGCGTGGCCGGCGCGGCAGGCGAGGATGGGCAACATGTTCCTGACGAGTAAGTGGATGCGGCGTGCCGAGCCCCTGCCGGTGAGGGCGGGGCGGCGCGTCGAGGAGGCGACGGCCCGATGAGCACGCCGCTCTACCAGCTGAAGGCCGAGTTCTTCAAGACGCTGGGCCACCCGGCGCGCATCCGGGTGCTGGAACTGCTGAGCGAGCGTGAGCACGCGGTCGCGGAGATGCTGCCCGAGGTGGGCATCGAGCCCGCTCATCTGTCCCAGCAGCTCGCGGTGCTGCGCCGGGCCAACCTGGTCAAGAACCGCAAGGAGGGGTCGACGGTGTACTACTCCCTGACGAGCCCGTACGTCGCCGAGCTGCTGCGGGTGGCGCGGACCATCCTGTCCGGGGTGCTCGCGGGGCAGGCCGAGCTGCTGGCCGACCTCCAGGCCGCGCAGGGTGAGGGAAAGCCACCCGCGTGACAGCGGCGGGGGGCCGGTCCTTCGGACCACGGGACCCACTGCCCCCGCCCCGGCTGCACCGTGAGGCTGCGCGGCGATCGTGGAGTCATACGGCCGGGAGGCGGCGAGTGCCCTGGCCGGAGACCGAGGCGGTTCCGGGTGCCTGACAGCCCGCGCCTCGTGAGCGATGTGATGACCCGCCCGGTCGTGGCAGTCGGACGCTACGCCCCCTTCAAGGAGATCGTCCGCGTCCTGGAGCAGTGGAAGGTCAGCGCCGTCCTCGTCCTCGCAGGAGACGGGCGTGTGGCCGGTGTCGTCTCCGAGGCGGACCTGCTGCCCAAGGAGGAGTTCCGCGACAGCGACCCCGGCCGATTCGAGCAACGCCGCCGGCCGTCCGACCTCGCCAAGGCCGGCGGCCTGACGGCCGGGGACTTGTTGAGCGCCCCGCCGTCACCGTCCGTCCCGACGTCACCTTGGCACGGGCTGCCCGGCTCATGGCCGTCCGGCACGTCAAACGGCTGCCCGTGGTCGACGAACTCGACATGCTCCAGGGCATCGTCAGCCGCGCGGACCTGCTGACGGTCTTCCTGCGGTCGGACGAGGACATCGAGGAGGAGGTCCGCCGCACCGTGGTGGCCTCCCTCTTTCCCGCCTTCGGCCACGCCGTCCATGTGCACGTCCACGACGGTGTCGTCCACCCTCCGCGGACACATCCGCGACACCTCGCTCGTCACCGTCGCCGTACGCCTCGTACGCCTCATACGCCTCGTACGCGCCGTCGAGGGCGTCGTGGACGTGGAACTCCGGCTCACCGAGGAGTCCTCCGACCCGGTCGGCCCCGGCGGGAGGCGGTAGGAGGCCGGGGCGGCGTGTACCCGGGCGCGGGTAGCGGAGCCCGCCCGTGGTGGGTCAGGGGACCGTCGGCGGTCCCGCCTCGTCGGCGGGGGTGATGCGTCGCCCCGTCACACGCGTGGGGCGGATCGCCACCCACATCTCGCGGCCGTCCCCGGCCCACGGAGCGGAGTGGGCGCCCTCCACCAGCCTGCGCACCTCGTCGGGTTCGGTGACCACCCGTGCCGTTCCGACGACGAGGACGCTCCAGCCCCGGCTCATCGCCTCGTCCACATGGTCGACCTCGAAGGCGACCTCCGATCCCACGGCCGACGCGGGTACCGACTCCGGCGCGGTGCGGAACGCGATCGCGTCGTCGACGACCTCGTAGTTCACCGGGACCACCGCCGGGCCCATCGGTGAGGAGACGGCCACCCGGCCCACGCCGTGGGTGGACAGCAGGGCACGGCACTCGTCGGGATCGAGGTTCACCAGCCGTGGGTGCAGGAGCGCCTGGCCCCGGCCGGGCGGCAGATCGACGCCGGCGCCCCGCAGGGCGGTGACGGTCGTGTCCAGCGCGTCGGCCAGGCCGATGAGGCTGGCCTTGGTCGGGTCGGCCGGCTGTTCCTCGAGGTACGCGAGGTACTCCGGCGCCATTCCGGCACGGCGGGCCGCCTCCTCCCGGGTCAGCCCCCTGCGGAGTCGTTCGGCCGCGACCCGGCGACCGATGTCACCGGGGTTGGGCGGCTGACCCGGTGGGACGTGGGCGGCCTCCGCGGGTCCGCGCCCACCCGGGGCGGGCGCGGGCGGCCGGGACGTTTCCCCCGTGCCGGCGGACCGATGCTCGACGTGATGGATGTGTGCGTCCGGCCCGGGGAAGACGAGGGTCACCTCGTCCGTGTCCGACCAGCGCACGTCGTAGGGGGGCGTCCCGTCCTCGTGGTGGAGCCCGACGATCTCGCCGTCGCGCCTGGTGGCGCCGGTGGCTGGGCTCTCCACCACGAGTTGGTCACCGAGTTGAGCTCGCATGATGGCCGCCGTTTCCTCGAATGCCGTCGAATGTCGCTGTG
This sequence comes from Streptomyces sp. NPDC042364, assembly GCF_056437585.1. Lineage (NCBI taxonomy): Bacteria > Bacillati > Actinomycetota > Actinomycetes > Kitasatosporales > Streptomycetaceae > Streptomyces > Streptomyces sp. NPDC042364. Next base: position 23,512 of record NZ_JBWKAJ010000023.1, on the reverse strand, counting down.
GCCCGAGTCCCGTACAGCCGACCGCGCCGCCGCTCGGAACGTGAGCCTGTTCACGTGAACCTGTTCAGGCCCGGGTGCAAGGCCCCGTCAAGGCCCGGGTGCAAGGCGCCGCCCGCCCGGGTCGCGCCGAGGGAGCGCCCCCGGCGCGGCGGACGGGCCGGGTCGTCGTCAACCTCCTTGCAGCTGGTCCGGCAGCGGCCAGCCCGTCTCCGGGCGGTCGTTCCGCCCGGAACCGGCCGCACCCACGCCCTCGATGTCCTGTGCGGCGACCCGCACCAGTTGCCTGCCGAGATCGTGCAGCGCCCTGCCCGCCGCGAGTTCGTCGCCGATCTCCGGCACATCCATGTCGTCGGGACTCCGGTGCGCGACACCGTGCCCGACGAGTTCCGTGGTCCCGGTGTCCAGCACCACGCGCGCCTTGGTCGTCCCCTCCTCCTCGAAGAGATGGAGACGGACGTTCCATTCCACGGTATGGGCCATCACTGTCCTCCTCATCTCGGTGCGGAGCGCCCGGACGCGCTCGCCCCGCCGGGTGCGTCGCCCGGGTCCGCGGACGTGCCCAGGACGTCGTCGGCGATACGGCGCCGGACCTCCTCCGCCAGCTCGGTCAGCCGCCGCGAGGGCGTCGCCCGCGGTGGGAGGGGCGCCCTGACGCGGCGTGCCGCGGGCGGCAGCCCGGCCAGGTCACCGGCGAACCTCGCCGCGGACCTGTCGGGAGAGGGCCGTCGCACCGTGCGTCGCCCGTGCGTCATCACCGTCTCCAGCATCGGGGCGCCGTCGGGCGGCGGCCACTCGTCGTGGAGTGCGATGACGTCCGCGTAGCCGGGCCGGCGGTACACCTGCTTCCGCCCCGGGGCGGTGATCTTGGCGGAGGAGAGCTTCATGACCGGGCGGCCGTCGTACTCGACCATCTTGTATGCGGAGTCGAGGAAGGGGGCGTCGGCCGAGACCCCGACCCGCGTCCCGACGGCGTAGACGTCGATCGGCGTCCCGGAGCGGACCAGTTCGTCGACGGCGTACTCGTCGAGACCGCCGCTGGCGACGATCCGCACCTCGGGCAGTCCCGCCGCGTCGAGGAGGGCGCGCGCCCTCCGTGCCAGGCACCCCAGGTCACCGCTGTCGAGCCGTACGGCCGAGCCGGTGCCGGGGCCCGCCGGATCGAGGTCGCGCAGCACGCGGGCCGCGACGCCGACGCCCTCCTCGGTGTCGTAGGTGTCGACGAGGAGGGTGACCGGGCCGGGGTGGGCCCGGGCGAAGGCACGGAAGGCGTCCTCCTCCGTGCCGAACGCCTCGATGTACGAGTGGGCCATCGTGCCGACGGCCGGCAGTCCTTCGGCGGTGGCCGCGGCGACGTTGCTGGTACCGGTGAACCCGACCAGTGCGCTCAGCCGGGCGGCCTGGTAGCCGGCGTGGGGACCGTGGGTGCGCCGCAGGGAGAAGTCCACCACCGGGTGCCCCGCGGCGGCCAGGACGCAGCGCGCCGCCTTCGACGCGATCGTCGTCTGATGGCTGACCTGGTTCAGCAGGTACGTCTCGACCAGTTGGGCCTCGGGCAGCGGGGCGGTCACCTCCAGCAGCGGTTCGCCGGCCAGGACGATCCGCCCCTCCGGCACGGCCCTCACCCGGCCGGTGAACTCCAGGTCCAGCAGCGGTGCCAGATCGGCCGTCGGCCGGTGCAGGGCCGAGGCGAACGCCTCGACGTCCTCCGCGTCGACCCGGAAGCCGGACAGGAAGTCGAGCGACGGCTCCAGGCCCGCCGCCACCAGGAACCCGCGCTCCGGCGGCAGGTCACGCACGAACAGGCTGAACGTCGCCGGCGCGGTCATCCCCTCACGGAGGTAGGACATCGCCATCGTGATCTCGTACAGGTCGGTGGTCCGCGCGTCGGACATCCACCTCACCTCCGGACGACGACCGGAGGACGGCTCCGGTCGCTGGTGCGTGCCCCTCAAGTATCCGTCTCCCCCACCACCCTGCGGCCGCGACGCGAAGCCGGCATAGGGCCGAAGGGTCCTCGCCACCGGACACCCGGCCCACCCCGCCGGTTGCCCGGCACGGCCCACATGAGCGGCGTACCGCGGTACGCGGGGACCGCGTGCGGCCGGCGGCGATCTGAGGTAGTCCTCGATGTGGAAGGGCCGTGCCCCGCCGGACGGCCCCGGCGCTCGCGCGACCGCGCCGAGCGCGCCCGGCCGGCCCGCCCCGCACCCGACGGGCGGGGGCGGCGACAGCCCGGACGGTGCCGCGCCCGCCGTCCTGACGGCTTCGTACGAGACGGAGGCAGCCCCATGGAACAAGCCCTGACCGTCGGCCTCGACGGCTCACCCGAGAGCATCGCCGCCGCCCACTGGGCCGCCGACGAGGCCGAGCGGCGCAATCTCACCCTGCGCCTGCTGCACGCATGGCCCCTGCTCGTCCCGGAACCCACGAGCCTGCCCTCGGAGGTGGACCAGAACTACTGGGCGAGGCGGCTGGTGCACAACGCCAAAGCGGAACTCCAGGCCCGCAAGCCGGGTCTCACCGTCGTGGGCAACCTGGTCGCGGACGACGCGCAGCACGCACTGATCCAGGCGGCGGCCGAGTCGGAGATGCTCGTCCTCGGCTCACGGGGCGTGAGTCCGGCGGAGAGCTACTTCCTCGGCGACATCGGCCTGTCCGTCGTGGCGCACGCCGACAGGCCCGTGGTCCTGGTGCGGGCCGAGCGGAGAGACGAGGGACACCCGCGCGGATCGGGGGCGGAGGGCGCCGTGGTCGTGGCGCTGAAGCTGCACGGCCCCTCCGACGACCTGCTGGATTTCGCCTTCACCACGGCCGCGGCACGCGGTGTGCCCCTGCGCGCCGTGCACGGCCGCGGTGTGCCGCTGCACGCGTTCACCCCATGGGGCGTGGACCACACCGTGACCCGGGAGGCAAGGCAGGAGGCGGACAAGGCGCTGATCCGGGCGCTCCACCCGTGGCGGGAGAAGTTCCCGGGCGTGGACGTGTCGGACACCGTCCGCCTGGACAGCCCCGCCCGAGCGGTCCTGTCGGCTGTCGGGGACGCCGGGCTCCTGGTCGTCGGGCGTCGCAGGCACCGGCACGCCCCGGTCCCCCGGCTCGGTCCCGTGGCCCAGGCGGCCGTCCATCATGCCCGCTGCCCTGTGGCGGTGGTACCGCACGACTGACCGTGCGAACTCCCCGGGTGAGCGGTCCGCCTCGCGGCCGTGCCGCCCGCCGTCCCCGGTCCTCGTCCGGCGGTGAGGGACCAACGGCCCGGTGCGTCTGCCTCTTCGGCCCATGACGGGGGGCCGGCCGGGGACGACATTGGAGGTGGACGCCGCAGGCGCGGGTCAGGGCCCCGCCCGGTGATCGCAGGGAAGCGGGTGACCGTGATGTTCTGGTACGGCCATGATCCCGGCGGGTGGGGCTGGTTCGTCATGTCGGCGGGCATGATCCTCTTCTGGGCCGCGCTCATCGCCTTCGGTGTGTTTCTCTTCCGGTCCCTGTCCGCGCCGTCGGCCGGGACGGGGCTGCCTCCCGGTGGTCCGCGGCCCGGCCCCTCCCCCGAACAGCTCCTGGCCGAGCGCTTCGCACGGGGCGAGATCGACGAGGACGAGTACCAGCGCCGTCTGGCCGTCCTGCGCTCGCACGGCGCCGCAGGGTCGGGCAAGGGGTGAACCGATCGGCCGGCCCGGGACCGGCTTCGGCTGCGCGAGCGCCGTGCCGCGTGGAACAGTGGGAACAGGCACGTCATCGATCCGCACCCCGGCCGGTCGGCACTGGAGGGAAGCAGCTGTGGTGCCCGTACACGCACTCGACACGAAGACCGTGACAGCCCTGGTGGAGGACGCCGCGGCGGCTCCGTCCATGCACAACGCCCAGCCGTGGAGGTTCCGCTTCCGCCGCGGCGACGGCGCCTTCCATGTCCACGCGGACCTCGGCCGCGCCATGCCGAGAACGGACCCGACCACCCGCGCCCTTCATCTGGGCTGCGCCGCCGCCCTGTTCAATCTGCGCGTCGCCGCCGCCCACGCGGGCTGGACCCCGGTAACCGAGCTGCTGCCCGATCCCTCCGATCCGCAACTGCTGGCGATCGTACGGCTCACCGACCAGGCTCCCCCCGAGGACGACCTGGCCCCGCTGTACCCGGCGATCCGCCGGCGCCGCACCAGCAGGCAGCCCTTCTCCGGCGAGGCGGTGCCCGAAGCCATCAGGGACGGCCTCAGTGCCGCCGCCCTGCTGGAGGGGGCGCGGCTGGCGTTCCCCGACACCTGGCATGTGCAGACCCTGCTGGACTCGGTCCGGGACGCCGAGGGGCGGGACGCGCAGGACCCGGCGGCGGCCGATGAGCTGAGGCGCTGGGTCCGCACCGGCGCGGAAGCGGCGACGTCGGCGGGCGACGGGGTGCCCGACTACGCCTTCGGCCCCCGCAAGCAGCACGGTGGGGCGCCCGTCCGCGACTTCGCCGGCCGGCAGCCGCTGCCGGGCCGTGAGACCGCCGTGTTCGAGAGCGTGCCCCAGCTGGCCCTCCTGGGGACCAGGGACGACCGGCCGAGGGACTGGCTGGTGGCGGGGCAGGCCATGGAACGCGTACTGCTCCAGGCCACTCTCGACGGACTGGCCACCTCGCTCACCTCCCAGGCCCTCGAACGGCCCGAGGTCCGCTGGATCACGCGCGACCCGGAGTCGGCGATGGGGTTCGTACAGATGGTCATCCGGCTCGGCTACGGGCCCTCGGGGCCGGCGACACCGCGCCGCCCGGTGGACGAGGTGCTCACCATCGAGTGAGCGTGCCCGTGACTCATCGTTCCGGCCCGCCTGCGTCGGCCTCGGCCGGCGTGGACGCCAGCGAGAAGTAGTTCTCCTCCTCCTGGGCGAAGTGCAGGCGCAGCACGGTGTGCAGGCCGTAGAGGCACGAACGCAGGTCGTCGAGTTGCTCCGGAGCGAGGCCGCCGTCGGCGTGGGCCAGGTCGAGGTGGGTGGTGACGCGCCGGGAGAGGCGGGCGATCTCCGTGTGGGCGCGGCTCATGGTGGCGGTGGCCTCTGGTCCGCCGAGGGCGGGGTTGAGGGCCGGATAGAGCTGGTGCTCCTCCGCTTCCTCGTGCGGCAGCAACCGTTCGGTGAGCAGCCGGTGCGCCTCCTCGACGGCGGCGAGGGCCTGCGGGCCGGTGCTGTCGGAGAGCCGGTCGGCGGCGCTCCGTACGGCTTCCAGGACGTCCTGGAGGTCGTCGTGCTCGGCCGCGAAGCGGTGGACGAGTGCCTCGGCCGCGGGGGTGAGGGCCGGTCGCACGGCCCGGTCGACCCGCAGCGCACGGAGCGCGTTGAGGATGACGGCCACGTCGATGCCCTCCTGGAGCAGCGCGCCGGCGGCGGGCGGCAGCAGGCCGAACGCGGCCGCGGTCATGGCGGCCAGCGACATCAGCATGCCGCCGAGGGCGCTCTGCACGGCGATCCGCCGGGCGCGTACGGCGATGAGGACGGCGTCGGCCAGACGGTCCACGCGATCGGTGGTCAGGACGATGTCCGCCGCCTCGGAGGAAGCGGTGGAGCCGCGCGCTCCCATGGCCACGCCGATGTCGGCGGCGGCGAGGGCGGGGGCGTCGTTGACGCCGTCGCCGACCATCACGGTGACCGCGCGCTCGCGTTCGGCGCGTACGACGGCGACCTTGCCGGCGGGGCTCAGCTCGGCGCGTACGCCGTCCAGGCCGAGGACGGTGGCGACCTCCTGGGCGGGTTCGGCGCGGTCGCCGGTCAGCATCAGCAGCCGTTCGATGCCCGCCGACCGCAGATGCCGCAGTGTGCGCGGTGCGTCGGGTCGTACGGGGTCGCGCAGGAGGACGGCACCGGCGTCCCGTCCGTCGACGGTCAGCCAGGCGACGGCCGCGCCGTCGAGGAGCGCCCGGTTGTCGGCGGCACGCGCCCACGCGGGCCGGTCGGCCGGGTCCCCGAGGCGGCCGATGGACACCCGGTGGCCGTCCACGGTGCCCGAGGCGCCCCGCCCGGCTTCCTCGGTGACGTCCGACGGCGCCGACAGCCTCAGGCCGCGTGCGTGGGCCGCGTCCACGATGGCCCGCGCCAGGACGTGCGGCGAGTACTGGTCGACGGACGCCGCCAGACGCAGCACCTCCGCGGGGTCCCGGCCGGGCTCGGCCGCGACGTCCAGGACTCGGGGCCGGCCTCCTGTGAGGGTGCCGGTCTTGTCCAGCAGGAGGGTGCGTGCCCGGCCCAGGTTCTCCAGGGCTCCCCCGCCGCGGACGACCACGCCGAGCCGGGAGGCGCGGGACAGTCCCGAGACGATGGCGACCGGTGCGGCCAGCAGCAGAGGGCACGGCGTGGCGACGACAAGGACGGCGACCGCGCGGACCGCGGAGCCGCTGACCAGCCAGGCCAGTCCCGCCACCACGAGGGTGAGGGGGAGGAACCAGGCCGCGTAGCGGTCGGCCAGCCGCACGACGGGAGCGGACTCCGCCCCCGCCTGCCGTGCCAGCCGGACGATGCCGGCGTAGGTGCTGTCCTGCTCGGTGGCGGTCGCGCGGAGTTCGATGGCGCCGCCCGCGTTGATCACACCGCTGCGTACGGCCTCACCGCGTGCGCGGGCGATCTGGAGGGGCTCTCCGGTCAGCACCGACTCGTCGAGATCGGCGGCGCCGCTCTCCAGCCGCCCGTCGACGGGGATCACCTCGCCGGGGCCGACGACGAGCAGGTCCCCGACGGCGACCTCGGCCGGGGACACCGTGCGTACCCCGGTGGCGGTGCGCAGCCGGGCGGTGCGGGGAGCCCGCTCCAGCAGGGCGCGCAGATCGTGGGAGGCCCGCCGCTGCGCCGCGGACTCCAGGGTGCGGCCGGTGGCGAGCATCAGGGCGATCAGGGCACCGGCGAGGTACTCCCGGACGGCCAGGGTGCCGCCCAGGGCGAGCACGGCGATCACGTCCACACCCGCGTTGCCGTGCCGCAGTGCGTTCAGCACCCACACCACCGCCGGTACGACGGCGGCGACGGTGCCCAGGGCCCAGCACAGGTCGGCGGCGGCGTCCGCCCCGACGGCCCGGGCGGCGCCCCCGGCCACGAGGGCGGCTCCCGTGACCGCCAGGAGAACCGGCTCACCGTGGACGGAATCGATCGCCGAGCGCAGCCGGCGGAGCCCCGCCCTCGTGTTGCGGGAGTGGTCCATGACACCCACCTCGGTCCTGGCGACGTGGCAAGGGAAGTCGGCGTCGGGCGGATCCTCGTCGTGCCTCGCCGGCCGCCCCCACGACAAGGATCCGCCCGGCGGGGGCCGCGCGCGCCCTACAGCACGGGTACGACGGCCACGGGGCAGGCGACGTGGTGGATCGCGGCGTGGGTGACGGGTCCGGTGCGGGGCCCGAGCGTGCGTTCGCCCAGGCGGTGCCCGACGACGAGCAGGCTCGCTCCGGAGGCGGCCCGGACGAGCGCGGTCGTGGGTTTGTCCTCCACCACCGTCTCCAGGACCTCCACGTCCGGGTACTTGTCGCGCCAGGTCCGGAGCACGGCGTCGAGGAAGCCGCGCCACTCCTCACCCTGGCGGGGCCCGTCCACCAGAGCGACGTCGCCGGGGCCGAGGCCCATCGGGCCGGACGGGTGCCAGGCGTGCACGGCCCGCAGTCGCGCCTGCCGGAGCCGGGCCGCCTCGAACGCGAACTCGATGACCTCGTCGCAGCTGTCGTCCAGGTCGACGGCGACCACGACGTCCCGGTAACCGGTGTCGGCCGAGGCCTGTCCGGCGCCGGTCGGCAGATGCTCGTCCTCGGCCTGTTCCTCCGCACGGACGAGGACGACGGGGCGCGTCGCCCTGGCGACGACGCCGAGCGCTACGGAGCCCACGAGGAAGCCGGTGAAGCCGCTCAGCCCGCGCGAGCCGAGGACCAGGGTGTCGGCCTGGTCGGCGGCCTTCAGCAGCGCGGCGACGGCGGGGCCCTCCATCTGCTCGTCGGAGAGCCGGACGCCGGGGCACTCGGCGCGGGCACGGTCCTCGGCCCGCCTGAGATGGCTGCGGCCCAGGTGCCGTCGGGCGGCGTGCGCGATCTCGTCCTCCCGGCGGCGGGTGGGCCGGTCCAGTACGTGCACCAGGTGCAGCGGCAGGTCCCGGCGTGCGGCCTCGCGGGCCGCCCACGCCACGGCGGCCAGGCTCTCGGCGGATCCATCGACTCCGGCGACAACGGGTGGACGCATCTCGGCACCTCCGGCAGTAGGTCTGTCCTTCGATACCAGCGTCAGGCCGGGGGCGTCGCGCGGGCAGGGGCCGGCGGGTCCCGGCGGAGGGCCGACCGGCCCCTGCCGGTCCGGCGGCTCGGCCGGGCGGGCTGTCGGTCGGCGGGCCGCGGCCGGCCGTCGGTGCCGTCGGCGGCGGTCACGACGTCTGGGGGACGACGGCGACCGGGCAGTCCGCGTGGTGGAGGAGGGTGTGGCTCACCCGGCCGAGCTGGAGGCCGAAGTGACCGTGCCTGCGCCGGGCGCCGACGACCACGAGGTCGGCGGAGGCCGAGCGGTTCACGAGAAGGGTGTGGGCCGCTCCCTCGACCGTGATGCGCCGGGTCCGGACTCCCGGGTGGTCGGCCACGGGGCCCCGCAGCAGCGCGTCCAGGAGGGCGGATGCCTCCGCCTCGTGCCGGCGGGCCGGTTCGGTCACGAGGGCGGGGTCGTCGGCGCTCTCGTGCGCGGGGCGGCGCCAGGCGCGGACGGCGTCCAGGGTGCATCCGCGTACCTCTGCCTCGCGGAGGGCGAAGTACGCGGCCTCCGCGCCGGTGGCGGGGTCTCCCGCGCCCAGCACGATCCGCTCGCGGGCCGTCGGCGGCAGCGCCCCGTCGCCTCGGACCACGATCACGGGGCAGTGCGCGCGGGCCGCAACCGCCAGCCCGACCGAGCCGAGGAGCAGGCCCTTCAGCTCGCCGCGGCCCCGCGATCCCGTCACCAGCGCGAAGGCGTCCTTCCCCGCCTCCAGCAGGGCGCCCGCCGGGTCGTCGGGAACGATCTCGGTGGTGACCTTGACCTCGGGGTTGCGCAGCAGGGCGCGCTCCGCGGCGGAGGCGACGATGTGTTCCGCCAGGACACGCTCGGCGGGACGACCGAGGCTGATGGACGGTGCGGCCTCCTCGTAGCGCTCCCAGCGGGAGGCGTGCGTCAGCCGCAGCGGCAGACCGTGGCGGGCGGCCTCGTCCACCGCCCAGTCGACCGCCAGCAGGCCGGGGCCCGATCCGTCGACACCTACGACCAGGGGGAGCGTCATCGTTCCCACCGCCTTCCGTTCGCCTGCCGTGGGGGTTGCGCGCAGGGTCCGCCCTCTCCACCGTCGCACCCCGTGACGGAGGGCAGGAGGGCGGGTCGGGCCGCGCAGGAGGGACGTTCGGCCCATGGCTGAGGCGCGAGAGGGTGTCGTGCTTCGCCGGATGTGGCGTCCCGGTCGGCGCGGGCTCCACGGCGCACGCTCCGGAGGGCCGCTCGGCCCACACTCCGGCCCGCTCAGCCCATGCGCGGGTGGGCCCGTCAACCGGAAGCTGGAAGGGAGGCCCCGGAAAGGGCGCCTGATGCTGCGGCAGGAAAGGGAGGCTCCGCCATGAAGACCACGAAGACAGGCGCACTCATGGTCGACGAGGTCGTCACGGCACGGCGGGACACACCGTTCAAGGAAGTGGTGCGCCTGCTGGAGGAGCACCGCATCAGCGGGCTGCCGGTGGTCGACGAGGACGACAAGGTCATCGGTGTGATCTCCCAGACCGACCTGGTGCTGCACCAGGCCCGGGAACCGCGGCCCTCGGACCGCCGGACGGGATTTCGGCGGCTGTTCGGCCGCGGCACCCGGCGCGCCGACGCCGAGAACCGGGCCACGACGGCGGACGGGGTGATGTCCGCTCCCGCGATCACGGTGCCCGCCCAGGCCACGGTCGTCGAGGCGGCCCGGCGGATGGCCGAGCATCGCGTCGAGCGGCTGCCCGTGGTGGACGAGGAGGACAGGCTCGTGGGCATCGTCACGCGCCGGGACCTGCTCCAGGTCTTCCTGCGCGACGACGAGGCGATCCGGCGGGACGTACAGCAGGAGGTCTTCGTCGACACGTTGTGGCTGGGCCCGCAGGCGGTCGACGTCCATGTGGAGAACGGAGTCGTCACCCTGACCGGTCAGCTGGAACGGCGCAGCGAGATACCGATCGCGGTCGGTATGACACGCCGTCTCGACGGCGTCGTGGAGGTCGTCGACCATCTGGGCCACCGCATCGACGACAGTCGTCTGCGGCCCTCCGAGCAGGCGCTGCGAGGCATCGCCGACAACTGGTTGCACAAGCTCTGACCGGGTGCCGCGGCACTCGGACCCGTATCAGTCCGCAGCGGGGAGAAAGGACGGCCGTCATGATTCCCCTGCTTCTCATCGTCGCCACCGTGGTGGGTGCCTGCCTGGTGTTCGGATACAGCTCGTTCGTCGTGGGCTTCTCGCTGATCGTGGCCGGTGTGGTCGGACTCATCGCCTTCCTCTCGACACCGGGTGCGGTCCTGCGTCCCGGTGAGCGGGAGTTCGTCGAGGAGCGGCACTACTTCGGCAAGCACGACGACCACCGGGAGTTCCGGAAGTGACCCTCGCCCACGACGAAGGGATCGGTCCTCATGAGCACGGAGTTCGTCGCGTCATCCCACCCCGCTCGGCTGAGCGCGAGGCTCGACACTCCGCTCTCGCGCTGGCTGTGGCTGGTGAAGTGGCTGCTGGCGCTCCCCCACTACGTCGTCCTGTCGTTCCTCTGGGTGGCGTTCGTGGGGGCCGGCGTGTTCGCGTTCTTCGCGATCCTTTTCACCGGCCGCTACCCGCGGCCGGTGTTCGACTTCAACGTCGGTGTACTGCGGTGGAGTTGGCGGGTGGCGTACTACGCGTACGGCGGCCTGGGCACCGACCGCTACCCGCCTTTCACACTCGCCGACGTCCCCGACTACCCGGCCCGCTGGGAGGTGGAGTACCCGCGGCAGCTGTCCCGCGGGCTGGTCCTGGTGAAGTGGTGGCTGCTGGCGATCCCGCACTACCTGGTGCTGGGGTTCCTGATCGGCGGCGTACGGGTGGGGTGGTTCTCGGGAGGGCTCATCGGGTTGCTGGTGCTGTTCGCCGGCATCGCGCTGGCCGCGACGGGCCGGTATCCGCGCGGCCTGTTCGACCTGGTGACGGGCCTGAACCGCTGGGTGCTGCGCGTGGCCGCCTATGCCGCGCTGCTCACCGACGTGTACCCGCCGTTCCGGCTCGACCAGGGCGGTGAGGAACCCGGTCCGCGTCCGTGACCGTGACCGAAGGCGGCGGCACCGGTGTCGGCACCGGTGCCGCCGTCCTCGTGGAGCGCCAACGGCCCGCGCCGCGGGCCGCCTTCAGCTGTGGGCCGTCGTGTGCCGTCCCCTGCCGGGCAGCGGACGGGTCACCGGCGGTGTGCGGTGGGGCCCGCGGTTCCGGCGGCGCAGCACACGGACCGCGAGGGTGTCGAGGGCGGCGGTCAGGACCGCCGTCAGGCCGACCGCCAGGACGAGCAGTACCGCGGACCGCTCCCAGAACTCCGGTGTCAGAGTCGTCACCACTGTCCTCGCCCTCCCTGGTCAGACTGTTTCCGTCCCTGCCACCAGACAACCGCGGGGACGGTCGCGGGCCCATGAGCCGAGCGGTACCCGCGCGGGGGCTGGACGGACCCTCGCCGCCGGGCCGACCAGCCCCTGCGCCGGCCGGGGCGCCGACGCCCCGGCGAGGGCGTCACCTTCGCCCGCCCGGTGCCCGAGGCCCGGCCGGGCGCCTCCGAGGCGGCCAGACGGCGGTGAGGCGGTCGCCCTCGTCGGTCACCCGGGTGCCCAGGTCGGCACAGGCGCGGACGAGCCGGTCGGCGGCGAAGCCGTACTCCGCCTGGTCGGCGAGGCGGGTGCGGGCGAAGTCGAGGGAGAGGGGTACGGCCTCGGTACGCAGCACGTCATGGGTGTCGAGAGTGACCCTCCAGAGAAGCCCCAGGTCGTTGCGGAGGGCCGGGTGGACGGCGTAGTCGTCGATGAAGTCCCCCAGATCGAACAGGACGTGGCGTGTGAACCCGTGGAACACGTGGGCGGAGTGGCCGATCACCAGGTCCGCCCCGGCGGACGTGAGGTCGCGGGCGGCACGGTGCACATGCGACACGGGGCGGGTGGTCATGTTGGGTCCCCAGTGCACGCTGACCAGGACCAGGTCCGTGTCCTCGGCCAGGGCGCGCACGGTGTCCGCGAGCCAGTCGGGCACGTCCTCGTTCCACAGGTCGGCGTAGGCCACGCCGGGCCTGTCGTCCCCGGCGGCGAACTCGGCGGGATGATCCGTGACCGCCGCCAGCCCGATGCGCAGTCCGCCCGCTTCCAGGATCAGCGGGGCGCGGGCCTCGCGCGTCGTCGCGCCCGCTCCGATGGTCCGGATGCCCGCGCCGGCCAGGTGGTCCCGGGTGTCGAGGAGTGCTTCGGGGCCGTAGTCGAGGGCGTGGTTGTTGGCCAGTGAGACCACGTCCACGCCGATGTCGGCCAGGAGACCGGCGGCGCGGGGCGGGGCGCGGAAGAAGTAGGTCTTGCCCGGCAGGTCGGCGGGAGCACCTCGGTCGGAGACGCAGCATTCGAGGTTGAGCAGGAACAGGTCCGCGTCCTCGACGATCCTGTGCACGGCGGGGGTGAACAGGGGCCGTGGCCTGGTGTGCGCCAGCACCTCGGCGACTCCCCGGCCCAGCATCGTGTCCCCGGCCAGCGCGATCCTCACCGTCATGGTCCTTCACACCTCTCCGGGGCGGGGTGGCGGCTCCGGCCCCCGGCGCGCGACCGGCCGACGCGTTCTTCCGTGAACGCCTCCCCGTCGCCCCGGCGCGGCATCGCGGGCTCGCACCAGGCACCGCACAGTCGTACTGCTGCCAGTCTGCACCCCCCGAACCGCGCATCGCGGCCGCGGGGCCGCGGGGCCGCCGACGAGCGCCGTCACGGCCGGCGCCGAACCGGCGCCCCGCTGCGGGGCACCCGGGCGCCACGGCCGCGGGCCGCGCCGCTACCCCCCCTGTCGTCGTTTTCGGCCGAAGGGAGCAGCGCTCCTGAGGCCGCCCGCCCGCAGGCGCGTCCGGCGAACGCACCGCACCTGGCAGGCACCTGTCCCTCGCCCGCGACCGTCCGACCGTCCGCAGACCACAGACCACAGACCACAGACCGCAGAGCCCACAGACCGCCACACGTCTACCGGCCCTGTCCTGCGCGTCCTCCGACCGACATGCGGCCCAAGCCCGACTCGGCGACTCTGGAGAGCGGGGGCAGTGCCGGGAGGAGAGACCCATGCACTGGGAAACGATCCACAAGGACGCCACACCGGTCGTAGCGCCCCGCCTCACCGACTACGACCGCGCCCGTTCCGACTTCAGCTGGTCGCACGCGCGCGCCGCGCTCGACGGACTGCCCGACGGCGGGCTCAACATGGCCCACGAGGCCGTGGACCGGCACGCGGCATCGGGCCGGGCGGAGCGGGTCGCGCTGAGCTGCGTCGCCCGGGACGACACCGTCTCGACCGTCACGTACGGTGAACTGGCCCGTCGTACGGCCCGCTTCGCGAACGTACTGCGGTCGCTCGGCGTCGGCCGCGGCGACCGGGTGTTCACCCTTCTCGGCCGCTGTCCCGAGCTCTACACGGCGGTCCTCGGCACGCTGAAGAACACCAGTGTCCTGTGCCCGTTGTTCTCCGCGTTCGGCCCCGACCCGGTGGAGCAGCGGCTCAGGCTCGGGGACGCCCGCGTCCTGGTGACCACCGCGGACCTGTACCGGCGCAAGGTCGCCGGCCGGCGGGAGTCGCTGCCGGGCCTCGAACACGTCCTCCTCGTCGGGCCCGCTTCCGAGGAACCGGACGGCACGCTGTCCTTCGACGAGCTGACGTCGACGGCCCCGGAGACGTTCGCCATCCCGCCGACGGCACCGGAGGACATGGCACTCCTGCACTTCACGAGCGGCACGACCGGCGCCCCCAAGGGCGCCGTCCATGTGCACGAGGCGGTCGTCGCCCACCACGCCACGGCCTCCTACGCACTCGACCTGCACCCGGAGGACGTGTACTGGTGCACCGCCGACCCCGGCTGGGTCACCGGCATGTCGTACGGGATCATCGCCCCGCTCGTCCACGGTGTGACGGTGGTCGTGGACGAGGGCGACTACGACGCCCGGCGCTGGTACCGGATTCTCGGCGAGCAGCGGGTCACCGTCTGGTACACCGCGCCCACGGCCCTGCGGATGCTGATGCGCGCGACACCCCGCCAGGGCCCGTACGACCTGCCGCGCTCCCACGACCTGTCGGCGCTGCGGTTCATCGCCTCCGTCGGCGAACCCCTCAACCCGGAGGCCGTGGTGTGGGGCCGGGATGTGCTCGGCCTGCCCGTCCACGACAACTGGTGGCAGACGGAGACCGGTTCCATCATGATCGCCAACTTCGCGGCCTGCGACATCCGGCCCGGCTCCATGGGCCGGCCGCTGCCCGGTGTCGAGGCGGCCGTCCTGGAGCAGGGCGAGGACGGCCGCGCCCTGGTGGTCGACGGCAGGGTCACCCTGGTGGAGAAGCCGGACGTGGAGGGCGAGTTGGCGCTGCGGCCGGGCTGGCCGTCGATGTTCCGCGGCTATCTGCACGACGAGGAGCGCTACGGCGCCGCGTTCGCGGACGGCTGGTATCTGACCGGTGATCTGGTCCGGCGGGACGCCGACGGCTGGTTCTGGTTCGTCGGGCGCGCCGACGACGTCATCAAGTCGGCCGGGCATCTGATCGGCCCGTTCGAGGTGGAGAGCGCGCTCATGGAGCACCCGTCGGTGGCCGAGGCCGGAGTGATCGGACGGCCGGACCCCGTCGCGGGGAACGTCGTCAAGGCGTTCGTGTCGCTGCGCCCCGGCGCCGAGCCGACCGCGGCTCTGGAGCGGGAACTGCTGGCCTTCGGCCGCCGCAGGCTGGGTCCCGCCGTCGCCCCCCGGGAGATCGCTTTCGACCAGGACCTGCCCAGGACCCGCAGCGGGAAGGTGATGCGCCGTCTGCTGCGTGCGCGTGAACTCGGTCTGCCCACGGGCGACTTGTCGACTCTGGAGGGATCCGCATGAGCGTTGCCCGCCCCACCCGCACGCGGAAGAACCCGGCGGCCGCCCCCAGGACCGCCAAGACGGCCAAGACCGTGAAGAGGGCCTCGGCGGCCGGACGCGGGGCGGCCACCGGACCTCCGTCCGGCCCGGGAGCCGCCGGGCACCGGGCGGACCTGCTGGAGTCGATGCTGCGCATCCGGCGCTTCGAGGAACGGTGCGTCGAGCTGTACAGCGCCACGAAGATCCGCGGCTTCGTCCACCTGTACATCGGTGAGGAGGCCGTCGCCGTCGGCGTCAACGAGGCGCTGACGCCCGAGGACGCGGTCGTCGCCACCTACCGCGAGCACGGCCACGCCCTCGCCCGCGGGATCACGGCCGAGGCGGTCATGGCCGAGATGTACGGCAGGACCACCGGGTGCAGCGGCGGCCGGGGCGGCTCCATGCACCTCTTCGACGCCGAACGCCGCTTCTACGGCGGCAACGCCATCGTCGCGGGCGGTCTGCCCCTGGCCGCCGGTCTCGCCCTCGCCGACCGTATGCGCGGACAGGATCGCGTCACCTGCTGCTTCTTCGGCGACGGCGCCTTCGCCGAGGGTGAGTTCCACGAGACCGCGAATCTGGCGGCGCTGTGGAACCTGCCGCTGCTGCTCGTCTGTGAGAACAACCTCTACGCCATGGGCACGGCCCTGGAGCGGCACGAGGCGCAGACCGACCTCGCGATGCGCGCCGCGTCGTACGGCATGGTCGCCCGGGCGGTGGACGGCATGGACGTCGAGGCGGTCGAACTGGCCGCCCGCCGGGCCGTCGAGGGCATCCGCACCGGCACCGGACCGCACTTCCTGGAACTGCGCACCTACCGTTTCCGCGCCCACTCCATGTACGACCCGGACCGCTACCGCGAGAAGACGGAGGTCGAGCGGTGGAAGGAGCGGGACCCGATCGACGTGCTGACCGGCCGCATGCGCGAGACGGACGAGCTGGACGACGAGGCACTGGCCGGGATCGAGCAGCGCGTCGCCGACGAGATCGACAAGGCCGTCGAGGCGGCCGAACAGGCGCCCGAGGAACCCGTCGAACAGCTGCTCCACCACGTCACCAGCTCCTCGGCGGGGAGGGTGGGATGACCGTGGGCGGCAACGGTACGCACGTGACGAAGACGACCTACCGTGAGGCGATGCGCGAGGCGCTGCGGGAGGCGATGCTCGCCGACGAGCGGGTGTTCCTCATGGGTGAGGACGTGGGCCGGTACGGGGGGTGCTTCGGTGTGAGCCTGGGCCTGCTGGAGGAGTTCGGTCCCGAACGCGTCCGTGACGCGCCGTTGGCGGAGTCCGCGTTCGTGGGCGCCGGCATCGGCGCGGCCCTGGCGGGGCTGCGCCCGATCGTCGAGATCATGACCGTCAACTTCAGCCTGCTGGCCCTCGACCAGATCCTCAACAACGCCGCCACCCTGCTGCACATGTCGGGCGGCCAGTTGCCCGTGCCGCTGGTCATCCGTATGACCACGGGCGCCGGACGGCAGCTCGCCGCCCAGCACTCGCACAGCCTGGAGGGCTGGTACGCGCACATCCCCGGCATCCGTGTCCTGGCCCCCGCCACCCTGGAGGACGCCCGCCACATGCTGGCCCCGGCGATCGCCGACCCCGACCCCGTACTGATCTTCGAACACGGCGGTCTCTACAACGTCTCGGGGGAACTGCCCGCCTCCACGGCCCCCGTCGGCCTGGATCACGCCGCGATCCGCAGGCCCGGCACCGACATCTCCCTGATCACCTACGGCGGTTCGCTGCCCAAGGCGCTCACGGCGGCGGACGAGCTGGCCGCCGAGGGCATCAGCGCCGAAGTGATCGATCTGCGTACCCTGCGCCCCCTGGACGCCGCGGCCATCGCCGCCTCCGTAGCCCGGACGCATCGTGCGGTGGTCGTCGACGAGGCATGGCGCACGGGAAGCCTGGCCGCCGAGGTGTCCGCCCGGATCGCGGAGGAGTCGTTCTACGAACTGGACGCGCCCGTCGAGCGGGTGTGCAGTGCGGAAGTGCCCATGCCGTACGCGCGGCAGCTGGAGGAGGCCGCCCTGCCGCAGAGCGCCGACATCGTGGCGGCCGTCCATCGGGCGGTGGACTGAACATGGCCGAGTTCACCATGCCGTCGCTCGGCGCGGACATGGACGAGGGCACACTCCTGGAATGGCTGGTGCGGCCCGGTGATCCCGTCCGCAGGGGCGATCCGGTCGCGGTCGTCGAGACCGCCAAGTCGACCATCGAGGTGGAGTGCTTCGAGTCCGGGACCATGGCGAGGCTGCTCGTCGAGCCCGGCGCGACGGTACCGGTGGGGACCCCGCTCGCCGTGATCGGGCCGCCGTCGGGGAAGCCGGAGGCGTCGCACGGGCGCCGGCACTCCCGTCCACCGCGGCGGGAGCCCGAGCCCGAGCGCCCCGTCCCGGCGGCCGCCACCGTTCCCGGGCCGTCTCCGGCAGTGCCGGACACCGGTGACGAGCCCGGGACGGTGCCGGCTGCCGACTCCGAGCAGCCGACTACGGTGGCCTCCGGGCCCGAGCCTGAGCCGGCGGCCCCCTTGCCGAGCGCACCGGCCGGAGGGCGGCCGGAGGGCCATGTGGAGGCGGGTCCCCTGGTCCGGCACCTGGCGGAGCACAGTGGTGTCGATCTGGAGGCGCTGCACGGCTCCGGAAGGGGAGGCCGCGTCAGCCGGGCCGACGTCGAGAAGGCGGCGGCCGCGCGGCGGCCCCGTGTGCGCGCCTCGCCCCTCGCGCGGCGGCTCGCCGCCGAACTGGGGGTGGACGTCGCCATGGTGACGGGCGCGGGCAGGGGTTCGGCCGTCCGTGCCGCGGACGTGCGCCGGGCCGCGCCGGGCCCGGCGGCGGCCGGTCCGCCCGTCCCGGCGCACGCCCCCGCGTCGCGGGCCGGCCGGCCCACGCCTCCGCAGGCAGGCCGGTCTGCGCGGGCGCAGTCCTCGGAGGACCGGCCGGCGGCCATGCGGCGGGCGATCGCGGGGCTGATGACCCGGGCCAACCGGGAGATCCCCCACTACTACCTGTCCAGCACCATCGATCTCGCCGCCGCCATGGGCTGGCTGCACGAACACAACCGACGCCATCCCGTCGGTGAGCGGCTGCTGCCCGCGGCGCTGCTGCTCAAGGCGGCGGCCCTGGCGGCCCTGGAGGTTCCCGAGCTGAACGGCTTCTGGACCGACGACCGCTTCACGGCGGGCGAAGGCGTCCACCTCGGCGTGGCCGTGTCCCTGCGCGGCGGGGGGCTCGTCGCCCCCGTGCTGCACCACGCCGACACCTTGGCGCTCCCACGGCTGATGGCCGACCTCAAGGATCTGGTCACCCGGGCCCGCACCGGGCGGCTCCGGGGGTCGGAGGTCTCCGACGCCACGCTCACGGTCACCAACCTCGGCGACCAGGGTGTGGAGACCGTCTTCGGCGTGATCCATCCGCCGCAGGTGGCCCTGGTCGGCTTCGGGCGGGTGGCCGAACGGCCGTGCGCCGTCGACGGCATGCTGGGGGTGCGGCCCATGGTGACGGCGACCCTGTCCGCCGACCACCGGGCGACCGACGGTGCCGTGGGTGCCCGCTACCTCACGGCGGTCGCCCGTCTTCTGCAGAATCCGGAGCAGCTGTGAACATCAACCGAGCCGACGCACTGGACCTGGTCCGGGACGCGATCTCCGCTGCCGTGCCCGGCGCGGACGTCGCCTCCCTGGAGCCGGACGACGCGTTCCGGGACGCCCTGGAGATGGACTCGCTGGACTTCCTGAGTTTCGTCGAGATCCTCGGCGAGCGGTCGGGCGTCCGCATCGAGGACGAGGACGCGCCCCGGCTCACCACGTTGGCGGGGACGGCGGACTTCCTCGTCGCCCGTACCACCTGAACGGGCCCGCCCAGGGCCCCGGAGGCCGGCCGCAAGGCCCCCGGACGGACCGTGCCGGGGGGCCGCGGGAAGCCGTGCGAGCGGGACCGGTGTTCCCGGTCCCGCTCCCCTCGGCCCTCCGGACGCCGTCAGTCGTGCGGTACCACCGCGACCGGTGCGACGGCGTGCTGGATGACGTGGTGGGTCACCGGCCCCACGCGAGGGCCGACGTTCCCCGCGCGTCCGCGCCGACCCACGACGACCAGGGCGGCGTCGGACGAGGCGTCCACCAGGTGCGCCCCCGGATTGCCGATCACCGCTTCCTGTATGACGCGGACGCCGGGGTACTTCTCCTGCCACGGACGCAGCACGTCGGCCGGCAGCGGCGGGGTGCCGGCCTCCCGCCGGTTCCGGCCGGGCTCCGCCGCGGGGGCGGCCTCCGCCGCACGGGTGACCCGCTCGCCGCTCCAGCCGTGGACCACGCGCAGCGCAGCGCCGCGCCGGGAAGCGGCGTCGAAGGCGAAGCCGAGGACGAGGTCGTCGGGTGCGCTGAGGTCCAGTCCGACCACCACGTCCCGGTCCGACCCGCCCTCGACGGAGTCATCGGCCCCATCGACCCCGTCGGACCCGTCGGCGGCCCCCACGGCCCCGCGCGTCACGCCGGAACGGACCAGGACCACCGGGCGACCTGCCCTGGCCGCCACGGCGAGGGCCACGGAACCGAGCAGGACTCCGTCCGCGCGGCCCAGGCCCCGCGACCCGAGCACGAGCAGTTCCGACTCGCCCGCGGCGGCGACCAGTGCGGGCACCGTCCGGCCGGGGATTCGCTCGACGGTCACCCGCACACCGGGGTGGCGGTGAGCCAGCCGGCCCCGCGCCTCGGACATCAGGCTGACGGACCGGTCGGCTCCGGGTGGCGGCACCGGCTCGCCGGCGAACGGGACGTAGGCGTGCGTCTCCTGCCTCCCGGCGTGTACGACGCGGAGCGGGAGACCGTACAGGCCTGCCTCGCGAGCGGCCCAGTCGGCCGCGGCCAGGCTCTCGTCCGAGCCGTCCAGACCGACGGTGACTGTAGGGGACATCGAGGACCTCCTTGAGGGGTGTGACTCCACTCTGCTGTCCCCCGACCACGTGGCACGAGGGACCTCGAGTCCCGGGTGCCGGTCCGTTCGGCCCCCGTGGGCACGATCTCGTCGGCGCCGGCCGGGCCGTTCGGCCTCTGTCCGGCCCGGCGAACGCCGCTGCGCAGAGGTCGCCCTCGGCATGGACGGGGACCCTGTCGGCGGTGCGGTCGGCCTCGCTCTCGCCGGTGCCCGGGCGCGAGGGGTACGTCCGCGTGTCGTCCACGCCTGGGCACTGCACGCGAGCGCCGCCGAGCGGCCGCTCGCCGTACCGGAGCGGGAACGCGCGACGTGGGGGGACCACGAGGAGCAGTTCCTGCCGGCGCGCTCGTCCGTGGCGGGAAAGCCATCCGGATGTTGTTCCGGTGCTCCAGGAGGTGGTCCTGGTGTCCCCGGTCCAGGCCTGGTCCATCACCCGGCCGGGGCCGGGCAGCGCGCGTCCCGCGCGGAGTACGCGTCACGGGTCCGGCCGGCCGGGTACCGGCGTCAGCCGCCCCTACCCCCTGCCCGGCGGTCGCACCGCGGCGTCGCCCTGCGATGCGGCGCGACCGGGGAGGGCATGGGGGCGCGCCGTTCGGGTCCTCATCGCAGTCGGCGCAGGTAGGGGTCGTGCGGACGGCGCGGCAGCAGGCGTATGCGGGCGTCGAGCACGGTGACCCCGGCCGGTGCCGCGAGGACGGGGTTGAAGTCGGCCTCGGCGAGCTGCGGCAGGTCGGCGGCCATCCGCGAGAGCCTCAGCAGGAGTTGTTCCAGCTGTCCGAGGTCGACGGGGCTGCTTCCGTTCGCGCCGAACAGCAGGGGCGCGCACCGCGGCGACGTGATGAGTTCGTGGACGTCGCGGTCGGTGAGCGGGGCGAGGCGGGCCGCGTGGTCGGCCAGTACCTCGGTCGCCGTCCCGCCGAGTCCGAACAGGACGAGCGGCCCGAAGACCTCGTCCTGGACGACGCCCGCGAACAGTTCGGTGCCCCGGTCGGCGAGCGGCTGGAGGACCACGCCCGTCATGAGTCCCGAGAATCGGGTCTCCAGGTCGTGGAACGCGGCCCGCACCTGGGAGTCGCCGCGGAGGTCGAGGTGGACCGCCTTGTGCTGGGTCTTGTGCAGGAGCCCCGGCCAGTGGGCCTTCATGACCACCCGGCCGTCGAAGCCGCGCAGCCGGTCGGCGGCGGCCACGGCGTCGTCGGCGGTCTCGGCCCAGGCCCACGGAATCTGCGGGATGCCGTAGCAGGAGAGCAGGTCGGCGGCGGTGCGCGGGTCGAGCCAGCCACCGTCGGGCTGCGCGGCGAGATATCCCTCGACGACCTTGCGGGCCCGCTCGGTGTCGACGTCGTCCAGGTCGGGGACGGTGCCCGCGGGCCGGGACAGCCACGCCGCGCGCTCGGCGGCGTGGGCCAGGGCGCGGGCCGCCGCCTGGGGTTCGGCATAGGAGGGGATGGTGCCGCCGCCGTCGGCGGGCAGCAGCCGTACCGCCGTCTGCTGTTCCAGACGTACCGCGAGCACGGGTTTCGACCGTCGTCCGGGGGCCGTGGTGAGGGCCCGTACGAGGTCGTCTCCGGTGGCCGCCGCGACGGCGGTCGGCACGAGCGCGACCATCACGGCGTCGATCGCGGGGCATCGCAGGAGTCGGTCCACGCACTCGGTGAGCTGCTCCTCGGAGACCGCGGCGGTCGCGTCGACCGGGTTGCCGACGCCGGCGCCGTCGGGGAGCAGGCCGAGCAGTTCGTCGACCGTCGCCGGGGTGAACGGGGGCAGCGCGAGGCCCGCCTCGGCGCAGGCGTCGGCGGCGAGCACCCCCGCGCCGCCCGCGTTGGTGACGATCGCGACGCGAGCGCCTTCCGGCAGCGGCTGGGAGTGCAGCAGGGCGGCGGTCTCCATCAGTTCGCCGACGGAGCGGGTCGCGGTGACGCCCGCCTGGGTGAACAGGGCCTGCCGGGTCATCGTGCGGGTGGCGGCGGCAGCGGTGTGCGAGGCCGCGGCCTTGCGGCCCGCGTCGGTCCGGCCGGCGTCAACGGTCAGCACGGGGATGCGGCGTGTCACGCGCCTGGCGGTACGGGAGAAGGCGCGGGGGTTGCCGAACGACTCCAGGTGCAGCAGGGCCAGTTCGGTGCGGCCGTCGCTCTCCCACCACTGGAGCATGTCGTTGCCGCTGACGTCGTACTTGTCGCCGAGCGACACGAAGGACGAGACCCCGATGCCCAGCCGGGACAGCCCGTCGAGCAGCGCGATGCCGACGCCTCCGGACTGCACGGCGACGCCCGCCGTCCCGGGGCGGGGATGATCGGCGGCGAAGGTGGCGTCGAGGCGCAGTTCCGGCTCGGTGTTGGAGATACCGAGGCAGTTGGGGCCCACGAGGCGCATGCCGTAGGTGCGGCAGGCACCCAGCAGTGCCCTGGCCTGGTCGCGGTCGAGCCCCGCCGTGACGACGACGAGCGCGCGTACGCCGGCCCTTCCGCACTCCTCGGCCACGGAGGGCACCGCAGCGGCCGGCACGGCCACGACGACGAGGTCGGGTGTCCGGGGAAGGGCGGAGACGGAGGCGTAGGACGGCACTCCGAGCACCGATGTCACCCGGGGGTTCACGGCGAGGAGGCGGCGGGTGAAGCCTCCGGTGTGCAGATGGTGGAGGATGGCCCGCCCCACCGATCCGGGACGGCGCCCGGCGCCGACGACCGCCACGGTGTCCGGCCTCAGCAGGGGCCGCAGACTGGCCACGTCCGCGGACCGGCCGCGGGCCTCGACGGCGGTCAGATAGTCGTCGTCGATGTCGAGGTGGAAGGTGTGGCGCACCTCAGTGCCGTCGAAGCGGCGGGAGGTGCGCAGTCCGAGGTCGGCGAAGAGCCGCAGCACCTCGTGGTTCTCGCTGAGCGTGTCCGCGGTGAAGGTGGTGATGCCCTCCGCGCGGGCCGCCGAGACCAGGTGTTCGACGAGCAGGGTGCCCACACCCCGGTGATGGAGGCCGTCGGCGACGGCGATGGAGATCTCCGCCCCCTCCTCCTTCCCTCCGGCGTCGTACTCGGCGAGGCCGATCACCCGGCCGTCCACCTCTGCCAGCAGTGCCCGGTAGCCGGGGTGGGGCGGGGCGCAGGCGCGGTCTGCGGCCTGGGCCGCCGAGCGACGGCTCGCCGCGAAGAACCTCAGCCGCAGGTTCTCGGGGGACATCTCCTCGTAGAGCCCCTGCAGCTGTTCGCGGTCGCCGCGCACCACGGGGCGGATGCACACGGTGGTGCCGTCCGCGAGCAGGGCGTGGACCGGGGGTCGCTCGGACACGTCGTTCGTCATCGCGGATCTCCTCCAAGGTCACGGCACTTGAAGCATCCGGCGGAGCGGCACCGGGGCGCTTGGGCTGACCGGGGTGGGGGGGGGGGGGGGGGGGGGGCCCCCCCCCCCCCCCCCCCCGCGGGGCCGGCCGCCCCCGCCCCCCCCCCCCCCGGGGGGGGGGGGGCGGGGCGCGGCGCCCACGGGGGCCCCCGGCCCCAAGCGGGCGGC
>NZ_JBWKAJ010000022.1:10618-121934 GCF_056437585.1 Streptomyces sp. NPDC042364 | reverse complement strand
GCCAACAAGGAGAAGGTCCGCCAGGAGGCCGCCGCCGAGATGATCAAACTCGGCCAGGCGTACGAGTTCTCAGCGGTACAGCTGAACGCGCTGGAGAGGCCCAAGTTCCCGCCGCCGCCTGAGGCGTTCGTGCCTCGCGACAAGGGTGAAAGCTCCGATCTTGCCCGTCCAGATGCCTCCGCGCGGAGCCTCCCGCATGCGGGCCCTGTTCCCCTGGATTCGGCCCCCCAGCGGGAAGTGGGTGTGGAGCGATCTGATGTGGGGCAGTCGCTGGACAAGTCGTCTGAACGCGCCGGGTCGACGAAGGAAACACCCCCGACCCGTATGGGTATCGACTCGGTTGAAACCCTGCTGCCGGACAAGCAGACGACGTCGCCTCCAGCGAGCGGTCCCTCCGCAGGAAGGCCGGATGGGTCGACAACAGTCCCTCAGGCAGGGCTGATTCCCTCAACGCCCGGTGGCGGCCGTGGCAATCCCACCGGTGGCCTGCGGCCGCAGGGGCGGTCGATCGCAACGGGGCGTATGCCCCAGTCGTCGGGCCCGATGGTGCCGCCTTCGGGCTCAGCGAGGGTGCCAAGCAGCTCCGGCATCATCGGCGGCCGACCGATTACTCCGCCCTTGGGTGGTCCCACGGGAGCGGTCCATCGGGGAACCGTGGTCGGAGGACCGAGCGCCGCCGGTCGCGTGCCAGCGGGCCCCATCCCTGGTGTGACGACCCCGGCAGGGCGAAGGGAGGGGCAACAGCGGCACGCACCTGGCGGTCGTATCCCTGCACCCAGCGGGGGTGTCGTCGGGGGAACGACGCAGCGGACGGGCCGCGCCGTCCCTAGTACGGGCGGTACTGCTGGTTCCGGAGCCGTTGGCGGTGGTACGGCGCGAGCTGCGGCGATAGGCGGTGCCGCCAGCCCAGCGCGCTCTGAGAGCACTGGAACGGGTGCCCCACGCGCAGCGCGGCCAGCCTCCGCCGCGAGGACAGACAGCACAAGGGCACGAGCCCGCTCGGGGAGAGACCAGGAGACCAGGCGCCAAGACAGCGGTCGTACGGTGCCCCCAGTCATTGACTGAGACGTATGCACGAATGGAGACAGGGAACCTCATGTGCACCACCAGCACCCGACACGGGCGCCACCGTGGCGCGGCATCGGCCATCCTCGGCCTGTTGCTGGTGTGCGCTGCGGGGGTACCGGCGCACGCTGCATCGACTCGCGATCAACAGTGGTTTCTGGATGCCATGAAGGCAGAGCAGATGTGGCAGAGCAGCATGGGAGACGGAATCAAGGTCGCCGTCCTCGACACGGGGGTCGAGCCAAATAATCCGGACCTGGTGGGGCGGGTGCTCGAGGGCAAAGACTTCGCCCCCTCGAGCCGCGTAGGCGATGAACACACGGACCACGACGGCCACGGAACGGGCATGGCAGGGCTCATCGCGGGAACGGGTGCCTACGGGGGAGGGAACGGCGCATTTGGGCTCGCTCCTGAGGCCGATATCCTCCCGGTCCGGATGCCTGATGCCGATGACGTCAGTCCATTCGAAGTGTCCGCGTATTTCAGCAAGGCCATCCGCTACGCCGCTGACTCCAGAGCACAAGTCATCAACGTCTCCATGGGTGGGGGCGCGAAGAGCTCTGAGTTGACTGAGGCGGTCAAGTACGCTCTCGGTAAAGGCTCACTGATCTTTGCTGCAGTGGGCAACGACGCTGACAAGAGGCGGGGAGTGGATCCTCTGGCTGCCACGCCTGGTGTCGTCGGTGTGGCAGCCGTCGGTAAGGACCTCCGCCGGGCGCCCTTCTCCCAATACGGCCCTGAGGTGGATGTCTCCGCCCCAGGCGTAGACATGGTGCACGCCTGCGGCGGCAAAACAGGCCTCTGTAAAACCAGCGGCACCAGCGACGCCACAGCCATCGCCTCCGCCAGCGCCGCCCTCATCTGGTCCAAGCACCCCACCTGGACCAACAACCAAGTCCTCCGGGTCATGCTCAACACCATCGGTGCCCCCACCGACGGGGCCAAGCGCAACGACTCCATCGGCTACGGCATCGTCCGCCCTCGCATCGCCCTGCAGAACCCCGGTGACCCGGGCCCCGCCGATGAGTACCCCCTCCCGGACCTCGCGGCCTCAGACTCCGCGTCGTCCCCTGCCGCGTCGGCGCCGACCAGCGAGCAGGAAACTTCAGCGGCAGAAAAGTCATCGGAAGCGACTACAGAGTCCGAGGGCGGAAGCACCACGCTTTGGGCAGTCCTGGCCTTCGTTGCGGCAGTTTTCGCCGCAGCGGCGGTCGCAGCGTTCTTGGTGATTCGGAGCCGTAAAGCTGCAGCGAGGCGTCTACAAGTGGGGACTCCCTCACCGCATCACATCTCGAATGCGCAGGGCGGTCTTCCGCCCCACCCATACGCGACTCCCAATCAGCCAAGCGGCAACCCGCCATCCGATCGTGGTCCTGGCCCGGCCTGACGGCCAAATACCGGAAGGCATGGCCGGTACCGGGATGATGGACGATTATGGGAGGCTCCTGTTGAAATTCCGTCGGTGCTCGGCACGGCTCAGCCCTCCCGGTCTCCTGTCTGCCTGGCATTGTGGGCATCGGTGTTGCGAAGAGCGTGCTGTAATCCATTCCTCAACCGGTGCTCCCGGAAGGGTCGCTTGACGACGGCAACCTCATGCGGATCGTGCTCGGCGGCATCGGAGCCGCGGTGCTCGGGTCGAGCGATCGCCGCGCTCGTCGTCACCCGCAGACACCGAGCAGAGACCACCGCAGCGCCGAACCCGGTGGCACCAAAACCGAATGCAGGACAAGACCCGGAGGCTCGTTGATAGCGTGAATAGCCGCTGACGAGAGAGCCGTTGGCAGCCATGAGCGACTCGTGACGGGGATGACGAGAAGGAGCAGGAGCGCGTGGCCTGGGACGAATGGGAGCGGCTGAAGAGGGACGCCGCCCAGAGAAACTCGACGCACATGCAGCTTAACCAGAGCGCTGCGAGCGGTGGCGGCTCAGGCACCGACGGGGACCTCGTGGTGAGCCAGGACGACCTCGGCGCCGTGGGCCACGAGGCGTTCGTTCTGCACGGCGACCTGCAGAAGGCCGCGGACATCGCCGGCGCCGGCGCGAACAAGGATGGTGTCGGTTCCACGATGCGGGCCGCCGCCGATCTGAAATCCCATGGATTCGTCACGGGCGGTGCCCTGGAGACAACGGTCGAGGTGTGGACCTCCCAGGTCAAATCCGTCCTTCAAGCGTGTGCGCACATCTCCAACCACCTGGACTACAGCAAGAAGCTGCACGCCCAGGACGATGCGAAGATCGCTGCAGCGCTCAGTGGCCGTGACGGTTCGGCCGTTTCCGTATCGGAACTCGACAAGTACTTCAAGTAGGAGTGGCCCGGTGGTATTCGCGTACACGGACCTGATCGAGGTTGACCTCGGCAAGCTGGGCACAGCGGTCTCCGACTGGAAGCACACGGTCGACAAACTCAAGACGGCGGCGGAGAACGCCCGCAAGGGCATGAAGGCCAAGTCTGACGCCGCACGGTGGGCCGGGGTGAACGCCTCGGTGACGCGCCAGTTCGTCACGAAGACGGCGAAGGAGATCGACGACCTCCACTCCGAGGCGGACAGCATCTACCAGGTTCTCGACGACGCGCACATCGAATTGACATCGCTCCAGAAGCAGATCAAAACCGCCGTTCAGGTGGATGCCAAGAATCTCGGGATCCGCGTCGAGGACATCGGTGGCGGAGAGGCCCGCTGCTACTTCGCCCATATCCGGGGCGACACCGACGAGCGGACTCAAGAGCAGCTCGACGCCAAGCAGGAGCTGGAGGACCGAATCAACCGGCTGCTCCGACACGCATCGGAGATCGACTCCTCGGTGGCACGCGCCCTGCGCAAGAGCCACGGCAACGACCCGCACAACGCCGGGCACAGTTCGTACGGCTCTCTCGACGAAGCGCAGGCCGAGCGTGCCGCAGAACTCGCTAAGCACGGTCCGGAGATGACGGACAAGCAGTTCACCGAACTGAACTTCATCATGAAGTACAACGCCAAGGACGCCGACTTCTCGACTTCCTTCTACAAGTCCCTTGGTGGCCCCAAGGACGCCCTGGAGTTCTACGGTCGTATGGCGCTGGACGGTACAGCTGGAAAGGACGAGACCAGGCTCACCCTGACGAAGCAGTTCCAGCACAACATGGGTTTGGCCCTGGCATCGGCCACCGATCCCGACAACAAGTCGCATCTGCCGTCCAGCTGGGCAAATGAATTCCGCCGTCTGGGCACCCAGCCGATCGAAATCCAGCCAGGGGCGCCTCAGCCACCCTACGGGTATCAGATTCTGGGGGGTCTGCTTCGGCACGGCAACTATGACGCCAGATTTATCAATCCCATTGCAGAGCATGTGGTGCAGTTGCACCACAAGGATCCGTATCGCTTTGTCTCCAATAGGCCGCATTCTTATGACCTGGACCTGGGCTTCAATCCTTCAGGAAAGAATGGAGCCGGGTACGATCCGCTGACAAGCGTCCTGGAGGGACTTGCGCACAGTCCGGAAGCTGCCACCAAGTTCTTCAACGACCAGAATCCCACGGTCTACAACGAAGACGGGACTGTGAACAGGAAGGAAAAACTCGACTACACCTACTTCAAGGAACTGACAAAGAAGGAATTCGAGTGGCCTGCGGACACCCTCTCCCACCCGGGTAGCGACGATGCAGCGAAGGCCCGCGGCTTCGGCCCGGACGCCCTTGGGCATGCTCTAGAGGCAGCTACCACGGGGCATCCATACGGTGCGGAGCCCACGGAACTTCACCGAGATGAACAGACCGCCGACGTTATGAGGAAGGTTATCAATCGCTACAACGTGGCTAACGAGGATGCGCCCCCGGATGTCATGAAGGACAGCCTGGCCCGTATGGGGGCTGCGTACATCGACGACCTTAACTACTCCACCTGCAACTTCGGCGGGTCTGGCGATGCCTTGGGCCGGGGTGAGATCTTTGCCCACAGCAGCGACGGAAGCACGCGCACTGATTTTGAACGGACCAACAGCGCGAATTTCCTGATGCTTGTGGCGCGCGACGAAGAGGGATACAACACTTTGTCCGCCGCACAGGATGCGTATACAGCAAGCGGGCTTTCTGTTCACGAGGGAGACAAGGATTCCGGTGCCACATTCGCAAGGAATGCTGCGGAAGTGCGCGGAATTATTGACGCTTCACGCGAGTTCGAGATCCGTTCCGGCTTTCAAGATATCGAAGACGATGAAAATTTGAAGAAGGAGAAAGAGGCGGAGTGGCGTAAGTTCGCCGTCGGTGGTTCGATCGGTGCTGTGGTCGGAGTGGGCTCGGCCCTCCTCCTCGGTCCGGCGGCTGGTGTGGCCGCTTCCATCGCAGTTCCTTTGGTCATGGAGACCGCTGGAGGGGCGGTGAGCACATCGTACGGAAATCACACCTTGGAGTATTTGAAGGACAACGAGTGGGACAATGACGTCGATGCTTTGATGTCCACTCAGGGTGTTCGAGAGTTTGGTGAGCGCAGAGCATGGATGCCTGCTCAGAGCTATGGGGGCACGGTGGGCATGTCGCAAGCCGAGATGCGAGACTTCGGATTCGATATTTCGGATTCCTATGGAAATGGCCGAGCTTTGGTTGGAGACCTTGAGAAGGTGAGCTAAGTGCGGAAAGGAAGGTTTGCTTGGCTTGGGAGGTGCTGCTCCATCGTGGCCCTTGTCTTCACTGCTGGCTGCTCCGGCGAAGAACCCGAACGTGACAGTTTTATAGTTCAGCGAGGGGTGTGCGAAGAACTCTTCGGGGCTAAGAACATGTCTTCTGTTCGGAAAATGATGGGTGAGACGGACATCCGTTTCACGAACGCTCCGCGGAAGTTGAGTCAGGTCAAGAGTGACATGGTGGAGGAGGTTCAACGCTGGGATCCCTCGCAGGCCCGCTATCGGATGACGGAATATAATGTCTGCAGCTTCAACGAGGGGGCTGTAAATTTTTCCTCGTCCGTGGAGTGGTCGACATCCAGCATCAAGGAGGTTCAGTCTGCTGCCAGTCGCTGGTACGCGGGCGCGGGCGATGTCTTCTTGGCGGAGAAAAGCCTCATGGCTGGTGATATCGGTTTGATTTTCCCATGCCGGATCCAGGGTACGGCGGCCGGGCAGCAGGAGCATATCCCGCTGCAGATCCGGGTCGGGCAGGTAGAGGCGCCGGAATTCTCAGACGACTTCCACGAGAACTTGGCGATTTCCCTGGCCAAGTCGATGCGAGACGAGTTGGGGTGCGTCAATCACCCGAAAATACCTGACAGCCTTACCAGGACGCGGTGATGGGACCAATAGGTCAAGGGCTTCGGTTGGGGGAGGTGCAGGCGGTACCTCAAGGTCCGATTGATGCCACAAGGTTAATCTTGTGGCATCAATGGCTATATGGCTGAGATCACGATCAGCGCAGCCCGCTCACAACTCGGCGACCTCGTCCGCCGGGCCGCCCACGGGCGGGAGACCATCGCGCTCACCGACCACGGCCACGTGGCGGCGCTGCTCGTCTCGCCGCAGGTGATAGAGGATCTTGAAGACGCGCTGGCCGTCGCCGACTATCAGCGACGTAAGGCCGAGGGGACGCTCGAACCCGGCATTCCCATGGCAGAGGTGCGTGCGCGGCTGGGGCTTGAACAGAAGTGACCTATGAGATCACCTTCGAGCCGCACGCCCTCAACGCGGCGGCTCGATTCCTTGAGGACGACCCCCACGGCCTCGCTCTGGTCCTCGACATCATCGACAAGTTGGCCCACGATCCGCGTCCCGCAGAATCGCCTTTCCGGAAATCATCGGAAACCTGGATGGTGTTCCATCTGTAGTACGTGACGATGCCAACCGGGAGAACATCCGTCTTCTCATCGCGCAATTGGAAGGACGGTCCGATGAAGCGTCCAAGGAAAAGCTCGACGGATTGAAAGGTATTCAGAGCAAGCTCAACTCGGGAAGTCAGCCATTCGACACTGCCAAGGGTGCTCAACAAATTGACCCTTCCTCGTCTGCGATCGTATCGCTTGGGTACGATGCCCCGCAAGCGCTAGATGTGGCGACTGCGGGCGATGCCGAGTGGGGCGCCCCTGCATACAACAGTTTCCTGGGTGGAATTTCGGCCACCAATGACCACGCAGACCCCCACGTCACGGCGATTGGACATTCCTATGGCTCCCGACTCGTGGGGGCTGCCACGCAGGAACCGGGCGGTATTCCAGGGGCAGATGACATCATTCTCGTTGGCAGCCCTGGCGTCGGCGTCGACAAGGCAGAAGATCTAGGTGTGGGCAAGGAGCATGTCTGGGTGGGAGCCGCTGAGAACGACATCGTCACTAAGCTCCCTTCTTGGGAGGAAGTTGCAGCGTTCCGGGGAGGCGGGCTGCTAGGCGGGTATCTGTTGGGCGGAGTTGTTGATCGGGGCGGTGACGACATCTGGTTTGGAAAGGATCCGGCAAGCGAAGCGTTCGGCGCCAATAGATTCCAGACCCTGCCCGGCCCTGAATTGGCGCAGCCTGCAGTCCCCGACGTGCTGAACTCGGAGATCACCCTAGAGGCCCACAGTAACTACTTCACGCCTGAGGAAGGGAAGGATCGGATTTCCGCAGGGAACATTGCTGCCATTGTCGCAGGTCAGCCGGGATACGTAACGAGGGAAGCGCCGCGATGATGAAGAGGGTGGCCGTAATTGTGGCCCTGGTGCTTCTTACCGGGTGTGGCCTGACTGGTACTACGCCGTCGAGCACAGGAAGTAAAGCAAAGATGAACATGCAAGAGGCCGCCGATCGAGCGGACGTCATTCTTGACGAGACGTTCGCCGCCATAAAGCCTCCCGTTCAGTGGACGCACACCTACTCGATGCCGGGCGACTGCTATGTGGACCGTGACCGTGCCGTCATGACGATCATTTCTACCAAACGGCGCGGCAGCTTCTTGGGAGTGCTGGAACGCTACTGGAAGAGCAAGGGATACAAGTTCATCACGGCCAGCGAGAATGGGTTGTCGGCCCATTTTGAAACTCAGGATGACTTTCAGATTCAAGTCCTGATCGGAATCAATGGTCAGGCTCATCTCAGCGTCACTACTCCGTGCGTGGAGAAATCCGAGGTTGCCGCGCCGACCAGCAAGCCAAACGGACCGGATTACTCACAACAGGAGCTGCCACCTCCAAATGTCCGTTCGGACTTCTGGTCGTCCGGCGATTCCATTCCTTCTCCCTCCTCGACTGGGACGTGAAATGTCAGCTCAGGTAGTGAGAGGTCGACGGAGATAATCAGCCTGCAGAGGCTGGATGAGTGCGAAGAGGGAGGGTGGCGTGTATTTGTAGTACGTGCGATCGGCTTTTCAGTCAGTCTTGCCCTGCTGGGGAGCCTCTTGTGTGAAATTTCTTCGCGGGTCACTCCCCAGGTGGGTCCTTTGATCACGCTACCCGTCGCATCGTCAGCCCGGGCAGGCTTGCAGTCGGTGGCCCTGGCGACCGTGAGTGGAAGGGATCCGATCAAGGCGGGCTGGTGGGTGCAGTCGCGTCCCCGGGTCGTACGCCAAAACCTGACGTGACTTCGCGAGACGCCGTGGATGAGAAGCTCTTGTTGAAGTAATGCTCGCCGGAGATCGCCGCAAATGCGGTGTCCTTCGGCCTGACCACTACAGTTGGCTCCATGCCCTGTGAGATGTACGAGAGCGCGGCCTCGTGCCGGAGTTCGCCGAGGCGTGGCGTCGGCGGCTGACTCACAATTTACTGAAGAGCACTCCGCGCCACGTCCAGCCCGACTCAAGGACCGCGCTGCGTAGAGGGTTCCGCAGTTCTGCCCCGTCGAAGCGGAAGGTCTCCGTCGCTTCAAGGCGGCCGCTTTCTCCCCGCTCGATCGTCCAGTGGCGGGAGACGGTTCGATCCTGCCCGCGCGAGTACTCCGACGAGATGGCGAGCCTGGGGGGATCACCGACGCGGGTCACCTCCCACTGCTCTTCGACGGCACGCACCTCGTGGTCGTCCGCATTCAGGCGCATCCGGATTCTGAGCGCCCGAGTCAGCTGGGCTTCGATGAACAACGTCTGCCAGGCAGGCTCTTCCATCCGCCACTCGGCCACCAGGTCGGCTTCGTCCGCGGAGCCGTCGCGGATGACGTAGGGAACGTCGGAACGGTTGAGACCGAGCAAGGCCGCACGGACTTCCTCGGGGGAGCAAGGCGCAACACGGTCGTCTGGTTGCCTGGTTCCGGTCAGCTTGTCGAAGAGTCCCATGAAGTCAGCCTATGAGGAGCGCGAAGGGCGAAGCCCCCTCACCCCAACCCCTTAGTCAACGTGTACTCCGTGACCCCCGGTGGATAGTCCGGGATCACGCACACCACCTCGTAGCCGTGCTTCTTGTAGAAGTCGGGGGCCTGGAAGTCCCAGGTCTCCAGGCGGGCCGCCCGGCAGCCCCGTTCGTCGTGGGCCGTGCGTTCCGCCTCCGACAGGAGTCGGGAGCCCAGGCCGGCCCCGCGGGCGCGTTCGTCGACCCACAGGTACGTGACGTGGAGCCAGGTCGCCCAGGTGTGGCCGACGATGCCGCCCGTGAGGGCGCCCGTCTCGTCGAGGGCCCAGACGTGCAGAGGCGTCTCCCGTTCCGCAGGGGTGCCCCGCAGCTCGCGCAGCACCGGTGAGGCCGCCGTGTTGGTGGCCCGCAGCCGGGAACGCAGCAATTGGGCCCGTTCTTTGTCGACTTCTGCCTCGATTCGAAACATGCGGCACACCATAAACGCGTTGGCCAACCAGTTCTGCAAATTACCTTCCGCTCCTGCCTCCCGGCCCTACTCTGATGAACAGCACCGGTGGGGGCCGGTGCTGATCAGGGGGCGAGACAAGTCGGGTACGACGCTCGGAGTGGGGGTAGCGGTTCAGCACGGCGGCGGCCGTGTGGCTGCGGCGCCCCGTCCCAGGTGTAAACCGGGGAACCTTCCGGGCGCCGTACCCGCGCCGGTCGTCCCCCGACCAGTGGGGGTTTCAGTGGTTCGCATCCGAGTCCTGGTCGTCGACGACCACCGTATCTTCGCCGAGTCGCTCGCCGCGGCCCTCGCCGCCGAGCCCGACGTCGACGTGTCCGCGGCCGGCAGCGGCCCCGCCGCGCTGCGCTGTCTGGATCGCGCGGCGGCGGAGGGGCGGAAGTTCGACGTGCTGCTCGTCGACGCCGATCTGGGCGGGCATGGTCAGCCGCCTGCCATGCGTCCCGGCCACAACTCCGGCGCGACAGGTGTCGCCCCCGGGGCCGGCCCCGGGCGGGGGCCCGTCGCAGCGGTCTCCGGTCCGGTGCCCGTACAGGACGGCGGCGAGGACGGCCTCGTCGACGGCATATCGCTCGTCGCCGGGGTGCGGTCGGGACAGCCGACCGTGCGGACCGTCGTACTCGCCGAGAAGGACGACCCGCGCCGGGCCGCGCTCGCCCTCCAGGCGGGAGCCTCCGGATGGGTCGCCAAGGACTGCTCGCTCTCGCGGCTGCTCACCGTCATCCGCGGAGTGCTGCGCGACGAGACGCATCTGCCGCCCGCGCTCCTCACCGGCGTGCTGCGCGAACTGACCGCCGCCCGCAAGCACCGCACGGAGAGTGAGCGTCTCGTCGAGTCCCTCACGCCGCGTGAGCGGGAAGTGCTCCGGTGCATGGTGGCGGGCCTGGGGCGCAAGGCCGTCGCCGAGCGCCTGTTCCTGTCGCCCCACACCGTCCGCACCCATATGCAGAACGTCCTGGGGAAGCTGGGCGTCCACAGCACCCTCGCCGCCGTCGCGCTCGCCCGCCGCGCCGGCGTCGGGCCCGTCGACCTAGCCGGGGATGTTGTCGAACGGGGCGGTCAACTGGCGTAGCAGGCCAGCCAGTTCACCTCGCTGGGCCCGTGACAGCTCGGCCAGGATCGCTCGTTCCTGGTCGAGGAGTCCGGCGAGCGCCTGGTCCGCCCGGTCCCGGCCCTCGTCCGTCAGCCGGACGAGCACGCCCCGGCGGTCGCTGGGGTCGGGCAGCCGCTCGACCAGGCCCTTCTTCGCCAGGCGGTCGATGCGGTTCGTCATCGTGCCCGAGGTCACGAGCGTCTGAGTGAGGAGCTGGCCCGGGGAGAGCTGATACGGCGTACCCGCGCGCCGCAGCGCCGTCAGTACGTCGAACTCCCACGGCTCCAGCTGGTGCTCGGCGAACGCAAGTCTGCGCGCACGGTCCAGATGCCGGGCCAGTCTGCTCACCCGGCTGAGTACTTCAAGCGGCTCCACGTCGAGGTCGGGGCGCTCCCGGCGCCACGCTGCGACCAGCCGATCGACCTCGTCCTCCATGGCGATCAGTGTAGTGGTTGTGTCGATGTGAAGTCTCTTGGCATCGAGAGAATCGGGATCAAGATTCTTGACATCGAGATAATTACTCGCGACAGTGAGTGTCGACCGGGCGGACGGCCGTGAACGACGACGGCGAACGGCGCCCGGCAGCGTGCAGGAGTCACAAGGAGGTAGTCCGCCCCATGCCCCCCACCACCCCCACCTGGGACCCCCAGCAGTACCTGCGCCACGCCGGTCATCGTGCCCGCGCCTTCGTCGACCTGCTCGCCCACGTGTCCGAGCCGCCCGGCGGCGACCGCCCCCGTATCGCCGACCTCGGCTGCGGCCCCGGCAACGCCACCCGGCTGCTCGCCGATCGCTGGCCCGGCGCGCACATCACCGGGTACGACAACTCGCCCGAGATGCTCGACAAGGCGCACGTCGACCACGAGGGGCCCACCCCGGGCGGCGGCCGCATCGACTTCGCCACCGCCGACCTCCGCACCTGGGTGCCTTCGGAGCCGTACGACCTGATCGCCGGCAACGCGACCTTCCAGTGGGTGCCCGGTCACCTCGACCGGTTCCCGGTCTGGGTGGACGCCCTCGCGCCGGGCGGCACCTTCGCCTTCCAGGTGCCCGGCAACTTCGACTCGCCCAGTCATCGCCTCATGCGGGAGCTCGCCCGGTCCGACCGGTGGCGGGACCGGCTCGGTGACACCCTCCGGCACGACGACGCGGTCCACACGCCCGCCGCGTATCTGGCCGCGCTCGCCGATCTCGGCTGCGAGGTCGACGCCTGGGAGACGACGTACGTCCATCTCCTCCAGGGCGAGGACCCGGTGCTCGACTGGGTCAGGGGGACGGGGCTGCGGCCGATCCTCACGGAACTCGGTGACGCGGCCGGTCCGTTCGTCGCCGAGTACCGCACCGCCCTCCGCGAGGCCTACCCGGCCACCCCCCACGGCACGGTCTTCCCCTTCCGCCGCATCTTCGTCGTCGCGCGGAAGCCGGGGGCGGGGGGTGAGGAGTAGCCCCTGGGGTGACGGACCGCCCGGGGTGCTGGGACAGGGGGCGTCCACGTCCGTGCCGCCCCGCGGTCCGCCCGATCGACCGTCCCGGCGAGTGGATGTTGTGCAGAATATTGACGGCCGGTAGATCCACGCCTACTTTCGCGGTGTTCCTCCCTCGTTCCCCCCTTGCTCCAGGGAGACCCGCATGCCCCCGTCCCCCCTCCCCAACCGCCCCGGCCCCGCCGAGCAGGCCGCGCAGACGCAGCCGCCGGAGCGGGCCGAACAGATCGAACAGGCCGAGCGGGCAAGGCAGTTGCGCCGTGTCGCGCTGTCCGGCCTGCTCGGTACCGCCGTCGAGTTCTACGACTTCCTCGTGTACGGCACGGTCGCCGCGCTGGTCTTCGGCGAACTGTTCTTCCCGGGCGCCGACCCCGCCGTCGGCACCATCGCGGCGTTCGGCACCTTCGCTGCCGGATACGTCGCCCGGCCGCTCGGCGGCATCGTGTTCGGGCACTTCGGCGACCGGCTCGGCCGTAAGTCGATGCTGCTGCTGACCATGGGCCTCATGGGCGGCGCCAGCTTCCTCATCGGACTGCTGCCCACCTACGAGACCATCGGCGTCTGGGCCCCCGTCCTCCTCATCACCCTGCGGGTCATGCAGGGCATCGCCATCGGCGGTGAGTGGGGCGGCGCCACCCTCATGGTCGTCGAGCACGCCGGCGAGAGGCGGCGCGGCCTGTGGTCGAGCTTCACCCAGATGGGAGCACCGCTCGGCTCCCTGATGTCCTCGCTCGTCGTCACCCTCGTCGTCGCCATGCCCCGTGACCAGTTCGCGGCGTGGGGTTGGCGCGTACCGTTCCTGCTCAGCGTCGTCCTGCTGGCCGTCGGCCTGTTCGTCCGGCTGAAGGTCGTCGAGAGCCCGCTCTTCGCGGCGGTCAAGAAGGACCGGGCCGCGTCGCGGATGCCGCTCCTCGACGTACTGCGCCGGCCCCGCGCCCTGGTACTGGCCGCCTGCGTCGGCATCGGCGCGTTCACCGCGCAGTCCCTGCTCACCAGCTACCTCATCGCCTACGCCACCGGCATCGGCTACGCCCGGCCGCAGGTCCTCACCGCCCTCACCGTCTCCGCGTCCGTCGCGCTGGTGGTCCTGCCCGCCGCGTCCGCGCTCTCCGACCGGGTCGGCCGCCGCCCGGTCGTCCTCGCCGGGGCCGTCGCCTCCGCCGCGCTCGCCTTCCCCGTGCTCGCGCTGGTCGACTCCGGGTCGCCGGGGCTGCTGATCCTCGCGGTCGTCCTGGGCCACGGCATCGCCCAGTCCACGATGTACGGGCCGCTGGGCGCGCTCCTCACCGAGATGTTCGGCACCAAGGTCCGCTACACGGGCGCGTCGCTGGGGTACCAGCTCGCCACCCTCATCGGCGCGGGGTTCTCGCCGATGGTCGCCGGGAGTCTGGTGGCGGCCAACGGGGGGTCCAGTACGCCGATCTCGCTGCTGGTGTGCGGGGGCGCGGCCGTCACCGCGGTGACCGTGTGGTTCGTGCGGGAGACGCACCGGGACTCGCTCGGCGACGGCGCGGTTCGGGAGAGCGCGGTGAAGGAAGAGGTGGCGCCCTAGAACACCTGGGGGAGGGAGGCCCGTGGGAGGCAGGGGTACCGGGCAGGGGCCTTGCCCCGGCCTCCCGGCCCACCCCCACCACCGCCGTACCCTTACCGCTGTGGAGGACGAGATCCTGGACGTCGCTGTCGCCGACGCGCCGCAGCCGCGGCCGCAGTCGCTGGTGCTGGCCTTCTTCGGCAACCACGTGCTGGACCGGGGCGAGGGCGACCTCGGGGTGTACTCGGGGAGCATCATCGACGTCCTCGGACGCGTCGGCACCGGCGAGCAGGCGGTGCGGTCGACGCTGACGCGGATGGTGAACCGGGGGCTGCTGCGCCGGCAGCGCGAGGGGCGGAAGATGTTCTTCGGCCTCACCCCGCACGCGAACGGCATCCTGCGGGACGGCGGACAGCGCATCTGGCGCGACGGCGCCGTCAACGAGGACTGGGACGGCACCTGGACCCTCCTCGGCTTCTCCCTCCCCGAGTCCTGGCAACGGCAACGCCACGACCTGCGCTCCCGGCTCACCTGGTCCGGGTTCGGGGCGCTCTACAGCGGCCTGTGGATCGCGCCGGGGCGCGTCGACGTCCGGGAGATCGTCTCGGAACTGGGGCTCGACGCCCATGTGAAGGTGTTCCACGCGCGGGCCGACGAGTTCACCGACGTCGGGCTGATGATCCGCGAGAGCTGGGACCTGGAGGCCCTCGCCGCCCGGTACGTCGCCTTCGATAAACGCTGGACCACCGCGGACCTCGCCGCCGCCGACCCCGTCGCCACCCGGCTGCGGCTGGTCGCCGAGTGGCTGCGCATCATCCGCACCGACCCCCGGCTGCCCGTGCAGCACCTGCCGGGGGAGTGGCCCGCACGGCAGGCCCAGGAGACGTTCCGGCGGATCGCGGAACAGACGGAAGGGCCCGCCGGGCGGATGGCGGCGGAGGTCCTGGAGACGACCCCGCTGCGCGGCAGCTCGACGAGTACGCCGGGCGCCTCCGCCTGAGGAAGCCGAAGAGGGGGGCGCCCAAGGGGATGGGGCTGTGGTCGCGTGCGGGTGCGGGTTCGTCGTGGCCTGGCGCGCAGCTCCCCGCGCCCCTGAGGTACGCACCGTTCCCGCGCCCCTGAGGTACACACCGTTCCCGCGCCCCTGAGTACGCGCGGTTCCCCGCGCCCCTGAGGGACCGCACGGTTCCCGTACCCAGCAGGCGCATCAGCTCTTCCGGTGGCCGATCAGGCGCGGCTTCTGCTCCAGGCCGTCCAGCCCGTGCCACGACAGGTTCACCAGATGCGCGGCCACCTCCGCCTTCTTCGGGCGGCGCACGTCCAGCCACCACTGGCCGGTCAGGGCGACCATGCCGACCAGGGCCTGGGCGTACAGCGGGGCGAGCTTGGGATCGAAGCCGCGGCTCTTGAACTCCCGGCCCAGGATGTCCTCCACCTGCGTGGCGATGTCAGAGATCAGCGAGGCGAAGGAACCCGTCGACTGCGGGATCGGGGAGTCGCGGACCAGGATGCGGAAACCGTCCGTGTACTCCTCGATGTAGTCCAGGAGTGCGAAGGCCGCCTGCTCCAGCAGCTCACGCGGATGCCCGGCCGTCAGCGAACTGGTCACCATGTCCAGCAGCCGCCGCATCTCACGGTCCACGACCACCGCGTACAGGCCCTCCTTGCCGCCGAAGTGCTCGTACACCACCGGCTTGGAGACCCCCGCCTTCGCGGCGATCTCCTCCACCGACGTGCCCTCGAACCCCTTCGCGGCGAAGAGGGTACGGCCGATTTCCAGCAGTTGCTGACGGCGTTCGGCCCCCGTCATCCGGGTGCGGCGCGCACGCCGCGGCTTGTCATTGCTCGGGGTGCTGCTGGAGTCGGTCGCCACGGCGTCAATCATGCCGCCTCGGCGGGCGCCTTCCGGTGCCCGGAGCCGTCCTCCCCCGCGTTACGCCTGGAATCGATACGCGAGCGTGACGGCCAGCGCACGTCGTAGGCCCAACCCAGCTGTTCGAACCACCGGATCAGCCGGGCGGAGGAGTCCAGCTGGCCGCGTTCGACACCGTGCCGCGCGGACGTCGGGTCGGCGTGGTGCAGGTTGTGCCAGGACTCACCGCACGACAGGACCGCAAGCCACCACACGTTGCCCGAGCGGTCGCGGGACTTGAAGGGGCGCTTGCCGACGGCGTGGCAGATCGAGTTGATCGACCACGTCACATGGTGCAGCAGCGCCACCCGGACGAGCGAGCCCCAGAAGAACGCCGTGAACGCGCCCCACCACGACATCGTCACCAGTCCCCCGATCAGCGCGGGCAGCGCGAGGGAGACCACCGTCCAGAGGACGAACTGACGGGAGATCGTCCGCAGCGTCCTGTCCTTGATCAGATCCGGGGCGTACTTGTCCTGCGGGGTCTGCTCCTCGTCGAACATCCAGCCGATGTGGGCCCACCACAGGCCCTTCACCAGCGCCGGAACCGTCTCCCCGTAGCGCCACGGCGAGTGCGGGTCGCCCTCGGCGTCGGAGAACCTGTGGTGCTTGCGGTGGTCGGCCACCCAGCGCACCAGCGGGCCCTCCACGGCCATCGACCCGGCGACCGCCAGAGCGATCTTCAGCGGGCGTTTGGCCTTGAACGAACCGTGCGTGAAATGCCGGTGGAAGCCGATCGTGATGCCGTGGCAGCCCAGGTAGTAGAAGAACACCAGCAGGCCGAGATCCAGCCAGCTCACGCCCCAGCCCCAGGCCAGCGGCACCGCCGCGAGCAGCGCCATGAACGGAACGGTGATGAAGAGGAGCAGCGTGATCTGCTCGATCGACCGCTTCTGCTCGCCGCCCAGCGTCGCCGAGACGGCGGTGGAGCCGGGCGCGGAGCCCGGGGAGTCGTTCGACTTCGGGGCGTCATCGATCACATCGGAACTTGTGGCCATGGGGGCGTCCCCTAGGGGGTCGAGGGTGGAGATGGGGGGAGTGCCTGTTCGGCGACAGGGTGCGTGGGCCGCCTTACGGCTTTCCCTACGGTTCCGTAACCTACGGCATCGTAAGTATGTCAGCGCGTCACCCGGCGGCAAGGGTCATCCGCCTCGCGTCCCGGGGACCGAGTGGACATCTGTCGCCCCACCACCCAAATCAGAGGCCTTCCGGCCCCCGAATCTGGCACTCAGTGCCGCCGACCGGACACCTGGGGGCCTGCGCGTGACACCGGCCACCTATCCTGGTGTCGGTCGGACAGCGCGGTCCGCTCTGAATCCTGCCCGGAAGCCAAGCCCACCAAGCGGCGCCTGCACCTCCTCGAGTCGCTGGGCCGCCCTCCGGGTTCCCTCCCAGACGAGCTTCAACACTGCAAGGAGCCGCACCTGTGAGCAGTGCCGACGACCAGACCACGACGGTCAGCAGTGAGCTGCGCGCCGACATCCGGCGCCTGGGCGATCTGCTCGGCGAAGCCCTCGTACGCCAAGAGGGCCCCGAACTCCTGGAGCTGGTCGAGCGCGTCCGCCGCCTGACCCGCGAAGACGGCGAAGCCGCCGCCGAACTGCTGCGCGGCACGGAACTGGAGACCGCCGCCAAGCTCGTACGGGCCTTCTCCACCTACTTCCACCTCGCCAACGTCACCGAACAGGTCCACCGGGGCCGCGAACTGCGGGCACGCCGTGCCGCCGAGGGCGGCCTCCTCGCCCGAACGGCCGACCGCCTCAAGGACGCCGACCCCGACCACCTGCGCGAAACGGTCCGGAACCTCAACGTCCGCCCCGTCTTCACCGCACACCCCACCGAAGCCGCACGCCGGTCGGTACTCAACAAGCTCCGGCGCATCGCCGCGCTCCTGGAGACCCCGGTCATCGAATCGGACCGCCGCCGCTACGACACCCGACTGGCCGAGAACATCGACCTCGTCTGGCAGACCGACGAGCTGCGCGTCGTCCGCCCCGAACCGGCCGACGAGGCCCGCAACGCCATCTACTACCTGGACGAGCTGCACGCGAACGCCGTCGGCGACGTCCTGGAGGACCTCACCGCGGAACTGGAACGCGTCGGCGTCCAGCTCCCCGACCACACCCGCCCCCTCACCTTCGGCACCTGGATCGGCGGCGACCGCGACGGCAACCCCAACGTCACCCCCCAGGTGACCTGGGACGTCCTCATCCTCCAGCACGAACACGGCATCAACGACGCCCTCGACCTGATCGACGAGCTCCGCGGCTTCCTCTCCAACTCCATCCGCTACACCGGCGCCACCGAGGAACTGCTCTCCTCCCTCCAGGCCGACCTCGAAGCCCTCCCCGAGATCAGCCCCCGCTACAAGCGCCTCAACGCGGAGGAGCCCTACCGGCTCAAGGCCACCTGCATCCGGCAGAAGCTGGAGAACACCAAGCAGCGCCTCGCCAAGGGCACCCCGCACGAGCCCGGCCGCGACTATCTCGGCACCGGACAGCTCCTCAAGGACCTCACCCTCATCCAGACCTCGCTGCGCGAGCACCGCGGCGGCCTCTTCGCCGACGGCCGCATGAACCGCACCATCCGCACCCTGGCCGCCTTCGGCCTCCAGCTCGCCACCATGGACGTCCGCGAGCACGCCGACGCCCACCACCACGCCCTCGGCCAGCTCTTCGACCGCCTCGGCGAGGAGTCCTGGCGCTACGAGGACATGCCCCGCGAGTACCGGCACAAGCTCCTCGCCAAGGAGCTCCGCTCCCGCCGTCCCCTCGCCCCCACCCCGGCGCCCCTCGACGCCGCCGGCGCCAAGACCCTCGGCGTCTTCGAGACCGTCAAGAAGGCCCTGGAGGTCTTCGGCCCCGAGGTCATCGAGTCGTACATCATCTCCATGTGCCAGGGCGCCGACGACGTCTTCGCCGCCACCGTCCTCGCCCGCGAGGCCGGCCTTCTCGACCTCCACGCAGGCTGGGCCAAGATCGGCATCGTCCCCCTCCTGGAGACCACCGACGAACTCAAGGCCGCCGACACCATCCTGGAGGACATGCTCGCCGACCCCTCCTACCGGCGGCTCGTCGCCCTGCGCGGCGACGTCCAGGAGGTCATGCTCGGCTACTCCGACTCCTCCAAGTTCGGCGGCATCACCACCAGCCAGTGGGAGATCCACCGCGCCCAGCGCCGCCTGCGCGACGTGGCCCACCGCTACGGCGTCCGCCTGCGCCTCTTCCACGGCCGCGGCGGCACCGTCGGCCGCGGCGGCGGCCCCTCCCACGACGCGATCCTCGCCCAGCCCTGGGGCACCCTCGAAGGCGAGATCAAGGTCACCGAACAGGGCGAGGTCATCTCCGACAAGTACCTCGTGCCGTCCCTGGCCAGGGAGAACCTGGAACTCACGGTCGCCGCGACCCTCCAGGCGTCCGCCCTGCACACCGCGCCCCGCCAGTCCGTCGAGGCACTCGCCCGCTGGGACGCCGCCATGGACGTCGTCTCCGACGCCGCCCACGCCGCCTACCGCGCCCTCGTCGAGGACCCCGACCTGCCGACGTACTTCCTCGCGTCGACTCCGGTGGACCAGCTCGCCGACCTGCACCTGGGCTCCCGGCCCTCCCGCCGCCCCGGCTCCGGCGTCTCACTCGACGGCCTGCGCGCCATCCCCTGGGTCTTCGGCTGGACCCAGTCCCGCCAGATCGTCCCCGGCTGGTTCGGCGTCGGCTCCGGCCTCAAGGCCCTGCGCGAAGCCGGCCTCGACACCGTGCTGGAAGAGATGCACGAGCAGTGGCACTTCTTCCGCAACTTCCTCTCCAACGTCGAGATGACGCTGGCCAAGACCGACCTGCGGATCGCCCAGCACTACGTCGACACCCTCGTCCCCGACGAGCTCAAGCACATCTTCGACACCATCAAGGCCGAACACGAGCTCACCGTCCGCGAGGTCCTGCGCATCACCGGGGAGGACAAGCTGCTCGACGCCAACCCCGTCCTGCAGCAGACCTTCTCCATCCGCGACGCCTACCTGGACCCCATCTCCTACCTCCAGGTCGCCCTCCTCAAGCGCCAGCGCGACGCGGCCGCCGCCGGCGAAACCCCCGACCCGCTGCTCGCCCGAGCCCTCCTCCTCACCGTCAACGGCGTGGCGGCGGGCCTGCGCAACACCGGCTGACCCCGACACCGGCCGACCCATACACACAGCGGTGGCCCCCCCGGCGGTAGACCCCGGGGGCCCCCCCCGGGGTTCGCAGGAGGCCGGCCCCCCCACGCCCCCCCCGCCCCCGGGCTCCGCGCGCCCGCGCCCACCTCCACCCCGCCACGGGGGGGGGGGGGGGCCTGCCCACCACCGGCTCCCCCCGACACCGCCCGCCCCAAACACCCCGCGGTGCCCCCGCGG
Source organism: Streptomyces sp. NPDC042364 (assembly GCF_056437585.1). Classification (NCBI taxonomy): domain Bacteria; kingdom Bacillati; phylum Actinomycetota; class Actinomycetes; order Kitasatosporales; family Streptomycetaceae; genus Streptomyces; species Streptomyces sp. NPDC042364. The sequence continues at coordinate 101,748 of NZ_JBWKAJ010000022.1, read as the reverse complement.
TCGTAAGACCGCGGGGGCACCGCTGTGTGTTCTCAGGAGGACGGCCTCACAAGGCCACCCAGGCCGCCGTGATCAGCGCGAACCCCGCCCCGCCCAGCACCCACGCCGAGCGGCGCATCCGCAAGCCGCCCGCCACGACCACCGATGACAGCAGCAGCGCGCCACCGAGCGGCACCCACGCGTGCAGCAGACCCGCCGGACCCGTCCGCACCACATCACGGCTGCCCGGCTTCACGACGACCGAGTACGTCTCACCCGTCTCCACCGCCACCGACTGCTCGATACTCACCCGCTGCCGAGCCGTCGACCCCGCCGACACCGGCTCGTAGGGCCCCCAGCAGACCGTCCCGTCACACCGGGACACCGTCATCGTCCCCTGCTCGCGCCCCTTGCTCAGCATCACGTGCTGGGCGCAGTCCCAGGAACCCCACACCCCGGCGACCAGAATCACCAGCGCGACGACACCCATCGCGGCGAGCCGCCCGTACCGCAACGCGCTCGACGCACCGCTCTTGCGCGGCAGCGCACGGGCGTGCCGCGAACGGGAAGCGGAGGCATGGCTGGCGGGCATGGCGGGGATCATTGGCCATGGCACCGCGGTCGGTCAACTCCCCCAGGCCAAACCGGACGACGGCGGAATCGCGACTTGTCCCGATCCCTCCGTGAATAAGCCCTCAGGAGTTGTACGTCCCCTGTGCCCGCTCCAGGCCGTCGATCACCAGGCACTCCACCGCGTCCGCCGCCCGGTCCACGAAGTAGCCCAACTCCTTGCGCTCCGCCGACGCGAAGTCCTTCAGCACGAAGTCCGCGACCGGCATCCGCCCCGGCGGCCGCCCGATCCCGAACCGCACCCGGTGGTAGTCCGACCCCATCGCCTTCGTCATCGACTTCAGCCCGTTGTGACCGTTGTCACCACCACCCAGCTTCAGGCGCAGCGCCCCGTAGTCGATGTCCAGCTCGTCATGGACGGCCACGATGTTCCCCACCGGCACCTTGTAGAAGTCCCGCAGCGCGTTCACCGGACCACCGGAGAGATTCATGAACGACATCGGCTTCACCAGGACCACCCGACGGTTCATCGGCCCCGGCGGCCCGATCCGCCCCTCCACGACCTGCGCCTGAGCCTTCCCGGCCCGCTTGAACCTCCCCCCGATCCGCTCGGCCAGCAGATCCACCACCATGAACCCGACATTGTGCCGATTCATGGCGTACTCAGGCCCGGGATTCCCCAACCCGGCGATCAGCCAGGGGGCAGCGGGATCGGTCGTCACGTCCATGTCTCCATTCCTACGCGAACCAGCCGCCGCTCCCGCAAGGGAAACGGCGGCTGGACAACTGCCCTGCGGCAGATCAGGCCTCGGCGACCTCTTCGCCCTCGGCGCCCTCCTCCGACGGCTCCTCCGCCTGCGCGGCCAGAACCTGGAGGACCACCGCGTCCTCCTCGACCGCCAGGGAGACACCCTTCGGCAGCGTGATGTCCTTCGCCAGGACGGACGCACCCGCCGCAAGACCCTCGACCGAGACGCTGACCGACTCGGGGATGTGCGTGGCCTCCGCCTCGACCGGCAGCGCGTTCAGCACGTGCTCCAGCAGGTTGCCACCCGGAGCCAGCTCACCCTCGGTGTGCACGGGGATCTCGACGTTGACCTTCTCGCCCTTCTTCACGAGCAGCAGGTCGACGTGCTCCAGGAAACCCTTGATCGGGTCACGCTGCACGGACTTCGGGATCGCCAGCTCGCTGGTCTTCCCATCGATGTCCAGCGAGATCAGAACGTTCGGCGTACGCAGCGCCAGCAGCAGGTCGTGGCCCGGCAGCGTCAGGTGCAGCGGGTCCGAACCGTGACCGTACAGAACACCGGGAACCTTGGCGTCACGACGGATACGACGGGCGGCACCCTTGCCGAACTCGGTACGCGTCGACGCGGTGAGCTTCACCTCGGACATGATCACTCCTCGTAGAGATAGCAACGGACGTGGTCACCCGGCCACGAACGGCCTGCTACGAAGAGCGCGTCGATAACGGACCGCCGAACCCGCGCACAGAACGCGGACGGCCTCCCTCGCCGAGCAACTGCAGCAGTCTACTCGGAGGGGGAGGCCGCACCCAAAACGATCTCTGAGCGACCGTTACCGCGGTCCTACTGCTCGTCGAACAGGCTCGTCACCGAACCGTCCTCGAACACCTCACGCACCGCGTTCGCGATCGTCGGCGCGATCGACAGCACCGTGATCTTGTCCAGCTCCAACTCACTCGGCGTCGGCAGCGAGTTGGTGAACACGAACTCGCTCACCTTCGAGTTCTTCAGCCGATCGGCCGCCGGACCCGACAGCACACCGTGCGTCGCCGTCACAATCACGTCCTCCGCACCGTGCGCGAACAACGCGTCCGCGGCGGCACAGATCGTCCCACCCGTGTCGATCATGTCGTCCACGAGGACACAGATACGGCCCTCGACCTCACCCACGACCTCATGCACCGTGACCTGGTTCGCCACGTCCTTGTCACGCCGCTTGTGCACGATCGCCAGCGGCGCGCCCAGCCGGTCGCACCAACGGTCCGCCACCCGCACACGACCCGCGTCCGGAGAGACCACCGTCAGCTTGCTCCGGTCCACCTTCGCGCCCACGTAGTCCGCCAGCAGCGGCAGCGCGAACAGATGGTCCACCGGACCGTCGAAGAAGCCCTGGATCTGGTCCGTGTGCAGATCGACCGCCAGAATCCGGTCCGCACCCGCCGTCTTCATCAGATCCGCGATCAGACGCGCCGAGATCGGTTCACGGCCACGGTGCTTCTTGTCCTGCCGCGCGTAACCGTAGAACGGCACGATCACCGTGATGGAGCGGGCCGACGCACGCTTCAACGCGTCGATCATGATCAACTGCTCCATGATCCACTTATTGATCGGAGCCGTGTGGCTCTGGATCAGAAAGCAGTCCGCACCACGCGCCGACTCCTGATACCGCACATAGATCTCGCCGTTGGCGAAGTCGAAGGCCTTCGTCGGGACGACCCCGACACCCAACTGCTGGGCGACCTCCTCGGCAAGCTCGGGGTGGGCGCGGCCGGAGAAGAACATCATCTTCTTCTCGCCGGTCGTCTTGATCCCGGTCACAGCACTGTCTCCTCAGAGGTGTCACAGCTGGGCACGGATGACCGCTCAGCTGGGGTGCGGATGTGCACTTATCACGGTACGCCGTCCCCGACGCACCCGTTTCCGGTCAGCTTCCGCTTTCCGCCTCCCGGGAAGCCGCCTCGGCCGCCTTCGCCGACGCGCTCCCCGGACGCTTACGAGCCACCCAACCCTCGATATTCCGCTGCTGGCCACGGGCCACGGCCAGCGAACCGGGCGGCACATCCTTCGTGATCACGGACCCCGCGGCGGTGTACGCACCGTCCCCGACCGTGACAGGAGCCACAAACATGTTGTCCGAACCCGTCTTGCAGTGCGAGCCGACGGTCGTGTGATGCTTCTGCTCACCGTCGTAGTTCACAAAGACACTTGCCGCACCGATGTTCGAGTACTCGCCGATCGTCGCATCCCCCACGTACGACAGATGCGGAACCTTCGTCCCCTCACCGATCGACGCGTTCTTCGTCTCGACGTACGTACCGATCTTCGCCTTCAGCCCCAGACGCGTCCCCGGACGCAGGTACGCGTACGGCCCCACCGTCGCCTGCGGACCCACCTCGGCGCCGTCCGCCACCGTATTGTCCACCCGCGCGCCGGCCCCGACCACCGTGTCCCTCAGCCGCGAGTTCGGACCGACCTCCGCACCCTCACCGAGATGCGTCGCACCCAGCAGCTGCGTACCGGGGTGCACCAGCGCGTCCTGCTCGAAGGTCACCGTCACGTCCACCCACGTGGTCGCCGGATCCACGACCGTGACACCCGCGAGCATCGCCTCGGCCAGCAACCGGTCGTTGAGGATCCGGCGCGCCTCGGCCAGCTGCACCCGGTTGTTGATCCCGGCGATCTCCCGGTGGTCCACCGCGACCGAGGCACCCACCCGGTGCCCCGCCTCCCGCAGGATCCCCAGGACGTCCGTCAGGTACTCCTCGCCCTGGCTGTTGTCCGTCCGCACCTTCCCCAGCGCGTCCGCGAGCAGTTGGCCGTCGAACGCGAACACCCCCGAGTTGATCTCCCGGATCGCCCGCTGCGACTCCGTCGCGTCCTTGTGCTCCACGATCGCCGTCACGGCACCCGAGGCGCCGTCCCGCACGATCCGGCCGTAACCGGTGGCGTCCGGGACCTCGGCGGTCAGCACGGTCACCGCGTTGCCGTCGGCGGCGTGCGTCTCGGCGAGCCGGCGGAGCGTCGCGCCCGTCAGCAGCGGGGTGTCACCGCAGACGACCACGACCGTGCCGTCGACGCCGCCGCCCAGCTCCTCCAGGCCCATCCGTACGGCGTGCCCCGTGCCGTTCTGCTCCGCCTGGACCGCCGTCCGTACGTCCGGGTCGATCTCGGCCAGGTGCGCGGCGACCTTCTCGCGGGCGTGCCCCACGACCACGACCAGGTTCTCCGGGTCCAACTCGCGCGCGGCGGCGAGGACGTGGCCCACCAGGGAGCGGCCACAGATGCTGTGCAGAACCTTGGGTGTGGCCGACTTCATACGGGTGCCCTCACCCGCTGCGAGTACGACGACGGCTGCCGGGCGGGTTGCGCTCACGGGGATGCCCTTCGGCTGTGGATGACTGGGGTGTGGACATCCGCAGGATACCGGGGGGCTGTGAGGGTGAAATGTGAGCGGGTCCCGACCCGTCTTTCTGGGGTCAGGACCCGGAGTGGTGCAGCTCCGCCGGCTGGATTCGAACCAGCACTGCAAGGCTTCAAAGGCCTGCGGGCTACCGTTACCCCACGGCGGATCACTGCATAAGACCTTACCGGAGACGTGCTGGCGCCATGGCCACCATTCCCATCCACCAGCCCTCGATGCGTCGGTACAGGTCAGCCCCCTGGGCGACGCGGATCACCAGGCAACCCCGGTAGTCTTCGCCGACGTTCTTCCGGACCGTTTTCGGGTTGTGCTTCTTGATCGTCGTCCTCTGGAAGGTGGAGACGTCGACCCCGACCAGATCGGCCCAGAACTGTTCCGCGGCTTCCACATCCGCCGTCATGTGGATCATGACTCGGTAGCGCAGGCGCTCGCGTTCGATGCCCAGCAGGTCCAGCCAGGCCAGGTAGATCCGGATCACCCCTGGGTCGCTGTTGACGAACAGGACGTTTTCTCGGCGGTCGTAGGGCTTGTCCTTGGAGCCCTCGGCCCAGTAGAGGGCGACTCCAGCGATGAACAGATCCCGGTCCGTCATCATGCCCATTTCTCGGGCAGCTGTTTCCTTGGTTTGCCGACGCTCCTTGTCGCGAATCGCCAGCTCGTGCTCCCAGCGCTTGCGAGCCGCCAGCTTCGCTTGTTCTCTCGGTTCGCGTCGCTCCGGCTTCGGCAGGTCCCGTACCCACAGGGAGATCGAGCTCTTCGAGCAGCCCAGCTCCACCTGGATCTGGTCGTATGTCCAGCCCTGGGTGCGAAGCTCTCTGGCCTTGGCTCGCAGGTCGTCCTTGGCGCGTGGGCGCTTGGTCCACTCGGGAGGGGGCTCGCCCTCCAGGAGGCGGTTGAGGAGGTCGTTGTTGTCGACGTGCAGGCGGTCGCGGATCTGGCGGCGGCTGAGGCCCGACCGGCGCAGGGTCATCGCCTGGGCGCGCAGGCCCTCGAAGTCGGCGTACTTGTTCTGGGGATGTGCCATGGGCATACCGTCTGGGCGGAATGGTGGGTTCCGGTGTCGAACGTTGTGCGATTCAGCAGTTCGAGGGATACCGGGTGGTTTCGCTTCTGTTCGATTGGGCGGTGTGGTGTAGGCCAGTACGGGAAACTCGCCGGAAAAGCGGGGGCGCTCGAACGTAGGCTTGGGATATGACCGCGACGGGGGAAGGCCGCACCGGGGCCAGGATGGAGGGCCGCCCGGTCGGCCCGTGGTGGTGGGAGCGATGGCGTGGCGCCGTGTTCGACGGTGCGCTGGCGTTCGTGTCGGCCGTCGAGTGTTCGGTGGAGGGCGTGGAGTTCGCCCGGGACGCCGGGCTGCCGGCGTCCGTGGGGGTGGGGTTCGGGGCGCTCGCCGGCTCCGTGTTGCTGGTGCGGCGGATGTGGCCCGTTGCCGTCGTGCTGGTGTTCATCGCTGTCGCGCCCGCTCAGATGGGGTATCTGATGGGGCTCGTCGGGCTGTACACCCTGGCCGCGTCGGAGGCGCCGAGACGGATCATCGGGGCGCTGTCCGGGATGGCGTTCACGGGGGTGTTCATCGTCTGGTTCGTGCAGGCCACGCAGATCACCCGCGAGGACGGCGGTGTGGGCGAGGACGCCGTGATCGGCGGCGGGGAGTGGTTCGCGCTGTTCCTGGCGCTGACGGTGGCGATAGGGCTGACGGCGCCGCCGGTGCTGCTGGGGTTGTACGTGGGGGCCCGGCGGCGGTTGATGGAGAGCCTGAGGGAGCGGGCGGACTCGCTGGAGCGGGAGCTGCAGCTGCTCGCGGAGCGGGCGGAGGAGCGGGCGGAGTGGGCCCGGGGTGAGGAGCGGACCCGGATCGCGCGGGAGATGCATGACGTGGTGGCGCACCGGGTGTCGCTGATGGTGGTGCACGCGGCGGCGTTGCAGGCGGTGGCGCGGAAGGACCCCGAGAAGGCGGTGAGGAACGCGGCGCTGGTGGGGGACATGGGGCGGCAGGCGCTGACCGAGTTGCGGGAGATGCTCGGGGTGTTGCGGTCGGGGGAGGGGTTCTCGACGGTGCGTTCCGCCGAGCCGGCGTCGGTGCCGTTGGCCGCGGTGGGGGTGGCCGCGGCCGCGGCGGCGTCGCGGGCTGAGGACGAGGCGGGGGAGGGGCCCTGTCTGGCGGAGCTGGAGGAGTTGGTGGGGCAGTCCGCGGCCGCGGGGATGGTCGTGGAGTTGTCGGTGGAGGGGGAGGTGCGGGTGTATGCGGCCGAGGTGGAGCAGACGGCGTACCGGGTGGTGCAGGAGGCGTTGACGAACGTCCACAAGCATGCGGCGGGGGCGAAGACGCATGTGCGTCTGGCGCACCGTTCGGCGGAGATCGCGATGCAGGTGGAGAACGGGCCGCCGCCGGAGCCGGGGGAGGCGGGGGCGGCGCGGTTGCCCAGTGGGGGGAACGGGTTGCTCGGGATGAAGGAGCGGGTGGCCGGGCTGGGGGGTGTGTTCGTGTCGGGGCCGACGGAGGCCGGGGGGTTCCGGGTGTCGGCGGTCATTCCGGCGTAGGGCTCCGCGGGGGGCGCCCGTCGCTGCGGCGGCACGGGTGATGGTGGTGGGGGGCGGGGTTCGCGTCTGGGTGCGGGCACGGCTGCGAGCGGTCGGGTACCGGTGTGCTGACGGCCCGGTTTCCTCAGTGTGCCGTCAGGCGGGTCGGGGCGGCGCCCGTGAGGAGGGTGGTGAGGGCTGCGTCGATGTGGGGGCCCAGGTACCAGTCGCCGGTGTGGTCGAGGGCGTAGGCGCGGCCGTCGGTGTCGATGGCGAGGAGTGCGCGGGTGGCGGTCTCGTGGCCGAGGGGGCAGACCTCGGTGTCGAGGGCGCGGCCGAGGTCGTCGAGGGTGCGTGCCAGGTGGAGGCCGTGGAGGGGGTCGAGGTGGAGGTCGACGGGGGCGAGTTGCCGGCCGGGGCCCTGTGCGGTGAGGCGGAGGCCGCCGAATTCGGCCCAGGCTTCGACCGCGGCCGGGAAGACGGTGTGGCGGTGTCCTGCGGGCGAGGTGTACTCGCGCAGGGTGTCGGCCCAGTATTCGGCCTGCTTTATGTCCCAGCGTCCGGGCTGCCAGCCGGCGGCGCGCAGGGCGGCGTCGACGGGTACGGAGAAGCGCGTGGTGGAGGTGCGGTCGGTGTGCATCTGCCCTTTGTTCGTCGGGGGGTTCGTCGGTGTTCGGCTGGTGGGGTCGGTGGTCGGTGGTCGGTGGGGTGCGTCGGTGTGAGGGGCGTTCGGTGTGTCCGGGGCGGGTCTGAGGGGCGGGTCTGCTCGCGTACCAGGTGACGTATCAGGTGGGGCGGTGGTTCCGGGCGGGTTCCGGTGAGTTGGTCGGGCTCGGCCGGGTTTCCTCCTGGTGGCTTCCCCCGGTACTCCCGGTCGGGGGTTGCCGTTCAGTTGTCCTGGGTGGGGTCGACGATGCGGACGCCGAAGTGGGCGCTGAGGGCGGTGCAGGAGCGGCAGGGGGTGGCGAAGCCGCCGTGGAGGGGGTCGCCGTCCTCGCGGATGTGGCGGGTGGTGAGTTTGGCCTGTTTGAGGACCTTGCGGGCCTCGCCGTTGGTCATGGGTCTGCGGGAGGCGCGCTTGCTGCGGGCGGCGTCGGCGGTGGTGATGTGCCGGGAGATGAGGATGGCCTCGGCGCAGCGGCCGGTGAAGCGGTCGCGTTGGGAGGTGGCGAGGGAGTCGAGGAACTCCTGGACGAGGGGGTGCAGGGGTGGGGCCTGGTCGCCTCGGGCTGCGGTGCCGGTGAGGGTCTCGCCGCGTACGGAGAGGGCGGCGGCGACGGTGGGCAGGATGCCGTCGCGGCGGTGGAGGAGGGTGGGGGCGGGCGGCTGTTCCGCGGTGCTCCAGCCGATGCGTGGGTCTCCCGAGGGTCCCGCCTGCGTCGTGTTCATGATCGTCGTCCCCTCCTGTCGCATCCCCCGTCAGCGGACACAGAGTGCCAAACGGTGTGGCCGGTGTGGAAGCTGGGGCGGTGCGACACGCCCGGGCTTCGGCGCACGGTGAGGGTGGTGTGACGGCTGGTCACGGAAGTGGAGGGCCGGTGACCGGTGTCGCCGTACCGCATAGGCTGTCGGCGACCGCGATCCGTGCGGGTCCCGCGTTCGAGTGAGGGGCCGGGGCGGGTCGGGTTGTGGGAGGGGGCCTTTGACGGGCCTTTTTCACTGCCCGTGGTCAGTCAGTACAGACGTCAGTACCAGTCAGCCAACACCAGTCAGCCAGTACCAGAACAGGTCGACAGAACGCCGCAGGGGGCCAACGCCATGACGACAGGTCGGCTCGGGCAGCAAGCCGCGCCGCCGAACGCGGCCTACGCCGGGCAGGTCGTGCAGTTTCCGGACCCGGTCCGGGCCGCGCGTCATCCGAGGGGTGTCCGTGTTGACGCGCACGGGTATCCGGATTTCTCGCCCTATGCGCGTGCCGCGGCGGAGATCGCCGATCCCCCTGAGGGGTTCGGGGTGGACGAGCTGCGGTTGACGGACTACGTGTCCGCGAACGCGGCGCTGGCGGCGTCGGGGCATGAGTTGTGGGACACGATTCCGCCGGTGGCGACGCCGCACGGCTGGACGTGGCATCACGTGGTGGGCAGTCGGCGGCTGGAGTTGGTGCCGGTCGAGGTGAAGGCGCTGCTGCGGCATCACGGTGGTATCGCGACGGCGCGGGTGGATCAGGGCAAGCGGGGCACGCGGCCGTTGCAGGAGACGCGGCCGGCGCACTTCGGGTTGCCGAAGTCGTCGGCGGTGGCGGTGACGGAGTCGCAGGTGCAGGGGGTCGAGGAGGACCTCGGGTACCGGTTGCCTGGCGCGTACCGGTCGTTCCTGAAGGCGGCGGGCGGTTGTGCTCCCGTGGGGGCGGCGTTGGACGCGGAGTTGGGGCTGCTGGTGGACCAGCCGTTCTTCACGGTGCGGGACGAGGCCGCGGTCAATGACCTGGTGTATGTCAACAAGTGCCTGCGGGACCATCTGACCAAGGACTATCTGGCGGTGGCGTTCGCGCAGGGCGGGCTGGTCGCGGTGAAGGTGAAGGGCGACCGGATCGGGTCGGTGTGGTTCTGCGCGTACGACGACGCCCGTGATGTGGATCCGTCGTGGCCGCCGGCCGAGCGGGTGGAGCGGTTGCTGCTCCCCGCCGGTGCGGACTTCGACGTGTTCCTGTCCCGGCTGGCGGGCAATCCGCCGGAGTTGGAGACGGTGGCGAATCTGATGGTGGACGGTGGGTTCGCTCGTGCCGTGCCGGTCGCCGCGACATCCTCGGTGGGGGAGTGAGTTCTCGATGGTGACGTTCGCTCAGGCGCAGGAGCGCGCCGAGGAGTGGATCAACGGTGATCTGCCCGCGTATCAGCACCGTGAGGTGCGGGTGCGGGAGTTCGATCTGGGGTTCGTGGTGTGGGCGGAGGACCGGGCGGACGGTCCGCGGTCCGACGGTGGTGCGCAGCGGCTGGTGATCGCCCGGGACAGCGGGGAGGCCACGTTGTGGCCGTCGCTGCCGGTGGGTGAGGTGATCCGCCGTTATGAGGAGGAGTACGGCCGGACGGAGGCTCTCGCCCCCGAGGCGCCGGCTCCTGCGGCGCGAGTGGATCTGAACCAGACGTCGTTCCTGCTGACTCCGCCGGAGTGGTTGCAGGACGCGGCGGACCGGATGGGGATTCCGGATCGGCGGTCGGGTGCCGGTACCGGTTCGGGTGCCGGCGCCTCGGACGGTGCCGGTGCCTCGGACGGTGCCGGGTCGCGTCCGGCGGCATCCGTGGGTGGCGGTGGTATGCCGGAGACGCTGGCCGGGCCGCCGGGTCCGGCGTCCCCGGCTTCGGCGGGCGGGCCGTCGGCGGACGCCACGCCGTGGCCGGCCGCCGCTTCGGTGGAGGACGAGGTGCGGGACTCGGTGCCGCCGCCGAGGGACGCCGAGCCGCGGGACGCGGTGCCGGGTGTGCCCGACGGGGCGACGCCGTGGGCCGGGACGGACACCAACGCCGAGATCGAGGACGACCGTTCGGTACCGCTGCCGGACACGGTGTTCGCGCCGCAGCTGACCGAGGTGAGCGGTGAGGACGACGCCCCGCCGCCCGGTGCCCCGCCCGACGCCAAGACCGCGCTGATCTCCGGCGGCAGCCAGCTGCCGCCCACGGCCGTGGCGCCCGTGCTGGATGCGTCCGGGCAGCCGCAGTCGCCGCCGGCCGGTCCGGGTACGCCGCCGCCGGGTACGCCGTCGTACGGGTATCCGCAGGGCGGGCCGCAGGGGCCCGGTACTCCGCCGCCGGGGCGTCCGCTGGCGCCGAACGCCGGGGACATCGCCGACGCGGCGACGAGCAAGGCGGCACCGCCTCCGCGCAGGGGCGGCAGGAGCGGTGCGCCGGGTGCGCCGCCGCCCCCGCCGGGTGTTCCGGGGGCACCGGGTGCCCGTCCGGGCAGCACGCCCCCGCCGCCGTCCGCTCCGGGTGTGCCGGGGGCGCCGGCGGGTGGGTACGTGCCTACGCAGATGGTCTCCGCCCTCGGTCCCGACGGGCCTGAGGGTGCGCCGGGTCAGCCGGGTGCTCCGGGTGCGCCGAATCCGCCGGGGGGTACGCCCGCCGGTGGTGTGCACCATGCGGCGACGATGCTGGCGGGTCCGTCGGTGGGTGGTCCGGGTGCGCCGCAGCCGCCGGGTGTTCCCGGTGCGCCGGGTCAGCCGGGTGCTCCGGGTGCGCCGAATCCGCCGGCGGGTACGCCCGCCGGTGGTGTGCATCACGCGGCGACGATGCTGGCGGGTCCGTCGGTCGGTGGTCCGGGTGCGCCGCAGCCGCCGGGTGCGCCCGGCGCTCCGGGTCAGCCCGGGACCCCGCCCGGTGGCCCCGGTCCGGTGCATCACGCCGAGACGATGCTGGCCGGGCCCCCGGTGGGCGGTCCCGGCGCGCCCGGCATGCCGCAGCCGCCCGGTCCGCCCGGTGTGCCGACGGGGGCTCCGCAGGGCATGCCCGGTCACCCTGGTCATCCCGGTCACCCTGGTCATCCCGGGCAGCCGGGGCACCCCGGGCAGCCGATGGGTGGTCCGCCGGCGTACGGGTATCCGCAGCAGCCGACCGGGCAGCCGACGGTGGGTCCCGGCTATCAGGCCGTCCTGCGGTACCGCGCGCCGGACGGCTCCGAGCAGCAGGTGATCCGGCGGTCGGCGCCGGGCACCCCGCACCCGGAGTGGCAGATCTTCCACGAGCTGCGCGGTCTGAACATTCCGCCGGAGGCGGTGCTGGAGCTGCACACGGAGCTGGAGTCGTGTGAGCTGCCGGGGGCGTACTGCGCGCGGATGATCCGTGAGCAGTGGCCGAACGCGCGCATCACGTCCATCGCCCCGTACGGCAAGGACCACGCGAGCCGGCAGCAGGGCATGGCGCAGTTGCTGGCGCACCAGGGCGAACTGCACCAGGTCGCGGACGGTCCGGCGCGGCCCGCGCCGGTGCGGGCGCCGTTGCCGCCGGTGCAGCCGGCGCCGCCGATCCCGCCGGAGGCGATCGGGCAGGAGCTGGCGGCGGCGTTCGGGCCGGGGGTGTTCCGGTTCGACCAGCAGGCGGTGTCGCGGCAGGGTGTGCCGCCGATCGTGGCGCACACGCTGGTGGTGGCCGGGCTGCCGGTGGACATGGGTCCGTTCTTCTGGGCGCAGGCCCAGCCGGGCCGTCCGGTGCCGACGCTGGCGGAGCTGGCCCAGGAGCGGGGGGTGCAGCCGGCGGCGGACGCGGGCTCCTACCTGGTGATGGGCAGCGACTTCGGCAAGGCGCTGTGTGTGCAGTACGGCACGGCGAACATCGTGGCGGTGCCGGTGGAGTCCGGGCCGGGCGGTGCGCCCGTGCCGCCGCAGTTCGTGAACACCGGGCTGCCGGAGTTCACGCGCTGTCTGGCACTGCTGGGCCGTATGTGGCGGCTGCGGTTCGGGCTGAACCAGGAGCAGGCGGGTCGCTGGACCGTCGACTTCCAGGCGCAGCTGGCCGCCCTGGACCCGGCGGCGCTCGGCTCGCCGGAGAGCTGGTGGTCGGTGCTGCTGGAGCAGATGTGGGACGGCTTGCTGTGAGCCGCCGCCGCTGACGCCCGCGGCGTGCACATGAAGGGGCCGGGCCCGGTCGTGCGACCGGGCCCGGCCCTTTGGCGTTGCCCGCTGTCTCACGTGACCCGCTCGCGTCTCCTGGCCCCTCGCACGGAGTGTCGCGTTGTGGACGCTTCTGTCCGGTGCATCAAGATATGCGCGAAATCATCATTTCGTGCGCGTCCGGCGAGAGGTTCCCAGCATGAGCAGCGCACCGAAGGCGGCCCCCGGTGGCGACTTCGCGTTCGACGTCGTACGGCGTGGCTACCGCCCCGACCAGGTCGACGCCTGCGCGGCGGCACTCTCGCGGGACCGAGACGCCGCGTGGGAGCGGGCGGCTCGCCTGACCGTGCTCGCCAAGGACATGGGCGTGCAGCTCGCCCGGCTGCGGGAGACCGTCGCCGGGCTCCCCCGGCAGACGTACGAGGCGCTCGGCGAGCGGGCCCGGCAGCTGCTGGAACTCTGCGTCGACGAGGCGACGGCGGTCCGGGAGGGCGGGCGCGCCGACGCCCGGCGGCTCGTCGAGGAGGCGGAGGAGGCCGCGCGGCGCGCGCGGGAGGACGCGCGGGCGTACGCCGACCAGGTGCGCGGGGAGGCGGAGGAGCGGGCCCGGCAGCGGGTGATCGCGGCCCGGGCCGAGGCGGACGACCTGCGGATCGCCGCGCGGCTGTCCGTGAAGGAGGGGCGGACCGAGGCGCTGGCCGCGTTGCGGGAGGTGCGGAAGCGCACCGAGGGGATGCTCGCCGAGATCGACAAGGAGTTCGCCGAGCGGGTGGCCGACGTCGAGCGGGCGGTCGCCGAGCGGGCGGCCGTGTTCGACGCGCGCCACGCGGAACGGGTCGCCCTCGCGGAGGCCGCCGTCGCGGAGGCGGAGCGGGCCCTCACCGAGGCGGGGCGGGACGCGGCGCGGACGCAGGAGGACGCGGAGGCCCGTGCCGCCGAGGTGATCGTGGAGGCACGGGCCAGGGAGGAACGCGTCGCCCGGGACACCGAGCGGGTTCTGCGCGAGCACGCCGAGCGCGGAGAGGGGCTGAAGGTGCAGATGGACTACGTCCGGGACAGCCTGTCGACGCTCACGGACTAAGAGCTCCGAACAAGAGTAGAGCCCGGCTCGCGACGCCTGGCACGCACGCTCGCCGCGTCGCCGAAAGCCCCTGGTAGCCCCGCTACAAGGAGCTTCCGGCGCCTTGCGATCGCACGCACCAGACGCCGCGAGCCGATCGGACTCCACTTTTGCTCGGAGCTCTGAGGGGTCCCTTCCCCGTGAGCGCCCGCCTCAGCTGCCGGCCCCCCGCCGCACCGCTCCCGCGAGGATCCAGCCCTCCACCGCCTCGTACTGCCTGCGCTGCTCCTCCGCCTTGCCACGGCCGGACCACACCGTGCCCAGCCAGCCGAACGCGAAGCCCAGCGGGATGGAGACCAGGCCGGTCGTGGTGAAGGGGAACCAGTTGAAGTCGGCCCGCGGGAACGCGGAGAACGGGGAGCCGGAGACGAGGTTGGTGCCGGTCATCAGGACCACGACGGCGAGCGTGCCGCCGATGAGCGTGCACATCAGCCCGGTACGGGTGTAGCGGCGCCAGAAGAGGCCGTAGACCAGGGCGGGGGCGATCGCGGAGGCGCCCAGGCAGAACGAGAGGGTGACCAGCGGCTGGAGGCTGCGGTTCTGGACCATCGTGGCGAGGACGATCGCGGTGACGCCGACCGCGCCCGCCGAGAGCCGGGCGATGGTCATCTCGCGGCGGGGCGTGAGGGGTTCGGCCGCGATGGCGGCGAAGACGTCGTGGGCCAGGGAGTTGGCGCAGGCCAGGATCATGCCCGCCACCGAGGCCAGGAGCGTCAGGAAGACCGCCGTGGCGACCGTGGTGAACAGCAGGGTCTCCGCCGTGGAGACCTCCGTGCCGAAGGCCGCCATGGAGCCCAGCAGATAGGCCGTGTTGCCCTGCGGGTCGGCCGTCGCGATCACCTCGCGGCCGATCAGGGCCGTCGCGCCGAAGCCGACCACCGAGATGATCAGCACGAACAGGGCGACCGACGGCACCGCCCACGACAGTGAGCGGCGGACCTGGCGGGCGCTGCGCGCGGTGTACATGCGCATGGTGACGTGGGGCAGGCAGGCACCGCCGAGGACGACGGTCAACTGGGCGCTGATCATGTCGAGTTCCGGGAAGGGGCCGCCCGAGAACTGGAGTCCCGATCCGAGGTAGCCGGCGCCGAGCCCGCTCCTCTGGGCCGCCGTGCCCAGCAGCAGGCCGGGGTCCCAGTCGAACCTGTTCAGGATCAGTACGGCGATGATCCCGCCGGAGCCGAGCAGCATCACGATCTTGATGATCTGGATGAGGGCGGTGCCCTTCATCCCGCCGATCGCCGCGTAGCCGATCATCAGCGCGCCGACGATCACCACGACACCTGTCTTCAGGCTGTCGTTGGAGAAGCCGAGGATGAACGCCAGCAGGTCGCCGGTGCCGGCCAGTTGCACCAGCATCATCGGCATCAGCGCGGCGATCGTCACGACGCACGCCGTGATGCGCACGGTCCGGCCGGGCATCCGCCGGGTCAGCGCGTCGCCCATCGTGAAGCGGCCCGCGTTGCGCAGGGGTTCGGCCAGCAGGAACATCAGCAGCATCAGCGACAGGGCCGTGCTGAGCGCGAGGACGACACCGTCGTAGCCGAAGAGGGCGATCACGCCGCCGGTGCCGAGGACCGTCGCGGCGGAGATGTAGTCGCCCGCGATCGCCAGGCCGTTGCGCATGGGGGAGAGCGAGCTGTAGCCGGTGTAGAACTCGTCGAGGTCGTCCCGGTCCGGGCCCGTCATCACACACAGCAGCAGTGTCACGGTGGCGACGGCGGTGAAGCCGACGAGGGACATGGCCTGCGCCGATCCGCTGAACTCGGCGAGGACGCCGGCGGCGGTGGGGGCGGGGACGGAGGTGGCGTTCATCGGGCGGGCCCCCACGGGGAGTTCTGGTTGCCGTTCCACGGGGCGTTCGGGTTCGGGTCCCATGGGAAGTTCTGGTTGCCGCCCCGGCGGGGGTTCCGGTCCGTGCTCCGCCGGGTGCGGTCCTCCTCGCGCTTGGCGTCCCGGCGCGCCTCTGCCTCCGCGAGCCGGCGTATCCGGTCCGCTAGCGGGTCCACGCGGCGGCGCGCGGTGCGTTCGTACAGCCAGATCGCCAGGCAGGTCACGGGCAGCTGGAGCAGACCGAGCAGCAGGCCCGTCGTCAGTCCGCCGGTGACCGTGCTCGTCATGAACGACGGGGCGAACGCCGAGAGGGCCAGGAACAGCACGAAGTAGCCCAGCGCGGTCAGCGTGGCCACCCGCCGCTGCCAGCGGTAGGCGCTGCGCAGCACGCGCAGGTCGCTGTGGTGGTGCAGGAGGGGGTCGTCGGGCTCGTCGGGGCGCGGCGGCGGGAACGGCGGCTGGTGGGCGGAGGGCCTGCGGGTGGTGTACGTGGGTGAGGACGGGGGCGCGTCCGCGGGTGGGGACGGGGGTGTGTGCGCGGGCGGCTGGGCCGGGTGGTGCGGTGGTCGGTACGGGGTTCGGTGCGGGGGTGACGAGAACGCGTCGGTCATCCCTTGTCTCCTTGCGCGGCTATGGTCCGGTGCCTGCGGACCGCAGGGAGCGGGGGGCGGGCGTGAACGCTACATGCGGGTACGGAGAAGCGCTGCCTTTTCGGCAAACTGAGCGGTCGGTATGCGCTTTCTTCTCGGAACCCTCACTGACCTGGGGTGTTACCCGGATTAACTCAGGTTTTTCCGGGCCGTGGGATCACGTCGGCCGCGTCACGGCGCCGGGCGACCCGCGCCGCGCCGTGCTCAGTCCTTCAGCACCGGGAACCGCCGCGGTGCCACCACCAGCAGCACCAGCAGCGCCGCCGTCGCCGCGCAGGCCGCTCCGAGGTACACCGCGTGCACGGCCTCGGCCACCGCGCGGCGGACCGGCTCCGCCGTCGTGCCCGCGTCCAGGCCGTGGGTCACCGCGTCCAGGTCTCCCGCCCCGCCCAGGCGGGAGGCCAGGATGCCGTTCGCGACCGCTCCGAAGAGGGCGGCGCCCAGGGTCTGGCCGGTCTGGCGGCAGAAGAGAATCGACGCCGTGGCCGTACCGCGCTCCTCCCATTCCACCGTCGACTGGACGCCCACGATCAGGGGGAGCTGGAAGAGGCCCAGAGCGGCGCCCAGCAGGAGCATCAGCAGGGTCGGCTGCCAGGCCTCGCCCGGATACGGGAGGAAGGGGAACGCGAACAGCAGCAGCGCCGCGGCCGAGATGCCCAGGATCGCCGTGTCGCGGAAACCGATGCGGCGGTAGACGTGCTGGCTCAGCGCCGCCGACACCGGCCAGCTCAGGGTCCAGACGGAGACGACGAAGCCGGCGGCCACCGGGGCCAGGCCCAGCACCGACTGGGCGTAGGTCGCCAGGAAGACCGTCGGCGCCACCATCAGCAGGCCCAGCGCGGCCAGCGCCAGGTTCACGGCCGCGATCGTGCGACGGCGCCAGACCCAGCCGGGGATGATCGGTTCGGCGGCGCGGCGTTCGATCACCACCAGCGCCGCGACCAGGGCGACCCCCGTGCCCAGCAGGGTCAGTGAGGGCCAGGACAGCCATGCCCAGGCCACCCCGCCCTGCACCAGCGCTGTCAGCAGGGCGCCTCCGCAGGCGAAGACCGTCAGGGCGCCCGCCCAGTCCACCCGGGGCCGTGCGGTCCGCTCCCGGGCCGGCTCGTGCAGATGCCGGACCAGGAGCCAGAGTGCCGCCGCGCCCAGCGGGAGGTTGATCAGGAAGATCCAGCGCCAGTCCGCGTAGGCGGCGAGGACCCCGCCCACCCCGGGGCCGGCCACCGCCGACACCGCCCAGACCGTGGACAGCCTCGACTGGATCCTGGGCCGTTCCGCCAGAGGGTAGAGGTCGGCCGCCAGCGTCTGCACCGTGCCCTGCAGCGCCCCGCCGCCCAGGCCCTGGACGATGCGGAAGGCGATCAGCGCGCCCATGTTCCAGGCCAGCGCGCACAGCAGCGAGCCCAGCAGGAACAGGGCCGCGCCGGCGATCAGGACCGGCTTGCGGCCGAAGGTGTCGGAGAGCTTGCCGTAGACGGGGAGGGTGACGGTGACGGCGAGCAGATAGCCCGAGAACAGCCAGGAGAAGACGGAGAAGCCGCCGAGGTCGGCGACGATCTGCGGGACGGCGGTCGAGACGATCGTGGAGTCCAGCGCGGCCAGGCCCATGGCCAGCATGAGTGCGGCGGTGACCGCTCCCCGTCTGCCGGATGTGGTGGGCTGTTCCGTGTCGCGCAGCGCGGGTCGTGTGTCGCCCACCGGATTCCTTCCCCCTGCATCTATCTGCCGGGGACCACCATGCCACTTGTGCCTCACGTCACGGCAGGGTGCAGCCTGACTGCACCGGAAGGCGGAGCCGAACCCTGAGACCGGCTCCACCCCTCGGTGGAGATCCCTTAGGGGTATCTCCGTACAACGGCCGGGGGCGGGTTCGTACCGCCGGAGGAAGAGACGGGGCCGCCCCCGTCCTTAACCTGGGCTTACGCCGCCGGGGGGCGGTGCACCGGACCGACGGGGGTGGGGGCCGGACCCACGGGGGTGGGGTTTTCCCCAGCAGAAGACTGCGCCGGGCACCAGCGCGCAGGGGACCTCCGGGCGACCAGACTCGACGCATCACCACGTACCACCGCTCATCCGCTGAGCAGCGGAACCATCTGCTGACCGACTTAGGAGACATACCGTGACATCGGCTGTGACCATCACCAGGCACGGGGGCACTGGAGGGCGTACGGCCGTTGCCGCGCGGGCGCGGCAGGTCGTGAAGGCGTACGGGTCCGGTGAGACCCGTGTCGTCGCCCTCGACCATGTGGATGTGGACATCGCGCGGGGCCGGTTCACCGCGATCATGGGGCCATCGGGCTCCGGCAAGTCCACCCTCATGCACTGCCTCGCCGGTCTCGACACCGTGACGAGCGGTCAGATCTACCTCGACGAGACCGAGATCACCGGGCTGAAGGACAAGAAGCTCACGCAGCTGCGCCGGGACCGGATCGGGTTCATCTTCCAGGCGTTCAACCTGCTGCCCACCCTGAACGCCATCGAGAACATCACGCTTCCCATGGACATCGCGGGGCGGAAGCCGGACAAGGAGTGGCTCGGCCGGGTCGTGGAGACCGTCGGGCTCGCCCAGCGGCTGAAGCACCGGCCGACGCAGCTCTCCGGCGGCCAGCAGCAGCGCGTCGCCGTGGCGAGGGCCCTGGCCGCGCGCCCCGAGATCATCTTCGGGGACGAGCCGACCGGCAACCTCGACTCGCGCGCCGGCGCCGAGGTGCTGGGCTTCCTGCGGCGCTCCGTCGACGAGCTGGGCCAGACCATCGTGATGGTCACCCATGACCCGGTGGCCGCCTCGTACGCCGACCGCGTGCTGTACCTGGCCGACGGGCGCATCGTCGACGAGATGCACCAGCCGACGGCCGACCAGGTCCTGGACCGCATGAAGGACTTCGACGCCCGGGGGCGCACGTCATGAGCGTGATGAGGACATCGATGCGCAACTTCTTCGCGCACAAGGGGCGGATGGCGCTGTCGGCCATCGCGGTCATGCTGTCGGTGGCGTTCGTGACGGGCACCCTGGTCTTCACCGACACGATGGGCACCACCTTCGACAAACTGTTCGCGGCCACCTCCTCCGACGTCACGGTCTCCGTGGCCGGAGGTGAGGCCGACGAGGTCTCGCGGACCGGCAGGCCCGAGTCCCTGCCCGCCTCCCTGGTGAAGGAGGTGGCCGCGGTCGAGGGCGTCAAGTCGGCCGAGGGCGCCGTCTCCTCGATGGACGTGACCGTCGTCGACCGCGACAACGAGAACATGGGCTCCTCCACCGGCGCCCCCACCATCGCGGGCAACTGGACGAGGAACGACCTCCGTTCCATGGAGATCACCTCCGGGCACGCCCCGCGCGGCCCGACCCAGGTGATGGTCGACGCCGACACCGCCGACAAGCACGGCCTGAAGCTCGGTGACGAGCTGCGCACCATCACCGTCAGCGGGGACATCACCGCCCGGATCGTCGGCATCGCGTCGTTCAAGGTGACCAACCCCGGTGCCGCCGTCGTCTTCTTCGACACCGCCACCGCGCAGCGCGGACTCCTCGGTGCCACGGGCCGGTTCACCCAGGTCAACGTCGCCGCCGAGGCGGGCGTCAGCGACACGCGGTTGAAGCGGAACGTCAGCTCGGCCCTGGCGGCACTGAAGGCGCAGGCCGGGCAGGCCGGGCAGGCCGGGCAGGACGCGAAGGGCGCCCAGGAGACGGCGTACAAGGTCCGTACGCAGCAGGAGACGGCGGACGCCAACCGCGGCGACGTCGACGAGTTCATGAACGTGATCAAGTACGGGATGCTCGGCTTCGCCGGGATCGCGTTCCTCGTCGGTGTCTTCCTCATCATCAACACGTTCTCGATGCTGGTCGCCCAGCGCACCCGCGAGATCGGTCTGATGCGGGCCGTCGGATCCTCCCGCGGACAGGTCAACCGGTCGGTCCTCGTCGAGGCGACCCTGCTCGGCGTCCTCGGCTCGGTGGTGGGCGTCGGCGCGGGCATCGGCCTCGCCGTCGGGCTGATGAAGCTCATGTCGGCCGTCGGCATGGAACTGTCCACCCGCGACCTGACGGTGCAGTGGACGACCCCGGCCGTCGGCCTGCTGCTGGGCATCGTGGTCACGGTCCTCGCGTCCTATCTGCCCGCCCGCCGCGCGGGCAAGGTCTCCCCGATGGCCGCGCTCCGCGACGCCGGCACCCCGGCGGACGGCAAGGCCGGACTCGTACGCGGCCTGGTGGGCCTGGCGCTCACCGGCGCGGGCGGCTTCGCGCTCTACCTGGCCGCCACCGCGGACCAGGCGAAGGAGGGCTCGCTGATCCTGGGCGCGGGCATCGTCCTCAGCCTCATCGGCTTCGTCGTGATCGGCCCGCTTCTCGCGGGCGGTGTCGTGCGGGTGCTGAGCGCCGTGCTGCTGCGGGCCTTCGGACCGGTCGGCCGGATGGCCGAGCGCAACGCGCTGCGCAACCCGCGCCGTACGGGCGCCACCGGCGCGGCCCTGATGATCGGCCTGGCCCTGGTCGCCTGCCTCTCCGTGGTCGGCTCCTCCATGGTGACCTCCGCCACCGGCGAGCTGGACAAGTCGGTCGGCGCCGACTTCATCGTCACGGCGGGCGACGGCGGCAAGCCCCTCAACCCCGCCACGGTCAAGGCGGTCGAAGGGGTCGAGGGCCTCGGCCACGTCACCCGACTGAAGGAGACACCGGCCAAGGTGACCGCGCCCGACGGCACCTCCGAGTCGGGGCAGCTGCTGGCCGCGGAGCCCACCTACGCCGAGGACCTGCGCCGCGAGACGGTCTCCGGTGACCTCTCGGCCGCGTACGGCGACGACGCGATGTCCGTCGGCTCCGAGTTCGCCGGCAAGGCGGGTGTGAAGGTCGGCGACACCCTGACCGTGGCGTTCGACGGGGGCCGCACCGCGAAGCTGAGGGTCGCGGCCATCACCTCCGACGACACGGGCCTCGACAAGGGCGCGATGTACACCAACCTCACGACCGTCGAGCGCCATGTGCCGGCCGAGCGGCTGCCGCTGGACACGGCTCTGCTCGCCGAGGCGGACGAGGGCAGCAAGGACCGGGCGTACGCCGCGCTCAAGACGGCCGTCGCCAAGGACCCCACGGTCCAGGTCATGGACCAGACCGACTACAAGCAGAACCTGAAGGACCAGGTCGGCCAGCTGCTCAACATGGTCTACGGCCTGCTGGCCCTGGCCATCGTCGTCGCGGTCCTCGGCGTCGTGAACACCCTGGCCCTGTCGGTGGTCGAACGCACCAGGGAGATCGGCCTCATGCGGGCCATCGGCCTCTCGCGCCGTCAGCTGCGCCGCATGATCCGCCTGGAGTCCGTGGTGATCGCCCTGTTCGGCGCGCTGCTGGGCCTGGGCCTGGGGATGGGCTGGGGCGCGACCGCCCAGCGGCTCCTCGCCCTGGAGGGACTGAAGGTCCTGGACATCCCGTGGCCGACCATCATCGGCGTGTTCGTCGGCTCGGCGTTCGTGGGACTGTTCGCCGCCCTCGTCCCCGCGTTCAGGGCGGGACGGATGAACGTGCTCAACGCGATCGCGACGGACTGATGCCGGAGCGGGACGAAGCGGGGGCGGACTAACCGGCCGGCTGCCTCGGACCAGCCGCTCGGACCAGCCGCTCGGACCGGTACGGGGGTCCGGTCCGGCGGCGGTCCGGGGGGCGGGCGGTACGGGGACGAGGAGAACAGGGCCGCGGAGAACGGGGCCTGCGGAACGGGGAACGGCGGGGTGTGGGGAATGGTCCCCACACCCCGCCGTTCTCGTGATGCCAGGTCCTGTCCTGCGGCGGCCGGCCGGGGGCGGCGGTGTCAGCCGGCGGCGCGGACGGCCTGGTAGTACTTCTTCGCCGTCTTCAGGCACGCGGCCTTGGCCTTCGCACGGACGGGCGGCGTCAGCGGGTCGGCCCAGAACCTCTGTCCGCAGGCACGGTTCATGTCGCCCAGGAACGCCTTGTCGATCCGGAGCTTGTGGGACCGCTTGAATGTGGCCTTGCCCGCGATCGTCTTGTAGTTCCGGTATCCGAAGTCGTGCCGGTAGCAGGCGAACGAGAAGTCGTACCCGCCCCAGATCTTCTCCGGTGACGAATTGCAGTAGTTGGTGCTCCAGTTGAACTTGTACTTCGTGATCGCCGGCTTGTGCTGCCGGTGCTGCCCGAGCGCCGTGAACCACTTGGTCTGGGAGCCGGACGAGTTCGCCGTCAGGGTGCTCAGCTTCGAGAGCTTCTGCGCCTTGGTGACGCCGGCGACCGCCTGCGTGGACGCCCCACCGTCCGACGCGGCGGGACCGGCGAGGGCGGGTGCGGCGCCGGTCAGCAGAAGAACTGCCGAAAGTGTGGCGCCGGGAATTGCTCTGCGTAACGTGGTCATGGTCTTTTCCCCGTTTCTGGTTGGCTGCTGCTCGGGAAGCGATCGCCACGGTGCCATGTCCACGGAGGGGCGCCAATTGTCCCTTGGTGCAGTGCGCGGAATCGAACGGCGTGCTCCGTATTCCCGTGGAACGGGACAGGGCGCGGGGGTCAGACGCGGCGCAGCAGTACATATCCCTGGATGAGGCCCTGGAGTTCGTAGTGGTCCCGGGGATGCAGCTGACGGGCGTACCGGGGCACGTCCTTCACCCACCGCGAGGAGTTGTTGAAGACGATGTAGTCGGGGGCGAGGCCCTCGGTCCGGCCGATCCAGAACACGCGGCAGCGCGACGTCAGACGGCTGATGGGGCCGACGTTGGACTCGACGGTGGCGCCGTCCGGGATCGTGGCCAGCAGCTTCTCGACGGCCGTGACACGCTCCGGCACCCGGTAGGCGTCGGGGTCGGTGAGCGCGGACAGCGGCAGCGACGTCGTCAGGGCCAGCGCCGCCGAGGCTACCCCGGCGGGCAGATGGAACGCGTACGAGCGCAGCCACCGCCGGGGGCTGCGGCGCGCGGCGGGCAGCGCGTCGACCAGGGCGAGGAACACGATCGGCATCAGCACGGCGCTGTAGTGCCAGTTCGTGCCCCAGTAGTGGTCGTCGGACGACAGGAAGCGCCAGCCCAGGGTGGGCAGGGCGGCGATGAGGAGCGGCGACCGCAGGGCGAGCAGGCCGGTGGTGGGGAGCAGCACCCACAGCAGGGTGCGGACCTTGGTGTCGAGGCCGTCGAAGGGGCCGGCGTCGCCGACCTTGCTCCAGTAGCCGTAGTCGCCGGAGGCGTTGAACGCCGGGATGATCATGGTGAAGGTGAGCAGCGCCGCGACCGCCCCGAACGACGCGACGGCGACGGCACGGGTGACGTCCCGCGGCGAACCGTGCCGTCCGGCCCGTAGCGCGACGATCAGCGCCAGGGCCGCCACCGTGACCCCCAGATCCTCCTTGACCAGCACCAACGGCAGCGCCCAGAGCAGCGCCGCCCGCCACCGTCGGGCGAGCAGCGCCTCCAGGGAGAAACCGATCAGCGGTACGGCGAAACAGATCTCGTGGAAGTCGAAGTCCACCGCCCGCTGGAGCCCCCACGACAGCCCGTACGCCACGCCGATCGCGAGCCCCCGCGACGGCCCCAGCCGCCGGGCCGCGGCCCGCGTCACCGGCACCGCGGAGACGGCGAACAGCGCGGCCTGCGCGACGAGCAGCGTCACGGGCGAGGGGAACATCCGGTAGAAGGGCGCGAGCAGCGCGGTGATGGGGCTGAAGTGATCGCCGAGCACATGGAAACCCGGTCCCTTGAGATCGACGACCGGTGCCCGGAGATGCGCGTAGGCCCGTATCGCCTGCTCGAATATCCCCAGGTCCCACGACCGGGTCCCCATGTACCGGTACCGGCAGACGGACTCCGTCGCGTACGCCGCGAACAGGCCCAGGGCCAGCAGATGGGGGGCGCGCCGCGCGAGGGACGAGCGCCGGTCGGGCGGCCGCGGCGGCGCCGCCGTGACCGGCTCCGCCATGACGGGCGGTACGGAGGACGCCGGTGGTGACACGGTCGGGGACATCGGGACTCACGTTCATCGCGGGACGGCTGCACCGGGCGCCCTACAGGGTAGGCGGACGCCCTCCGGGCGAGGCCGTCCGGGGCGGCCCGCCCGGAGACGACAGCAGCACCGAGAGGGGCGCGGGGAACCGCGCGAGGAACCACGACGAGGCAGTGCGTCCGTAACCCGCCGCAGGCAGGACAGGGGCGCCGGGAACTGCGCGAGCGACCCCGACGGTCCGCGGCCGAGCGGGCACGGGAGGCCCCCTCCTTCATGGGCGGGTACGGGGGTGCAGCCCCCGCGGGTCGAAGGGGCGGGTCCCCGGGGCCGAAGGGGCGCAGCCCTCGGGAACGGGACGGGTGGGGGCGGCCGGGGCGAGTCCCCTGACGAGGCTCACCGGTGGTTGTCCACAGCCTCCGCGCCACCCCGGCCACCCGTCGTACCCTGGACACCCCCGGCCCCTCCCACGAGGTCGGGCGTTCGTGTTGCCCCCGCTGTACCCCAGCCGCAGCCTGACCCCCGGACGGGAAACGCCCTTCATGAGCCTCCACGGTCTGCTCGACGCAGTAGTCAAGGACGCCCCCCTCGCGGAAGCGATCAGGGCGGCGGCCGACGGCCACCGCACCCACGTCGACCTGGTCGGCCCCCCGGCGGCCCGGCCCTTCGCCGTCGCGGCCCTCGCGAGAGACGCCGGCCGCCCCGTACTGGCCGTGACGGCCACCGGCCGGGAGGCCGAGGACCTCACGGCGGCCCTGCGCTCCCTCCTCCCCCCGGAGGGCGTCGTGGAGTACCCGGCCTGGGAGACCCTGCCCCACGAGCGCCTCAGCCCCCGCAGCGACACCGTCGGCCGCCGCCTCGCCGTCCTGCGCCGGCTGACCCACCCGAGCCCCGACGACCCGGAGACCGGACCCGTCCAGGTCGTCGTCGCCCCCGTGCGTTCCGTCCTCCAGCCCCAGGTCAAGGGCCTCGGCGACCTGGAGCCCGTCGCCCTGCGCACCGGTGGGACCGCCGACCTGAACCGCACGGTCGAGGCGCTCGCGGCGGCCGCGTACTCCCGGGTCGAGCTGGTCGAGAAGCGCGGCGAGTTCGCCGTGCGCGGCGGCATCCTGGACGTCTTCCCGCCGACCGAGGAACACCCCCTCCGGGTGGAGTTCTGGGGCGACGACATCGAGGAGATCCGGTACTTCAAGGTCGCCGACCAGCGCTCCCTGGAAGTCGCCGAGCACGGCCTGTGGGCCCCGCCCTGCCGTGAGCTCCTCCTCACGGACGAGGTGCGCGAGCGCGCCCGCGTCCTCGCCGAACGCCACCCCGAGCTGGGCGAACTCCTGGGCAAGATCGCCGAGGGCATCGCCGTCGAGGGCATGGAATCCCTCGCCCCGGTCCTCGTCGACGACATGGAGCTGCTGATCGACGTCCTGCCGAAGGGCGCGATGGCGGTGGTGTGCGACCCGGAGCGGGTGCGCACGCGCGCCGCGGACCTGGTGGCCACCTCGCAGGAGTTCCTCCAGGCGTCGTGGGCGGCCACGGCCGGCGGCGGCGAGGCGCCCATCGACGTCGGCGCGGCCTCCCTGTGGTCCATCGCGGACGTCCGGGACCGGGCCCGCGAGCTGGACATGATGTGGTGGTCGGTGTCGCCGTTCGCCGCCGACGAGACGTGGACATCGGCCGCTGACGCGGCGGGCGACGGGGACACCCTCAAGCTCGGCATGCAGGCCCCCGAGACCTACCGCGGCGACACCGCGAAGGCGCTCGCCGACACCAAGGGCTGGCTCGCCGACGGCTGGCGCACCGTCTACGTGACCGAGGGGCACGGCCCCGCCGCCCGCACCGTCGAGGTCCTCGGCGGCGAGGGCATCGCCGCCCGCCTGGAGGCCGACCTCGGGAAGATCGCCCCCTCGGTGGTGCATGTGGCGTGCGGCTCGATCGACTACGGCTTCATCGCCCCGTCACTGAAGCTCGCCGTCCTCACCGAGACCGACATCTCCGGGCAGAAGGCGGCCGGCAAGGACGGCGCCCGCATGCCCGCCCGCCGCCGCAAGACCATCGACCCGCTCACCCTCGAAGCGGGCGACTACATCGTCCACGAGCAGCACGGCGTCGGCCGCTACATCGAGATGGTCCAGCGGACCGTGCAGGGCGCGACCCGCGAGTACCTGGTCGTCGAGTACGCCCCCGCCAAGCGCGGCCAGCCCGGCGACCGCCTCTACATCCCCACCGACCAGCTGGAACAGATCACCAAGTACGTCGGCGGCGAGGCACCCACGCTGCACCGCCTGGGCGGCGCCGACTGGACGAAGACCAAGGCGCGCGCCAAGAAGGCGGTCAAGGAGATCGCCGCCGACCTGATCAAGCTGTACAGCGCCAGGATGGCCGCCCCCGGCCACTCCTTCGGCCCGGACACCCCCTGGCAGCGGGAGCTGGAGGACGCCTTCCCGTACGCGGAGACGCCCGACCAGCTGACCACGATCGCCGAGGTCAAGGAGGACATGGAGAAGACGGTCCCGATGGACCGCCTGATCTGCGGCGACGTGGGCTACGGCAAGACGGAGATCGCGGTCCGCGCCGCCTTCAAGGCCGTCCAGGACGGCAAGCAGGTGGCGGTGCTCGTCCCCACGACGCTCCTGGTGCAGCAGCACTTCGGCACGTTCAGCGAGCGGTACTCGCAGTTCCCGGTCAGTGTCCGGGCCCTGTCCCGCTTCCAGACGGACACCGAGGCCAAGGCCACCCTGGAGGGCCTGCGCGAGGGCTCCGTCGACATCGTCATCGGCACCCACCGCCTGTTCTCCTCCGAGACCAAGTTCAAGGACCTCGGCCTCGTCATCGTCGACGAGGAGCAGCGCTTCGGCGTCGAGCACAAGGAGCAGCTGAAGAAGCTCCGCGCCAACGTCGACGTGCTGACGATGTCCGCGACGCCGATCCCGAGAACCCTGGAGATGGCGGTCACCGGCATCCGCGAGATGTCCACGATCACCACCCCGCCCGAGGAACGCCATCCCGTCCTGACCTTCGTCGGCCCGTACGAGGAGAAGCAGATCGGCGCGGCCATCCGCCGTGAACTCCTGCGCGAGGGCCAGGTCTTCTACATCCACAACCGGGTGGAGTCGATCGACCGCGCCGCCGCCCGGCTGCGCGACATCGTCCCCGAGGCGCGCATCGCGACCGCCCACGGCCAGATGTCGGAACAGGCCCTGGAGCAGGTCGTCGTCGACTTCTGGGAGAAGAAGTTCGACGTGCTCGTGTCCACGACGATCGTGGAGTCCGGCATCGACATCTCCAACGCGAACACCCTGATCGTGGAGCGCGGCGACACCTTCGGCCTGTCCCAGCTCCACCAGCTGCGCGGCCGCGTCGGCCGGGGCCGGGAACGGGGCTACGCGTACTTCCTCTACCCGCCGGAGAAGCCGCTGACGGAGACCGCCCACGAGCGGCTGGCCACGATCGCCCAGCACACCGAGATGGGCGCGGGCATGTACGTGGCGATGAAGGACCTGGAGATCCGCGGCGCGGGCAACCTCCTCGGCGGTGAGCAGTCCGGCCACATCGCCGGCGTCGGCTTCGACCTGTACGTCCGCATGGTCGGCGAGGCGGTCGCGGACTACCGCCGTCAGCTGGAGACCGGGGAGATCGAGGAGGAGCCGCCGCTGGAGGTCAAGATCGAGCTGCCGGTCGACGCGCACGTCCCGCACGACTACGCGCCCGGCGAGCGGCTCCGCCTCCAGGCCTACCGGGCCATCGCCTCCGTCAACACCGAGGCCGACATCACCGCGGTGCGCGAGGAGCTCGTCGACCGCTACGGCAAGCTGCCGGAGCCGGTGGAGAACCTGCTGCTGGTGGCCGGGCTGCGGATGCTGGCCCGGGCCTGCGGTGTCGGCGAGATCGTGCTGCAGGGCAACAACATCCGCTTCGCCCCGGTCGAACTGCGCGAGTCCCAGGAGCTCCGCCTCAAGCGCCTCTACCCGGGCACGGTCATCAAGCCGGCCGTCCACCAGGTGCTGGTCCCCCGCCCGAAGACGGCGAAGGTCGGCGGCAAGCCGCTGCTCGGGCGGGAGTTGCTGGGGTGGACGGGGGAGTTCCTGGCCTCGATTCTGGGGTCTTAGGTTCTGGGGGCGTAGGCGCGGCTGCGGCTGCGGCGCTGCGGCTGCGTTGGGGTGGGTCGGGATGGTCGCCCCCTCACCATCGTCGGCCCGCCCGGCGTGCACCCGAGTGACCGCCGGGGGCCGATCGGCCTCTTCCCGGCGGCGGTTACGGTGTCGGTCACGGAGGGCAGGGAACACAGGCAGGGCAACCGGACCGCAGCAACCAGCAAGGGCAGTGAGGAGTGTCGCGTGGCGCGTCTGAGGGGTGGGGTGGCAGTCGTCGCCCTGGTGCCGGCCGCCGCCGTCAGCGGCTGCGAACCGGGCACCGAGGGTTCCGGGGGACCGACGGAGAACCTCGGCGGGGGAGGTACCGCCCTGGCTGCGGCGGAGTCCCTGACCGTCAAGGGGCGCGCGCCCAAGACCCGTGACGACTGCGAAAGGTTCCGCAGCCTCTGGGCCGACAGCGACTCCACTGACTGCGACACCCGGGTCGTCTCCGTGCTCCGCCGGATGGCTGAGGTATTCGCGCAGCTCACGCGGGGAGTGGTGGGCTGTGCTCACTGAAAAGGACGTGAGTCGCAGGGCTGTTGGCAATGCGCGCTTCCTCCGTACGGTGACGTTGTGTGCGGCTGCCGTGCTTCTCGTCTCGGGGTGCGAGGGCTTGGGCGAGGACAACTCCTCGGCGGGCTCCGCGCCCACAGCGTCTGACGAACGGGTGGTCAGTCCGCTCGAGAACCCGGACGGTACGGAGCCAGGGCTCGCGCCCGTGACGGCGGATGCGGACCGGGCTGAGGCCCGCAAGCTCATCGAGGAACTGTCCACGAAGGGGCGGGGGCCGAAGACGGGCCACGACCGCGACAAGTTCGGCTACGCGTGGATGGACACGGCAGACGGGGTGCCGCTCGCTAGGAACGGGTGTGACACCCGAAACGATCTCATTCGCCGGGATGGTCACAACCTTCGATTCCGAGCAGGTTCCGACTGCGTGGTCATCGCCATGACCCTGGACGACCCGTACACCGGAACGATCATCGAGTGGCGCAAGCAAAGGGCCACCGACGTGCAGATAGACCACGTGGTGCCGTTGTCCTACAGCTGGCAGATGGGTTCGTCGCGCTGGTCGGGCACCAAGCGGAAGCAGCTCGCCAACGACGTGCTCAATCTGATTCCCGTCCAGGGGCGGGCCAATTCGGCCAAGGGCGACTCCGGCCCCGCCTCCTGGCTCCCGCCGAACAAGCCGATCCGTTGCGCATACGCGGTCCGCTTCGCTCAGGTCGCCATCAAGTACGAGATGCCGGTGACGGCCGCGGACAAACAGATGATGCTGCGGCAGTGCGGCGGCTGAGAGGGCGGCCGTGCCGTGACCGTCTTCCGGGTGCCCGCGCCGCTCGGGGCGGTGGGCCGAGGAGCAGATCCCTTGTCAGCGCGGTCGGCTTCGAGTTCGCGAGAAAAGACAGGAGTCGGACACCGCGGTCGGGGCCGGCTTGACCTTGACGCTGGGGCAACCCTCCATCCTTTCCGCAGGGCGTCCTCGCAGACGCGTGGAACAGCCCGGCAAAGGAGGCAGATGACCATGACGGCCCAGACGATCGCCGGTCCGGCGATGCGCGTGCGGGGTCTGAAGAAGTCGTACGGGAAGCTCGAAGTGCTGCGCGGTGTGGACTTCGACGTGGCGCGCGGCAGCATCTTCGCCCTGCTCGGCTCCAACGGGGCGGGCAAGACCACGACCGTGAGGATCCTCGCCACGCTCCTGAAGGCCGACGCGGGGGCGGCGAGCGTCCATGGCTACGACGTCGCCACGCGGCCGGCGGACGTGCGGCAGTCCATCAGCCTCACCGGACAGTTCGCGGCCGTCGACGAGATCCTCACCGGTCGGGAGAACCTCGCCCTCGTCGCCAGGCTGCGCCACCTCGAGGACCCGGGCGCGATAGCGGACGACCTGCTGAGGCGCTTCTCGCTGAGCCAGGCGGGCGCCCGGCGAGTGTCCACCTATTCGGGTGGTATGCGCCGCCGGCTGGACATCGCGATGAGCCTCATCGGGAAGTCGCCGGTGATCTTCCTGGACGAGCCGACGACCGGACTCGACCCCGAGGCGCGCATCGAGGTGTGGGATGCGGTCAAGGAACTCGCCGGCCACGGAACGACGGTGCTGCTCACGACGCAGTATCTGGACGAGGCCGAGCAACTGGCCGACCGGATCGCGATCCTCCACCAGGGTCGGATCATCGTGAACGGCACCCTCGCCGAGCTCAAGCGGCTCTTCCCGCCCGCCACGGTCGAGTACGTCGAGAAGCAGCCGACCCTGGAGGAGATCTTCCTCGCGGTCATCGGCGGGGACGACAAGAGCGACGCCACCAGCCCGGCAACCGGGAGGCAAGGATGACCGCGTACTTCTTCAGCGACACCGCCGCGCTCACGGGGCGGACCCTGCGCCATGTCACACGCAGCATGGACACCATCATCACGACCGTCATCACGCCGGTCGCCATGATGCTGATGTTCGTCTACGTGTTGGGCGGAGCCATTGACACCGGGTCGGATTCCTACGTGAACTACATGCTGCCGGCATCCTGCTCATGACCATCGCATCGGGCATCTCCTACACGGCGTACCGGCTGTTCATCGATGTGCAGAGCGGGATCTTCGAGCGATTCCACTCCATGCCGATCGCGCGATCCGGTGTGCTGTGGGCCCACGTCGTCACCTCTCTGGTCGCCAACCTGATCGCGCTCGTGATCGTCGTGGGCGTCGCCGTGCTCATGGGCTTCCGCTCCGGGGCAGGAGCTACGGCATGGCTCGCCGTCGCCGGCATCCTGCTCCTGTTCACCCTGGCGCTGACCTGGCTCGCCGTGATCCCCGGACTCTCCGCGTCGTCGGTCGAGGGAGCGGGCGCGTTCGGCTACCCGCTCATCTTCCTTCCGTTCGTCAGCTCGGCGTTCGTGCCCACGAAGACGATGCCCGGCCCGGTGCGCTGGTTCGCCGAGCATCAGCCGGTGACGTCGATCGTCAACACGATCCGTGCCTTGTTCACGGAGCGGCCGGTCGGCGACGACATCTGGATCGCGCTCGCGTGGTGTGTGGGCATCCTCGTCGTGGCGTACGTCTTCGCGATGACCGCCTACCGCCGGAAGATCGCCTGAGGCAGGCCGAACCCATGCTCACCATCAGCCAGCTGGCGGCGCATGCCGGGGTGACGGTACGGGCGGTACGCCACTACCACAAGATCGGGCTGCTGGCCGAGCCCGAGCGCGACCGGTCCGGGTACCGGACCTATGACGCTGCCGCGGTCGTGCGACTCATCCGGATCCACACCCTGGCCGATGCCGGAGTGCCGCTGGCCAGGGTGCAGGAACTCCTCGACGCCGGCCCGGAGGAGTTCACCGACGGCGTCCAGGAGATCGACAAGGATCTGCGCGCCCGGATCCGGCGGCTGCAGGACACCCGCAGCCGACTCGCCCGGCTCGCCACCGGAGAGCACCTGGCGCTCCCGCAGAGCGTCGTGGACTACCTCGACCGGCTGCGCGGTCTCGGCGTCGAGGAGCGGTACATCGAGATGGAGCGGGATGCCTGGATCATGATCGCCGCCCAGGTGCCGCACCAGATCGACGCCGTGATCGCCAAGAAGCACGAGGAGTTGAACGACCCCGACATGGTCAAGCTGTACAGCGTTCTCGGCGGGGCGCTCGACTGGCCGGTCGACGATCCGCGGGTGGTCGAGATCGCCGACATCCTGGAGCGCCTGATGATTCGCGCCGAGGAGGCCGGCGAGGCGGGTGCCGACGGCTTCGACGACAAGCTCGTCGACCTGCTGGACTCGACCATGGCCAACTCCTCACCGGGCGCCAAGCGACTCCTGGCGATCCTGGAGGAGCGCGGCTGGAGGGGCTGGACCCGCGTTGAGCGCGTGCCTGCCGACCGGCTCGACACTGAGTCGCCGTCATCTTGAAGGCACGTCAGGGGACCGGTGTTGCCGTTGTCCGGGGGTGCTGGTGTTGGCCGGGGGAGGCGGTCCGCCGTGCGGCGCGTGGAACGGCTTGACCCTGCGGTCGGCGCTCGGCGTCGTACTGGACGAGCGCGGCTTCGACCGTGGCCGCGGAGGTGAGTGCGGTGGCCGGTGTGACTGCGCCCTCCAGAACCTGGCAGGCGCCCTGTCCCTGGTTCGGGTTCATCGCGTGCGCCCCGTCACCGGGCAGCGTGATCCGGCTGACTGTGTACGAGGTGGTGGAGGGCCAGGTGTGAGGTGATGGTGAGCCGGTCCGCGATGAAGCGGGTGCTGAGTGCCTGCCCCGACCAGAAACTCCCCAGCGGCGGCAACCCGACCAGGGCCCCGGCCCGCTTCCACGCGGACTGAGGCCCTGAGGGATCGAAGTGCCCGGCGCCGGTGACGGCCAGGGTGGCCCGGGCGCGGCGGGGCTCGTGCGCAGTGGGGCACCGGCGGGCTCGTGCGCAGCCGGGCCCGTGCGCACCCCGGGGCTCGTGCGGCCTGCGCCTGCGCGAGCCCCGGGGTTCACGTCAGCTCCACTCCTTGTCCAGGTCGATGACCTTGCCCTTGGGGGCGTCGGCCGGGACCGGCTCGTTGTAGTCGGTGAAGCTGATGTCGCCCGGCTCCTTGGCGGACTTGCTGACGACCCGGAGGAGGTACGGCTTGCCCTTGGTGGCGACGGACAGGGTGTACCGGTCCTTGCCGTCCTTCTCGTGGAGCAGGATCGCGGGGGTGCCGTCGACCGTGGTGGTCTTGCCGCGCTCGGCGTCGGAGTCGGTGTCCTCGAAGTCGGCGAGCACGGTGTCCAGGTCGCAGAAGCTCGCCATCTCCTTGGAGTCCTCGGCGGTCGCGGACGTCTTGGTCCACTTGCCGGCCAGCATGTCCACGATCATGTCGGTCTCCTCCTTGGAGGAGCCGCCGGCCTGGGCGCGCAGGAACGCCTCGTCGTACTTCATGTAGATCGTGTCGCCGGTCTTGATCAGCTCGGTCTTGCCGTCCTTCATGCCGATCGTGCCGACGCAGTCGCCCTTCTTGTTGAGGGCCATGTCGAGGTTGATCGTGCCGCCGGCGCTCTCGTCCTGCATCTCGCCCTTCATCCGGAGCGAGTCGGCGTCGGAGGTGGCCTTCACGGCCTTGTCGGCGATCTCACCGCCGGTCAGGCCGGAGAACGGCTCGTTCGACTTCTCCTCGCCCGGCAGGCAGCCGGTGAGCGAGAAGGTGGCCGCGGCGGCGATGCAGAGAGCGGCGAGTGCGGTGCGACGCATGGGAGGTCCCCCCTGGGATGTGATGAGTGAGCGGTGCCGCCGCCGCACGCGGGCACGGGTGTGCGTGCGGCGGCGGACGTGAGTGGTGGGTGTGAGCGGTGGGTGGTGATCTCGGACCGGCGGGCGGTGACGTCCGCGCGGTGAACGGAGGTGCCGGTCAGTAGGCGCGGGTGGCGAGCTGCTCGCCCGCCGCGTCGTAGACCGTGACGTGGCCCCGCCCGTCGTGCTGCCAGGCGGCGAAGGCGGCGGCGATCAGCCGGGCGGGGCGGGTACCGCCGCCCGGTGGGCCGCCGGTGAAGTCCGTGTGGACATCGGCGGAGCCGGTCCCGCCCGCGGGTGGTGCGGGTCCGTGTACCTCGGTGACATGCGAGACCGCGGCTCTCTCGGTGGAGGTGCCGTGAGTGTTCACAAAGGCCTTGAAGCGGTCGGCGGATCCGGTGCCGTACGAGGTGCTGTCCCGGCTCCCGGCGTTCGCCGAGACCACACCGATGACGAGGAGACCGACCCCCGCATGCAGTGCGATCTGCGTCTTCATGCCCATGGCCGTGCCTCCTCTCACTGGTGTGCGGCCGCACGACGAGGTGTGACCACCCGAGGCGGGCGGCCCGTCGTTCGATGGGTTAATCACAGCAGAGCTTGTGAATCGAGTCAACACGATGCACGATAACGAGTGTGTACACGCCGTGAAGGGGTAGATCTTGCGTGCGTCGGTATGCTCAACGCCACACACCAGGTACGAGGGGAGCCGGGCGCGTGCAGGACAACGGGACAGAGGTCACCGCCGCGGAGATCGCGCGGCTCGCCGGCGTCGGCCGCGCCGCCGTCAGCAACTGGCGCCGTCGCCATGCCGACTTCCCCAGGCCGGTCGGCGGCACGGAGACCAGCCCGTCCTTCGCGCTGACCGACGTCGAGGAGTGGCTGCGCAAGCAGGGCAAGCTCGCCGAGGTCCCGCTCAAGGAGCGGGTCTGGCAGCAGATCACCGGCCACCCGGACGGTCCCGTCACGGCCCTGGTGCACGCGGGCTGCGCCCTGCTGTACCTCCACGACCGCCCCCTGGCCTGGCTGGAGTTGAGCGCCACCCCTGACGACGAGGAACTGGCCGGCAGCCTGTCCGACCAGCTCGCGCACGTCCTCACCCCCCGGTTCGGCCCGGACGGCGAGCCCGCCGTGCACCGCCCGACGGCCGCCGGGCTGCTGCCCTCGGTCCCGCTGCTGCGCGGCGCCACCGAACTCGCGGCGGACCTGGGCGCACGGCAGACCTTCGAGTTCCTGCTGGCCCGCCATCTCGACGCCAACCCCCGCCAGTACACGCTCACTCCGGGCGAGCTGGCCGAGCTGATGGCCGAACTCGCCGGACCCGCACGCTCGGTGTTCGACCCGGCCTGCGGCACCGGCGCCCTCCTGCGCGCCGTCGCCCCCCGCCCCGGCCAGGAGCTGCACGGCCAGGACAACGCCCCCGAACTGGCCGCCCTCACCGCGCTCCGGCTCGCCCTGCGCACCGAGAGCGCCATCCGCACCGCCGCCGGGGACAGCCTCCGCGCGGACGCCCACCAGCACCTCAGGGCCGAGGCGGTGCTGTGCCACCCGCCCTTCAACGAGCGCAACTGGGGCCACGACGAACTCGCCTACGACCCGCGCTGGGAGTACGGCTTCCCGGCCCGCACGGAATCCGAACTCGCCTGGGTGCAGCACGCGCTGGCCCGGCTGGAGGACGGCGGCACCGCCGTCCTGCTGATGCCGCCGGCCGTCGCCAGCCGACGCTCGGGGCGCCGTATCCGCGCCGACCTGCTGCGCCGCGGTGCCCTGCGCGCCGTGATCGCCCTGCCGGTCGGTGCCGCACCCCCGTACAACATCCCGCTGCACCTGTGGGTGCTGCGCAGGCCGGGCCGGACGCCGGCGCCGCCCGAGCTGCTGCTGGTGGACACCGGGCGGCTCGGCGCCGCAGGGCGGGGCGGGGTCGACTGGGCGGCCGTGAGCGCCGCCGTGATGGACGCGTGGAAGCCGTTCGACCGCACGGGAGAGGTCGAGGAGCGGCCCGGGCTGAGCCGTTCGATGCCGGTCATCGAACTGCTCGACGACGACGTGGACCTGGCCCCCGCCCGCCATCTGCCGCCCCCGGCCGCGGGCGGCGGCGCCGCGGAACTCACCGCCGTACGCGAACGCCTCGGCGAGACCCTGCGGCTGACCGCCGACCTCACGCCCCCGCTCGCCGGCGAGACGCGGCCCCCGCGCTGGCCGCTCACCACCGTCGGTGAACTCGCGCGCGGCGGAGCGCTGTTGCTGCGCACCGGCGGAAACGGCACCCACACGCGGGTACTCACCGACCACGACGTCCTGTCGGGCACGGCACCGTCGGGGTCCCTCTCCGACACCGGTGAGGAGCCGGTGCTGGTGGAGCGTGGCGACATCGTCGTCCCCGTCCTCGGCGGCGGCGGAATCGCCCGGGTGATCGACGCGGACACGGCCGGGGCCGCCCTCGGCCGCAACCTCACGCTCCTGCGCCCCGACCCGGCGGCCCTCGACGCGTGGTTCGTGGCCGGGTTCCTGCGCGGCACCGCCAACAGCCGCCAGGCCAGCAGCTACGCCTCCACGGCCAGCCGCCTCGACGTACGCCGCCTCCAGCTGCCCCGGCTGCCCCTGGACCAGCAGCGCCGCTACGGCGAGCGGTTCCGGGCCCTCGCCGCCTTCGAGGACGCGCTCCGCGAAGCGGGCCGGCTGGGCGCACGACTCGTGCGCGGTATGTACGACGGACTGACGGACGGCACGGTCGCCCCGGACTGAAACGGCGAACTGCCCTTACGATCAGGTGGGTCCGTCGAACGATCGTGTGGCTCCGCCGGGACGACCGACACAGGTCCACCGGACGGAACCACTCCGCACCGGGCGGCGTGACCAGGACTGCAACGGTTGTCCACAACCCTGGACCGCCTGTCGTGGTCGACCTATACGCTCGGAACGACATCGCGGTCCACTTCCACCAGGCCTTCAGGAGCAGCCATGCACGGCCACGGCTACGCGCCGCAACAGCCCCCCGGCCCCTCGCAGGGGGCTTCGGTCACGCTGCGTGTGATCTTCGTGGTGGTCACCGTCATGAGCTGCGGCCTCCTCGGCTGGGCCAGCCTGCTGCGACTGGCCTCCGTCACCCGCAAGCCGCTCGACTGGTTCCTGTTCGCCCTGGCGGTCGTGCACATCGTCGTCACGCTGTACATCCTCGGCACCGACCCGGGCGAGGAGGAGTTCACCACCTGGCGCGGCGACGTCGGCATGTCACTGCTGCTCGGCGGGCTCGTGGCCACCGTCGCGTACTACCTGTACGCGGACATACGCCACTTCAACCCCCGCACGGCCCCGCCGTCGGCGTACGCCCGGACCACGGCCTACTCCCAGCAGACGGGCTACAGCTACCCGCCGGTCCAGGTCCCGCAGCCCTACACCCCGGCCCCGCAGCCGCCCGTCCAGTCGCAGCCGACGCCGATCCCGCAACCCCCCGTCCAGCCGCGGCACGCGCCGGATCCGCAGCGCCCCGGCCCGGCCCGCATAGACCAGGTGCGCGCCGAGCTCGACGAGCTCAGCGACTATCTCCGCAGAAACGAAGGAGACCGGTGACCCAGGGGACCGGACGCCTGATCACCGGCCGCTACGAGCTGTCCACGCTCATCGGGCAGGGCGGCATGGGCCAGGTGTGGACGGCGTACGACCAGCGCCTCGACCGGCGGGTGGCGGTCAAGCTGCTCCGCCCGGACAAGGTCGCCGGCCAGGAGGCCGACGAGCTGCGCCGCCGCTTCGTGCGCGAGTGCCGGGTCACGGCCCAGGTCGACCACCCCGGCCTGGTCACCGTCCACGACGCGGGCAGCGAGGGCGAGGAGCTGTTCCTCGTCATGCAGTACGTCGACGGGGCGGACCTCTCCGACCACCTCGCCGAGCACGACCCCTACCCGTGGCAGTGGACGGTCGCGGTCGCCGCCCAGCTGTGCGCGGTGCTCTCCGCCGTGCACGCGGTGCCGATCATCCACCGCGACCTCAAGCCGCGGAACGTGATGGTCAAGCAGGACGGCACGGTCACCGTCCTCGACCTCGGCGTCGCCTCCGTGATGGACACCGACACCACCCGCCTCACCCACACCGGCTCGCCCATCGGCAGCCCCGCCTACATGGCCCCCGAGCAGGCCATGGGCGGCGCGGTCGGACCGTACACCGACCTGTACGCCCTCGGCGTGCTGATGCACGAACTGCTCAGCGGGAACGTGCCGTTCACGGGCTCGACGGCCCTCGGCGTCCTCCACCGCCATCTGTACGAGCCGCCCGTCCCCGTCCGCCGTCTCCGCCCCGAGGTCCCCGAGGCCCTGGAGACGCTGGTGCTGCGGCTGCTCTCCAAGGACCCGCAGCACCGCCCGTCCTCCGCGCAGGAGACGTACGAGCAGCTTCTGCCGCTGCTCCCGGCACGCGGGATGCCCACGGGCTCCCCGCTCGACCCCACCCGCCCCTTCCTGCGCCCGCACGCCCCCTGGCCGGACCGCGCCCGCATCCCGGCGCCGCAGCCCTCCGCCGCGCCCGCGGAGACCCCTCCGGTCGACAAGCCCGATGTGGCGGGCGCCGTCGACGAGGTCAAGCGGCTCCTCGGCGAGGGCCGCATCACCCAGGCCGTCGACATCCTCGGCGCGATCCTCCCGGCCGCCGCCGCCCAGCACGGCGAGCACTCACCCGTGGTCCGCACCCTGCGCAAGCAGTACGCGGCCACCCTCATGGACGACGGCCAGTACCGTCGCGCCCTGCCCGAGCTGCGCCGTCTCGCCGACGAGCGCGCCGCCGAGGCGGGTCAGGCCGACCCGCAGGCCCTGCGCTTCCGCTACGACTCCGCCCAGTGCCTCGAACAGCTCGGCGAACCCGCCGCGGCCCTCGCCGAGTACCGCTCCCTGCTGCCGTACTTCGAGAACCAGTACGTGGGCGGCGACCCCGAGCTGGCCCTCGACGTCCGCCGCCGCATAGGCCACCTGCTCCTCGCCCTCGGCGACCGGGGCGCCGCCCACGAGACCCTGGGCCGCCTCCTGCTGGACGTGGAGCGGCTGCGGGGCCCCGGCCATCCGCTGGCGGGCGAGGTCCGGCGGACCCTGCAGTGGCTGGGCCAGGTGCGCGGCTGAGGCCCACCGCCGGGCCCGTGTCCTGCGCCGCCCGGCCGGAGTTCGCCGCACGGGGGGAGACTGCTTCCCGAACGCCCCCGTGCAGCGTCGACACAACCGGACGGCGAGCGCCGTCCGACGCGGGGCCGCGGGCCGCTGTGGGGGGTTCGGCGGTGAGGCGGTGCCCGAAGTCGCTGTGAATCGTTGGTCGAATGGCTGGCCGAGAGCTGGGCCACTGCCTACCATCGATCACCGCAAGACCTTGTGCACCGTCGCACAATCTCCTCGGGAGGCCAACTTGCACCGCCGCCGTCGCACCGCGCTCGTCCTCTCCGCCGCGATCGCCGCCGCGGCTCCGCTTCTGACCGCCTGCGGGAGTGACGCGCATCCCGGCGCGGCGGCCGTCGTGGGCGGCGAGCGGATCACGGTCGCGCAACTGGAGAACCGGGTGAACGACGTGCGCACCGCCCAGCGCGCCGCCTCCGGGGACGACGCCCAGTACCAGCGCCTCGTCGCCCAGACCGGCACTCTCACCCGCAACACGCTGAACGGCATGGTCCTGGAGAAGGTCCTCGACCAGGCGCTCGAAGACGCCGGTGTGACCGTCACCCGCAAGGAAGTCCAGAAGTACCGTTCCGACCTGGAGCGCGAGGCGGGCGGCTCCCGGGCGCTGGAGACGGCCTGGCTCCAGCAGTACAATGTCGCCCCCGAGCACCTGGAGGAGAGCCTCCGCAGCGACGTCGAGGTCCAGAAGCTCGCCGCCGCGCTCGGTGCGGACATGAACAGCCCCGAGGGCGGCACCGTCTTCTGGAAGGCCATGGCCGACGCGTCGGACGAACTCGGTGTCGACCTCAACCCCCGCTACGGCTCATGGGGCGTCGCCCAGGACGGCCGGCTCGGCATGGCGGACACCAAGACGCCATGGGTGCGGGAGGTCACAAAGCCGGCCACGCAGCAGCCGACCTGATCGGACCGGCGCCCCCGCGCCTGCCGCCAGCCGCTCGACGCCAGTCGCACGACGGCCGCCGTGCCGTCAGCCGTCAGCCGACGGCTCACGGTCACCCGGCGACCGGCGACCGGCGACCGGCGACCGGCGACCGGCGACCCCCACGCACGCTTGCCGGAGCCTGTGGACAACTTCGGGGGGTGTCGGTGACGTGGGTTACGTTCATGGGGTGAACGCACACCGCCCCGACGACGCCCCCGGCACCGCGGCCCCCGCCTCCGGCCCCGGCAGGGTCGTCCTGCTCACCACCAGCCACCGCGTCGCACCCGGCCTGCTCTCCTGGCCCGCCTGGCAGACCCTGCACGACGCCGACCGCGTCCTGTGCGCGGACGAGGCCCACCCGCAGCTGCCCTATCTGCGCGAGGCCGGCATCACGGTCGAGCAGTCCGCCCCCACGGCCGAGGACCTGGTCGACGCCTGCGCCGGCGACCGCACCGTGGTCGTCGTCGCCACGGCCGAGGGCGAGCCCCGCCTCACCGACGGCCTGGCCCG
This sequence comes from Streptomyces sp. NPDC042364, assembly GCF_056437585.1. Taxonomy (NCBI): domain Bacteria; kingdom Bacillati; phylum Actinomycetota; class Actinomycetes; order Kitasatosporales; family Streptomycetaceae; genus Streptomyces; species Streptomyces sp. NPDC042364. The sequence continues at coordinate 61,496 of NZ_JBWKAJ010000022.1, read as the reverse complement.
CCTCGCCGGCTCCGGCCGCCCGCGGATGCCGGCACTGGAGCTCCTCCCCGCCTCCTACGACCTCCCCGGCGCCCGTCTCCTCGACCTGATCCAGGTCATGGACCGTATCCGCGCCGAATGCCCCTGGTCCTCCCGGCAGACCCACAAGGGCCTCGCCAAGTACGGCATCGAGGAGGCCTATGAACTGGTCGAGGCGATCGAGGAGGGCGACCGGGACGAACTCCGCGAGGAGCTGGGCGACGTCCTCCTCCAGGTCGTGTTCCACTCCCGTATCGCCGAGGAGGACCCCGAGGCGCCCTTCTCCATCGACGACGTCGCCGCCGCCATCGTCACCAAGCTCATCCACCGCCACCCCCATGTCTTCGGCGACGCGACCGCCGCCACCCCGGAGGAGGTCAAGCAGCACTGGCTCCGCACCAAGGCCGTCGAGAAGCAGCGCGAGTCGGTCACCGACGGCATACCCCTCGGCCAGCCCGGCCTGGCCCTCGCCTCGAAGCTGGCGTCCCGGGTCCGCACGGCGGGGCTGGACGTCCCGCCCCCGGCGGGCGACGGCGGCATCGGGTACGAACTGCTGGCGATGGCCGTCCGGGCCGAGGCCGCCGGGGTCGACCCGGAAGCGGCACTCCGGGCGGCGGCCCGCACGTACCGTGACGCCGTGCGGGCCGCCGAGGGACTGGACGCTCAGTCCCGCCGTCCTCACGCCTGAGCGCGACGTGTCCTGACGCCCCGATCGTGAGACGTGTCCTGACGCCCCGATCGTGTCGCGTCCCCACGCCTGATCGTGACGCGTGGGGGCTCGGACCGGGGCGGCAGCCGGCCGGCGACACTGAGCCCCCGGAGGCGGGAGCACAAGGCCGCCGAACCGGAGCCCCCGGAGGCGCGTGCACAAGGCCGCCGAACCGGACCACGGCTTCGTGACGCGCGCCCGGGGCCGCCGCCCGTACCGCCCGGCGACCAGCCCGCTACCTTCGACGAGTGACCAACCAGCCCCATCCTCCGCACCCACAACAGACCCCGGCACCCGCCCTCTTCACCTGGGAGTTCGCCACCGACCCCTACCCCGCCTACGCCTGGCTCCGCGAGCACGCCCCCGTGCACCGGACGAAGCTGCCCAGCGGTGTGGAGGCCTGGCTGGTCACCCGTTACGCCGACGCCAAGCAGGCCCTCGCGGACCAGCGCCTGTCCAAGAACCCGGCGCACCACGACGAGCCCGAGCACGCCAAGGGCAAGACCGGCATCCCCGGTGAGCGCAAGGCCGAGTTGATGACGCATCTGCTGAACATCGACCCGCCGGACCACACCCGGCTGCGCCGCCTCGTCTCCAAGGCATTCACGCCCCGCAGGGTCGCCGAGTTCGCCCCCAGGGTGCAGGAGTTGACGGACGACCTCATCGACCGGTTCGCGCAGAAGGGCGAGGCGGACCTCATCCACGAGTTCGCCTTCCCGCTCCCCATCTACGCGATCTGCGACCTGCTCGGCGTCCCCCGCGAGGACCAGGACGACTTCCGTGACTGGGCGGGGATGATGATCCGGCACGGTGGCGGGCCACGCGGCGGCGTCGCCAGGTCGGTGAAGAAGATGCGCGGCTATCTCGCGGACCTCATCCACCGCAAGCGCGAGGCGCTGCCCGCCGAACCCACCCCCGGCGAGGACCTCATCTCCGGTCTCATCCGCGCCTCGGACCACGGTGAGCACCTCACCGAGAACGAGGCCGCCGCGATGGCCTTCATCCTTCTGTTCGCCGGGTTCGAGACCACCGTCAACCTCATCGGCAACGGCACCTACGCACTCCTCACCCACCCCGGGCAGCGCGCCCGCCTCCAGACCTCCCTCGCCGCGGGCGAAACCGCCCTGCTGGAGACCGGAGTCGAGGAACTCCTCCGCTACGACGGCCCCGTGGAACTCGCCACCTGGCGGTTCGCCACACAGCCGCTGACCATCGGCGGGCAGGACATCGCCCCCGGCGACCCCGTGCTGGTCGTGCTCGCGGCGGCCGACCGCGACCCGGCCCGCTTCGCCGACCCGGACACCCTCGACCTCTCCCGCCGTGACAACCAGCACCTCGGCTACGGCCACGGCATCCACTACTGCCTGGGCGCACCCCTGGCCCGCCTGGAGGGGCAGACCGCGCTCGCGACACTCCTCACCCGCCTGCCCGACCTGCGGCTCGCCGCCGATCCGGCCGACCTGCGCTGGCGCGGCGGGCTCATCATGCGTGGATTGCGCACGCTTCCGGTCGAATTCACACCGCGTCAGGGCGATTGAACGGCGCGTACAGTACCCGGAAGAGCGGAAGAACATGACAGACCCTCAAGTTCGTGATCTTCACGTGATCTACGCTGCATTAACTTGTGACAACTGATCGTCTGCGGCTACGTTCACACGTCAGTGCGAGGGATCGTCACATCCTTCGCACAGCTCTCTGCTGTCGTGTGAAAGGCAACCGCATGCTCTCCGGGAACGGTCGTCACCGTCGCCCCCGTCAGGCTCCGGCACTCCTCGTGGCGGCCGGAGTGACCGGCTCCGCCATCGCCATCCCGCTCCTCGGCGCCACCGGCGCGAGCGCGGCCAGCGGAACCACCTGGGATCAGGTGGCGGAGTGCGAGAGCGGCGGCTCCTGGAGCGCGGACACCGGGAACGGGCGCTCCGGCGGCCTCCAGATCTCCCAGGCCAACTGGGAGCGTTACGGCGGACTCGACTACGCGACCAGCCCCGACCGGGCCAGCCGTTCGCAGCAAATCGAGGTCGCCGAGAGAATCCTCGCCGAGCAGGGTGTCGGCGTCTGGTCCACCTGCGGGCTCCTCCACAACCTCGACGGCGACTCGGCCCCGGCCGACGTGGACACCGGTGTCGCGGAGGATTCATCCGGCATGGGTGATTCGTCCGGTTCATCCGACTCATCCGGCAACTCCACCAAGTCGGATGACTCGTCCGACTCCTCCGTGTCGCCAGACACATCCGGTTCACCGGAATCGTCCTCCGGTGCATCCGAGGGTTCCGCCAAGGCCGACACCGGCGCGGGGGACTCCTCCGACTCCGCGGGCTCCGACCGCACCGGCGGCTCGCAGGAGTCCGGCAGCTCGTCCGCGGGTGACGCCGAGAACGGCGACTCGGACAACTCCGCACGGAGCGACACCCCTTCCGCCAGCGGCGATGCCGACGCCGGCACCGGTCGCCACCGCGGCGCGAGCGCCGAGGAGGGTGTCGGCGCCGACGCTGCCGAATCCCCTCGCGACACCTCCGCCGGCCGTCACGCCTCCCGTGGTGGTGACGCCTCCCGTGAGGCCGTCGACGGCTCGTACACCGTCCGCCCCGGCGACAGCCTGACGGCCATCGCCGACTCCCTTGAGGTGAGTGGCGGATGGCGGGAGCTGTACGCAGAGAACGAGGACACGGTCGGAACCGACCCGGACCTCATCCTTCCCGGTCAGACCCTGGAAGTCGATGCCGAAACGGGTGAAAAGTAGCGGCAGTTCGGGTCATGGTTCGCCCCTTAATGCCCGTTTTGATCTCGGTGGGAGATGAATCACAGACCCCCTGATCGTCTTTGAAATTCGGCGAATCACGTGTTTACGGTCGTGACCGCTCGCCACAGCGGGCCCTTGCGGTCGTCACGCCGAATCCTGCCGACGCCCGCTCGGAACAGTCGTCGCGTCAAGCGCCGTAGGCAGGAGCGGGGGACCCAAGGTTTGCGCCGGGTCCGGCGGTTGAGGCCCTTCGGGGTCACGCCGCCGGTACCGGCTCGGGGTGAAGCCGCATCACGTGAGCCGAGAGGCGAGCGGGTGCGGCCGGGCAACTCAACCGGCCCGAACCCGACAGCTCACCTCGTAGGCGTCGGTGAGGGGATCACTCCATGCTGTTTTCCGGCAAGGGCAAGCACCGCCGTCCGTCCAAGACCGCCCGCGCCATCGCCGTCGCCGGTGTCACCGGCGCCGCCGCGATCGCCGCCCCGCTCATGGCGGCCGGCAGCGCCTCCGCCGCCACCGCGTCCGAGTGGGACGCCGTCGCCCAGTGCGAGTCCGGCGGCAACTGGTCCATCAACACCGGCAACGGCTACTACGGCGGTCTGCAGTTCTCGGCCTCCACCTGGGCCGGCTACGGCGGCACGCAGTACGCCTCCACCGCCGACCAGGCCACCAAGGCCCAGCAGATCGCCATCGCCGAGAAGGTCCTCGCGGGCCAGGGCAAGGGTGCCTGGCCGGTCTGCGGCAAGGGCCTGTCCAGCGCGTCGTACGACGGCGCCGCGGCCTCCTCCTCGAACGACTCCGGCTCGGGCTCGAGTTCGGGCTCGTCCTCCTCCTCGCAGGAGAGCACCCAGGAGACCCGCGCCTCGCGTTCCTCCGAGCGCGCCACCGTCCAGACCCCGACCGGCAAGAAGGTCAAGAAGGGCGACGGCGAGTACAAGGTCGTCAGCGGTGACACCCTCAGCAGCATCGCCGCCGAGAAGAACGTCAAGGGTGGCTGGGAGAAGCTCTTCGAGCTGAACAAGGACATCATCGACGACGCCGACTTCATCTACCCCGGCCAGCAGCTCCACCTCGGCTGACGGCCGGTCCGACGGTCGCCGCGGCCGGGCCGGAGGGCCCGCCGCGGCCGGGCCGGGACACCGGTTCGGCCGGGCCGAAAAAAAGGCCGCTCCCCGGCTGAACCGTGGCTCGCTCACGATCGTGTCCTCCATAGTGAAGACCTCGTGAGGGCCGTCCCCCGTCCCCACGGGCCCCCCGCTCCGGTGCGCATTCCCCCGTACGCACCGGGGCGGGGTTTTTCTGTGCCCCGGGCCGCTCCGCTCCCGTCTGCCGGACCCTTCTGTTCACTTTCCCGCCCACCCCCCTTTGTTCCGAGCCGAAACAATGGGTACGGTCTGTCTGTCCACGGGACGGTCGGTCGGCTGCCGACGGCCCCGGGGCGGTTAGGCTCTAGTCGCATGGCCCTCGCGGCCCCGCACCAATGCGTCACATCCCAAGAAGGAGATGCTCGTGCCGTCCATCGACGTCGTCGTAGCCCGGGAAATCCTGGACTCCCGAGGCAACCCCACGGTCGAGGTCGAGGTCGGCCTCGACGACGGCAGCACCGGTCGTGCCGCCGTCCCGTCCGGCGCCTCCACGGGCGCCTTCGAGGCCATCGAGCTCCGTGACGGTGACCCCAACCGCTACCTCGGCAAGGGTGTCGAGAAGGCCGTCCTCGCCGTGATCGAGCAGATCGGCCCGGAGCTGGTCGGCTACGACGCCACCGAGCAGCGCCTGATCGACCAGGCCATGTTCGACCTGGACGCCACCGACAACAAGGGCTCCCTCGGCGCCAACGCCATCCTCGGCGTCTCCCTCGCCGTCGCCCACGCCGCCTCCGAGGCCAGCGACCTCCCGCTCTTCCGCTACCTGGGCGGCCCGAACGCGCACCTGCTGCCCGTTCCGATGATGAACATCCTGAACGGCGGCTCGCACGCCGACACCAACGTGGACATCCAGGAGTTCATGATCGCGCCCATTGGCGCGGAGTCCTTCTCCGAGGCCCTGCGCTGGGGCGCCGAGGTCTACCACACCCTCAAGAAGGTGCTGAAGCGCAAGGGCCTGAACACCGGCCTCGGCGACGAGGGCGGCTTCGCCCCGAACCTGGACTCCAACCGCGCCGCCCTCGACCTCATCCTCGAGGCCGTCAACGAGGCCGGCTACACCCCCGGCGAGCAGATCGCCCTGGCGCTCGACGTCGCCGCCTCCGAGTTCTACAAGGACGGCGTGTACGTCTTCGAGGGCAAGGAGCGCTCCGCCGCCGAGATGACGGACTACTACGCCGAGCTCGTCGACGCGTACCCGCTCGTCTCCATCGAGGACCCGCTGTTCGAGGACGACTGGGACGGCTGGAAGACCATCACCGAGCGCCTCGGCGACAAGGTGCAGCTCGTCGGCGACGACCTGTTCGTCACCAACCCCGAGCGCCTCGCCCGCGGCATCGAGGAGGGCGCGGCCAACGCGCTGCTCGTCAAGGTCAACCAGATCGGCTCGCTCACCGAGACCCTGGACGCCGTCGAGCTGGCCCAGCGCAACGGCTTCAAGTGCATGATGTCCCACCGCTCCGGCGAGACCGAGGACGTCACCATCGCCGACCTCGCCGTCGCCGTGAACTGCGGCCAGATCAAGACCGGCGCCCCGGCCCGCTCGGACCGCGTCGCCAAGTACAACCAGCTGCTGCGCATCGAGGAGATCCTCGACGACGCCGCGGTGTACGCCGGCCGCAGCGCCTTCCCGCGTTTCAAGGGCTGACCGCCCGGCTGACCGCCTCCCGGCGTCCGCTCCGCGGACCACGGGCACAGCAGGGGCCGACCCCGGCAAGGCGGCAGCAGCAGGCGTCGCACGTACGTCCCCGTACCCGGTCCCGTACCGTGTGCGGGGACGTACGCACGTGGGGCCGCCCGTAGGAGAGGGGAAGTGGGACATGCCCGTGAAGGACCGGGACCGTTTCTCCACCGCGACCCGGCTGAAGCTGCTCGGCGAACAGACGGCCGCCCGGGTCTACCGCTCCCAGACCCGGCGCCAGGCCCGCCGCTCCCGGCTCACCGGCCGGGCCGCGCTGCTCGCCCTCGTCCTCTGCTCGATGATCGTGGCCCTCGCCTACCCCATAAGGCAGTACGTCTCCCAGCGCGCCGAGATCGCCGACATGCGGCGGCAGCGCGAGGAGGCGCGCGAGCGTGTCGAGGAGCTGCGCGACCTCAAGGCGCGCTGGCAGGACGACGCGTACGCCGAGCAGCAGATCCGGGAGCGGCTGCACTACGTCATGCCGGGCGAGACCGGCTACATCATGATCGACCCGGAAGCGGCGAAGCAGTCCCGTACGACGCAGGGGGCGGCCCGCCTCCCGTGGTACACCAACGTCTGGGACGGGGTCGACAAGGCCGACGCCGCCGACCAGTAACCGACCAGAGCTCCAGAGGACTTACGTACAGGTATGGACACGCCCCCGCCCTCCACCCCGCGCACCGAGCCCACCGACGCGGACGTCGAGGCCTTCAAGCAGCAGCTCGGACGCCCGCCGCGCGGACTGCGCGCGATCGCGCACCGCTGCCCCTGCGGGCAGCCGGACGTCGTCGAGACGGCGCCGCGCCTGCCGGACGGGACGCCGTTCCCGACGACGTACTACCTGACGTGTCCGCGGGCCGCCTCGGCGATCGGCACGCTGGAGGCGAACGGCGTGATGAAGGAGATGACGGAGCGGCTGGCCCGGGACGAGGAACTTGCCGCCGCGTACCGTGCCGCGCACGAGGACTACATCCGGCGGCGCGACGAGATCGAGGAGCTGAAAGGCTTCCCGAGCGCCGGCGGCATGCCGGACCGGGTGAAGTGCCTGCACGTCCTCGTCGCGCACTCGCTGGCCGCCGGGCCCGGTGTGAACCCGCTGGGCGACGAGGCGATCGCGATGCTGCCGGAGTGGTGGGCGAAGGGACCGTGTGTGGCTCCGGCGACGCCGCCGAAGGGTGAGGGCCCGGAGGTGGACGCGAGCGAGTCCGGCTACTTCGCGTCCAAGCCCGTCGACCCGGAGGAGGGCGAGCAGTGACCCGTGTCGCCGCCATCGACTGCGGTACCAACTCCATCCGTCTGCTCGTCGCCGACGCCGACCCGGAGACGGGCGAACTCGTCGACCTGGAGCGCCGGATGACGATCGTGCGGCTCGGCCAGGGCGTCGACCGCACGGGCCGGCTGGCGCCCGAGGCGCTGCAGCGGACGTTCGCCGCGTGCCGGGAGTACGCGGCGGTCATCAAGGAACTCGGCGCCGAGCGGCTGCGGTTCGTCGCGACGTCCGCCTCGCGGGACGCGGAGAACCGGGACGAGTTCGTCCGGGGGGTCATGGACATCCTCGGTGTCGAGCCCGAGGTGATCTCCGGGGACCAGGAGGCCGAGTTCTCCTTCACCGGCGCCACCAGGGAGCTGTCGGGCCGGGACGACCTGGCCAAGCCGTTCCTGGTGGTGGACATCGGCGGCGGTTCCACGGAGTTCGTCGTCGGGGACGACCATGTGCGCGCCGCGCGCTCCGTGGACATCGGCTGCGTACGGATGACGGAGCGGCACCTCGTCCGGGACGGCGCCGTCATCGATCCCCCCGGCCCCGAGGAGATCGCGGCCGTGCGCGCCGACATCGAGGCCGCGCTCGACCTCGCGGAGCGGACGGTGCCGCTGCGGGAGGCGCACACCCTCGTGGGGCTCGCCGGGTCGGTCACCACGCTGTCCGCGATCGCCCAGGACCTCCCCGAGTACGACTCGACGGCCATCCACCACTCCCGCATCCCCTACGACCGCGTCCGGGAGATCACCGAGGGGCTGCTGCGCTCCACCCACGCCGAGCGGGCCGCGATCCCCTCGATGCACCCCGGCCGGGTGGACGTGATCGCCGCGGGCGCCCTCGTACTGCTGTCGATCATGGAGCGGATCGGGGCCGCGGAGGTCGTGGTGAGCGAACACGACATCCTGGACGGGATCGCCTGGTCCGTCGCGTAGCCCCGCGGCACGATCCGGGCGCCCTCCCCGCGGGCGCACGGCACATGTGGGCAAGTGTTTACTACTGGCCGGTAGCCTCGGTTGAGCTGTTCGGATAACGTATGAGCGTCTTCGAGGGGTGCTCGGGCGCCCCTCGACGACGCGCCGCCCGGAAACTTCGTGAAGTTCTTCACAAGAGAATCAGCCCTGTTGGGCGACGTTTTGAGGCTGCGCAGAGCCTTCAGGGGCTCCGAGGGGTCGAGAGGGTGCCTCCGGAGGGGGTGCGGAGCCGGCTCGTCCGGGTGAAAACCGGGCGCCGACCGGAGTGTCGGCGAGGGGTCCACAGGGCCGGAAGAGCAGTTCACGCGGCATTGACAACGGCCGGCCGTGTGGCGTGGTTCCCCTGCCGGGCGATGACCTCGATCACGAGGGCCGCGGAGTGTAGCAGAGGGCCTGAGGAAGCTTGTGAAGGGGCGCACGAGCACCCCCCGGATGGCGGGTACATACTCGATGGCATGAGCACCACGGAGCGTCCCAGGATCCTCGTAGTAGGCGGTGGGTACGTAGGCCTGTACGCAGCTCGGCGCATCCTCAAGAAGATGCGCTACGGCGAGGCGACCGTCACGGTCGTCGACCCCCGGTCGTACATGACCTACCAGCCCTTCCTCCCCGAAGCCGCCGCCGGCAGCATCTCCCCGCGGCATGTCGTCGTCCCGCTGCGACGCGTGCTTCCCAAGGCGGAGGTCCTCACCGGTCGGGTCACCACCATCGACCAGGACCGCAAGGTCGCCACCGTCGCGCCGCTCGTCGGCGAGGCGTACGAGCTGCCCTTCGACTACCTGGTGATCGCGCTCGGCGCCGTCTCCCGCACCTTCCCGATCCCCGGCCTCGCCGAGCAGGGCATCGGCATGAAGGGCATCGAGGAGGCCATCGGCCTGCGCAACCACGTGCTGGAGCAGCTCGACAAGGCCGACTCCACGACCGACGAGGACGTCCGCCGCAAGGCGCTGACGTTCGTCTTCGTGGGCGGTGGCTTCGCCGGCGCGGAGACCATCGGCGAGGTCGAGGACATGGCCCGCGACGCCGCGAAGTACTACAAGAGCGTGTCCCGCGAGGACATGCGCTTCGTGCTCGTCGACGCCGCCGACAAGATCCTCCCCGAGGTCGGCCCGAAGCTCGGCGCCTACGGCAAGGAGCACCTGGAAGGCCGCGGTGTCGAGGTCTACCTCAACACCTCCATGGAGTCCTGCGTCGACGGCCACGTCGTGCTGAAGAACGGCCTGGAGGTCGACTCCAACACGATCGTCTGGACCGCCGGCGTCAAGCCGAACCCGGTCCTCTCCCGCTACGGCCTTCCGCTCGGCCCCCGCGGCCATGTCGACACCGCCCCGACCCTCCAGGTCCAGGGCACCGACTACATCTGGGCCGCCGGCGACAACGCCCAGGTGCCCGACGTCGCCGCCCGCAAGGCCGGCGTCGAGAACGCCTGGTGCCCGCCGAACGCGCAGCACGCGCTGCGTCAGGCCAAGGTCCTCGGCGACAACGTGGTCTCCGGTATGCGGGGCTTCCCGCAGAAGGAGTACGCGCACTCCAACAAGGGTGCGGTGGCGGGCCTCGGCCTCCACAAGGGCGTCGCGATGATCGTCATGGGCAAGATGAAGATCAAGCTCAAGGGCCGTCTCGCCTGGTACATGCACCGTGGCTACCACGGTCTGGCCATGCCGACCTGGAACCGCAAGATCCGCGTCTTCGCCGACTGGACCCTCGCGATGTTCCTCAAGCGCGAGGTCGTCTCCCTCGGCGCGATCGAGTCCCCCCGCGAGGAGTTCTACGAGGCCGCCAAGCCGGCGCCGGTCGCCGCGGCTCCGGCCAAGACCGAGGAGAAGGCCAAGGCCTCCTGACCTTCTCCGGTCACCTCTTCGTCCGACCCGAAGGACCTTCCGCCATCCGTGGTGCGGGAGGTCCTTCGGCGTCTCCGGGGGCGCCTTCCAGCTCCGGGCACGGGTGCTTCGGCGGGTGCGGGTGCGTTGCGGTTTCTCGCGCGGGGCGGTGACCGCCGCGGCTCCGCCGCGTGGGCGCGGACCACCCCACCCACCCGCGGCCGAACAACACACCCCGCTGCGGGACTACGGCGAAGCCCCGCCCGTGTTTACCGTGGCGTTGGACATTCCGGGATCTCTTGTCACGGAGGTGGGCGTCATGCAGGACGCCGCGTCGCGGCTGAAGAGCCTGTTCGAGCAGGTACTCGGGGCACCGCTCCCGGTCCGGCTTCGGGCGTGGGACGGTTCGGAGGCCGGGCCCCCTCAGGCCCCAGCGCTGGTGGTACGGAACCGCAGGGCCCTGCGGCGGCTGCTGTGGAAGCCGGGCGAGCTGGGCCTGGCCCGCGCCTGGGTCGCCGGTGACCTGGGCGTCGAGGGGGACCTGTACGCCGTACTGGACCTGATGGCCGGGCATGTGTGGGAGCGGGACGACGACTCCCGGAGCCTGGCCGACGCCCTGCGTGACCCGGAGGCGCGCGCGGCCGTCCGGGGGCTGCTGAAACTGGCCGGGCCCGCCGTCCTGGTGCCACCCGAGCCGCCCCGCGAGGAGGTGCGCCGGACCCGCCACCTCCACACCAGACACAGCGACAGACGGGCCGTCAGCCACCACTACGACGTGGGCAACGACTTCTACGAGATCGTCCTCGGCCCGTCCATGGTGTACTCCTGCGCCTACTGGGCGACCTCCGACGGCTCCACCACCCTCGAAGCCGCCCAGAGCGCCAAGCTCGACCTCGTCTGCCGCAAGCTCGGCCTGACCCCGGGGCAGCGCCTCCTCGACGTCGGCTGCGGCTGGGGCTCCATGGCCGTGCACGCCGCCCGTGAGTACGGCGCCCGCGTCACCGGCATCACCCTCTCCCAGGAACAGGCCGGGTACGCCCGCAAACGCGTCGCGGACGAGGGCCTGACCGAACGGATCGAGATCCGCGTCCAGGACTACCGCGACGTCGCCGACGGGCCCTACGACGCCATCTCCTCCATCGGCATGGCCGAACACGTCGGCGCCGAGAAGTACCTGGAGTACGCGGAGAACCTGTACGCCCTCCTCCGGCCCGGCGGACGGCTCCTCAACCACCAGATCTCGCGGCGGCCGCGGCCCGACGAGAGCGCGTACTCCCTCAACGGGTTCATCGACGCGTACGTCTTCCCGGACGGCGAACTCGCCCCCGTCGGCTCCACCGTCACCCAGCTCGAACGCGCCGGGTTCGAGGTCCGCGACGTGGAGTCCCTGCGCGAGCACTACGGCCTCACGCTGCGCGCATGGGTCGCCAACCTCGAAGCCCGGTGGTCCCGGGCCGTCGCCCTCGCCGGGCCGGGCCGGGCCCGCGTGTGGCGCCTCTACATGGCCGCCTCGGCCCTCGGCTTCGAACGCAACCACCTCGGCGTCAACCAGGTGCTCGCCGTGCGGACACCGGACGGGGGCGCGTCGGGGCTGCCGCTCAGGACCCGTACCTGGGACGCCTGAGAGCCGTCACGCCCGCGGGGCCCGCTCCGGGAGGGAACGGGCCCCGCGGGCTGCCGGAGTGGCCGCTACTCGGACTTGATCGCGGCCAGCATGTTCAGCTTCGCCGCGCGCCGGGCCGGCCACATCGCGGCCAGTACGCCCACCGTGCCGGCCAGCAGCAGGAAGACACCCATCCGGGCCCAGGGCAGCACCAGTTCGTACGTCGGCATCCGGGAGGCGACCAGCTCCCCGGCCGCCCAGCCGAAGAACACACCGAGACCGATGCCGAGGACCCCGCCGAACAGGGAGATGACGAGGGACTCCAGCCGGACCATCCGCTTGATGTTCCGGCGGTCGAGCCCGATCGCGCGGAGCATGCCGATCTCCTGGGAGCGCTCGAAGACCGACATGGCCAGGGTGTTGATGACACCGAGGACGGCGACGATCACGGCCATGGCCAGCAGGCCGTACAGCAGGTTCAGCATCAGTGTGAACATCCGGGCGATGTCGTCGGAGAGGTCCTGGCCGTCCTGGATCTTGATCGCCGGGTTGTCGCCGAGGGCCTTCGCCAGCCGGTCCTTGGTGGCGTCCGTGGCTCCGGCCGAGGTCTTCACCATGACCATCATGTCGGCCGGGCGGGTGTCGGCGGGCAGTCGCTTCTCCAGCGTCCGGTTGTCCAGGAGGATGCCCCGGATCAGCTCGTTGGCCTGGTAGACCCCGGCCACGGTCAGCTTCTGCCGCTCGCCGCCCTCGAACCCGGCCGTGAACGACGTCCCGGCCTTCCAGCCGTTCTGCCGCGCGGTCTCCGTGTCCACGACGACCTCGGTGCCGCCGACCTCGAACGCCCCGTCGTCGACGGCGAACTCGGTCAGCTCGCCGATGGCGCCGCCGTTGACACCGGTGACGTACTCCGTCCGCCCGTCGATGCGGGACTCGGCGTTGCGCAGCGGCGAGACCGCGGTGACCCCCTCGGCGGCGGCGAGCCTCTTCTCCACATCGGGGGAGAGGAAGTTGCCGTTGGCCATCGAGACGACGTAGTCCGCCTTGATCGAGTCGGCGGCCATCCTGCCGATCGCGGTCTGCAGGCTGCTCGCCATCACCGTCATGCCGGTGATCAGGGTGAGACCGATCATCAGGGCCGAGGCGGTGGCGGCGGTGCGGCGCGGGTTGCGCACGGAGTTCTGCCGGGCGAGCTTGCCGGAGACCCCGAAGACACGCAGGACGGGGGCGGCCGCGGCGATCAGCGGGCGGGACAGCAGCGGGGTCAGCACGAAGACGCCGATGATCAGCAGCACCGCGCCGATCCCCATCGGGGCCTGGCCGTCCGAGCCCTCCAGGGTCGTGGCGTACAGGACGGTGGCGACGCCCGCGCCGGAGAACAGGGCGCCGATCGTGTTCCGTACGACGAGGGACCTGGTCGTGGCCTTCGCGTGCACGCTGCTCATCGCCGCCACCGGCGGGATCTTCGCCGCGCGGCGGCCCGGCAGCCAGGCGGCCAGCATGGTGATCAGCACACCGACCAGCAGGGCGGTGGCGACCGTGCCGGGGGAGACCACCAGCGGGCCGTCGGGGACGGTGTCGCCGAGCGTGCCGATCAGCGCCCGCATCCCGGCGCCGATGCCGACACCGACGGCCAGACCGGCGACCGCGGCGACCGCGCCCACCACGAACGCCTCGACCAGCACCGAGCGGGTCACCTGGCGGCGGGAGGCGCCCACCGCCCGCAGCAGGGCCAGTTCCTTGGTGCGCTGGGCGACCAGCATGGTGAAGGTGTTGGCGATGATGAACGTGCCCACGAACAGGGCGATGCCCGCGAAGACCAGCAGACCGTTCTTCAGGCCGCTCATGGACGCGGCGATCTGCGTGGCCTGCTGGGAGGCCAGCTGCTCACCGGTCATGGTGGCGGCGACGTCCTCGGGGACGGCCTTGTCGATGGCCGAGCGGAGCCGGTCCTGGCTGGTGCCGGGGGCGGCGGTCACGGTGATCTCGTCGTACTCGCCCTCGCTGTGGAAGAGCTTCTGGGCGGTCGCCGTGTCGAACAGGGTGAGACTGCCGCCGGCGGCGACATTGCCGTCGTCCGTCGTGAAGATCCCGCTGACGGTGGGGGTCAGGACCGGGCCGTCGACGGACAGCCGGACGGTGTCCCCGACCTTGTAGCCGGCCCGTTCGGCGGTCTTGGAGTCGATGGCGATCTCGTCGGCGCCCCGGGGCGCGCGGCCCTCCTCGATCGGGTACCTGGGGTCGTCCTTCCCCCAGTAGTTCCCGCCCTGCGACTGGAAGCCGCCGCCGATCAGCTTGCCGTCCTTGCCGGCGAGCGCGGTGAAGCCGCTGACGACACCGGTCGCGGACGCGGCGCCGGGTACCTGCTCGACCTTCCTGAGCAGCTCGGGCGTCAGCTTCGGCGGCTCGGCGATCCGGTCGCCCTCGTCCGGGCGGTACGCCTGCTGGACCGCGACGTCCACATGGTCGAAGCCCTTGGCCGAGCTCTTCTGGTAGGCGTCCGAGACGGTGTTCGTGAAGACCAGCGTCCCCGACACGAAGGCGACGCCCAGCATCACGGCGAGCACGGTCATGAGGAGTCTGGCCTTGTGCGCGAGCACATTGCGCAGGGCGGTACGGAACATGAAAGGGGTCCCTGTCCGGGGTCGGGTGGTGAGGTGGACGGGGCGGGCGGCCGCTGCGCCCGCCGGGCGGACTAGTGCCGCAACAGGCAGCGTCCGCCCCGTCGCGACGCCCGGCACGCACTCTCACCGCACCGGGCACAAGCCCGAGTACGGTCCAGTACGAGGGCTTGCGCCCGGCACGCCGAGAGCACGCACCAGACGCCGCTCCTTGACGGGCGAACGTTGCCTGCCGCGGCATTAGCTGGTGCGGCCCTTCGCGTCGAATCGCTTCATACGGTCCAGGACGGAGTCCGCCGTCGGCTCGTACAGCTCGTCCACGATCCGTCCGTCGGCGAGGAAGACGACCCGGTCCGCGTACGCCGCCGCCACCGGGTCGTGCGTCACCATCACCACGGTCTGCCCCAACTCCCTTACGGAGTTGCGGAGAAAACCGAGGACCTCGGCGCCCGAGCGGGAGTCGAGGTTTCCGGTGGGTTCGTCGCCGAAGATGATGTCGGGCCGGGAGGCGAGGGCCCGCGCCACCGCGACGCGCTGCTGCTGGCCGCCGGAGAGCTGGGAGGGCCGGTGGCTCAGCCGGTCGGCGAGACCGATCATCCCGATCACGGTGTCGAGCCACTGCTTGTCCGGCCTGCGGCCCGCGATGTCCATCGGGAGGGTGATGTTCTCCAGCGCGGTCAGCGTCGGCAGCAGGTTGAACGCCTGGAAGATGAAGCCGATCTTGTCCCGGCGGAGCTTGGTGAGCTGCTTGTCCTTCAGGGAGCCCAGCTCGGTCTCGCCGATGCGCACGGAGCCGGCGGAGAAGCCGTCCAGGCCCGCCACACAGTGCATCAGCGTGGACTTGCCGGATCCGGAGGGCCCCATGATCGCGGTGAACTGGCCCTGCTGGAAGTCGACGGTCACCCGGTCCAGGGCGACGACCCGGGTCTCGCCCTGTCCGTAGACCTTCGACAGTTCCGTGGCACGGGCGGCCACGGCGGTGGCCCGGTCGGCGAGGGGAGTGATGGTCACGGGTGGGAACTCCTGTCGGGGCGGCTGCAGTTGGGACGTTCGGCGCTTCGGGGAACGTGCGCGGGCGGATGGAGGCCGGGGCCCGGACGGTTGAGGGCCGTACCGGGTGACGCCGCGACCCCCGGCGGGTGCCGGTGGCGCGCCGGGCCGTGGGCCGGCGGGCGACGCTTCGGTGGACGCCCGCCGTTCCGCGTCGGGCGACGTTTCGAGGGATGTCTCCATCGTCGCGGGGGAGAGCCGTCGTGTAGTCAGCCGCTGTTCCGGTTCCGGAGGCAGACTTCTGACGGACGGAGCGGCGCGCCGTCATACCTGGGTATGACGGCGGCCCCGGAGAGGGGTCCGGGGAACAGCGGTATTCGGACGCTGTGGCCTACACGAGTCAGTCACCACCGCACGGGTGCTCGGGAGCCCACCCGTTCGGGCGGTGAAATTCCGTCATTCCGCATACGCCGGGCCGGACCGTCCGAAAGGCTAGTGGCAAGTGCGGATGGCGTGTTCCACGGGCTGATGCACCCTCAGACATCAATAAAATAAGACAACATCGGTCCGCTGTTCCGCTGTTCGGGGGAAGCCTCCCGATAGGGTCGGAACCTCAGCGCGGAGCCCATGGCCTGCCCGGATGGTGGAATGCAGACACGGCGAGCTTAAACCTCGCTGCCCCTCGCGGGCGTACCGGTTCAAGTCCGGTTCCGGGCACCTTCCCTCACAGGGTGTGTGTGCGTGAGAACCCGTTGTCAACCGCCACGGCAGGTCGACGGGGTGCTGCAAAGGCCGCTGTGGTCCCAGGAATGGTGCGTTCCGGGGACCACAGCCCATGCCGGTCCGGCTCCGAGGGCCACGGTTCGTGTCAGTCCGACGGTGAAGCCGCCGCAGCGCGATCGGCCAGAGTGCCGACCAGGGGCGTCCGGAAGGCCGGGGTAGGCGCGAACTGCCGCTCCCCTCCGGCGTGTTCGACTCCTCCCGCCCGGCGTCGAGGGCTCCTCGAGTGTCCCTGGACCGGCCCTGGATCTCCGGCGGGCATCGTGTGCGCCAACACACCGTCCAGGACACCCGGCCACGGCAGAGCCGGACCCGAGTCCGGCTGGGAGGAGAAGCGTTGAGAGCACGTAGCGGGTCACGGACTCGGGAACGTCTCGACCCCCAGTTGCTGGCCCTGGCCGGCACCCTCCTCATCGGGGCCGTGGCGTCGCTGCTCGACTCCACCATCGTCAGCGTCGCGCTGCACGACATCGGGGCCGGACTGCACGCCTCCGAGACCGCCCTGTCCTGGGTGAACACCTCCTATCTGCTGACACTGGCCCTGGTCACCCCGTTCGTCGGGTGGGTCGCCGACCGGTACGGCGAGAAGCGGACATGGATGTGGGCCCTGGCGGTCTTCCTCGCGGGCTCGGTGCTGTGCGGGTCGGCCTGGAACGTCGAGAGTCTGATCGTCTTCCGGGTGGTGAAGGGTGTCGGAGGCGGCACGGTGCTCCCGTTGGTGCAGGCGATCCTCGCGCAGGCCGCCGGACCGCAACGCTTCGGCCGGGTGATGAGCCTCGTGGGTGTCCCCGGCCAGCTCGCCCCCGTCCTGGGGCCGGTCGTCGGCGGCCTGCTCGTGGACGCGGCGGGCTGGCGCTGGGTCTTCCTGGTCAACGTGCCGGTCCTCCTGGTGGCCCTCACGCTCGCGCGGAGGGTGCTGCCGGACTCGGCCCCCCGCGGGCA
This sequence comes from Streptomyces sp. NPDC042364, assembly GCF_056437585.1. Lineage (NCBI taxonomy): Bacteria > Bacillati > Actinomycetota > Actinomycetes > Kitasatosporales > Streptomycetaceae > Streptomyces > Streptomyces sp. NPDC042364. The sequence continues at coordinate 44,218 of NZ_JBWKAJ010000022.1, read as the reverse complement.
CGCCGCGGCGGACCGGCTGGGCATGCTGCTCCTGCCACCGGGCATGGTGGCCCTGGTCTACGGCTTCTCCCGGGTGAGGGAGGTCTCCCAGCTGGCGGATCCGGTCACGCTGGGAATCCTGGTGGCCGGCCTGGTGCTGATCGCCGCGTTCTGCGCGCACTCCGCGCGGTCCGCGGACCCCCTCGTCGACGTACGGCTCTTTCGCTCCCGCGTCTTCACCACGTCCTCGATGCTCATCTTCCTGCACGGTGTCGCGGTGTACGGCCCCCTGCTCGTGCTGCCGTTGTTCTTCTCGCGGGTGCTGGGCCACGACAGTTCCACTACCGGCTGGCTGCTGGCCCCTCAAGGGCTCGGCATGCTGCTGGGCATCCTGCTCGCCGGCCGCCTGACGGACCGTCACGACCCGCGCACCCTGGTGCTGGTCAGCACGGTCGTCTCCGTCCTCGGTACCGCCGCCTTCACCCAGCTCGACCGGACGTCGGACGCCACCCTGCCGGCCCTGTCCCTGTGTGTCCGCGGACTGGGACTGGGCGTCATCGGTGTGGCGGTCATCACCGCCGCGTACCGGGACATCCCCGCGGCCCGCATCCCCCGGGGCACCGTGATGATCGCCGTCGGCCAGCGCATCGGCGCGTCCTTCGGAACGGCTGCCGTCGCCCTGCTGCTGTCCGTCGGCCTCTCCTCGGCCCCCGGCGGAACGGCCCGTGCCGACGCCGCGGCCTACGGAACCACGTTCTGGTGGGTGCTCGCGCTGGTGGCGGCGATGTCGGTCCCGGCGCTGCTCATGCCGCGCAAGCCTGCCGCGACCGAGGCCGGGACCGAGGCCGGGACCGAGGACACGGGCCTTACGGCCGACGGCCGAGGGGGGCCGGGCGGGCCGGGCGGGCGGGGCGGCGAGAGCGGACGGGACGGCGGAGGCGAGCCGCGGCCGCGGACCGCCCGTCCCTGACCGGGACCAGGCCGCGGCACGGAACACGGCGGGGGACGGACTCGGGCCGTCCCCCGCCGTGCGGAGCAGAGATCAGTCGACGGTCAGCACGACCTTGCCGCGGCCGTGCCCGCTCTCCACGTCGCGGTGCGCGTCGGCGGCCCTGGCCAGCGGGTAGGTGCTCCTGATGTGGACCGTGATCCTCCGCCGCGCGTACAGCTCGACCAGCTCGGTCAGACGCTCCGCCGAGCGGGATCCGGCGACGTCCGGCAGTCCGAGCTTCGCCGCCTCCTCGGTGGCGACCATCGTCACGACCCGGCCGCGGTCCTTCGTCACCGCCACCGACGCCCGCAGCGCCTCCGGGCCCGCCGCGTCGACGGCCGCGTCCACTCCGCCGGGGGCGACGGCCCGTACCCGCTCCTCGAGTCCGTCCCCGTAGCTGACCGGCACCGCGCCCAGGGCCCGCAGATGGTCGTGGTTGCGTTCACTCGCCGTACCGATGACCGTGCCCGCCCCCCAGGCCAGGGCCAGTTGTACCGCCATGGTGCCGAAACCGCCGGCGGCCGCGTTGACGAGCACGGTGTCACCGGGCCGCACACCGACCGTGGACAGGGCCATGTGGGCCCCCTGCCCGTTCGCCGGGAGCCCGGCCGCCTTCGCCCACGGCATGTCCGCGGGCTTGGCGACGACCTGGCGGGCGGGCACGGTCAGGTACTGGGCATAGGCGCCGAGAACGCTGTAGCCGAGTACCTCGTCACCGGCGGCGAACTCCGTGACGCCTTCGCCCACCTCGTCGACGGTCCCCGCGAACTCGTTGCCCAGCACCATCGGGAACCCGCGCCTGACGAACGGCGGAGTCCAGCCGTTGCGCACCCGCACGTCGAAGGGCAGCACACCCGCCGCCCGTACCCGAACCCGCACCTCACCGGGTCCCACCCGGGGCTCCGGCAGGTGCGTCTCCTCCAGCACCTCGGGCGGGCCGAACGAAGAGAGAGCAGCCGCTCGCATCCTGATGTCCTTTCCGTGGGGGCGCCGGGTACCCGGCGCCGTCTCTGCTCGACCCGCCCCTTGGCGGCGTCGGGAACCGGCCGTGCCTCGGACGTCGGCCCGGCCCGCACGAAGGCACGAACCGCCTCGCGTCCCGCGTCCTCTTCCGACGCGGCGGCGGCGCGGGACTCCCCGGTGACTACGGTCTGCCGGCACGTGACCGTGGTGCCGCCGCCCGGAGGTTGGCCGGGCGTCCGGTACTTCGCGGCGAACACCTCCCGGGCCGTCCGGCTCGCCGCCGTGGAGCGCTCAGGTGAAGACGGGCAGTCGCGTGGGCCCCTGCGCGGGATTCCCGGAACCGGTGTGCGCCGTTCCCCGCGTCCCGCCGTCCGGTCCGTTGCCCAGCAGTTCCAGCCGGAGCCGCTGAAGGTCCGCGGAGGGCTCCAGGCCCAGCTCGTCCCCGAGGACGCGCCGCAGGTTCTGGTACGCCTGAAGGGCCTCCGCACGCCGCCCGGAGGAGCCGAGCGCCAGGATGAGGCGGCCGTGGAACCACTCGTTGAGCGGGTAGTCGTTGACGAGCTTGCGCAACTGCGGAATGGACTCGCGGTGCCGGTTCAGCCCGCCCTCCGCCTCGATCCGGATCTCCAGTGCCCGGATCCGCAGTTCCTCCAGATGCACGACGTGCCCGGTGAGCAGGTCACCGGCCGGGATGTTGGACAGCGCGGGCCCGCGCCACAGCTCCAGGGCCCCGTCCACCCTGCGTACGGCCGACTCGTACCGGTGCGCGCCGAGGTCGGTGTGCGCCTCGGCGACCAGCCGCTCGAAGACCTTGATGTCGACCTCGTCGTCCTCGACCTGGACGGCGTAGCCGGGAGCACGGGTGACCAGCAGCGGCCGTTCGGCGGGGACGAGGTTCTCGGCCACGAACATGCGCCGGGCGTGGTAGACGTACGTCTGCAGCGTCGTGGCGGCGCTCCGCGGCGGGCTCTCGCCCCACAGTTCGCGTATGAGGGAATCGGATGTGACGGTCTCGTTCGCCCGGGTCAGCAGCAGCGCCAGTGTCTGGCACACCTTCGGCGTGCTCGGCAGGTAGGACCCGCCGTCCTGCGCGACGATCTCGAACGGGCCGATGAGGTTGAACCGCACCACGCTTGCTCCTCTTCATACGGGGGCGAAGAACGCCGGTTGCCCGTGCCGGCCTTCCCTCTCCGGACAGTCGGCCGGAGCGGCTGCTGCCGGCCCGTACACCCTCGCCGTCGGCGGTACCGAGCCGTTCCCGCCGCGATTCCGCATCGGTCCCTCACGGCGGGGAGCCGCGCGGCCCGGCGTGCCCGCGGGCCCGGCGTGCCCGCGGGGGACAGCGGGCGCTCCGGGGAGGCGGCGCCGAGGGCGGGCCACCGGTCGACCGGGCCGGCCGTCGCGATGCGCGGGCGCATTCCGTGACATCGCGGTCGCGGGGCATACGAGGCTCGATTGATGGAGGGATCAGGCCTGCATACAATCTGGCAGCTGTCGATCAGACCGGAAAGATCGTCGACGGGGGCCACGCGAAGATGGCACATGGTGCTGCGGAAATTCGGAGCCCGACATTCCGAATCCTTGGCGTTCTCGAGGGCCGGTACGGGGATTCGCCGCTGAAACTGGGCGGGGCTCTGCGTTCGCGCACACTGGTGATGCTGCTCCTGGAGGCGAACCGAGTCGTCCCCGTGCCCCGCCTGGTGGAGGCGGCATGGGACGGGAAGCCTCCGGTCAGCGCCTCGCACCAGATCCGGAAGGCGGTCGCCGAACTGCGGCGGCGCATCCCGGGCGGTGCCGGGATGATCCTGACCGACGGGCCCGGCTACCGGGCGTCGGTGGGCGAGGACCAACTGGACCTCGGCCAGTACCGGTCCCGGTTGCGGAGGGCGCGCGAAGCCGTGGAGGAAGGCCGCCGGGCCCTCGCCGCGGAGGAGCTGAGAGCGGCGATGGAGCTGTGGCGCGGCCCGGTGATGGCGGGCTTCGGCGGTTCGGTCATCGACGCGGCGTCCGCGGTGCTGGAGGAACAGCATCTGGCGGCCGCCGAGCAGTTGTTCAGCCTGCAGCTGTCGGCCGGCGAGGCGTCGTCGGTCGTCGGAGAGCTGCGGGTGCTGGTCGACCGACATCCGCTGCGGGAGCCCCTGCGCGGGCAGTTGATGCTGGCGCTGTACCGCACGGGACGGCAGGCCGAGGCCCTGGAGGAGTACGGGCGCGTCCGGCACCTGCTCGCCGAGGAACTGGGCATCGACCCCAGCGCGGCCCTGACGAAGCTGTACGAGGACATCCTGCGCCAGAGCCCCGCGCTGGCCCTTCCCGAGCCGGTACGGGAACCGGTCGCGCCGCACACCACCGCCCCCGCCACCGCCCCCTCCCCGGCACCGGGCGGGTCCGGCCCGGCCCCACCGCCCGCCCTCCCGGAGCCGTCCGCCGCGCCGACGCACTCCGCCGCGCCGACGCCGCCCCTGCCCGCCGTGCCCTCGCCGAGCACGCTGCCGTACGCCCTGCGGGACTTCTCGGGCCGGGCGGCCGAGCTGGACTGGATCCGCACGACGGCCCTCGACAGGGACGGTGTCTGGGCGCACATCATCGCCGTCGACGGCATGGGCGGCAGCGGCAAGACCGCGCTGGCCGTGCAGGCCGCGCACCGGCTCGCCCCGTACTGGCCGGACAGCCAGCTCTTCGTCGACATGCGCGGATTCACCCCCGGCCAGGAGCCGTTGAGCCCGGCCGCCGCGCTGGACACGCTGCTGGCGTCGACAGGTGTGCCGAGCGATGAGCTGCCCGACGACCCCGTGGCCCGTACCGCGCTGTGGCGTTCGATCACGGCGCAGCGCAGACTCCTGATCGTCCTCGACAACGCCGCCACCGCCGAACAGGTCATGCCCCTGATCCCGGCCTCCCCGGACTGCCTGACCATCGTCACCAGCCGCCCCCGCCTGGTGGATCTGGACGGTGCCCGCTGGCTGTCGCTGGACGTGCTGTCGGACGACGACGCCACCGAGCTGCTGGCCCGGACGCTCGGCGAGGAACGGGTCGAGCGCGAACCGGAGGCATCCGCCCGGCTGATCCGGCTCTGCGGCCGGCTCCCCCTCGCGATCCGGATATCCGCCGCCCGTCTCAGGAACCGCTCGCACTGGACGATCCAGCGGCTCGTGGACCGGCTGCGCGACGAGACCCGGCGCCTGGACGAGCTCAACTCGCCCGGCCGCAGCGTCGCGGTGGTGCTGCGCATGTCGTACCAGGCGATGGACGAGGAGAGGCGCACGGCCTTCCGGCTGCTGGGCCTGCACCCCGGCCGGAACATCGATCCCACGGACGCCGGAGCGCTCCTCGACCGCCGGCCCCACGACGCCGAGGAGATCCTGGAGCACCTGCTCGACGCCCACCTGCTGGAACAGCGCGAGCCGGGCTGGTACCGGATGCACGACCTCGTCCGGAGCTTCGCCCGGGGCCTCCTCGGCACCCGGCAGGCCGGGGAGGAGGAGAACCGGGCGGTGCGGCGGCTCCTGGACCACTATCTGCTGACGGCGGAGAACGCCTGCGACACGCTCTTCCCCAAGCGGCCCCGGTTCCCGGAGTTCCTGCCGCCCGGCCGCCCGCTCCACCCCGGCTTCGCCTCGGCCGACGAGGCGCTGCAGTGGCTGGACCGGCAGCGGGACAGCCTGCTGACCGCGGTGGACCTGGCGGTGGAGAACGGCCACCTGCTGCACGCCGCGTACCTGCCGCGCGCCCTCGGCTTCCATTCCCACATCAGGAACTACCCGCACGACCTCCAGCAGACCAACCGGGCCGCCGTGGCGGCCGCCCGCAGCCTCGGGCAGCCGGTCCTGCTGCGCATCAGCCTGACGAACCTGGCGATGGGGCAGTGGAGGCTCGGCCTGTACGAGGAGTCCGCCGCGCATCTGCGGGAGGCGCTGGACGTCGCCCGCACCGGTGACAGGCTCGGCGAGGCGGTGTGCATGAGCAGGCTGGGCCAGGTCTACAACAGCCTCGGCAGGTTCGGCGAGGCGCTGGAACTGCTCACGGGCTCCGCGCGACTCCAGCGGGAACTCGGCGAGGTGCGGGAGGAGGCGGTGAGCCTCGGGCTGCTCGGCTCGGTCAACGCCCGGCTGGGCAGGTACCGGGAGTCGGCCGACGCGGCGGCGCGCTCGCTCGCGCTCTACCGGGAGATCGGCGAGATCAGCAACTCGATCGTCTCCCTGTCGACGCTGGCCCTGGCCCACCTCGGACTCCGCAGACCCGAGACCGCGCTGGAACGGCTCGACGAGGCCCTGGAGCTCTGCGACCGGCTGGACAAGCCCGCCAACACGGCCCTCATCCTGTCCCACTGCGCCGACGCCTGTGTGATGCTCGGCCGGCCCGAGCGGGCGCTGTCCTACATCGAGCGCGCCACGGCCCTGGCGGCCGCCGAGACGACCGCGCGCCGGGCCACGGTGGAGAACGCCGCGGGACGAGTGCTGCGCGCGCTGGGGAGGTTCCCCGAAGCCAGGGACAGACACCGCAACGCCCATGAACTGGCCTCGGGAATAGCGTTCCGCTACGAGACGGCGCAGGCGATGCACGGACTCGCGAGGGCCGGCGAGGAACTCGGCGACCTCGTCACCGCTGAGGACTGCTGGCGCCGTGCCGACGAGCTCTTCACCGAGATGGGAGTACCGCACGAGGCCCGCCTGCTCGCCTGAGCCGGTCGCTCCCCGCGTGCCGGACGACCGTGACGCCATCCCTCCGCGGAGGACGCCCGAACGCTGAATCGCGGCCAACTCCGGCACGGGGCCGCAGAGACGGGGGCGGGTGAGCAGCTCACGAGGAGCGGGGCGGACACGGCTCGGGGCACGGAAGGCGGACGGCGGACGGCGGGTCTGCGGGCGCCGGCCGGCCCCCAGGCCTCCTCCGGCGCCGGCACCACGCGGTCCAGGGGGTCGTCGGCGGAACAGGAGCTGTTCGCACGAGACGTCCTCGATCCGGCGCAGGCTCCGCGCGTCGGTCGGCCCGCTACGCCGCCGCTTCCCGGGGCGTGGCCGCGCCGATGTGGCCGGTGACCGCGTCGACCAGGCCGTCCAGGGCCTTGACCACGGAGGGCTCGGTGATGACGCCCTCGGGCGTGCGGAGCTCTGTCGCGTTGCCGACCGCCACCTGCTCGCAGTCGATGACCGCGGCACCGCAGTTGCCGAGGATCCGACGCACGTGCGGCTGCACGTTCGCACCACCGGCCCGGCCGGGAGAGGCGCTCACGACGACCGTGGGCAGGCCCTGCAGCGGCGCGCGGCCCGCGTGGCCCGGCCGGGACAGCCAGTCGAGGGCGTTCTTGAGGACGCCCGACGGGTAACCGTTGTAGGCGGGACTGCTGATGATCAGCGCGTCGGCGGACGCGACCTGCGCCCGCGCCGCGAGCAGCTCGGGTGTGCCGCCGGCGCTCTCCAGGTCCTCGTCGAAGAACGGGAAGTGACGCAAGGACAGCTCCGTGACCTCGTACCTCTCGTCCCGCTGCTCGAGAAGCCGCCGGACGGTGGCGATCACGGCCGCGTTCGCCGACTCCCGGCGGATGCTGCCGCAGGCGAGCACGATCTTGGGCATGGCGTGGGGTCCTCTCCGAGGTTCCTTCCGGGCGTACCACCCGGCTCCGGACGTACGACCCGGCTCCGGACGTACGACCCGGCTCCGGACGTTGCGTGGTGAGCATGCCGGGGCTCGTTCCCCATTCCGTCCTGCCCGGTTCCCGCCCCCGCCCCCGCCCCCGCCACCTCCCCGGCTCGAAGCGCGGCGGAGCGGGCCGGGCCGCCGCGGGTCCCGCGTGATTGATCTCCGGATGGTCGCGATGCGGTAGCAGGTCGGTCAGGGGTTGAGGGTGTTGGGGCGGGGAATCAAGGAGACGCGTAGCGTGTTCGATGACACGGCAGGGGAAAGATCCTCCCTGAGCACTAGAGTCAATCCCTTTGCCTACCTATTACTCTTGAGCCAAGGCCACGCAGGGTGGCCATGGAGGAGTGAAATGAGGAGCAGCAACCCGGTCTTCTCGCGACGGGGGTTCAGCCGCGACAACGGCTACGCGGGCTTCAACACCGCGCCGCAGGCCGGGGGAGCAGCTGTCGGCACCCAGGGCAACCCCTACGCCCAGCAGGGCGCCAACCCGTACGCGACGAACCCGTACGCCCAGCAGGACCTGCAGCACGGCGCCCCGCCGCAGGCCCCGGTCACCGCCGGCCGTATGACGATGGACGACGTCGTCATGCGCACGGGCCTGACCCTCGGCACGGTGATCGTCGGCGCCGTCCTCGCCTGGGCCCTTCTGCCGGTCACGCCCACCAGCTACGGCCTGGCCGTCGGTGCCGCGCTGATCGCGTTCGTCCTGGCGATGGTGCAGTCCTTCAAGCGCAAGGCCTCGCCCGCGCTGATCCTGGCGTACGCCGCGTTCGAGGGCGTGTTCCTCGGTGTGATCAGCGAGATGTTCAACGCCCAGTGGGACGGCGCGCCCTTCCAGGCGGTGCTCGGCACCATGGCCGTCTCCGGCGCCACTCTCCTGGTCTACAAGGCCGGCTGGATCCGTGTCACCGCCCGGTACGCCCGTATCGGTCTGACCATCGCGATCGCCTTCCTCCTCGTGATGGCGGTCAACCTGCTGCTGGTCGTCTTCGGTGTCGCCCCCGACGGCGGTCTGCGCAGCATGGGTCCGCTCGGCGCGATCGTCGGCATCCTGGCGATCCTGCTCGGCGCGTTCTTCCTGACGCTCGACTTCAAGCAGATCCAGGACGGCATCGCCTACGGCGCCCCGCGTGAGGAGTCCTGGCTGGCCGCGTTCGGCCTGACCATGACCCTCGTGTGGATCTACATCGAGATGCTCCGCCTGGTCGCCATCTTCAGCGGCGACGACTAGCGGGGGGCGGGCTCCGAGCCCGCCCGCAGCCGGGCGAAGGGCCCCCGAACCTCACGGTTCGGGGGCCCTTCGTGGTGAATCGGCGCCCTCAGCGGAGCTTCCTCGCGGCCCTCCTCAGGTCGTACTCATGGACGATCGCTTTGGCGTGGCCGTACGCGAGGTCGTACTCGTGCCGGAGCCAGCTGACCTTCTCCTCGAAGTTGAAGAGAGCGGGGCCTTCATCGACTTTGCGCAGCCAGTCGGAGACTTCACGACCGGTGCAATGGGGGATGCGGGCGAGCAGATTGCGATGGGTCTCCTCGGAGAAGACTTGGGACATCGGCGCCTCCGGACGAAAGGAAATGTAAGCCGGTCCTTCAGGTCACGTTGCCTGAGTGGCGGCGTGTTGGCAACAGTCCGGCTCGTGCGCGTACGCTCGCGGCGTGCTTGATACGACGCCGTTGACCCGTGCCGTGGACCATTTCGCCGACCGGTTGCGGGCCGCGCCGCAGAGCCGGCTGCAACGGGGCGCCGCGGCGGAGGCACTGGGTCTGGCCAGGGAATTGGCACTGCGTGCCCAGCGTCTGGAGGCGCCGGACGAGGAGCCCCGGCAGATGCCGGACGCGGGAATGTTCGCCGCGGCGGATCAGGTGATGGTGGCCGGGAACGATCTCGCACTCGTCCTGACCGACGAGGCCGGGCTCGCGGAGGCGGTGACGCTGGTGGAGGAGGCCCAGAAGAGGGCGGGTGTGTGATCCCGCCGCTTACCTCGCCGGCCGCCAGGGTCCTGCCGGCCGCCCGGGTCCTTCGACGGCGGCCTACAGGGACGCGATGACCCTGTCCGCCAGGATGTAGACCATGTCGTCGCCGCACTCGAACGTGAGGCTGTAGGCGCCCGAGACGCCCGAGCCGCCCAGGAGGACCGGGGTGTCACCGGCCTGGAGGGCCCTGGCGAGGCGCTCGGCGGTCTCGCGGTGGCCGGGGGTCATGCACAGGGTGGTGCCGTCGGCGAAGACGTAGACGTCGAGGGTGCCGAGGGGGCCCGGGCGGACGTCGGTCAGCTCGGTGCGGGAGGCGGCCAGGTCCTCCAGGCAGGCGACCGTGCGCTCGTGGTCGTTGGTGACCGGGGACTGCACCGGCACGAAGTCGGGGTGCGAGGGGTGGCGGCGGCGGGCCGCGGCCAGCTCCGCCGACTCCCCGGCGAGCTCGTCGCCCTCCAGGCTCGGCTCGGTCACCGGTTCGAGGTGCTCCAGGCCCGCGAAATCGGACTGCCGGGGCAGGAACAGCTCACTGTCGGGCAGACCCAGCAGGGAGGGCGCGTCGGAGGCGTCACGGGCCTCCTGGGCGGCCCAGAAAGCCCGCGCCTCGGCCAGCTCACGCTCCCGCTCCTCGGCCAGCGCCTCGGCCACGGCCGCGCGTATCTCCTCCGTGTCGGAGGCCGGACGGGCGGCGGGCACGACGGCCCGCGCACCGGCGACACGGCTCTCGGCCAGCTCGTTCCGCAGAGCGGCGACCTGACGGCGCAGCCCGGCGAGGCTGCGCAGGACGGCGACGCCCACGGCGGCGGTGGCGGCCGTGGTGAGCAGCAAGGCGATCGGCATGGCGCTCACTGACGTACTCCCGGTTCAAAGTCGACCCCCGACTTCCTACATCAGCTTGAAGGGCGGACTAACCAGCTGTCAGTGCGTAACGTCACGAAACGGACGAGATTTTACGTTCGTGTTTCGTGGTGAAATGGCTCTGACCTGCGTAAATCGCTCTCCGGCGGGAGATAGGTCACATCCTGGGGGAGATTGGATCACAAAACGGCCCGGAGCCCCGGGGGTTCCGGGACTCCGGGCCACAGCATCACGTCGGTTCCCGCGCGGCTACGGCGGAGCCGTCAGCTCAGGCGCTCGATGACCATCGCCATGCCCTGGCCGCCGCCGACGCACATCGTCTCCAGGCCGAACTGCTTGTCGTGGAACTGGAGGGAGTTGATCAGCGTGCCGGTGATGCGGGCGCCGGTCATGCCGAAGGGGTGGCCGACGGCGATGGCGCCGCCGTTGACGTTCAGCTTCTCCAGCGGGATGTCCAGGTCGCGGTACGAGGGGATCACCTGGGCGGCGAAGGCCTCGTTGATCTCGACGAGGTCGATGTCGCCGATGGTCAGGCCGGCGCGGGAGAGGGCCTGCTTCGACGCCTCCACCGGGCCGTAGCCCATGATCTCGGGGGACAGGCCGGAGACGCCCGTCGAGACGATCCGGGCGAGCGGGGTGAGGCCGAGCTCGCGGGCCTTGGTGTCCGACATGATCACGAGGGCGGCGGCGCCGTCGTTGAGCGGGCAGCAGTTGCCCGCGGTGACCAGGCCGTCCTCGCGGAAGACCGGCTTCAGGCCCTGTACGGCCTCCAGGGTGACGCCGGCGCGGGGGCCGTCGTCCTTGCTGACCACGGTGCCGTCCGGGAGCGTGACGGGGGTGATCTCGCGCTCCCAGAAGCCCTTCTCGATGGCTTCCTCGGCGAGGTTCTGCGAACGCACGCCGAACTCGTCCATCTCCTGGCGGGTCACACCCCAGGAGCGGGCCAGGTTCTCGGCGGTCTGGCCCATCGAGATGTACGGGTCGGGGAGCACGCCGTCCTCGCGCGGGTCGTGCCACGAGGCGCCGACCGACTTCGACACGGCCTCCGTGCGGGCCTCAGCCTCGGCGAAGAGGGGGTTGTGGGTGTCGGGCATGCCGTCGCTGGTGCCCTTCACGCTGCGGGACACCATCTCGACGCCGGCCGAGATGAAGACGTCGCCCTCGCCCGCCTTGATGGCGTGCAGGGCCATGCGGGAGGTCTGCAGCGAGGAGGAGCAGTAACGGGTGATGGTGCAGCCCGGCAGGTGGTCCATGGCCATCTGCACGGCGACGATCCGGCCCAGGTTGTGGCCCTGCTCGCCGCCGGGGAGGCCGCAGCCGAGCATCAGGTCGTCGATGTCCTTGGGGTCCAGCGCCGGGATCTTGTCCAGGGCCGCCTTGATGATGGTGGCGGTCAGGTCGTCGGGGCGCAGGTCCTTGAGCGAGCCCTTGAAGGCGCGGCCGATGGGGGAGCGGGCGGCTGAGACGATCACGGCTTCGGGCATCACGGCTCCATTGGCGTACATACGGTGCCCCCGGGTAGGGCAGGGCTGTGGGGGAAGTTACCCGTACGTATGGTCGAGGTCACGGGCATCGAGGTGTGACTCCGGCCGCACTTTTCTAAGCGCTTGCTTTTTCGGGTGGGCGGCTTGGGGCTCGGGGCTGCGGGTGGTTCTGGCGGGTGCGGATGGTTGCGTGGTTCCTCGCGCAGTTCCCCGCACCCCTGGAGGGAGGGCCTGCGGCCCCCTTCATCCTGAGAAGCACGGGGCGCGGACACCGTGCGGCGCCGCCGCGTGGCACGACCGGGCCCCACCCACCCGCACCCCCGAGTCGCCGGGCGTCCGGCCCTACGCGGACGGCTCGGCCGCCGACGTCGGGGCCGGGTCCGTCGCCGGCACCCTCCGCCGCCGGCGCCGCTTCAGCAGGGCCCACGGCCCGCGCGGCCCCGTCGGCATCGCCGCGGTCACCTCCGTGCCCGCCTCGGACGCGGCCTCGGCGGCGGCCCGGGCGACCGGCAGGAAGCCCTCGCGGCGGGAGGCGTCGGGGCGCTCCTCCTCCGCGGGCCACAGGTTGAGCGCCGCGCACACGGTGGGGAGTATGGCCATCGCGGCCGTCGCGTAGCCCTCCGCGGAGGGGTGGTAGTTGTCGGGGCCGAACAGCTCGCGGGGGTTCGCCTCGAACTCGGGGCCCAGCATGTCGCCCAGCGACACCGTGCGGCCGCCCTGTTCGACGACGCCGATCGTCTGGGCGGCCGCGAGCTGCCGTGACGCCCGTCTGGCGAGCCAGCGCAGCGGCTGCTGCACGGGCTCGATCGTGCCGAGATCGGGGCAGGTGCCGACGACGACCTCCGCGCCGGCCGTGCGCAGCCGGCGTACGGCGGCCGACAGGTGCCGCACCGAGCGGGTCGGGGGCATGCGGCGGGTCACGTCGTTCGCGCCGATCATGATCACGCAGATGTCGGGGACCCGGGCCGCGTCCTCCAGGACCAGCGCGACCTGGCGGTCCAGGTCGTCCGACTGGGCGCCCGGCAGAGCGACGTTCCGCAGCTCCACGGGATGCTCGGCCACCGCCGCGAGCCCCGAGGCGAGAAGGGCGCCCGGCGTCTGCCGGGCCCGGTGGACGCCCTGGCCCGCGGCGGTGGAGTCGCCGAGCATGACCAGGCGGAGCGGGGGGACGTCGGAGGCTTCGTACCAACCGTGCAGTGAGGCCGGCGGACCGAACGGGCGGCCGTGCCGACTGCCGTAGGAGCGGCCGTAGAGGCCCTCCGCGCTCGGCGGTCGCGGGCTGTTGCCGTTGCCCACGACCCGCTTGGCCATCCGTACCTCGGCCAGCAGCAGACCGGCGGCCGCCGCACCGACCAGTCCGATACCACCGCCGCCGTACGCAGCGCCCGCCGCGATGCGCCGGGCCACCCTCGCTCTGGACATGCTCGACATGCGTCGCCGCCACCTCCTCGTAGCCGTACACCCACTCATTGCCCCGTAGCGGCCCTCGGCCAATCCACGCGGCGAGTGAACAGTGAGGGGATCAGGAGGGGCGGGGCTTAGGCTGGCGGGACATCACGACCATCACTTTTGCGGCTCCGGAGACAACGGTGCAATTCCACGACTCGATGATCAGCCTCGTCGGCAACACCCCGCTCGTGAGGCTCAACAGCGTGACCGAGGGCATTCAGGCGACAGTCCTGGCCAAGGTTGAGTACTTCAATCCCGGCGGTTCCGTGAAGGACCGCATCGCCCTGCGCATGATCGAGGCGGCGGAGAAGAGCGGGGAGCTGAAGCCCGGCGGCACGATCGTCGAGCCCACCAGCGGCAACACGGGCGTCGGGCTCGCGATCGTCGCGCAGCAGAAGGGGTACAAGTGCATCTTCGTGTGCCCCGACAAGGTGAGCACCGACAAGATCAACGTGCTGCGGGCGTACGGCGCCGAGGTCGTCGTCTGCCCCACGGCCGTGGCCCCGGAGCACCCCGACTCGTACTACAACGTCTCCGACCGGCTGGTGCGCGAGACGCCCGGCGCCTGGAAGCCGGACCAGTACTCCAACCCCAACAACCCGGAGTCCCACTACCACTCGACCGGCCCTGAGCTGTGGGAGCAGACGGAGGGGCGGATCACCCACTTCGTGGCGGGCGTCGGCACCGGCGGGACCATCTCCGGCACCGGGCGCTACCTCAAGGAGGTGAGCGGGGGCCGGGTCCAGGTCGTCGGCGCCGACCCCGAGGGGTCCGTGTACTCCGGCGGGTCCGGGCGGCCGTACCTGGTCGAGGGCGTCGGCGAGGACTTCTGGCCCACCGCGTACGACCGGACCGTCGCCGACGAGATCGTCGCCGTCTCCGACAAGGACTCCTTCCAGATGACCCGCCGGCTGGCCAAGGAGGAGGGGCTCCTCGTGGGCGGCTCCTGCGGCATGGCGGTCGTCGCCGCGCTCCGGGTCGCCGAGCGGCTCGGGCCGGACGACGTCGTCGTCGTGCTGCTCCCGGACAGCGGGCGCGGCTACCTCAGCAAGATCTTCAACGACGAGTGGATGGCCGACTACGGCTTCCTGGAGGACGAGGGGCCGAGCGCCCGCGTCGCCGACGTCCTCACCCACAAGGAGGGCGGCTCCATCCCCTCGCTCGTCCACATGCACCCGGACGAGACGGTCGGTCAGGCGATCGAGGTGCTGCGCGAGTACGGCGTCTCCCAGATGCCGATCGTGAAGCCCGGCGCCGGCCACCCGGACGTCATGGCCGCCGAGGTCGTCGGGTCCGTCGTCGAACGGGAGCTGCTCGACGCGCTGTTCACCCAGCGGGCCTCGCTCGACGACCCGCTGGAGAAGCACATGTCGGCGCCGCTGCCGCAGGTCGGTTCCGGTGAGCCGGTCGGCGACCTGATGTCGGTGCTCGGCCGGGCCGACGCGGCGATCGTGCTGGTCGAGGGCAAGCCGACCGGGGTCGTCAGCCGGCAGGACCTGCTCTCGTTCCTCGCCAAGGACGGCGGCAAGCAGTAGCCCCAACGGAGCGGAGCGGGAGAAAACGCTCCAAGAGGGCCCCGGGCTCGAAGATTTGGGCGGGTAACGCGTTCGACTTCGCAGAAGTGGTACGAGCGCGTCACGTCCGCGCAGCACCCGCTTAACACGGGTTCGGCACATTAGTGGGTGTCGGCAGGGCGGGAGCGGCTCCCCGCCCCGGTCGGCACCGAAACGGCGCCAAGGACCTCCGGAGCGGCTCCCGGACCTCCATGGACGCCACGGACGCGTGGCCCGGCCTGACCCGGCCCGCGTCCCCGCGGGGACCGCCGTCGTCCCGCCCCCCGTCACACGGGGGTGCGGCGGTCCCCGCGCATATCTCTCCCGCCCCGCCCGCTCTACTCCCGCCAGTCCGCCTCACCGGACCCGTCGGCCTTCCTCCTGCCGAGGCGCGGGGACGTGCGCAGCGCCCAGGCCAGGTTGACACCGACGATGCCCGCCCAGGTGACGAAGAGGCCGCGGAGGTCGGCCACGCCGCCGCCGATACCGGAGAGCGGGATCGCGACGACGAGGGAGACCACGCCGAAGCCGTAGCGCTCGCCCCAGGAGTCGGTGGACCTGGGGGAACGGGAGCCGCGCGCCACCACCAGCTGCTGCTCCGCGACATGGCGCCGGACCCGGCGGTCGACCGCGCCGTCTATGCGCTGGTCCACCTTCTCCAGGAACGACTCCACGAGCGCGGACTCGTAGTCCTCGCCCAGCTCCCCGCGCGCGTGCAGGGTGGCGGCGAGTTCCTTCTTCAGCTCGGCGTCCCCGAGCTGCGCGTCACGCGCATCCATTCCGGTCATGCCGCTCACGGTAGGCATCCGCGACCCGCCCGGCACTGGGGCTAACCCCCCGGTTCCACGGGGCATCCCCCGGTTCCACGGGGCATCCCCCGGTTCCACGGGGAGCCACCCGCGGGCCCCCGCCGGGAGCGCCCGGCGTCCGCTCCGGAACGAGATGCTCCTTGCCGCGGCTGCATAGGGTCATGCAGAGTTCTCGGTGTCTGAATAGGCTGGGTGGTGCGCTGTGGCCACCCGTCACGCGGGCACCGGAACCGGCGGGATCCGGACGGACGCCCCGGCGCACGCCCGGACGCAGATGCAGGCAGGAACGCAGAGGGGGAGCGCGTCATGAGCGCCGAGCGGAACACCGGCGGCACGGGGGCCGAGGGCGGTGCGGACAGGCCCGCAGCGCGCCTCCAGACGCTGTTCGAAGGGCACCGGCTGACGCCCACCCAGCGGCGGATCGCGCACAGCATGGTGCGGCGGGCCGCGGACGTGCCGTTCCTGTCGAGCGTGGAACTGGCGGAACTCGCCGGGGTGAGCCAGCCGTCGGTGACCCGGTTCGCGGTGGCGCTCGGCTTCGACGGCTACCCGGCGCTGCGCCGGCATCTGCGCGAGGTCGCGCCCGCCGAACCGGCCCCGGCCACCGCCCTCAACGAGTACCAGCAGGCCGTCGAGGCCGAGATCGAGAACCTGCGGCATCTGGCCGAGGTGCTCGCCGACCCCTCCCCGGTGGCGCGGGCCGGCCGGCTGCTCGCCGCGTCCAGGCCGCTGCCGGTCCTCGGGCTGCGGGCCGCCGCCGCCCAGGCGTACGGCTTCTCGTACTTCGCCGGGAAGGTCCACCCCGACGTACGGCTGCTGCACGAGGGCGGCAGCATGCTCCACGACCGGATCGACGCGGCGGTACGGGCCGGGGCGACCGCGCTGCTGTGCTTCGCGCTGCCCCGGCACCCCCGCGAGGTCGTCGACATCCTCGCGTACGCCAAGGAGGCCGGGCTGACGGTGGTCACGGTCGCCGACTCCGCCTTCGCGCCCGTCGCCAAGGTCTCCGACCTGCTGCTCCCCGCCGCCGTCGGGACCGGCCTGGCCTTCGACACCGCCTGCGCGCCGATGCTGCTCGGGCGGGTGCTGCTGGAGGCCATGTGCGACGACCTGCCCGAGGCACAGGCCCGGCTGGAGGAGTTCGACGCCAGGGCCGCCGCCCGGGGGCTGTTCGTGGACTAGGTGTATTGCCCTGAGGCGCGGCGGCACCAGCACCTCTTGGGTTCCGGCGCGGCACGTGGTATCCCGCTTTCCGAGGCGCGTTTTCTCAGGCGGGTTTCACCTTCGCCGGTTAGCGTGCCTGGCGACTTGCGTACGACAGGGAAACCGAACCTGGGACACGGGAGGCGGGAGAGTGGCGCGCGGAGGACAGGGTCTGGCTCGGGTGGCCGTCGTGGTGCGGGCCGGGGCGGCGCCGTTGTGGTGGCTCGGAGTGGTCGCGGCGGGCGCCGGTCTGGTGCCCTCGGGGGTGACCGGACGGCGGATCGGGATGCTCGGCGGGGCGGCGTTGTTCCTCGTGGCGGCGGTGGTGGTCGCGACGCTGCGGCGGGGGCGGTACACGGAAATGGCGCGCGGAGCGGTGCGGGCGGGCAGGCACGATGTGCTCCAGGACCGCGCCGTGACCCTGCGGAACTGGCGGCGCGGACATCGCTGGTGGCTGCTGCTCGCCTTCGTCGCGGCGTGCGCGTCGTCGTTCGCCGTCCCGGCGGCGGGCGGGATGCTCCTGGCCGGCGCCGGCAGCGGCCTGTGGCTCAAGGCGGGCCGGCTCGGCCGCCGTGAAGACGCCGACGGGCACCTCCTGTGGGTCCGCGTGGACTGGTTGTCGTCCCGCGGCGGCGGCCCGGCCGGCAAGCGCGTCACCGGCTACCGGTCGACCGGCGCCGGCGCGGGTGACGCGGGCCCCGGTGGCGGCAAGCGGCCCGCGAGGGCGGCTGCGGCGGGGCGGGCGTAGTCCCCCTGTCCTCGGCTCTGTGGAAGGGTGCCGCCGGGCACCGTCACCGCGGGGCCGCGCCCGCCTCCTCGGCCGGACGCCGGACGAGGAGGCGGCGGCGCCTGACCGGGCCGTGTCCGACGCCAGGTCGGGCCTCGCCGCGTACGCGGAGCACCAGCTTGCTCAGCGCCCGCAGGTCGATGCCGACGGCCGGCAGGACGCCCGCGCGGATGCAGACCTCGGCGCGGCGGTCGGCCGGCGGGCCGGCGGGGACGAGGGCGGTGAGGGCGCCGAGGACCGGGGCGATCCGTCCGGGGGAGTTCTGCCCCGTGCCGGGCCGTGGATGCCTGCGCGAGACAGGAACGCGGAGGCACGGTGAGCCGAAGCACGGTAGATGTCACAAAGGCGGACTTGTTGTCACAGAGCATCCGTCAGTGATCTTTGCTTTCTGCCTGTGAGACGTCGAGGGCCTCGCGGTCACCGATGCGAGGCTCACGGCGAAGGCTCCGGGTCTCCCCTGAGCGGTGGGACCGCATGGGCCGGAAGGAAGGAGTCACCCTCGGCGTCGGCTGCGGATTCTACTGATCTTTCGAAAGAGCAACGCGAAGCCGAAGCCGACGACATTGACCAGGATCAGCGCGGCGGCGATCGTCCATACCTGCTGCATAGTGCTCCTCTCGTCCTGCCTACGGGAGCGGGTGCTTCTGCTGAATCGGCATCCCGCGTGTTGGAGTGGCTGGGCGAGAGAATCGCCCGATGTGGCCGGTGAGCTTGGGCGCGGCGGTGTAGAAGACGCATGCCACAAGGAAGGCGGTTGCGGTGACGGCCCATTGGCTGGTCGTCACGGCCTCTTCCATGATCATGGCCCACCTGTAGTAGCCGGGTTCGGAGGGGGGATATCCGAAGAGCATGCAGATCAAGGTCAAGGAGACCGGGGGAAGCCAGGCGAGGGTGGGGCCGAAGAGTCTGGCGGCTGTGATGGCGAGTGCTGCGTGCAGCAGTACGTTGCGCACGGTGGGCTGCCAGGGGAGGTCTGGGCCGGCCATCTGTGCGACGCTCACCGACAGGCAGGCGAGGCCGGTGAGCGTGAGGAGCCAGGCGATTCGGGCGGGTGTGAGGCGTGCGGGCTCGGGGAGCGGGACGCGGGCGGTGTTGTCGGAGCCGATACCGGCGGCGATTCCGGCAAGGACCGGGAGGAGCAGGAGGAGGGAAACGGGGGTTTCGAAGAGAATGAATCCGACGCTGTCGATCATGGCGCGGGCGCACAGCAGGGAGAGCGCCGCGGTGACCGCGAGGAGGGTCAGGGCGGGGCGTGTGGCATGTACCCCTGCCCAGGCCCGTAGGGTGCGGGCCGCGCCGGTCATGCGCTCTCCAGGCTGCATGACCGGTGGCTGTTCATGATCTTCTCGACGTTCTGGGGTGAGAGGATCTTGGGGGGTGTGGGGAATTCGTTGGGGTTGACCTTGATGCCGGCTGTGTGCAGCAGCGTGGCGTAGAGGGAGAACTCCTCCTGCCAGTACGCGGGACCCGGGCCCGGCTCTTCGTACATGAGGTCGCAGTGCAGGGGCCGGACCAGGGCGGAGGCCACGTCCTCGATCCGAATCTGGCCGGTGGGGTAGGCGTCGGCGGGGATCTCCATCCCGGCGACGGTGGGGTCGCTGATGCGATAGGTGCGGCTCAGTTCGTCAAAGCGATCCGGCACGACAGACGTGTACCCGGCCGCGCTCGCGGCCTCGGTGAGGGTTTGCACGTGTTGAACGACCTGGTTCTTGAACCGCTGGTGTTCGGGGTACAAGCAGATCTTGGGTGCGGTACCCGAGCAGTCGGTCGGCGCTGCCGTGGCAGGGGTGAGGCGGTCTGCGGGCAGCACGTAGGGGCTGGCCGTGACCAATACGACGGCCAGGGCGGCACACACGGCGCCGGCGGACGTGGGTAGACGAAGTCCGGAGCGCTGGCGCAGTGGCAGCCAGAGCAGCAGCACGCTGGTGATGGCGAAGAGTGCGAGCTGGGCGGCGAGGTATCCGGGGGTGTAGTCGTACCCGAGTCGGGAGACGGTGGCGCCGCCCAGGGCCAGGAGATTGAAGCCAGTGCTGCCGCCTTCGCCAAGCAGGTAGATCAGTGTGAAGGCTCCGACGGCGGCCACAGCACCGGCGACCAGCGGGCTGGCGAAGCGGCCGACGGCCGATCCGAGGGCGGCGTACCAGCAGATCGCCGCGCACTGTATGAGGGCAGCCGAAATGACACCGGGCCACGGGACAGGTCCGTGCACGCCACTGGTGATGAGGCCGGTTGCGATGGTCAGCAGGTGCACCGCGAGAACGGGGCCGGCCGACCATGCCGCAGCACGCAGGTACGGCCGGTGAGGCTGCTTGGTCGCCAGGACGAGGTGAATGTTTCCGGGCCTGGACAGCCGAGCGGCGTCGACCGCCGTGGCGCCGGCGAGCAGCGGACCGAGGATGAACAGGACGATGGCGAACCAGTCCACGGTCCACAGTGCTTCGCCTCGCCAGGGCATGCCCCTCTGGGCGAAGTTCATTGTTTCCAGCACCACGGCTGGCAGTACGAGCCAAGGGCCGATGAGCGTCTTGAAGGCGTACCGAGGTGAGTGCATCACTCCGCGTCCCCCATCAGTGCCGCGATCGCCCGTTCCAGGTCCGTGTCGCCGGGGGCGTCGGCAGTCGCTTTGTCTTCCAGCGCCGGTACGTCGCCGTCGAAGATCACCTGTCCTGCGTTGAGGACGATGACGCGGTCGGCGAGGCTGCGGATGTCCTCCACGAGGTGGGTGGAGACGAGAACGATGCGGCCGTCGGAGACCGATGAGATCGTTTCGCGCAGGGCGATGCGCTGGCGGGGGTCGAGCCCGACCGTGGGTTCGTCCAGCAGGAGCAGGGCGGGGTCATGGATCAGCGACTGGGCGATGCCGAGCCGTCTCAGCATGCCCCCCGACAGCGTCCGGATCTTGCTGCGGTGTCGTTCGGTCAGGTTGACGCGACCCAGGGCGTCGGCCACCGCCTCGGGGCGCTGCTTGGGAGGGATCTTGTGAACCCAGGCGACGTAGTGCAGGAACTCCTCACACGTGGCGCTGCGGGGCAGGTCCGGCTCCTGCGGCAGGTACCCCAGCCGACGGTCCTTCGCGGATTCGAGAACGATGGTTCCGGTAGTCGGCTTCTCAATGCCCGCCGCGAGGCGGAAGAAGGTCGACTTCCCCGCCCCGTTGGGACCGACCAGGCACGTTACTCCCTCGCTCAGAGCGAACGACAGCGGCCCCAGTTGGAAGCTGCCCCCGTGATCCTTGACCAGTTCCTCGCAGCTGAGGCGATGTTCACTCACCGGTGCCGATCTCTCTTCTTGTGTTCCGACATGGGCCGTGTGAAGTGCTGGGCGCCGTTGCGGCCACCCAGCAATTCGAGCCGCGTGGCCGCAACGTCCGGGCTCAGCACCATGATGCCGGGGGCGGGTTACCGCCCCCGGGCGGGTCAGTACTTGTCGCCGCCGTCGGTGTAGGACCAGCCAGTCTCCGGGTCAGTACGCCACGGGATGTCGAGCCGGGCACGGACCTTGCCGCGGGCGTAGTCGGCAGACCCCGACACACCGGTCGAGGCACTCTTGTACGTGTACGACCGGCTGCTGTGGTGGTCCGTCTCGTCGCTGGCGTGGTCCCAGTACTTCTGGGTGCAGGACATGTACTTGGACGCTTGGACGCAGTAGCCAGCGTTCACCTGCGTCTCCAACTCGACGTACACCTTGTGGTCATCGGCGTTCGACAGCTTGCTGTAGGTGCTTGCGAGAGAGCGGGTGCCGTTGGAGCTGTTGTACACCTTCCAGGTTCCGTAGGCGTAGCCGGTGCTGCCGTAGCCGGTCACCCTGAGCGGGTTCGAGCTGGCGTTCCACTCACGAACAGCATTGAGCGCCTGCGCCGTGGTCGGCACCACCCCCACCGCGATCACGGCTATCACACTCGCGCCGACAGCACGTCTGAACAGGGTGGAGTGCTTCGTCTGAGGCATGTTCTTCCCCCAAAAGGATTGGCCGTTCCCGTTTGCGATCAACAGACACAATCGAACATTTCATCGACCGTGCCGACGTGATCAAACTACACAACGCGCCCTACGGAACACACAGTTCCACCTGGAACCTGAGGTAGATCTGAGCCTCCGCCGCCACCCAAGGACCTCACGAGGGTTGGCTGCACCGAGTCACCGTGACGGTGTGTCGTGATGAGCGTGGACGGATCCTCGTCCACCGATGGTCGGAGCAGGTATCGCGCTTCCCCGGGATCTATGAGGTCGAGGTCGGTGGTGCCGCGAATGTCGGCGAGTCCTATGAACGGGCCGGCGCGAGGGAACTGTCCGAAAAGCTGGGCATTCGTGCGCTGCCGCGCCTGCTGTGCACGTTCATCAACCGCAGCGGCTTGAGCCCTCACTGGCTCGGCGTGCACGAAGCCGTGGTGCCGGACACCGTCCCCGATCCCAATGAGGTCGCCTGTCATGGCCGGCTGACCGAGCCGGAGCTGCGGTCGGCCTTGCTGGAGTGGTGCTTCACCCCCGACAGCCACGAAGCCTTCAGTCGGTATTTGGCGTTCCGGACCGCGTGGTCCTGACCTTGCCCATCACGCTCAGGCTCAGCGTCTGTCGACCGCCTTGGGCGCGCAGTGTCCGCCTGGCCAGCTCGTACGCCGGGAGCATCTCCTCGTGTTCCCGGGTGTCGAAGCCGCCGAGGTGGACGACGACGGGGCCCTCGGGGGTCACGGTGAGGAAGGCCCGCTCCTTCTTCGTCTCCTCCAGGGCCTCACTGGTGTAGAGGTACTCGACCTCGGCGCCGGAGACGCCGGAGTCCGAGGAGAAGTCGCTGTACCTCGCCTTGCTCGTGCCGCCCTCGGCCTTCACGAACTCCTTCAGCAGTGCCTCCGCGTCCCCGGCCTTCGCGCCCGCCTCGCCGGTCCACACCCGGATGAAGCCGATGTTCCCGGCGGGCTTGGCGTCGATCTCGCACGCGGCGGTGAAGGGGCCCTGGTGCAGCAGTGCCTCGGCCAGTTCGGCGGCGACCTCGTCCCCGCCCTCCGCGGCCCCGGCGTCGACGGCCTCCGCCTTCCACTTCCGCGCCGTGTCGAAGGCGACCGGCAGCTCGCAGGCGGAACCGGCCGCGCCGACCGAACCGCCGCGCACGGCGGCGTCGTCCCCCTTGTCCGGGCCGGCGGAGTCCGCCGCACCGGTGGCCTCGGCCGACGGCTTCGTCCGGTCGTCCTCCGCCGGTTCCGAGCACCCCGCCAACAGACCGGCCAGCAACGCCACCTGGGCGAGTGCCGCCCCCCGTACCGCTCTTCGCACCGTCAGCTTCTCCTCTCGATCCGAGGCGGACACGGTAGCCGAGGGATGCGGCGTGGCAGTCGTACGGGTGTGCGGGTGCGGGTGCGGGTGCGGGTCAGGGTCCGGGTCCGGGTGGGACGTGCCTGGGCGGCGCGCCCCGGTCGGGGTGCGCCGCCTCGTGGGTGCGCCGCCTCGTGGGTGGGCCGTCGGTGGCGTCAGACCTCCAGTTCCGCCTCGATCCTCTTCAACTGGTGCCGGGCCATGGCCAGGTTGGCCCGCTTGGCGTCGAGCACCAGGTACAGGAAGAGGCCGTTGCCGCCCCGGCCGGTGAGCAGCCGGATCAGGTGGTAGGCATCGGTAAGGGTGATCAGGATGTCCTCGATCTCGCCCTTGAGGCCGAGGTGCTCCATGGTGCGCAGCTTGGCGCGGACGACATCCGTGTTGCCGGCGGCGGCGACGGTGAGGTCGAAACCCTTGCTGCCGCCGATCGTGCCCAGTGCCATGCCGCTGGTGTAGTCGACGAGGGCGGCGCCGGTCGCGCCCTCGATCGACGCGAGGGCCTCTTTGAGCGCGGTCTCGGTGTTGGCCATGGTGTGCGGTGTCCTTTCAACTCTCTGACGTGGTAGGTGCGTTGGGGGCGGTTCGGGGAGTGGATCGCGAGGTCGTGGCGCCGGGCGTCCGGCGGGGCATGGTCGACCTGACCATGGCCCTGGACGGCGTCTGCGACGTGGTCGGGTCGGTGCTCGGGGTCGTGGTCGTGGTCTGGGCGAGCGACCTGGCCGGGCCGCGCCCGGTGGTGTCGGCCGAGGGTTTGATCGCGGCCCTGCTGCCGGCCTGGTCGGCCGCGCGGCGGGGCGAGGCGTCCACCAGCTCACCGATACGGGTGCCGGTCCGCCGGCCCTCCAGGTGCAGCCGGCCCACGTTGACCCGGTCCTGGGCCAGCAGGGTGAGCACGGCGGAGGCGCCCGCCGCGTAGGTCGCCACATAACCCTGCTCGCCGCGCAGCAGCAGTTCGCGGAGGTCGCCCCGGCCGCCCGCGTCGGTGATGCGTACGGCGACGCCCAGTGCGGCGGCGGTGAGTGCGGCCAGGCCCTCCGGCTCCACGCCGGGGGTGTCATGGGCCAGCACCAGCCCGTCCACGCTGGCCGCGAGCGCCCCGGTCAGCTGGGGCACCCGGGCCCGCAACCGGTGCAGTTCGTCGAGGACTTCGGCCTCGGCGGCCATGGGTAATCTCCTCTCGGCGGGACGCTCCCGCTGCCGCTCAAAGGGCCTCCAGCGCATCCCTGAGCCTTTGCAGTAGGGCGATGTCGGGGTCGGTGGTGACGAGCGGCCACGGGGGGACGGGGACGGGCTGCGAGGCGGTGTGGCCCGGGGCCGCGGCCGGTGCCGGCACGGTGCGGCCGGGCGCGGCGGCGGTCACCGCCGGGGCGCCCACGGGGGTGCCCACCGGGGCGGCGGCCGGCGTCGGCGGGGTGTGGTCCGGTGGGGTGTCCGGTGCCGGTGGGGTTCTGGACGGGCGGGGCGGTGCCGGGGAGATCAGGCCCGCCGCGGCCAGGCGGCGGACGGCCACCAGGGTGTGGAAGGTGGGACGGCCGAGGGTCAGGGAGATGTCGGCGGCGGTGCGGAAGCCGTTGATCTGGTCGAGCACCGCCTCCTGGCGGACCGGGACGGGCGGGGAGGAGAGGCCCACCGCCCGCATCAGCGGGGCGTCGTCCGTGGCCGGGTCGGGCCAGATGCGGTGCAGCAGGTCCCGGCGGCGCAACGCCTCCCGTGTGACCGCGGCCACCGGCACCGGCCGTATCGGTCCCAGCCAGTGCGCGGCCCCGTAGCGGAAGCGGGCCGGCGCGCTGCTCGGCCCCAGCACGAAGTAGGCCGCGTCGAACATGGCGCCCGCGTGGCACAGCTCCAGCGTGCCTTTCGCGACCCGGCCGCTGTCGACGAGGAACCGCCCGACCCGCAGCCCGGCCCCCGCCGTGTCGACGGCCTCCCGCCAGCCGTCGCCGTCCAGGACGCCTCCGGCGCTGAGCAGTACGTCGAGCCCGGGTGACCGGGGGCTCTCGGCGTGCACGACCTCGCCGTCGGAGAGATACAGCGAGCCGGACTCCCGCAGCAGGACGCCGGTGGCCCGTTCGGCGGCGAGCCGGTGCAGCATGGGGGAGACGGCGTGCCGGGTGTGCTCGCCGCGCACGGGCAGCGGCGGCGCCGACGTGGTGATCACGGTCATGCCAGCACCAGCCGCCCCGCCATCTCGCCCAGCCGGATGCGGGCCAGGGCGAGATTGCCGTCCGACCTGGCCAGCCACAGATGCAGGAAGACACTGCTGTCGAAGGTCGTCCGCACGAACCGCAGCACGTGGTACGTGTCCCGGTTGCTGACGATCAGGTCCTCGACCGGAAGATCGGCCCCGGACCAGTCCGAGCCCTCCTCCGGGGCGAAGGCCCGGTGCTCCGCCGCGAGCCGGGCCAGTTCCGCCGCCTCCGCCGCGGTCGTCTCGTGGTCACCCCCCGGTGCCTCCCCGACCGTGCCCAGCGCCAGTCCGCTGGTCCAGTCGACCACCGCGGCGCCCAGGGCACCGGGCAGCCTCATGGCCTCCACCAGACACTCGTCGATTCCGGGCACCGTGGCTCCCCTCCTGCCTGCGGTTCGGCTGAGTGACGCAGACGCTACGCAACGTGTGCGCGAGGGGTGAGCGATCCGGCATTTTCCAGCGGAACATGCGGGGAGGTGACTAAGGTGGGTCGATTTGCCGCGCTTTCGGCGCCGCTGAGGTCGGTGAGGCCGGCCGATGCGCTGAGGTGCGGGTATGCCGTCGAGTCGCATACCGCCTCCGGGTGGGCCGCCGGGCATCGACCATTCTGGGGGGATTGCGGGGCGCGCGAAGAGAAGCGTTCGTCCTTGCGGGCGCCCCCACGCATCCGAAGGCGCCTGGAACCGCGCGCCCGGCCACGGCGCGACCGGGCGCGGTGCGACGGATCACGGAGTGACCGGGCATGGCGCCACCGGCCGCGGCGCCACCGGCCACGGCGGACCGGACGCGGCGCGACGGACGGCGTGACCGGGCAGGGTGCGATGGTTCACGGCGCGACGGGTCGCGGCGCGACGGGGCACGGACGACCGCGGTCGTCGTACGGCATCTCCCGGCGGGGCGTGCCCTCGTACGGCATTCCCCGGCGGGGCGGCTGACGTCAGAGCCGCAGAAGCCCCGACCGCTCCGCGCCGCCCGCCTCCCCGACGATCTCCTCCGTCGTCTGGGCCCGCCGGACCACCGCGAAGCGCACTTCGCCGTCGCCCTCGCCGGGCGCGTAGCCGTAGATCGCGGGCCGGGGAAGCGAGTTGTATCCGTAGTGATGCGCGAAGTAGTACGCCCCGGTGTCCAACGCCGCCGCGTAGTCCCCCGGTTCGAGACGGGGCAGCGATCGCCCCCGCGCGAGGAGGTCCCCGGCGAAGCAGGCAGGTCCGGCCACGTCCTGCACGACCGCCGGTCCCTCCTTCACCCGCCCCTTGGCGTCGTACGCCGCGATCCGCAGCGGCCACGCCCCCGGCGCGTACACCGTCCGCGCCGCCACCTGCACCCCCGCGTGGGTGACCGCCACGGCCCGCCCGCCCGCGCTCTTGGTGTACTCCACGCGTGCGAGCACCGTCCCGTGCTTGGCGAGCAGTGACCGCCCGAACTCGGTGACCAGCCCGTACCGCCCGTCGAACAGCCCCGGCACCGCCTCCGCCAGCAGGCGCGCGTACTGCGCGTGTGTCGGCGTGGCCGCCTCCGACGCGAAGTTCACCGGCAGTCCGCCGCCGATGTCGATCGTGTCGATCTGCTGCCGCCCGATCCGCCGGTTGATCTCCTCGGCCAGCTCGTACGTCTCCGCGATCCCCCGGGTCATCAGCGACAGCGGCATGCCCTGCGAACCGGAGTGCGCGTGCAGCCGGCTCAGCCAGGGCCGCTCCAGATACGCCCGCACGACCCACTCCCGGGCGCCCTCGTCCCGCAGTGGGACCCCGAACTTCGAGGTGGCCGTCGCGGTGGACAGCGCGTCGATCGCACCCCCGCCCACCTGCGGGTTCACCCGGATGCCGAGGGGGGATCGGGTGGTGGCCGAGCGGACGAGCGCGTCCAGGCGGTCCAGCTCCTGCGGGTTGTCCGCGTTGACGGCGATACCCAGGGCCAGCGCCTCCCGCAGCTCCGCGGGCGTCTTGGCGGGGGAGTCCAGCACGGTCTGCCGGGGCGACACCCCGGCGGCCCGCGCCAGGGCCAGCTCACCGGCGCTCGCGACCTCCGCGCCGATCCCCGCCTCGTGCAGCAGCCGCAGCACCGGCACCAGCGGCGTCGCCTTCACCGCGAACGCGTGCAGCACCGGCGTACCGGGCGCCGTCACCTCGTCGAACGCCCGCCGCAGCGCCGCCGCCGAGACCCGGATGCCCGTGACGTCCAGCAACCCGATCAGCGGCGTGCCCGGACCGAGCAGCCCCTGCTCCACGGCCGCGCGTACGGCGTCGTCCCGCCGGGCCGCGCGCTCCTCGTCCGTCTCGAACAGCCGGAGCGTGCGCTCGCCGTCCGCCTCGACGTCCGCGCCCGGTCGAAGAGCGTCGTCCCCCCGGTCGACGGGCCTCGTCCCGTCGGCCCCGTGCGTCGCCTCTCCCATCCCGTCCCCCCGTGGTGGTGTCGTTCCCGGGCCCATGCACCCAGTGTGTCCAGCCAAACATCCACGGCGCGCCCTCGCTGGGCGTACGGGCGTATTGACTAGCTCTATTCATCGAGCCAGGATGTGAATAGTTGCTGTAAATCGAGGAGGCAGACCCGTGTCAGGACCCCGCCCGCCCGTCTCCCACCACCGCCCTCGGCCGAGGCCCTACGGGCCGCCCCCCGGTCCTGTTCGAGCCCCGCGCGGTACGGAACTGAGCACCCTGGGCTGGCAGCAGGAAGCCGCCCTCCGCATGCTGCAGAACAACCTCGACCCCGAGGTCGCCGAGCACCCCGACAAGCTCGTCGTCTACGGCGGCACGGGCAAGGCCGCCCG
This sequence comes from Streptomyces sp. NPDC042364, assembly GCF_056437585.1. NCBI lineage: Bacteria > Bacillati > Actinomycetota > Actinomycetes > Kitasatosporales > Streptomycetaceae > Streptomyces > Streptomyces sp. NPDC042364. The sequence goes on along the minus strand of NZ_JBWKAJ010000022.1, from coordinate 16,273 downwards.
CGACTGGCGCTCCTTCGACGCCATGGTCCGCACCCTGCGGACCCTCAAGCAGGACGAGACGATGCTGGTCCAGTCCGGCCGCCCCGTCGGTGTCATGCAGACCCACGAGTGGGCCCCGCGCGTCCTCATCGCCAACTCCAACCTCGTCGGCGACTGGGCGAACTGGGAGGAGTTCCGCCGCCTGGAACAGCTCGGCCTGACCATGTACGGCCAGATGACCGCCGGTTCCTGGATCTACATCGGCACCCAGGGCATCCTCCAGGGCACCTACGAGACCTTCGCGGCCGTCGCCGCCAAGAAGTTCGGCGGCACCCTCGCCGGGACGATCACCCTCACCGCCGGCCTCGGCGGCATGGGCGGCGCCCAGCCGCTCGCCGTCACCATGAACGACGGCGTCGCGCTCTGCATCGACTGCGACCCGCGCGCCATCGAGCGCCGCATCGAGCACCGCTACCTGGACGTGAAAGCCGACTCGCTCGACCACGCCCTCCAGCTCGCCACCGAGGCCCGTGACGCCCGCCGCCCGCTGTCCATCGGTGTCCTCGGCAACGCCGCCGATCTCGTCCCGCAGCTCCTCGCCATGGGCGCCCCCATCGACATCGTCACCGACCAGACCTCGGCCCACGACCCCCTGTCGTACCTCCCCGTCGGCGTCGACTTCGACGACATGGCCTCCTACGCCGCCAAGGACCCGGCCGGCTTCACCACCCGCGCCCGCGAGTCCATGGCCCGGCACGTCGAGGCCATGGTCGGCTTCCAGGACGCCGGCGCCGAGGTCTTCGACTACGGCAACTCCATCCGCGGCGAGGCCCAGCTCGCCGGGTACGACCGCGCCTTCGCCTTCCCCGGCTTCGTCCCCGCCTACATCCGGCCGCTGTTCTGCGAGGGCAAGGGCCCCTTCCGCTGGGCCGCCCTGTCCGGCGACCCCGCCGACATCGCCAAGACCGACAGGGCGATCCTCGACCTCTTCCCCGAGGCTGAATCCATTCAAAACGCGTCCCTGCACCGCTGGATCAAGATGGCCGGCGAGCGCGTCCACTTCCAGGGCCTGCCCGCCCGTATCTGCTGGCTCGGCTACGGCGAGCGCGACAAGGCCGGCGAGCGGTTCAACGACATGGTCGCGAGCGGCGAACTGGCCGCCCCGCTGGCCATCGGCCGCGACCACCTCGACTGCGGCTCCGTCGCCTCCCCCTACCGAGAGACCGAGGCCATGCTCGACGGCTCGGACGCGATCGCCGACTGGCCGCTGCTCAACGCCATGGTGAACGTCGCCTCCGGCGCCTCCTGGGTCTCCCTCCACCACGGCGGCGGCGTCGGCATGGGCCGCTCCATCCACGCCGGCCAGGTCACGGTCGCCGACGGCACCAAGCTGGGCGGCGAGAAGATCCGCCGCGTCCTCACCAACGACCCCGGCATGGGCGTGATCCGCCATGTCGACGCCGGCTACGACATCGCCGAGTCGGTCGCCGACGAGCGGGGCGTGCGGGTGCCGATGCGCGAGGGCGCCGACGCCGCGAACGGCGAGGGTGAGGGCGCGTGACCCCGAGCCAGGGCGGCCACGACGGCGGCTCCCCGGCGGGAGCCGCCGCCTCACCGGCACCCGCGGGCCCGACCGGGCCCGGCGGCGCCTCCTTCCACGAGATGTGGCGTGAGCTGCTCCCCATCGGGCGCCACCCCGACTCCGGCGGGTACCGGCGGTTCGCCTGGACCGGCGCGGACGCCGAGTGCCGGGCCTGGTTCGAGGAGCAGGCCCGGGACCGCGGACTGGACTACGAGGTCGACCGGAACGGCAACCAGTGGGCCTGGCTGGGCGACCCCCGCCAGGGGGACGCCGTCGTCACCGGCTCCCACCTCGACTCCGTACCCGACGGCGGGGCCTTCGACGGCCCCCTCGGCGTCGTGTCCTCCTTCGCCGCGCTCGACGAACTCCGCGCCCGGGGCGCCCGGTTCGACAAACCGCTCGGGATCGTGAACTTCGGCGACGAGGAGGGCGCGCGGTTCGGTCTCGCCTGCGTGGGCTCCCGGCTCAGCTCGGGGCAACTGACCGTCGGGCAGGCGCACCGGCTGACCGACGGCGACGGGGTCACCCTGCCGCGGGCGATGGAGGCCGCCGGGTACGACCCGGAGGGCATCGGCGCCGACCCCGAGCGGCTCGCCCGGATCGGCGCGTTCGTCGAACTGCACGTCGAACAGGGGCGGGCGCTGGACCTGTCCGGCGACGCCGTCGGGATCGCCAGCGCCATCTGGCCGCACGGACGGTGGCGCTTCGACTTCCGGGGCGAGGCCAACCACGCGGGCACCACCCGGCTCGTCGACCGCCGCGACCCCATGCTGTCGTACGCGGAGACCGTGCTCGCCGCCCGCCGCGAGGCACGGCTCGCGGGCGCCGTCGCCACCTTCGGCAAGGTCTCCGTGGAACCCAACGGCGTGAACGCCATCCCCTCCCTCGTCCGCGGCTGGCTCGACTCCCGCGCCGAGGACCAGGGGACGCTGGACACGGTCGTCGGCGCGATCGAAGAAGCGGCCCGTGACCACGCCCGGCTCCACGGGGTCGAACTGGACGTCGTCCGCGAGTCCTTCACCCCCGTCGTCGAGTTCGAGCACGCCCTGCGCGACGAACTCGCCCGCATCCTCGGCCACGGCGCCGCCGAGCTGAAGGTGCCGGTGCTCGGGACCGGCGCCGGACACGACGCCGGGATCCTCTCCGGACACGTCCCGACCGCCATGCTGTTCGTACGCAATCCCACGGGCGTCTCGCACTCCCCGGCCGAGCACGCCGCCGAGGACGACTGCCTGGCCGGGGTGACCGCGCTCGCCGACGTACTGGAAGGGCTGGCCCGCAGGTGACGGAGACGACCTACTGGCTCGAACACGCCTGGCTCGGCACGAACGTCGAGCCGGGCGTGACCCTGACCGTGGCCGGGCCGGGCAGCCCCCGGGCCGGCCGCATCACCGCCGTCCACACCGGCACCCCCGCCCCGCCGCCCGGCGCCGAGCCCCTCCGGGGGCTCACCCTTCCCGGACTCGCCAACGCCCACAGCCACGCCTTCCACCGGGCACTGCGCGCCACCGTCCAGGTCGGCTCGGGCACCTTCTGGACCTGGCGCGAGGTCATGTACCAGGTGGCGGACCGGCTCACCCCGGACAGCTACCACGCGCTCGCACGGGCCGTGTACGCCGAGATGGCGCTCGCCGGCATCACCGCCGTCGGCGAGTTCCACTATGTGCACCACGCCCCCGGCGGCACCCCCTACGCCGATCCGAACGCCATGGGCGAGGCGCTGATCGCGGCCGCCGCCGAGGCCGGGATCAGGATCACCCTCCTCGACACCGCCTATCTCTCCGCCGGTTTCGGCCAGGCACCCGACCGCCACCAGCTGCGCTTCTCCGACGGCACGGCGGACGCCTGGGCCGAACGCTGTGCTGTTCTCAAGGAACGGGATCACGCGCGGATCGGGGCGGCCGTCCACTCCGTACGGGCCGTGCCCGCCGGACAGCTGGCGACCGTGGCGCGCTGGGCCCAGGAGCGGCGGGCCCCGCTGCACGTCCACCTCTCCGAGCAGACCGCCGAGAACGACGCCTGCCGCGAGGCGCACGGCCGCACCCCCACCCAACTCCTCGCCGACCACGGGGTCCTGGGGCCACGCACCACCGGCGTCCACAACACCCACCTCACCGACACCGACATCGCGCTCATCGGCGGCAGCGGCACCGGCACCTGCATGTGCCCCACCACCGAGCGCGACCTCGCCGACGGCATCGGCCCGGCCGTCGCCCTCCAACGGGCCGGCTCCCCGCTCTCCCTCGGCTCCGACAGCCACGCCGTCATCGACCTGTTCGAAGAGGCACGCGCGATGGAGCTGAACGAGCGGCTGCGCAGCCGTACCCGCGGCCACTGGACGGCGGCGGCCCTTCTGCAGGCGGCCTCGGCCGACGGCCACGCGGCGCTCGGCTGGGACGAGGCGGGCACCCTGCGGCCCGGAGCCCTCGCCGACTTCACGACCGTCGCGCTCGACTCGGTCAGGACGGCAGGCCCGCTTCCACGGCTGGGCGCGGAGACGGCTGTATTCGCCGCTTCGGCAGCAGACGTGTCGCACACGGTCGTGGGTGGTCGGCACGTCGTACGGGACGGGGCGCACGCTCTCGTACCGGATGTGCCGAAGGCCCTCGCCGAGGCCGTCGCAGCCCTGCGCGGATGAGACCCGCCCGCGCCCCCGAAGCCGAGCCCGAACCCGCCCCGACCGCCGAGAAGGCCACCAAGGACGCCATGAGCAGCCCGACGACCGACAGCCCCGCCCACTCCGCGAGCACCGCCAGCACGCTCATCACCAACATCGCTGCCCTGGTCACCAACGACCCCTCTCTCGGCGACGGATCCCCGCTCGGCCTGATCCGGGACGCGGCACTCGTCATCGACGGTCAACGCGTCGCGTGGACCGGTGATCGAAGCAAAGCACCCGCCACTGACAACCGGGTCGACGCCGGTGGCCGGGCGGTGCTCCCCGGTTTCGTGGACTCCCACTCCCACCTCGTCTTCGCGGGCGACCGGACCGCCGAGTTCAACGCCCGGATGTCCGGCCGGGCCTACAGCGCGGGCGGCATCCGCACCACCGTCGCCGCCACCCGCGCCGCCACCGACGAGGAGCTGGAGGCGAACCTCACCCGCTACCTGCGCGAGGCCCTCCGCCAGGGCACGACCACGTTGGAGACGAAGTCGGGCTACGGCCTGACCGTCGAGGACGAGGCGCGGGCACTGCGCATCGCCGCCCGGCACACGGACGAGGTGACGTACCTCGGAGCCCACATCGTCTCCCCGGACCACGCCGAGGACCCCGCCGCGTACGTGGACCTGGTCACCGGCGAGATGCTCGACGCCTGTGCCCCGTACGCCCGTTGGATCGACGTCTTCTGCGAGAAGGGCGCCTTCGACGGCGACCAGGCCCGCGCGATCCTCACCGCGGGCAGGGCCAGGGGCCTGCACCCCCGCATCCACGCCAACCAGCTCTCCCACGGCCCCGGCGTGCAGCTCGCCGTCGAACTGGACGCGGCGAGCGCCGACCACTGCACCCATCTGACCGACGCCGACGTGGACGCCCTCGCGCACAGCCGTACCGTCGCCACGCTGCTGCCCGGGGCCGAGTTCTCCACCCGCGCCGAGTGGCCGGACGCGCGGCGTCTGCTCGACGCCGGCGTCACCGTCGCCCTCTCGACCGACTGCAACCCGGGCTCGTCCTTCACCTCGTCCGTGCCCTTCTGCGTCGCGCTCGCCGTGCGGGACATGCGGATGACGCCGGACGAGGCGGTCTGGTCGGCCACGGCGGGGGGCGCGCGGGCGCTGCGCCGGGACGACATCGGCCGCCTCGCTCCCGGCGCGTACGCCGACCTGGTGCTGCTGGACGCGCCCAGCCACGTCCACCTCGCCTACCGGCCGGGAGTCCCCCTGGTCACGAGCGTGTGGCGCAGGGGCGTGCGCGAGGTGTGAGCCGGCGACCGGCGGTCGTGACGGGGAGGGAAAGCGGCCGGGGCCCGGAAACAGTTCGGCCGGGGGGGGGCGGGGGGGGCCCCCCCCCCCCCCCCCCCCCCGTGCCCGGGCCCCCCCCCCCGCCCCCCCCCCCCCCCCCCCCCCCCCCCCCCCCCCCCCACCCCCCCCCCCCC
>NZ_JBWKAJ010000022.1:0-10611 GCF_056437585.1 Streptomyces sp. NPDC042364 | reverse complement strand
CGGCCCGGGGGGGGGGGGGGGGGGGGGGGGGGGGGGGGGCCCCGGCCCGGGGGGGGGGGGGGGGGGGGGCCCGGGGGGGGGGGGCCCCCCCCGGGGGGGGGGGGGGGCGGCGGCCGCCCCCCGCCCCCCCCCGGCCGAACTGTTTCGTCGTGGCCGACGGGGTCACTCGTCGAGGGTCAGCCCCTTGCGCAGACGTACCAGCGTGCGGGACAGCAAGCGGGACACGTGCATCTGCGAGATGCCCAGCTCGTCCCCGATCTCGGACTGCGTCATGTTGGCGACGAACCGCAGGGAAAGGATCTTCCGGTCGCGCGGTGCCAGTTCCGCGATCAGCGGCTTCAGGGACTCGACGTACTCGATGCCCTCGAGCCCGTGGTCCTCGTAGCCGATGCGGTCGGACAGCGCGCCCTCGGAGTCGTCCTCCTCGGGCTGGGCGTCCAGGGACGAGGCCGTGTACGCGTTCGACGCCGCCATGCCCTCGACGACCTCGTCGTTCGTGAGGCCGAGGCGCTCCGCCAACTCTCCCACTGTCGGAGCGCGATCGAGCTTCTGGGCGAGTTCGTCACCGGCCTTGGCCAGGTCGAGGCGGAGCTCCTGAAGTCTGCGCGGAACCCGCACGGACCAGCTCGTGTCGCGGAAGAAACGCTTGATCTCGCCGACGATCGTCGGCATCGCGAAGGTGGGGAACTCGACGCCCCGGCTCAGCTCGAAGCGGTCGATCGCCTTGATCAGGCCGATCGTCCCGACCTGGATGATGTCCTCCATGGGCTCGCTGCGCGAGCGGAAGCGGGAGGCGGCGAACTTCACCAGCGCGAGGTTCAGCTCCACCAGGGTGTTGCGGACGTACGAGTACTCGTGCGTGCCTTCCTCGAGCGACTCCAGCCGCTCGAAGAGGGTCTTGGACAGAGCCCGTGCGTCCACCGGCCCCACCTCGCCGTACGGGGGGATCTCCGGAAGGTCCGCGAGCGCGTCGCCCGGTTGGTGGGCGAGGTCGTCGAGACCGTCTTCCAGAGCGGGTGCCGACGTCGCCCTCTGGGTATGCGATTCGTCGAGCCGGGGTGACATGATGTCCTCCATCGTTCTCGGCATATGGCCGCCGATGCCAATCCGTGCACTGCGGTGTGCGGCGCCTCCGAAGCCGGCCGTGTTGATTGGTGTCACTACTAGGCCTACCCGGTTCCGGGACAACGTCGCAAGTGCCTGCTGTGGCGAAATGTCCATTTGCAGGCGATTGTTCGGGTGTCGGGGAGTGTGGAGAAGGCGTAATGTTCGAGGGCGAGTCAGCAGTCACGACGGTCGGGAGAGATGACGGCATGGACCGTGGGACGGTCGGCAGCGCACAGTCGGGCCGGCTACGGGTCGAGGTGCGGGAAGAGGGCGCCAGCGCCGTCGTGACCCCGGCGGGTGAGCTCGATCACCACACCGCCGACCTGTTGCGTGAGCCACTCGAAGGGTGCCTGGACAAGGGCTTCGCCCGCCTTGTGGTGGACTGCACACAGCTGGAGTTCTGTGACTCCACCGGACTCAACGTCCTGCTGGGCGTCCGCCTCCGGGCGGAGGCGGCGGGCGGCGGGGTCCATCTGGCGGGGATGCTGCCGGCGGTCGCCCGGGTCTTCGAGATCACCGGCGCCGAGGCCGTCTTCACTGTGCATGACACCGTCGAGGCGGCCCTGTCGGCCTAGGCCGACAGGGCGGACCGCTGTCGCGGCGGGGTGGATCGTCGGCGCGCGACCACCCTGGTGTCCGACAGTGACCGGCTGATTACCCGCGTCACGGGATTCATGCCGGAAACGTGGGTGTTCTGACGGTTCGCTCGGGCAGGAGACACCCTGAACGGGTCGAAGGCGCTCGCCCGCGGCCCGAGGGCGACGACGGAAAAACGGATGGCATGACGGATGGCGGCAGGAAAAGGCACGTACGGCGGGTCCCCGTCCCGCATTCTTGAGTCCTGATACATGAACTGGTGAATCGGTGAGGTGAAGCGCTGATGAGCACCACCCGGCCTGTCTCGCCGGGCGACCGCGGCCCGGAACCGGGCGTCGGCGGCGCTTCCGGGGCGCCCGGAGAGGACCTGCCCGCGGCGTCGGCCGCCGGCCGCGGGCCCCGCCGGCTGAGCTTCGACGGCGAGAGCGGCGTGGTCCCGCTCGCCCGTGACTTCACCCGCCAGGCGCTGTACGAGTGGGGATGGCTGCCGGCCGCCACCGCGGACCAGCGGGCCGCTGCCGAGGATGTGCTGCTGGTGGTCTCCGAGCTGGTCACGAACGCGTGCCTGCATGCCGGAGGGCCGGCCGAGCTGTGGATCAGCTGCGACAACAAGGTGCTGCGGATCGAGGTGGCCGACCGGGGGACCGGGAACCCGGCGCCGCGGACACCGCACCGGGCGGGGCGGCCCGGGGGGCACGGGATGTTCATCGTGCAGCGGCTGTGCCTGGACTGGGGGGTCGTGCGCACGGCGGGGGCCTCCGGCAAGACCGTGTGGGCGGAGCTGGGCGCCCCGGCCTGAGCGCGGCAAGCGGTCCGGCGCACATCCGGCACTTGCGTGTGTCTTCCCTCCTCAAGACCCCCGGCGTACCTTGAGCCGCCAATCTGATGTCCCGTCAGAATGTGGGGTGCCGAGGTGTCGTACCGGACGTACCAGAAACGAACCGCCGCGCTCACGTCCCTCGTGGCCCTGGCCGGCTCGGCGGTGCTGCTGGCCGCCCCGGCGGCCCATGCCGAGGTCGTGGACGTCGAGTACAACTGCAAGACGCCGATCGGGGACAAGTCCGCGGTCTCGCCCATCGACATCAAGGGCGTGAAGAGCGGCGGCGGCTACAGGATCACCATGTCGTGGCAGAAGGGCGTCTCGTCCAGCCCGGTGGAGCTGGGCAAGGGGGCGATGAGCCCGAGTGCCACGATCAGGCTGAGCGGGGCCGAGAGCGGGACGCTCACGGTGACGGGGCCGCCGAACCGGGAGGCCGTTCCGGCCAACACCCCCATCAAGATCAGTGATCTGAGCGCCACGTACACCCCGAAGAAGTCCGGCAAGGTCGACTTCACCGCCGGTGTGCTCACCATCAAGGCCCTCGGGACGGTCACCACCTGCACCCCGGGCAACGATCCGGGGCCGTCGCTGACGCTGGACGTCACCGCGGCGGGCGGGGGAGGGTCGGGCGGCTCGGCCTCCGGCGGCACGAACGGTGCCGGTGGTTCGGGGGGTTCGGGTGGTTCGGGTGGTTCGGGGGGTGAGCTGCCGCAGACCGGTCCGCTGGACTCGGCGGTCGCCCTCGGCACGCTCGGCGGCACCGTGCTGCTCGCCGGCGCCGCGGGGGCGCTCTGGGTGACGCGCAGGAACCAGACCGCACGCCGCTGACGGGAGCGGTGACGTGAGCAATGGGCGGATCTCCGCGTCGGCGGTCGTGCTCGCGCTGGCGTTCGCGCTCGTCGCGCAGCCCGGCGGGGCCTGGCCGGCCGCGGCGGCCGACGGGCCGACCGTGAAGCTGTCCAAGTCGCAGGCGGGGACCGGCGGTTCCGTCACCGTCACCGGCGGCGGATGGCGGTCGAAGGCGCTGCTGATGATCCTGATCTGCGGGCAGTCCACGCCGTCGCGGGGTGTGCCGGGCGGCACCGACTCCTGCGCCAACGCCGACGGCAGGGCCGTGACCGCCGACGGCGAGGGCGGCTTCAGCCGGCGGGTGCCGGTGGCGGAGCCGCCGGTGCCGTGCCCGTGCGTCGTACGCGTCGCCACCATCACGGGGGAGAAGGCGGAGGCCTTCGCGGCCTTCCAGGTCGCCGGGCACTCGGTCGAGCCGCTGCCCCCGGAGGCCACCGGCGGGCGGCTCTCCGTGCTGACCGACACCGAGTTGCGCGGGACGAGCGGGCTGCTGACCTGGTTCGGCGCACCGGCCACCCGCGAACTCGTCTTCACCGTCGGCAATGTGGGCGGTTCCGCGGTCGAGGACCCCGTCTTCAAGGTGGGCACGTCGCACGGGGTGTTCGCGCCGCGGTGGGAGGACCACCAGTGGCGCGGCACGATCGAGCCCGGCCGCAAGGCGCGCATCTCCCTGCCCGTGGAACTCGCCGCCGGGGCCCACGGCGACTACACCGTCTCCCTCACCTACGGGGGCAGGGTCCTCGCCGAGCACCCCTGGGGCGTGGGCCGCCCCTGGGGCGTCACCCTGTTCTGGCTGCTGCTCTGCCTCGTCGTACCGGCCGCGCTGTTCCGTGTCGGCCTGGCGGTGGTGGACAGGGCACGGCCGAGGCGCACGGTCTCGGGCCGACGGTCCGGCCGACGGCCACCGCTCCCCGGACCCGCCCGCAGGCTCCCCCGGTGGGGCGCCTCGCCGGGCGCGCACGCCGCACCCCGCCCGGCGTCGTCCGGAGGCCGCAGGACGACTCGTACGACCCCGGCCCTGCCGTGGTTCACCCCGGACACCGATCCGGGGGCGACGGCGACCGGGGCGCTCTCCGCACCGAGGGAAGGCGGCCCCACGACTCCGACCAGAGAGGGAAGCGTGTGAGAGCGCAGCGAAGAGCGGGTGCACTCGGGGTCGCGTTGCTGCTCGGCGGGGCCGGTGCCCTGCTGGGAGCGGCGGCCGTACCGGCGTACGCGGGCGAGGTGGCGTACGCGACGAGGTGCGTGCCGCCGGCGGTCTCCGGGCTGCCGCCCGTCGAGGGCACGACCGAGGTGGAGATCACCGCCCCACGGACGGCGAAGGTCGGCGACGAGGTCGAGGTGGTGTGGAGGTTCGTCCAGGCCGCCTCCAAGAACCCCGACCTCATCGACCTCCCGGCCAACACGGTCCAGCCGAGCGGCACGCTCAGGGCCGCCGGGGCGCAGACCGCCGACATCGCCATGAAGGGACCGCGCGAGAACCCCGCCATCCCCAAGGGCGCCCCGATGGTCCTCTCCACCATGAAGGGCACCCTGAAGCTGACCGTCCCCGGCACGGTGACCCTGACCCCCGACGCGTACGCCATCGACGTCTTCTCCACCGAGACCAGGTGCGCGCCGACCGCACCGGTGACGGCCGGGGCGACCATCGACGTCAGCGGTGGCGGGGGGACCTCGGGCGGCACGAGCGGCACCACGGGCGGCAGCGGCACGAGCGGCACCACCGGCACGAGCGGAGGCGCGTCGTCGGGCGGCACCACCTCGGGCGGTACGACGACCTCGGGCACCACCTCGGGCGGTACGACCACCTCCGGCACGACCTCCGGCGGCACGACGGACGGCGGTTCGGACGGCGGTTCGGACGGCGGTGGCTCCGCCACGGGCGGCGGCGGGGGCGGGCAGACCGACTTCCCCGGCAAGGAGGTCCGGGTCCCGTACGACTGCGTGACACCCATCGGCGACCGGAGCGTCGTCTCACCGGTGCGGATCGGCGCCACGAAGGACGGCGGGAGCTTCGACCTCACCGTGCGGTTCGGGACGTCGGTGATGGACAGCCCCGCCGACATCCCCGCGGATTCGGTGAAGCCCGCCATGGAGATCGTCCTCGGCGGGGCCGACAAGGGCTCGGTCCAGGTCGAGGGACCGACGAACCCCGGACCCATAAAGGCGGGCGACCCCATGGAGATCCCCGACCTCACCGGCACCTACAAGCCGGGCGCGAGCGGTGAGTCCACGCTGGCCCCCGGCGTGCTGACGATCAAGGCGCTGGGGACGACCACCACGTGCACCCCGGCCGAGTCGATGGTCTCGCTCACCCTCGACACGGAGGAACAGCCGGGCGGCGCGGCGGGCGGCTCCTCGTCCCCCGGGTCCGTGGGCGGCGGCTCCGCGTCCGGCTCGGGCGCGGCCTCCGGCGGCGTCCCGGGCGGAGGTCTCGCGGACACGGGCGCGGGCGGCGGTCAGGGCACGCTCAAGGCGCTGGCCCTCGTCGCCGGCACGGCGGCACTGCTCGGCGGCGCGGTCTTCACCTTCATGCCGCGCCGGTATCTGCGCTGAGCCCCGCGCCCGGCGGGAACGTCCGGAGAAGCCCGCAGGGCCGCCGCACCCCGAGGTGTGGCGGCCCTGCGCGAAAGCCGGACGGCGGGTGCTCAGCGCACGTCGCCCATGAGCCGCTTGACCTTGGCGCGGTACATGTACAGCGCGACACCGGCAAGGGCGGCCAGCGTGGCCTCGACGGCGACGAAGCCCGCCCTGTCGAGGTTGACGCCGCCGACCGCCTCGTTGGACAGCAGGGCGGTGACGGAGTCGCCCGCGCTGACCGCGAGGAACCAGACGCCCATCATCTGGGAGGCGTACTTCACGGGCGCCATCTTCGTCGTGACGGACAGACCCACCGGGGAGAGCGTCAGCTCGCCGAGGGTCTGCACGAAGTAGATCCCGGCGATCCACAGCGCGGCGGCCTTCTCTCCGTCACCGGCGATGGCCAGCGGGGCCAGGAAGAGGAAGAAGGAGGCACCGATCAGCAGCAGCGCGGCCGAGAACTTGACGATCGTGCTCGGCTCCTTGCCCCGCCCGTTCAGCCACACCCACAGCCAGGCGAAGACGGGCGCCGCCGACATGATCATCAGCGGGTTGAGGGACTGGTACCAGGAGACCGGGAACTCCCAGCCGAACACCCGGTTGTCGGCCGACTCGCCGGCGAAGACGGCCAGGGTCGAGGCGCCCTGGTCGTAGATCATCCAGAAGATCGCGGCGGCGACGAAGAACCAGATGAACGCCGACATCTTCGACTGCTCGGCCACGTCCAGGTCGCGGTCGCGCTTGATCCGGGCGATCACCCGGATCGGAACGATCAGACCGACGAGGGTGACCGGGATCACCGCCCAGTTGACGGTGTAGTGGCCGGACAGGCCGAGGACGCCGTAGAAGACGACCGGGACGGTCAGCCACAGCAGGGCCTTGCGCAGGACGGCCGACTTCTCGGCGGCGGGCATCGGCGTCGGGACGATGTCGCTGCGCTCGCTGAGGTGGCGGCTGCCCAGCAGGAACTGCGCGAGGCCCAGCGCCATGCCGACCGCGGCCATCCCGAAGCCGAGGTGCCAGCTCACCTTCTCGCCCACCGTGCCGATGGCCAGCGGCGCGGCGAAGGCACCCGCGTTGATGCCGATGTAGAAGACCGTGAAGCCGCCGTCGCGGCGCGGGTCGTTCGGGCCGTCGTAGAGATGGCCGACCATGGTCGAGATGTTGGCCTTCAGCAGGCCCGAGCCGATCGCGACGAGGGCGAGGCCCAGGTAGAAGACACCGGCCGACGGCAGGGCCAGGGTCAGATGGCCGAGCATGATGACGACGCCCGCGACGGCGACCGTCCTGCGGGGACCGAGGAAGCGGTCCGCGATCCACCCGCCGGGCAGGGTGAGCAGGTAGACCATCGACCCGTACACCGCGGTGATGGTGATCGTCGCCGCCGCACCTAGGTCCAGGCCGTTCGGCGCGACCAGGTAGAGCGGCAGAAGGGCCTTCATGCCGTAGTAGGAGAACCTCTCCCACATCTCGGTCATGAAGAGAGTGGCCAGTCCTCGGGGGTGGCCGAAGAAGGTGCGCTCGCCGCCGGGGGTCCCCCGGTCGGCCGAGTCCTTCGTCAGGCTGGACGCCATGGTCGTTCCTTGCGCTTCGGGACGCCGCACACACAGGTGTGCGGCGCCCGGTCGGAGGGGCGGGCCGGCACCGCCGGGGATCCACGTCATCTACGCGCGTTGACGGCAGGGGGTAGCCGTCGGCGCGGGGCCGGCCACAGGTCATTCCCGCGGAGTCGGAGAACCCGGCTCCGCGCACAAAAGAGACCTTCGGCGCAGATATGCCGCCAAAGGTCCCCACGTGTCGCTACGGGCGTTCCATCACCATACGTCAGAGTAGGCAAGGGAATGGAAGGGATTGAGAGACGGATCACAGGTAAGAATGCGATAGGGATCGCGCATTCGAAGGTGTGTCCGGGAATTGGATCCCAAAGGCGCAGGATGTGGAATCGGGTCGCGAAGCCGCGGCGGGAAACTTCACGGGCCGTCCCTCATCTCCACGGACCTTCGACGGCCGCGACCGGATCCTCACCGGACGGGGGCGGAATGCCCGACCTGTTCGATCATGGCCCTCAGGGGTGGGAAATCCGCCGGACAATGGTGTGAATCAGGCTTGCCGATCACCCTCCACCTGCGGTTCTCGGCGGACTACCATCAGCCCATGACCCGTGTACTGCTCGCCGAGGACGACGCGTCCATCTCGGAGCCGCTGGCCCGCGCACTGCGCCGGGAGGGGTACGAGGTGGAGGTCCGCGAGGACGGCCCCACCGCGCTGGACGCCGGAATGCAGGGTGGCGTCGACCTGGTCGTCCTCGACCTGGGGCTGCCCGGCATGGACGGTCTGGAGGTCGCCCGCCGGCTGCGCGCCGAGGGTCACACCGTGCCGATCCTGATCCTTACCGCGCGTGCCGACGAGGTGGACACCGTGGTCGGCCTCGACGCGGGCGCCGACGACTACGTCACCAAGCCGTTCCGCCTCGCCGAGCTGCTCGCCCGGGTACGGGCGCTGCTCCGGCGCGGGGCGGCGGAGCCGCAGCAGCCGCCCGCCACACACGGTGTCCGGATCGACGTCGAGTCCCACCGTGCGTGGATGGGCGACGAGGAACTCCAGCTGACGGCGAAGGAGTTCGACCTGCTGCGGGTGCTGGTGCGGGACGCGGGGCGGGTCGTCACGCGTGACCAGCTGATGCGCGAGGTGTGGGACACCACGTGGTGGTCGTCCACGAAGACGCTCGACATGCACATCTCCTGGCTGCGCAAGAAGCTGGGCGACGACGCGGCCAACCCCCGGTACATCGCGACGGTGCGAGGCGTCGGCTTCCGGTTCGAGAAGAACTGAGAGCTCGGCTGGCGCCGGGCGACTGATGGCGCGGGCCCCGGGTGATCGGGCGGCTGATGGCCCGGGGGCCCGGTGCTCAAGCGCCTGATGCCCGGTGGCCGGGCGGCCGACGGCCCCAGAGGTCCTGGTGGCCGGGCGGCCGACGGCCCCAGAGGTCCCGGTGCTCAGGCGCCGGATGCGGCCACAGGAGGCCCGATGGCCGAGGTTTGATGCACCGGGGCGGGGCCCGGGGCCCGAGTGATCGGGTGGCCGGGCGACTGCGGGCCGCAGTGGGCTGATCGCGCGGTTCCCCGCGCCCCGCGCACCCCGGGGGCGTGGCCTCCGGCCACCGCACCTCACCGCACTCGTACCAGGTACCGCACAATCGAAGGTCCCAGAACACCCGCCCCGCCCGGAGGGCAGCCGTGCGTCGCCGTCTCATCCAGTCCACCCTCGCCGTGGTCCTCGTGGTCATCGCGGTCTTCGGCGTCTCCCTCGTCATCGTCGAGACCCGGACGATCAGCAACAGCGCCCAGGAGCGCGTGGAGTCCGAGGCGGTCCAGCTGACGAGCATCGTGGACAGCCGCATCATCGGCGACGAGCGGATCACCGCCGAGGTCCTGGAGGACCAGGTCGGCGACGACCGCTACGCCAGGATCCAGATCCCCGGCCAGCGCACGATCGAGATCGGCGAGAAGCCCGTCGGCGACGTCATCCGCCACGAGGCCAAGGGCGAGAAGGACGAGGTCGTCACCGTCGAGGAGTCCCGCTCGGCGGTCAGCCGCGAGGTCGGCCGCACACTGCTGATCATCGCGGCGGTCGCCCTGCTCGCCGTCATCGCCGCGGTGCTCCTCGCGGTACGGCAGGCCAACCGCCTCGCCTCCCCGCTCACCGACCTCGCCGAGACCGCGGAACGCCTCGGCTCCGGCGACCCCCGCCCCCGGCACAAGAGGTACGGCGTCCCGGAGCTGGACCGGGTCGCGGATGTGCTGGACGCCTCCGCCGAGCGCATCGGCCGCATGCTGACCGCCGAGCGGCGCCTCGCCGCGGACGCGTCCCACCAGCTGCGTACGCCGCTGACCGCGCTGTCGATGCGGCTGGAGGAGATCACGCTCACCGACGACCCGGCGACGGTGAAGGAGGAGGCGCACATCGCGCTCGCCCAGGTCGAGCGGCTCACGGACGTCGTGGAGCGGCTCCTGACCAACTCCCGCGACCCGCGCAACGGCTCCGCCGTCGCGTTCGAGCTGGACGAGGTCATCAAGCAGCAGCTGGAGGAGTGGCGCCCCGCCTACCGCAGCGCCGGCCGCGCCATCGTCAGCTCCGGCAAACGGCATCTGCAGGCCGTGGGCACGCCGGGGGCGGTCGCGCAGGTGCTGGCCGCGCTGATCGAGAACTCGCTGATGCACGGCGGCGGCACGGTGGCCCTGCGTACGCGCGTCACCGGCAACCAGGCGGTCATCGAGGTCACCGACGAGGGGCCCGGCGTCCCCGCCGACCTCGGGGCGCGGATCTTCGAACGGGCGATCAGCGGGCGGAACTCCACGGGGATCGGGCTGGCGGTCGCGCGGGACCTCGCGGAGGCGGACGGCGGGCGTCTGGAGATGCTCCAGGCGCAGCCGCCGGTGTTCGGGTTGTTCCTGTCGCGGACGCCCGTGCGGGCGCCGTCCGGCGACGACCGGCCCGTGCGCTAGTGCCGCGGCAGGGACGCGGTCGCGAGGGCGCCGCGGCTCCCCAGCGCCCCGACAGGCACTAGAAGGCTGATGAAGATCTTGGGTTCTGGCCCTGCCGCGTCAGCGGCAGGGCCAGACTCGTCATGTGGCGATGGGTGAGTGGGTCGGTGAGAC
>NZ_JBWKAJ010000021.1:0-126262 GCF_056437585.1 Streptomyces sp. NPDC042364 | reverse complement strand
CCGACAAATCCGAAACAGGACAGTCAGCGACGTCAGTCAGAGGGTGAGTCAGGCTCATCAGCAGAACCACCAGTCACATGATCACTGTCAGAGGGAGTCGATCCCCGGCTCCAGCAGGCCCAGCAGGGCCCGTGCCGCCGGGCTCATGGCCTGCGGGGGCGGAAGCAGGGCGACCGTCTCGTAGACCGTCTCGCCGGTGCCCTTCACGGGGACGGCCGTGAGCGAGTCGCGCTTGTGCCGGAAGTGGCGCGGTACCACGGCGATACCGAGGTTCTCGTCGACGAGGTCGAGGAGGCTGTGCACGTCGTTGACCTCCAGGGGCACGGTCCTGCGGACGCCCGCGGCGGCGAAGACGGCGTCGGTGGTGCGGCGCGGCCCCCAGTCCGGGTGGAAGTCGACGAAGACCTCACCGCCGAGCTCCTCGGGGGTCACGGCCGCGCCGAGCGTCGCGAGGCGGTGACCGGGATGGCACAGCACGGTCATCGGCTCCCCGGTCAGCGGGACGACCCGCAGCTGGTCGGTGTCCTCCTGCGCGGTCCGCACCGCGAAGGCCAGGTCGAGCCGCCCGCTCGCCACCTCGTCCGCGAGGGCGCCCGACCCCGCCTGCCGCAGACAGATCTCCACATCCGGGTGCCGCCGCCGGAACGCGGCGAGCAGCCCCGCCACATGCACCCCGGCGACGCACTGCTCCGACCCGAGCGCCAGCATGCCGCGCAGCACCCCCTGCACCGCGGCCACCGCCTCGTGGGCCGACCGCACCTGCGCCAGGATCCGCTCCGCCTCCGTCAGCAGAGCGCGGCCGGCCGGTGTGAGCGTCACCCGGCGGGTCGTCCGTACGAACAGCGGCGTCTGCAGCTCCCGCTCCAGCGACCGGATGGAGGCGGACAGCCCGGACTGCGAGACCAGCAGCCGTTCGGCCGCCCGGGTGAAGTGCTCCTCCTCGGCGACCGCGACGAAGTGCTGCAGATGACGGAGTTCCATGACTGAGAAGCGTAAGCGCTGAATCCCATCGGATTCTTCTGTTGGACCGATGCCCCCAGGTCGCGAAAGAGTGGACACCGGTTCTCAGGGAACCCGGACCCACCGTGCCAACCCCACTGGAGTCGCGTTGTACACCGCACACCACGACCGTTACGCGGACATGCCCTACCGGCGCACCGGACGCAGCGGTCTGAGACTGCCGGCGCTGTCACTCGGCCTGTGGCACAACTTCGGCCCCGACCGGCCCGTCGAGACCCAACGCGACATCCTGCGCCGCGCCTTCGACCTGGGCGTCACCCACTTCGACCTGGCCAACAACTACGGGCCGCCACCCGGCGCCGCGGAGTCCGCGTTCGGCGAGGCCCTCAAGACGGACCTCGCCCCGTACCGCGACGAGCTGATCATCTCCACCAAGGCGGGCTATCTGATGTGGCCCGGCCCGTACGGCGAGTGGGGCTCCCGCAAGTACCTGCTCTCCTCGCTCGACCAGAGCCTGGCGCGCATGGGCCTCGACTACGTCGACATCTTCTACTCGCACCGCCCCGACCCGGACACTCCGCTGGAGGAGACGATGGGCGCCCTGCACTCGGCGGTGCAGCAGGGCAAGGCGCTGTACGTCGGCGTATCCAACTACTCCGCCGAACAGACCCGCGAGGCCGCCCGCATCCTGGGCGAGCTGGGCACCCCGCTCCTCATCCACCAGCCGCGCTACTCGATGCTCGACCGGCGCCCCGAGAGCGAGGGCCTGCTCGACGCCCTCGACGAGCTCCAGGTGGGCTCCGTCGTCTTCTCCCCGCTGGAGCAGGGGCTGCTGACCGGCCGCTACCTCGACGGCATCCCGGAGGACTCGCGAGCCGCGAGCGACAGCCCGTTCCTGAACTCCGACGCCGTCACCGAGGACCTGGTGGGCCGGCTGCGCGCGCTGGACGAGATCGCCAAGTCCCGCGGCCAGTCGCTGACCCAGCTCGCCCTCGCCTGGGTGCTGCGCGGCGGCCGGGTGACCTCCGCGCTCGTCGGCGCGAGCAGCGCGCGCCAGATCGAGGACAGCGTCGGCGCCATCCGCAACCTCGACTTCGAGGCGGACGAACTGGCCCGCATCGACGCGATCGTCGAGGGCAGGGCCTAGCCTCGGAGCAGCGCGAAGGGGGCGAGACAAGGGGTCCGTGCCGGCGTGGCCGGCACGGACCCCTCCCATGATCCTGTCAGGTGCGCCTCAGGCGTCGTACGTGTAGAACCCGCGGCCGGTCTTGCGGCCGAGGTGGCCCGCGGCGACCATGCGGCGCAGGAGGGCCGGAGGCGCGTACAGCGGCTCCTTGAACTCCTCGTACATCGACTCGGCGACCGCCAGCGCCGTGTCGAGGCCGATGAGGTCGAGCAGGCGCAGGGGGCCCATGGGGTGGGCGCAGCCGAGTTCCATGCCCTGGTCGATGTCGTCGGGCCGGGCGCCGCCCGACTCCACCATCCGTACCGCGCTGAGCAGGTAGGGCACGAGCAGCGCGTTGACGACGAACCCGGAGCGGTCCGGTGCCTGGACGACCTGCTTGCCCAGGTGCCGGGCGAAGTCATGGGTACGCCGCACGGTCTCCTGGCTGGTGGTCAGGGCGGGGATGACCTCCACCAGCCGCTGCACGGGCACGGGATTGAAGAAGTGCATGCCGACGACCTGCGCGGGGCGCTCGGTGGCGACCGCCAGATCGACGATGGGGATCGACGAGGTGTTGGTCGCCAGGATCGCCGCGGGGTCCTCCACCGCCTTGTCCAGGGTGCGCAGGACGTCGGTCTTGATGTCGCGGTTCTCGGCGACGGCCTCGACGACGAACTGGCGGTCGGCCAGGTCGCTGAGGTCGTGGGTGAAGGACAGCCCGGCTAGGGCCCGGTCCCGCCGCTCCTCGCTGAGCTTGCCGCGCCGTACGCCCCGGTCGAGGGAGGCGGTGATACGGCGGCGGCCGGCTTCGACGGCGTCATGGGTGGCTTCGGCGACCCGGACGTCGAGACCGCCGAGGGCGGCTACTTCGGCGATGCCGGAGCCCATGAGGCCGCAGCCCACGACGCCGAGACGGGTGACGGGATCCATCTGAGGTCCTCTCTGACGATGCTGCGCAGGGGTTCGGGGGAGCGGCCTCAGACGTTGCGGCGGTACTGGCCGCCGACCTCGAAGAACGCCTCGGTGATCTGCTGCAGCGAGCAGACGCGGGCGGCGTCCATGAGGACCGCGAAGACGTTGTCGCCGCTGACCGCCGCGTCCTTGAGGGCGGCCAGGGCGGTGTGGGCCTGCTCCCGGTGCCGGGCCTGGTGGTCCCGTACACGGTCCAGCTGGGACCGCTTCTCCTCCTCGGTGGCGCGAGCCAGCTCGATGGCGCCGGGCTCGGCGTTCTCGGCGTGCGGGTTGCGGAAGGTGTTGACGCCGATGATGGGCAGCGTGCCGTCGTGCTTGCGCTGCTCGTAGAGCATCGACTCGTCCTGGATACGGCCGCGCTGGTAGCCGGTCTCCATGGCGCCGAGCACACCGCCGCGCTCGCTGATCCGCTCGAACTCCTGGAGCACCGCCTCCTCGACCAGATCGGTGAGCTCGTCGATGACGAAGGAGCCCTGGAGGGGGTTCTCGTTCATGGCGAGGCCCCACTCACGGTTGATGATCAGCTGGATGGCCAGGGCCCGGCGGACGGAGTCCTCGGTGGGTGTGGTGACGGCCTCGTCGTAGGCGTTGGTGTGCAGGCTGTTGCAGTTGTCGTAGATCGCGATGAGCGCCTGGAGGGTGGTGCGGATGTCGTTGAAGTCCATCTCCTGGGCGTGCAGGGAGCGGCCGGAGGTCTGGACGTGGTACTTCAGCTTCTGGCTGCGCTCGTTCGCGCCGTACTTCTCCTTCATCGCCACCGCCCAGATCCGGCGGGCGACCCGGCCGAGGACCGAGTACTCGGGGTCCATGCCGTTGGAGAAGAAGAACGACAGGTTGGGGGCGAAGTCGTCGATGTGCATACCCCGGGCGAGGTACGCCTCGACGTAGGTGAAGCCGTTGGCCAGGGTGAAGGCCAGCTGGCTGATGGGGTTCGCCCCGGCTTCGGCGATGTGGTAGCCGGAGATGGACACCGAGTAGAAGTTGCGGACCTGGTGGGCGATGAACCACTCCTGGATGTCGGCCATCATCCGAAGCGAGAACTCGGTGGAGAACAGGCAGGTGTTCTGGCCCTGGTCCTCCTTGAGGATGTCGGCCTGCACCGTGCCGCGCACGTTCGCCAGCGCGTGCGCCCGCAGCCCGTCCGCCTCCTCGGCCGAGGGGTCACGGCCCTCCAGGGCGCGGAACCTCTCGGTCTGCTGGTCGATGACGGTGTTGAGGAAGAACGCCAGGACGGTCGGGGCGGGCCCGTTGATCGTCATGGAGACCGAGGTGGTGGGCGCGACCAGGTCGAAGCCGTCGTAGAGCGCCTTCATGTCGTCCAGCGTGGCCACCGACACCCCGGAGGTGCCGACCTTGCCGTACACGTCGGGACGCTCGTCGGGGTCGCGGCCGTAGAGGGTGACCGAGTCGAACGCGGTGGACAGCCGGGTGGCCGGCTGGCCCTCGGAGAGCAGCTTGAAACGGCGGTTGGTGCGGAACGGGTCGCCCTCGCCGGCGAACATCCGGGCCGGGTCCTCGCCGTCGCGCTTGAAGGGGAACACCCCTGCCGTGAAGGGGAAGTGGCCGGGCAGGTTCTCCCGGCGCCAGAACCGCACCAGCTCCCCGTGGTCGGTGAACCGGGGCAGGGCGACACGGGGGATCTTGTTCCCGGAGAGGGACTCGCGGGTCAGCCTGGTGCGGATCTCCTTGTCCCGGACCCTCACCACCTGCTCGTCGCCGGAGTAGGACGCGACGACCGCGGGCCAGTTCTCGATCTGCGCCGTGACCTCGTGCGGCAGCCGGCCCCGGGCGTCGTCGAGCAGCGACTCCACGTTCCCGGCGTCGGAGCCGGCCTCGACCAGTTCGCCCCGGACCAGGTCCAGTCGCTGCGCCCGCCGGGCCGCCTCGGCCAGTCGCTCGGTCTCCGCGTGGTAGCGGCGGACGGTCTCGGTGACCTCGGCGAGGTAGCGCACCCGGTCGGCGGGAACCACCTGCCGGATACCGGAGGAGTGGCGCACCTCGACCCGCGGCAGGACGCCCTCCGTCAGAGGCAGCCCCTGCTCGGCCAGGGTGGTCCGCACATGCTGGTAGAGCGCGGTGACGCCGTCGTCGTTGAAGGTGGCCGCCGACGTCCCGTACACCGGCATGTCCTCGGGCCGCATGCCGAACGCCTCACGGTTGCGGACCAGCTGGCGTCCGACGTCCCGCAGCGCGTCCTTGGCGCCGCGTCGCTCGAACTTGTTGATCGCCACGACGTCGGCGAAGTCGAGCATGTCGATCTTCTCCAGCTGCGAGGCGGCGCCGAACTCCGGCGTCATCACGTACATCGAGGTGTCGACGAACGGCACGATCGCCGCGTCGCCCTGTCCGATGCCCGGTGTCTCCACGATCACCAGGTCGAACCCGGCGGCCTTGACCACGTCGATCACGTCGGACAGGTGCTCGGGCAGCTCGTGGCTGCCCCGCGTGGCCAGGCTGCGGAAGAAGACCCGGTTCCCGTCCAGGGAGTTCATCCGGATCCGGTCACCCAGCAGGGCGCCTCCGCCCCGGCGCCGGGTCGGGTCGACCGCGATCACCGCGATCCGCAGCTTGTCCTGCTGGTCGACGCGGAAGCGGCGCACCAGTTCGTCGGTGAGGGAGGACTTCCCGGAGCCGCCGGTGCCGGTGATGCCGAGCACCGGCGTGGTGCGGGCCCCCGCGGCGGTACGCAGCCGGCCGAGGAGGTCCTGCGGCAGTTTGCCGAGCTCCGCGCCGGTGATCGCGCGGGCGATGGCGAACCGGTCGCCCGACAGTACGTCCGCCGCGTCCACCGAGCGGCTGTCCCACAGGTCGAAGTCGCAGTCCTTCACCACCGTGTTGACCATCCCGGCCAGGCCCATCCGCTGGCCGTCCTCAGGGGAGAAGATGGTCACCCCGCTGCCGCGCAGCCGGGTGATCTCCTCGGGCACGATGACACCGCCACCGCCGCCCACCACGCGCACGTGGTCCGCTCCCCGTTCGCGCAGCGACTCGACGAGGTACTCGAAGTACTCCACGTGCCCGCCCTGGTAGGACGAGACCGCCACACCGTGGGCGTCCTCCTCCAGCGCAGCGTCCACGACCTCCCGTACCGACCGGTTGTGCCCGAGGTGGATCACCTCGG
The DNA here is from genome assembly GCF_056437585.1 of Streptomyces sp. NPDC042364. Taxonomy (NCBI): domain Bacteria; kingdom Bacillati; phylum Actinomycetota; class Actinomycetes; order Kitasatosporales; family Streptomycetaceae; genus Streptomyces; species Streptomyces sp. NPDC042364. The sequence continues at coordinate 120,044 of NZ_JBWKAJ010000021.1, read as the reverse complement.
CTCCCTGGGACTGGAGGATGCGCCGCATGATGTTGATCGACGCGTCGTGCCCGTCGAACAGGGCCGAGGCGGTGATCAGGCGGACGGGGTGCACGGGTCGGTGCAGGGTCATGGAGGCCTTCTCGGACGGTGGGGAGAACGCTGACGAAGAGATAGTAGGACGTCCTAGTAAATTGCCGGAAGCCGCCACGGCGAAGAGATCGGCGGTTGTGCGCAGAGCCTCCCGCTCACAGGTCGAGGACCAGGCGGGGTCCGCACGAGCGGGAGACGCAGATGAGCATGGTGTCGCCGGCGGCCCGCTCCTCCTCCGTCAGCAGGGAGTCGCGGTGGTCCGGCCTGCCGTCGAGTACGTCGGTCTCGCAGGTGCCGCAGGTCCCCTCCCGGCAGGAGGAGTCCACCGCGACGCCGGCCTGCTCCACCGCTTCGAGCACCGATCGATCCGGCGGCACCGTGAGGGTGAGCCCGGAGCGGGCGAGCTCCACCTCGAAGGTCCCGACCGGGACTGCCGAGGTCGCCGCGACGGGGGCGAACCGCTCGACGCCCAGCGTGCCCGCCGGCCAGTGGGCGCACCTCTCCCGCAGGGCCTCCAGCAGCGGTCCCGGACCGCAGGCGTGCACCAGGGTGTCCGGCTCGGGCGGGCCGAGGAAGGCGGCGAGGTCCAACAGCCCATACGTGTCCTGAGGTCGGATCAGTACGCGGTCGCCGTACGGGGCGAGACGGTCCAGGAACGCCATGGAGGCGCGGGTGCGGCCGCCGTACAGCAGACGCCAGCGGGCCCCCGCGGCGTCGGCGGCCTCGACCATGGGCAGGATCGGTGTGATGCCGATGCCGCCCGCGACGAACAGATGGCGGGCGGCGGGGCGCAGCGGGAAGTTGTTCCGCGGCCCGCGGACCCGGACGGTGCTGCCCGCGCGCAGATGGTCGTGGACGTACGCGGAGCCGCCACGGCCGCGCGGGTCGCGCAGTACGGCGATCTGCCAGACGTCCCGCTCCTCCGGGCGCCCGCACAGGGAGTACTGGCGGATCATGCCACCGGCCCCGTCCAGGACGACGTCGATGTGGGCACCCGGCGTCCAGGACGGGAGCGCCCCGCCGTCCGGGCGGCGCAGGGTCAGACGGACGACACCGTCGGCGGCGGGGACGCGCGCCGCCACGGTGAGGACGAACCCGGCGGGATCGGGGAGAGCCTCGGTGGCGACGGCTTCGGCGGGGGAGCGTGTCGCCCCGGTGGGGACGCCGGCGGCGGTGTGGTCCGTCCTGGGCAGGGTTCCGGCGTAGGGCAGTCGGTCGTTCATGGTGGTCGGCTCCGGGTTCAGGTCCGTGCGGGCACGTGCAGCAGGAGTGCGTCGCCCTGGCCGCCGCCTCCGCAGAGGGCGGCGGCTCCGCGGCCCCCGCCCCGGCGCCGCAGTTCCGCCGCGAGGGACAGCACCAGGCGGGCACCCGTCATGCCGACCGGGTGACCGAGGGCGATGGCACCGCCGTTGACGTTCACCTTCTCCAGCGGGATGTCCAGTTCTCGGACGGAAGCGAGGGCCACGCCGGCGAACGCCTCGTTGATCTCGAACAGGTCCAGGTCGGCGGCCTTCGACCGGCCGTCCCGGAAGAGGGCGTCGCGGACCGCGCCGGCGGGCTGGACCAGCAGGGAGGCGTCGGGGCCCGCCGTCGTGCCGTACGCGCCGATCTCGGCCAGCGGGGTCAGGCCCTCCCGCCGGGCGCGCTCGGCACTCATCACGACCACGGCCGCGGCCCCGTCGGACAGCTGGGAGGAGTTGCCCGCGGTGATGGTGCCCCCACCGGAGAACGCCGGCCTCAGCCGCCCCAGGCTCTCGGCGGTGCTGTCCGGCCGTACGCCCTCGTCGGTGTCGACCACCACCCTCCCGCCGCCCCGCCCGGTCACCGTGAACGGGACGATCTCGTCGGCCAGTAGGCCCGCACCCTGGGCGAGAGCGGCCCGGCGGTGGGAGAGCGCGCCGTACTCGTCCTGCTCCTCGCGGCTGAGCGCGTACGGCCGCTGGTGGCGCTCGGTGGCCGCACCCATGGAGACGCCGTCGAAGGCGCAGACGAGGGCGTCGCGGTCGAGGGCGTCCTCCACGGCGGTCGCACCGTACTTCCAGCCGGCGCGCGCTCCGCGCAGCAGGTGCGGGGCGCCCGACATGGACTCCATGCCGCCCGCGACGACCACCTCGTGACGCCCGGAGGCGATCATGAGGTCGGCCAGGGCGATGGCGTGCAGACCGGACAGGCAGAGCTTGTTGACCGTGCTCGCGGGCACGGAGAACGGGATGCCGGCGCGGACCGCCGCCTGGCGTGCCGGATTGGGACCGGCCCCGGCCTGGACGACATGGCCCATGACGACGGCTTCGACGGCGGCCGGGTCCAGGGACGCGGCGGCCAGCGCGCCGCCGATGGCATGGGCGCCGAGGTCGACGGCGGACGCGGTACTGAGGGCCCCCATCAGTTTGCCGATGGGTGTTCTGGCTCCGGCGACGATGACGGATCCGGGCACGGCCGGGACCTCCTGCGGAACGTGGGGCCTGTCGGGCGAGGGGACAGGGAGCGGGACGGGCAACGGGGCAGGCCCCGTCGGCCGGGTGCGGTCAGACGACCGTGTCGAGGGCACGCTCGGCGATCATGTGGGCCGTCTCGTTCACCGAGTGCAGCACGATTCGGCCGCCCGGCATCCGGCGCACCCTGCTGATCGAGGTGTAGCCGGGGTGGAACCAGAACATGGTGGGCAGGCCGAGCACGGTCGCCAGAAAGGTGTTGGTGATGCCGCCGTGGCACACCGCCGCGACCCGTCCCTCGGGGTGGGCCTCGAAAACGGTCTCCATGGCCCGTACGGCACGCGCGCGGAAGGCATCCCGGTCCAGGTCGGGTACGAAGTCCTCGTACCGCCCCTCGGCGAGCGCCGCCGCCCGGGGATCGTCCGTGCCGATCTGCTCCGGCGGCGTGTAGGGGTGCGAGACGTCGGTGTCCCACTCGCGGAGGTCGTCCACCACCGTCGCGGTCATGCCGGTGCGCCGCTCCAGGGGGGCCGCCGTCTCGCGTGCGCGCCGGAAGGGGCTGGTGTACAGGGCGTGGATGTCCTCGTGCGCGAGCCAGGTGGCGAGGCGCTCGGCCTGGGCGGTGCCCTCCGGCGACAGCCCCGGGTCGTACACGCCCGCCAGGGGGAGGCCGTGCCTGATGAGGAGGAGTTCTGTCATGGGTGGTCCTTCGTACGCGGGTCGGGCGGGCGTTGTCGGTCGTCCTCGGAGGCGGGCGGCGGGGCTCAGCCCGCGATGGTCCGCTCGGAGTGCCAGTAGGGGCGGCGCATCGCGCGCTTGTCGAGCTTGCCCATCGCGTTGCGCCGGAGCTCGGTGACGAATTCGTAGGACTTGGGGCACTTGTACGCGGCCAGTCGGTCCCGGCAGAACCGGTCCAGTTCCTCGGCGTGCGCGCCCTCGTCGGCCGCCACCACCAGCGCCCGCAGCGCCTCGCCGAAGTCCGGGTCGGGCACACCGATCACCGCCACCTCGGCGACCGCCGGGTGCTGTCCCAGCACGGCCTCGCTCTCGGCCGGGTAGAGGTTGACGCCGCCCGAGACCACGACGTCCGCGGCCCGGTCGGTGATGAAGATGTAGCCGTTCGCGTCGACGTACCCGATGTCGCCGAGCGTGAAGACGCCGGGGGAGAGATAGGCGGACCTCGTCTTCTCCTCGTCCGCGTGGTAGCGCACGCCCCGGTCCTCGGGCGCCCGGAAGGCCAGCAGCCCCCGTTCGCCGGGCGGCAGCGGCCGGCCGTCGTCGTCGGTCACCACCACCTCGAACGGCGGCTGGACGCGCCCGACCGAGCCCGGATGGGCCAGCCACTCGGCGCTGCCGATGCGGGCGACGGTGCCCGCCTCGCTGGCCCCGTACGACTCGGTCAGCACCGGTCCGAACCACTCGATCATGGCCCGCTTCACGTCCGGGGGGCACGCGGACCCCGTGTGGGACACCTGCACGAGGCTGGAGACGTCATGCCGGGCACGCACCTCGTCCGGCAGGGCGAGCAGGCGCTGGAAGTGGGTGGGCACCATGACCGTCGACGTGGCCCGCCACTTCGCGACCCGGCTCAGGAAGACGGCCGGGTCGAACCGGCCGAGGACGACCATCTGCTGCCCGGCGGCCAGATGGCGCAGAGCCGTCAGCGGCGCGTTGTGCTGCAGCGGGCCGCACACCAGATGGGGTCCCGGCGGGAATCCGGGCCGGGCGGACATCGCGGCCAGATAGGCGGAACTGTCGGCCACCGGACCGCTCACCCACCGCACCTCCGTCCCGCGCGCCCGTCCGGTTGTCCCCGACGTGTAGACGAGGGGCGGCCGGGCGGGACGGTCCCCGGGGACGGTCCGATCGGCGGGCGCCGCAGCCAGCCACAGGTCCCAGTCGAAGGCGTGCCCGGTCGCCGGGGTTCCGTGCATCACCAGGGGAAGACCCAGTTCCCGGGCGGCGTCCAGAGCGGACCCGGCCCCCGCCGGGCCGGTGATGATCCCGGTCGCTCCCGAGTCGATGATCTGGTCCACGAGTTCGCCCGGCGTCAGATGCCGGGACGTTGCCACGGTCCCCACACCGGCCCGAAGCCCAGCGAGATGGGCCACCACCGTGGGTATCGCGTTGTCGCCGAGCACCATGACCCGGTCGTGCGGACCGGGCGCGATCTCCAGCAGTCGTACCGACGCCCGCGCCACCTGGTCGGCGAGCCCGGACCAGGACAGCACCTCCCAGTCGTCCACCACGGCGGGCTCGTCCGGGGTCTTCTGGGCGCGACGGTCGAGTGGCAGCTGCGACATGGCTCCTCCGGCGGCTCTCGGCCCCCTCCCGACTGACGGGAGAGTCGATGACGAGACTGTAGCGTTTATCAAGAAAGTGCGGAACACTCTGACGCGGTACGGAGTTCTGTCCACCTGCTTGATGGGTTATTCGGCCTGTTCCATCCTCCGTTACTCAAGCTTTCATCTGGTAAGTGTTCCCAGGGAGGTCCCATGTCCCGGCACGATCTGGACACATGGCGCGCACAGGCCCGGCAGTGGCTGGCCACGCGGCTCGCACCGCGCACGGCGTCGGCGCGCGCGGAGGAGGCGGCCGACCTCGCGGTGTTCCACAACCTCCCCGAGGACCGGGAACTCCTGCTCCTGGAGCGCTGCCGCGCCTATCAGCGAGCTCGCTTCGACGCCGGTTACCAGGCGCTGACCCTGCCCGCCGACCGGGGCGGGGCGGGGCTGACCGCCGCCCATGCCGCGGCCTTCGCCGAGGAGGAGTCCGCCTTCGACGTGCCGCCGTCCACCGAACTGATCAGCGTCACCGTGCGCCTGGTCGCCATGGCCGTCTCCCTCTTCGGGACCGACGAGCAGCGCCACGACTTCGGGCTCGCCTTCCTCCGTACCGACCTGCTGGCCTGTCAGCTCTTCAGCGAACCCGGCGCCGGCTCCGACCTCGCGGCCCTGCGCACCCGGGCCCGGCAGGAGGACGGCGGACGGCCCGCCGCCGACGGAGCCGGGAGCGGTGGTGACTGGGTGATCGACGGTCAGAAGGTGTGGACCTCGGGGGCGCAGTTCGCCGACTACGGCCTGCTGCTCGCCCGCACCGATCCGGATGTCGTCAAACAGGCGGGCATCACCGCTTTCCTGGTCCCGATGGACGCCGCCGGCGTCGAGGTGCGTCCCATCCGGCAGATGAGCGGCGGTGCCTCCTTCAACGAGGTCTTCCTCAGCGGAGTACGTGTGCCGGACCGGCTTCGCATCGGCCGCCCCGGCCAGGGCTGGGAGGTCGCCACCGCCACCCTCGGCTTCGAGCGGACCGCCTCCGGCAGCGGCAACCGGCGCAAGGGCGGCACCTTCACGGACGTGCTCGCCCTCGCGCGCTCGCTCGGCCGCACCGCCGATCCGCTGGTCCGGCAGCACCTCGCCGACCTGTACGTCCGGACCGTGCTGCGCGCCGCGACGGTGGACCGCGTCGCCCGGACGAGCGCCGCCGGCGGCCGGCCCGGCCCCGAGGCGTCGCTGACCAAGCTGATGGCCAGCGACCTGCTCACCCGCACCGGGCAGGTCGCCGCCGACCTCATGGGTGCCCGCATCTGCGCCGACACGGGAGAACCGGGAACCTTCGCCTGGACCGAGCACCTGCTCGGAGCCCCGGGCTACCGGCTGGCGGGAGGCACCGACCAGATCCAGCGCAACCTGATCGGCGAGCGCGTACTGAAACTGCCGCCCGAGCCGCGAGCGGACCGGGTGCCGTTCTCCCGGTTGCCCGGCAACTGAGGGCCGACGACCCGCGGGAGCGTCGGGCCTCCCGGCCCTCCGGTCCCGGGACCTTCCCCGGTCGCGTGGAGCCCCCGTCACTCGGAGCCGAGCCGCGAGGAGTGAGGCCGCGCCCCGGCCACGTGGAGCCGTTCCCCGCCCTCTCGGGGACAGTTCGACACCCCCCTTTGGACCCTTCCGCAATCACCGAGGAGCGACATCGATGGATCTGGGACTGACAGGCGCGAAGGCGCTGGTGACCGGTGCGAGCCGCGGCATCGGCCGGGCGATCGCCGGAACCCTGGCGGCGGAGGGCTGCGCGCTGGCGCTGTGCGCCCGGGGCGAGGAGGCGCTCGCCAAGGCCGCCGCCGAACTGCGCGGCGAGGGAGCGACGGTGTTCGCCGAGCCGGTCGACGTGACCGACCCGGCCGCGCTCGCCGGCTTCGTGGAGCGTGCGGCCGGTGAACTCGCCGGCCTGGACCTGCTGGTCTCCAACGTCTCGGCGGGCAACGTCAAGGGCCCCGACTCGTGGGAGGCCAGCCTGCGCGGCGATCTGATCCCGTTCGCGGGACTCGTGGAGGCGGCCATGCCCCACCTCGAGGCGTCCGACCGGGCGGCGGTGGTCGCCATCGGCACCACCAACGCCTCAGACACCGCCCGACCCGCAGGCGCCAACTCCTACTCCGCCCTCAAGGCCGCCGTGGTCCAGCACGCCTCGGCCCTCGCGCACGCCCTCGCCCCGAAGGGCATCCGTGTCAACACCGTCTCGCCGGGACCCATCGACTTCCCCGGTGGCGCCTGGGAGACCATCCGCACCAGCCGGCCGGAGGTGTACGAGGAGGTCCTCTCCAGAGTGCCGATCGGCCGCTACGGCACCGCGGAGGACGTGGCGGCGGCCGTGGCGTACCTGCTCGGCCGGACCGGCTCCTTCTGCGTCGGGACCAACCTCGTGGTGGACGGCGGGCTGCTGACCCGCGTCCAGTACTGAGCAGTGGCGGGCCCGGCCGGCCGTCTGGACGCCGTACTGGTCTGCGGCGGCAGATGGCACGACTTCGACCACGCGCGGCTTCGGCTGCTGGAGCTGCTCGGCGACCATCCACGGGTGCGTACGAAGGTCTTCCAGGACTACGGCTGTGCCGCCTCGCTGGACGAGGCGGACCTGCTGGTGACGTACACCTGCGACGTGCGGCCCGGCCCTGCCGAACGGGCGGCGCTGGCACGGTTCGTGGAGCGGGGAGGGCGCTGGCTGGCCCTGCACGGCACCAACGCGGTGATCGAACCGCCCGCTCCCGGCGAGCCACGGGTGTTCGGCACGCCACGGCTCCTCGGCGAGGTGGCGGCCGTGCTCGGCAGCCAGTTCCTCGCCCATCCGCCGATCGCGCCGTACGAGGTGCGGGTGACCCGGTCCGACCATCCGCTGGTCGCCGGGATCGATCCGTTCACGGTCACCGACGAGCTGTACGTGTGCGAACTGCACGGGGAGTCGGAGGTGCTGTTGCACACCGAGTACACGGGCCCGTGCCGGGGCTTCGCCGAGGGCGACACGGCGGCCCTCGACGGCGCGCCCCGTCCGGTGCTCTATCTGCGACGGCACGGCCTCGGCGAGGTCTGCTACTTCACCCTCGGCCACTGCCGGGGCCGCTACGACATGCAGGACCTGGGCGTGGCGGACACCGGGCACGTGGACCGGGGGCCGTGGGGGACCGCGGAGTTCGTGGAGGTGCTGCGGCGTTGCGTGGCGCGGACGGTGGGGGAGCCGGGGCCGCCGGAAGCCCCGGCGTGCCGCTGAGCGCGACCGGGCGGCGGGGGCCGGGGCGGCTCGCGCCCGCCCCCACGCGCACGGTCCCCGAGGGCCACCTCCGCGACCTCAGAAAGGCTGCTGCAGGAATTCGAAGAACGCGGCCTGGTTCTTGCCCGCCGTCTTGGCTCTGTACAGGGCGACGTCGGCGTCCCGCAGTGCCTGTGCGGGCGTGGTCGGCCGGGTGAAGCTGCGCGCTCCGATGCTGGTGGTCACCTCGACCGTGGCGCCGTGGGCAAGCAGAAAGGGATCCCGGAAGGCGTCGAGGATCCGCGCGGTGTAGAGGTGCATCGTGCTCAGGTCCACACCTTCCACGAGGAGTGCGAATTCGTCGCCGCCGAGCCTGGCCACCGTGTCCTGGTCGCGGACCTTGCTCGTCAGCCGTCCTGCGACGTCGACCAGCAGTTCGTCGCCGACCGGGTGGCCCAGTGTGTCGTTGACGTGCTTGAAGCCGTCGAGATCGAGCATCAGCAGTCCGGCGGGGGAGAGGTCGGAGCACTGGCTGAGGGCCGACTCCAGATGTTCGTTCAGCAGGGCCCGATTGGCCAGGCCCGTCAGGGGGTCGTGGGTAGCCTGATAGCTCAGCAGTTTCTGGAGTTCCGCTTGTTCCTTCAACGAGGCGGCCAGGGCGGTTGCCCTGCTCTGGGCGAACTGGGCCAGGAACGCCACCCTCAGTACCAGCAGCAGCGAAAGACCGGCCATCATGCCGACGATCACCGCGACGTCCACCGGCTGGTCACGGATTCCCCCGACATTGGCCAGCACGATCAACGGTCCCATCAGGATCAGCGCGATGAGGATCGACAGCCGCCGCGGGGGAAGGTGCTCCTGGTCGGCAGCCAGCCGTGACGGCCGGGCCACGGACGAGTGCAGCGCCGCCACCCCCAGAAGGAGGGACGACACCATCCACGCCACCTCGGCCGCGTCCTCGGCGATCGGCGTGCCGTTCGTCGCCTGGGCCCCGTAGTAGTAGCTGTCGGCGGCCAGCAGGATCACCAGCCATCCGATGCACAGCAGGAACGACGGGGTGTGCGTGCCGGTGGTGAGCATCAGCCGCGCGGCCAGGGACAGCAGCACGAGATCGATGGCGGGATACGCGACGGACAGCGCGAGCGGCCATGCGGACATCTCGCTGCGCAGATAGGGGGCGATGATGAACGCCCAGGACAGGGTGGCGAACCCCATCGTGACGATGCCCGCGTCCAGCAGGCCCGCCCAGTGCAGGCGGCCCGTCTGCTGCCGGGCCAGGGTCACCAGACCGGCAGTGAACAACAGGTAGCTGCCGAGGTAGAGGAGGTCGGCCACGCCCGGGAACGGAACCTCCTCACCGCGTACCTGGTACAGGCCCCAGATGGTGTCCGCCGCCGCGTAGGGTGCCATCCCCGCGGCGAACAGGCACCAGGGAAGGACCGAGGGCGGCCTGTGCCTGGTCACCCCCACCGCGATGGCCAGGACGGCAGAGGCGGATATCAGGGCGCCCATCAGGTACTGCGCCGGGGAGGAGGTGACCAGATAGGCGACGATCACCAGGGTCCCCGCAGCCGCGTATGCCCACGCCGCCGCATCACGGCGGGTGGGCGGGCGGACCATGCTCACAGACCCTCCTTCTCCGCTCCCCCGGGGAGGCGATGACCGGTTGAGCCTCATGCGGGTCCGTGGCCCGGAGGGTGGGAGCGGAGCGTCTCAAGGGCGCGGCAGGTGCGGTCCAGTTCGTCCTGGAGGCGGGGAGCGGTCTCGGCGAGCGGGGCGGGTACTCCGGCGCCGGCGTGCTGTTCGAGTTCCTGGCAGCAGGCGGCCAGACCGCCGGCCCCGATGTTCCCTGCAGCGCCCTTGAGGCTGTGGGCCAGTTCGGCGATCTCCCGGGCGTCGTGGCGGTCCAGGGCGTGGAAGAGGGCGCTGGTCATCTCGGGGGCCCGGGCCAGGAAGTGGTCCACCAGCCGGTCCACCAGCTGGACCTCGGCCGGCGTGCCGTCGCCGCGCAGTTCGTTCAGCCGCTGCTGGATGGAGGCGCGCAGGTCCTCGCTGTCCGTCCGGGGGTGAGGGGCGGGGTGTGCCCAGCGGGCGAGTGTTCGTTGCAGCTCCTCGGCGTCGACGGGTTTGGTGATGTAGTCGTCCATGCCGGCGGCCAGGCAGCGGTCGCGGTCCTCGGCCATGGCGCCGGCGGTCATGGCGATCACCGGCAGGTGGCGGCCGCTGTCTCTCTCCCGGCGGCGCAGCTCCTGGGTGGCGGTGTAGCCGTCCATCCCGGGCATCTGGCAGTCCATCAGCACGGCCTGATAGGGGTGTTCCGTGTGCTCCTCGGTCAGTTGCAGTGCCTCGATGCCGTCGGCGGCGATGTCGGCGCTGTAGCCGAGGCTGGTGAGAATGCCTTGCGCCACCATCTGGTTGATGTCGTTGTCCTCGACCAGGAGCAGATGGCCGCGGTGGGCGCGCGGGGGTGCGGGAGGGGCCGGTGCGGGAGCGGCCGCGGGGGGCCTCTGGGTGACGAGTTCGACGAGGGCGTCCATGAGCTGGGACTGCTGGACGGGCTTGGGCAGGCTGCAGGCGATCCCGGCCGCGGTCAGTTCCGCGGTGGACAGCGGTGTGCTGGAGCTGAGCATCAGCAGCCGTACGCGGCCGAGTTTCTGGTCGGCGGTGATCCGCCGGGCGAGTTCGAGGCCGTCCATGTCGGGCATCTGCATGTCGAGCAGGGCCAGGTCGAAGGGCCTGCCTGCGGCTGCTGCCTCGTGCAGGGCCACCAGGGCCTGGGGGCCGCCGGCCACGGTGGCGGGCCGCATGTGCCACCTGCGCAGCTGGGTCTCGAGGATCAGCCGGTTGGTGTCGTTGTCGTCGACGACCAGCGCCCGCAGCCCGCGCAGGACGACGGGCTGGACAGGTGTCGCCCGGTTCCGGGGGGCGTCGGGTGTCCGTGCCGGCACGGTGAACCAGAACGTGCTGCCCTCGCCAGGTCGGCTGGTGACCCCGATGGAGCCCCCCATGGCCTCGGTGAGCCTGCGGCAGATGGCCAGGCCCAGACCCGTACCTCCGTAGCGGCGGGTGGTGGAGGCGTCCGCCTGGGAGAAGGCGTCGAACATCCGCTGCTGGTCGGCCTCGGCGATGCCGATGCCGGTGTCGGCCACCTCGAAGCGCAACCACGGTCCGCTCCCCGCGGAGGCCGGCTCAGGCGCGGGGCGGGCCCGCAGGACCACCTCGCCCGACTCGGTGAACTTCACCGCGTTGGACACCAGGTTGAGCAGGATCTGCCGCAGCCGGTCCGCGTCGCCGAGCATCATGGCGGGCACATCCGGATCGCAGTCACTGAGCAGCTCCAGCCCTTGGGCCTGCGGGGTCTGCGCCACCAGCGAGATGACCTCCTCGGCCATCACCTGCGGGCTGAAGGGGACCTCGTCCAGCTCCAGCTTGCCCGCCTCCAGCTTGGAGAAGTCCAGGATGTCGTTGATCAGTGACAGCAGGGCCGAGCCGGCGGCCTGGATACCTGCCGCGTAGCGGCGCTGCTCGGCGTCCAGCTCGGTGCCCAGCAGCAGGTTGCTCAGTCCGATGACGCCGTTCATGGGAGTACGGATCTCATGGCTCATGGAGGCGACGAAGTGGGACTTCGCCTTCGACGCGGCGATCGCCTGATCGCGGGCCTCGGCCAGGGCGGCCTCGGCCTGCCTGTGCTCGCTGATGTCGCGGACGAAGGCGTTGAAGCAGCGCGCCTTCGCCGACTTCATCCGCCACACATGGAGTTCGACGGGAATCTCGTGGCCGTCCCGGTGCAGCGCCTCGAGTTCGATGCGGCGGCCGAGGACGTGTGCCTCTCCTCCGGCCAGGACCCGCCGCAGGCCGGCCATGTGTGCGGCTCGGTGACGCTCGGGGATGATGGTCTCCGTCAGCGGTCGGCCCATGGCCTCGCGATGGGTGAACCCGAAAAGCGTCTCGGCGCTCTGGTTCCAGTCGATGACCACCCCGTCCTCGTCGATGGAGACGAAGGCGTCCCGGGCGGTCTCGATCACCGAACGCGCCTGGTCCTGAAGCAGTCGCAGCGCTTCCTCCCGGCGCCGCTGGCCCTCCGCCTCGCGGAGAAAGCCCCGCACTTCGAGTGGTTCGCCCGCGGCGTCCCGCACCACCCAGGTCGTCGCCTCGACCCACATCCAGTGCCCGTCGGCGTGCCGCAGACGCAGACACACCACCACCCTGCCGTCGCGGAGCAGGTCCCGCTCCGCCCACTCGAACTCCTCGACGTCACCAGGGTGCACCCAGGACTCCGCGGACGTCCCGACGATTCTCTCGACCGGCCTGCCCAGCAGCTTCGCTCCCGCCGCGGAGACCTCCTGGAAAACGCCGTCGAGCGACCGCCGGAACACCATGTCCGGGGAGTTCTTCACCAGCAGCCGGAACCGTTCCTCGTCATCGGCCGCGAACTGCCTCGATGGGTTGGCGGGGCCCATAGGTCTGCCTCCACGTGTGCTGCCCGACCACGCAGGCGGCCGTCATCCGACAGACCGCCTTGACGATCTCTGCGCGGCGCCGCCTGTCGGAGAGCGCCGGCGGACACCGGTCGCGGATGCGGCATGTCGAGCCGGAGGCCGCACCCCCACACTGCGCTTGCCGCAACCGACACCGCGGCCCGGATGGGACAGGGGCGGCGCTCACCGCCTTCCCGCCCCGCGGACCGCAGAGCAGTCACGGAGAGTAAGTCATCGAGCTCGGGGTGCCAACGGACACTTCCAGAGAAGAACGATCGACTCAAGATCGCAAATCGAGCCGCCCGGTTCGTTCGAGAGGTCGGAACGCGAACGACCTGGACGAACGGGGCAGACCGCGGCCGGCCGGTGACAGTGAGCCCGGGCCGACGGCGGGCCGCCGGAACAGGACAGCACAGCGAGAGGCGCCGGCCCCCTCCCGTGCATGTCGCACGGACCCCGGTCACCGGTACGGACGGCGGGGCCTCCCCGATCCCGACCGGTGGCCGCTCCGTGGCCGGTGCCGCTCCGCCTGCCGCGTTTCGGAACGTGCGTTCGATCCGGGCTGACGGGCTTCGTCCGTCGAAGCCCGGACGGGCCGAGGCCCCTCGGCCCCGCTTCCGGCCGACCGATTCGGTCGTGCGCGGGCGAGGGCCGGGGGCAGCGACGGGGGCCCTCCGGCGGGGTCGCAGGGGCGGCGTTGTCGGGGGCCGGGACGGGCAGGGGCGGTGGGGCCGATCCCGCGGCCCCGCCGCCCCCGCCGTGTTCAGCCGTGGGGCAGTACCACCGCGCGGCCGTTGATCCGGCCGGCGTGCAGGCGCTCGTAGGCCATCGGCGCCTCCTCGAGGGAGAAGGTCTCGACATGGGAGGAGACGAGGCCCTGTCGGGCCAGCGCGATGACCTCCATGAGCTCCACCCGGCTGCCCCAGTAGGGGAACGTGGCGGACACCTCGAACGGCAGCCCCCCGCCGAAGCCGACCGCCAGGGTGCCCCCGCCGAGTCCGACCAGGGTCACATCCCCTTCGACGGCCACCGACGCGGCGGCGATCGCCGAGGTCGCCGGCGCCCCGACGAAGTCCAGGACCACATCCGCTCCCGTCCCCCCGGTGAGTTCCCGGATCCGCCCGGCCGCCGTGTCGTCGGAGAGAAGCGCCTCGTGGGCACCGACGGACCTCGCCAGCTCCAGCTTCTCCCCGCCGAGGTCGAGGGCGACCACCCGGGCCGGTGTCAGCGCGCGCAGCAACTGCACGGCGAGATGACCGAGCCCGCCGACACCGATCACGACCGCGGTGCTGCCCGGCGCGAGCTTCGGCCGCGACTTCGCGATCGCGTGATACGGCGTCAGCCCGGCGTCGGTGAGGGGCGCCGCCTGCACCGGGTCGAGACCGTCGAGAGGAACCAGGTGGCGGGGCGAGTTCACCAGCATGTACTCGGCCAGGGCGCCGGGCGCGCCGAGCCCGGGCGGCAGGATGCCGAGCCCGGCGGCGTACGGGCAGCAGTTCTCCTTGCCCGCGGCGCACGTGCGGCAGCGACCGCAGCCCCACGGCCCGTACACCGCCACCGCGTCCCCCTCCGCCAGTCCCTCGACACCGCTGCCCACCGCGGCGACGGTGCCGACCCCCTCGTGCCCGAGCGTCATCGGCAGCGCGTACGGGAACTGCTCCTCGGGCCAGCCCATGACCGCCAGGTCGGAGTGGCAGAGCCCCGCCGCCGTCACCTTCAGCAGCACCTGTCCGGGGCCGGGCTCCGGCACGGGAACCTCGACGACCTCGGGGGCGCGTCCCACCGTCCGGTACTGCACCGCTTTCATCGTCGGTTCTCCTCACCGCTGGTGGGTGGGGCGGCCCCCTCCGCGGGGACCTCGAATCCGGCGTGCGGGGTTCCCCTCCGGCGGCGCAGGACGGCGGGCAGGGCGATCCGGCCGCCGGTGAGGACGAGCGCGACGATGAGGACGGAGCCGGTGAACAGGCTGGCGGCCCACTGGGCGCTGGTGGCGAGGCCGAGTCCCGTGATGCCGGTGCCGAGCAGCATGACCGCGAGCACCGTCCCCCAGGCGTTGAAGCGTCCGGCGCGCAGCTGCGTCGCCCCGACGAAGGTCGCGGCGTAGGCGGACAGCAGATACGGGCTGCCCGCGGTCGGCGAGCCGGATCCGACGGAGGACGCGAAGACGACCCCGGCGAAACCGGAGAGCAGTGCGGAGGCCACCAGGGTCAGGAAGCGCAGCCGGTCCGTGCGCACCCCTTGCAGTCGTGCCGCGTCGGAGTTGAACCCGGTCGCGTACAACCGGCGCCCGGTGGCGGTGTGTTCCAGCAGGAACCAGATGGCCACCGCGGCGAGCAGCAGGTACAGCACCGGCAGCGTGATCCCGCCCGCGTCCAGCTGGGCGATGCTCGCGAAGGGCTCGGCCAGCAACTGCACCCCGGTGATGGAACTGTCACCGGTGACCATGGTGATCAACGACTGGATCAGCGCACCGGTCGCCAGGGTGGCGATGAACGAGTCGACGCGCAGCACCACCACCACGATCCCGTTGACGACCCCGACCAGCAGCGCGGCGGCCATCGCCAGGGCGATCGCGGTGAACGGTCCGAATCCGGCGGAGACCAGGAAGCGGGCGGTCAGCACGCTGGTGAGCGACATGGTGTAGGCGACCGACAGGTCGAAGACGCGGGCGGCCAGCGGCGGTACGACGCTCAGCGCCACCAGTCCGGCGACGGCGTTGCCGTTCAGCACCTGCTTGACGGTGGTGGTGGTCGGGAACGTCTCCGGCGCCCAGACGGAGAAGAGCACGACGATGACCAGCCACACGTAGACGGCGCCGATGTTCCGGAACGACAGGGCGGCCGCCGCCCGCCGTACCGGTGCCCCGGGCGCGAGCACGCCGGTCCGGTCCGGTGCGGACGGCCGGAGCGCCGCCGCCCGGGTCGGGGTGGATGTCATGTCACTCGGTTCCTTCCCACTCCAGGGCTCATGTCAGTCGGTTCCTTCCATGGCGTGCACGAGCGCGGGCTCGGTGATGTCCCGGCCGGCGAGCTCCCGTACGATCCGGCCGTCCCGCACCACCAGGACGCGGGTGCACAGGGCGAGCAGGTCCTGTGTGTCGGACGAGGAGACGATGACGCCCATCCCTTCCTCCGTCTGGCGCTCTATCAGGTCGTACAGCTGGAGACGGGTGGCGATGTCGACGCCGGCCGTCGGCTCGCACAGCGCCAGTACGGGCGGGCGCTGGGCCAGGCAGCGGGCCATGACGACCTTCTGCTGGTTGCCACCGCTCAACGTGGTGATCCGCGCCCCGCGGCCCGCCGTACGCACCCCGACCCGCCGGATCCAGTCCTCGGCGAGGGACGACTCGCGACGCCGGTGCAGCCGTCCGCCACGGGCGCGGAGCCGGTGCAGGAGGGGCAGGGTGAGGTTCTCGCCGACCGAGAAGTCACCGATCACTCCCTCTCCCGCCCGGTCGGCGGGGACGAGCGGAAGACCCAGCCCCCCGGCGTCGCGCGCGTCGGTCCACCGCTCGGAACGCTGCGGCAGCCGCAGCGTTCCGCTCACCCGCCCGCCGTGGGCCCCGCACACCGCGTACGGCACGATCTCGTGTCCGGAGCCGACGAGTCCGGTGATGCCCAGACGCTCGCCGCCCGCCAGGTCGAAGCCGATTCCGCGCAGGGGCCCCGCCCGCAGGTCCCGGACCTCGAGCACCGCCCCGGTGGGGACGGAACGAGTGGCGGGCCGGTGGTCGGTCTCCATCTCCTCGCCCGCCATCAGGGCCGCCAGCGAGCGCGGCGTGAGATCGGAGACCGCGCGTGTGGCGATGCGGCGTCCGCCGCGGATCACGGTGACCCGGTCGGCGAGCGCGAAGATCTCGTCCATCCGGTGGGACACGTACAGCACGCTCGCGCCCGCGTCCCGGACCTCCCGCACGATGTCGAACAGCCGGGCCACCTCACCGGGCGGCAGCACGGCGGTGGGCTCGTCGAGCACCAGTACCCCGCGCCGGCCCTCCCAGCCCTGCAACGCGGCGGCGATGGCCACCACCGCGCGCTGGACCGGGGTCGCCGCCGACAGGGGCCGGCGCACGTCGATACCGAGACCGAACCGCTCGACCAGCGCGGTCGTCCGTCGCTCCATCTCCGGCCAGCGGATGTTGCCGAGGGCCGTCCGGGCGAAGCCGTGGCTGAGGGCGAGGTTGTCGACGGCGCTCAACTCGCCGACCAGTCCCATCTCCTGGTGGACGAAGCGGAGCCGGTCGTGCCGGGAGGCGGTGACCTGGCCGAGGTCGAACGGCTCACCGTCGAGTTCCGCGACGGCCCCCGGCTCCGCGTGGTGGTATCCCGCGAGGATCTTGATGAGGGTGGACTTGCCGGAGCCGTTGGGGCCGATCAGGGCGTGGATCTCGCCCTGGGCGACCTCCAGGTCGACGTCCCGCAGTGCCTGGGTCCCGCCGAATCGCTTGGACAATCCGGTCACCCGCAGGACCGGCCGGGTCAACTCAGCCCCCACAGCGCCTTGAACTGCGCCTGGTAGTCCTCGACGATCGGGAAGTCGCCGTCGGCCGAGGGCAGGTTGTCCTTGGTGACGAGCATGTTGGGCAGTGCGGCCTTCTGGTCCACGTCCATGGGCTGGCCGGTGAAGTGCCGGGCCAGTGCGTCGGCCTGGAGCCAGGCCGTCTCGTGGGAGTTGAGCGCCATCGCGCCGTCGGTGAGACCGCTCTGGATGTACTGGTAGTTCTGCGCGTCACCGACGTTGACGACGATGCGCTTGCCGGTGATGCCGGCGGTCTTCAGCGCGGCCGGCACGCCCACGTTGAGCAGGCCCAGGGAGAAGACGACATGGGTCACCTTCGGGTGCGACCGGAGGTACGACACCACGCGGTCCGGCATGTCCTTGCCCACGGCGGTGATCGGCACATCGACGTTGTCCAGCCCGCAACCGTCGCACCACTTCCTGTACTTGGCGGCGAAGGAGTCCTTGACGGGCTTGAGGATCGTGTACGCCGGAAGGTCGAAGTACACCGTGTTCGCCTCGGCGTCACTGTTCGACACCACCCATGAGGCGAGCATCTCGCCCTGGACGCCGACGTCGTCCGGCCCGTTCTTGAGCAGGGAGATGCCGTCGCCCAGCAGGTCGTCGGCGTTCGACTGGATGACGGGGATCTCGGCGGCCTTCAGCCGGGCCAGCTGCTTGGCGTAGACGGCACGCGGGAATCCGGAGGCGACGACGGCGTCCGGCTTGTCGCGCAGCGCCTGGTCGTAGGCGGCCTGGACGGACTCGGGGGTTCCCTGCGTCGCGATCTGCCTCACCTTCCAGCCGAGTTCCCCGGCGGCCTCGGTGAAGAAGTCGGCGAGGTCCTTGCAGGACTGCACGCCGCAGAGGATGAAGTCGATCCTCTTGCCCTTGGGGATCTTCTTGCCCACGGGCTCGGTGACGGAGATCGTGGTCGGCCGCTGGGTGTACATCTCCAGGGCCGCACGGGCCGCCGCGAGGCCGGGCGAGCCCGGTTTCGCCGCCTGTGACGTGTCGGCGGCCGGAGTGGAGTCGCTCCCGCAGGCCGTCAGGGTGAGCAGGGCGGTGACCGGCACGAGTGCGGTGAGGGCGCGGCGGACCGCGCGACCGGGTGTGGAACTCATCGTCGAGTACTCCCGTGGTGAGGTGCCTGCGCTTCCTGGCCGCGCGTCGCTTCCGCGTCCGCGGCGACCGGCTCGGGCCAGGCGGATCCGGTGCCGCCCGGACGGGACGGCACGCATGGGGTGCTGAGGGGACGAGGGCTGCGTCGATCGCCGGCGTGGGGCACGGCGCGGGCCGCAGGGGCGACCCCACGGCGCTGGAGCCGGGACGGGCGGACGCCGCACCGGTACGAGAAACTTTTGAGGCACTACAGCCTCAAGTGCGTCGGAGTGTGGCACGCCTGGGCGTGCTTGGGGAGGGGCCTGTCAGAAAATTCCCAGTCGACCCGCTTCTCTTCGGGAGTGACCTCGGATGATGCGGCTCCGTCCATCGTCGCGACTGTTGCTCCCGGTCGCCACTGCTAACTACACTCACTCTCAAGTTTCTGCCGGAGGAGAGATGATGGACGAAACATCGGAGTCGGTCACCGCGCGGTGCCCCGGGCCCAGCGTCCAGGACTACCTCGACCAGGACAGCCGGCCCGTTCCCGCCGCCCTGAGGTACGAGCGGAACGACCCCCTCGGCAGCGAGGACATCGACGCCACACGCTTCACCTCCCGCGACTGGGCCGAACGCGAGATGCGGCAGGTGTGGCGCCGCGTCTGGCAGTTCGCCTGCCTGGAGAGCGAGATCCCCGAGGTCGGCGACCACGAGGTCTACGAGATCGGCGAGGACTCGCTCATCGTCGTGCGCACGGCCCCGGGCGAGATCCGCGCCTTCGTCAACGCCTGCCTGCACCGCGGCCGCAAACTGCGCACCGGCGGCGGCAATGTCGGGGAGTTCCGCTGCCCGTTCCACGGCTTCGCCTGGAACCTCGACGGCACCATGCAGACCCCGCCGTGCGCCTGGGACTTCCCGCACGTCAGCCCGGAGAAGTTCGCGCTGCCCGAGGCCCGGGTGGCGACCTGGCGCGGCTTCGTCTTCATCAACATGGACCCGTACGCGGAGTCCTTCGACAGCTACCGCGGCTCCTTCGACGACTACTACATCTGGCCGCTGGAGGACCGCTACAAGTCGCTGCACATCGCCAAGGTGCTGCCCTGCAACTGGAAGATCGCGCAGGACGCGTTCATCGAGTCCTTCCATGTGATCGCCACGCACCCCCAGATGCTGCCGTGGCTCGCCGACGCCAACTCCCAGTACGACGTGAGTTCCGACCAGCCCCACTGGAACCGGATGATCAACATCCAGGGCGCCCCCAGCCCCCATGTGGCCGACTCCGTCACGGAGGAGGACGTCCTGGAGACCTTCTACGACTCACGGGCCTTCTACTCCGCGGCCCAGGGCCGTGACCTGGTGATGGGCGAGGGCGAGGAACTGCCCGCGATCCCGCCCGGCGGCACCGCCCGCCAGGTCCTGGCCCAGCGCATGCGCGAACAGCTCGCGGCCACGTCGCGCCAGGACTTCTCGCAGACCCCCGACACGGAACTGCTGGACGCCATCAACTACCTGCTGTTCCCCAACTTCAACCCGTGGGGCGGCGCCAAGTCCAACATCGTCTACCGGTTCCGGCCCAACGGCCTCGACCCCGACTCCTGCATCGCCGAGATCATCTTCATGTCGGCCCCGAAGCAGCCGGGCGAGACGCCCCCTCCGGCCCGGATCCGCTGGGTGCCCGAGGACATGCTCTTCGCCGACATCCCCGAACTGGGTGTGCTCGGGCCTGTCTTCGACCAGGACTGCGAGAACCTGCCCTACGTCCAGCAGGGGCTGAAGACGATGCGCAAGCCGGGCATCACCCTGGCCAACTACCAGGAGAGCCGCATCCGCCACTTCAACCGGACGCTCGACCACTGGATGGACAGGTGACCCACCGCGTGGCGGTCCGGCCGGCCGGCGTCGAGATCGACGTCCTCGACGGCGAGGACGTGTTCACCGCCGCCCGGCGGCTCGGCTACCGCTGGCCCACCGTCTGCGGCGGCAAGGGCACCTGCCGTACCTGTTTCGTGCGGATCGAGGAAGGCGCCGAG
Source organism: Streptomyces sp. NPDC042364 (assembly GCF_056437585.1). Taxonomy (NCBI): domain Bacteria; kingdom Bacillati; phylum Actinomycetota; class Actinomycetes; order Kitasatosporales; family Streptomycetaceae; genus Streptomyces; species Streptomyces sp. NPDC042364. Next base: position 99,917 of record NZ_JBWKAJ010000021.1, on the reverse strand, counting down.
AACTGTTCCCCCGTGGACCCGCTGGAACGCGAGGGCATCGAAGCCCTGCGCATGCCGGTGGACGGCCTGACCCGGCTCGCCTGCCGGCTGCGGGTCGAGGGCCCGGTGACCGTGACCAAGCGCGGTGTACGCCGCCGAGTGCAGGAGTGAGGGCCCATGGCCAAGCAAGTGATCCACCCGCTGACCGGGCACGTGTACCGGCTCACCGAGGACGGTCTGGTCGAGGTGACCGACCCGAAGACCGGCGCGCGGGGTGTCTTCGACTTCCAGGCCCGGTGGCTGTCGGGCGAGCTGCGCCACGCCGATCTCCAGATGGCGGGCTGGGTGGGCCGCCTCGCCCGGCGGCGGGGTTTCCGCCGACCGGGGGAGTGACCCGGTGGCACCCCGGACCACACGCGTGGTCTGCCTGGTGCGTCGGCCCGACGGGGAGCCGTCGCCCGGTGACTTCGCCGTCGAGGAGCGTCCGCTGCCGCCGGTCGGCGAGGGCCAACTCCTCGTCCGCAACCTCTACATGAGCGTCGACCCGTCGATGCGGGGACGGCTGGAGAGCACCGAGAAGCACTACACCCACAACTTCGCCCCCGGCTCACCGCTCGACGGCCGGGCACTCGGCGTGGTCGAGGAGAGCCGCTGCCCCTCGGTGCCCGTCGGCGCCTACGTACGCCACCAACTGGGCTGGCGGGAGCGGGCCGTGCTGGACGCCGCGGACACCGACGGCGCGGACCGGGTCGACCCGCGCCTCGCCCCGCTCCCCACCTGGCTGGGCCTGCTCGGGCAGACCGGCTTCACCGCGTACGTCGGTCTCACCCGGATCGCCGGACTCCGCCCCGGCGACACGGTCTTCGTGTCGGCCGCGGCGGGGGCCGTCGGCACCGCGGCCGGTCAGTTCGCCCGGCTGCTGGGCGCGGGCCGGGTCATCGGCACCGCCGGCGGGGCTGACAAGTGTGCCCTGCTGGTGAAGGAGTTCGGCTACCACGCCGCCGCGGACTACCGCGCCGAGCCGGTCCGTGACGCGCTGGCCCGGCTGGCCCCCGAGGGCATCGACGTCTATTTCGACAACGTCGGCGGTGAGCAGCTCGCCGCCGCCCTGCACTGCCTGCGCACCGGTGGCCGGGTCGCCTTGTGCGGCATGATGTCGCAGTTCGGCGGCGCGCCACGGTCCGCGGACATCAACCAGTTGATCCAGGCGGTCCTCAAGCGGCTGACGCTGCGCGGCTTCATCGTCCGCGACCACGACGACCTCCGGCCGGAGTTCGAGCAGCGGGTCGCGGGCTGGCTCGCCGAGGGCCGGATCACCGCGCGCGAGACGGTCGTGGACGGCCTGGAGAACGCCGCCGACGCCCTGCTGTCCCTGCTGGACGGCGGCAACGTCGGCAAGATGCTGGTGCGGCTGGACGACAGCCGCTGAGACGGTGCCCCCGGCAAGGGGGTGTGACCGAGGATCGTAGTTGGCGGGTGATGCTCACTTCGGTGCAGGTCGTCGGCAGGTGGAGGGAGCTGGTCGGCGGATCTTGAGGGCGATAGTTGGCGGGCCGGGCTCCGACTCGAGAGTAGTCAGGGCGACCGAAACGGTGCCTGACAGGACATCTCAGGCCGAAAGGGCGGCTGGCTGGCACGGCTTGGAGAATCCGGGCTCGCGGACAAGCACTGACGCAGCGGCACGGTGACATCGATTCCCATCGACATTGATCATGAAAACGCGCGCCAGGTGACTCGCGAACAGGTCGAAACGACATCCACGGGAAGTGACACAGCCAGGCGGGTTCCTCTCGTTGCGGCGGGCGGCGTTCTCGGCGTCCGGCAGGGCCGTTGCCCCGGGTTCACGTCATGGAGACGACGACCTTGCCGGCCTTCGCGCGGCCCTTCTCGACGTACTCCATGGCCTGAAGGGTCTCGTCGAAGGGGAAGACCCGGTCGACGACGGGGCGGATCTTCCCGGCGTCGACGAGGGGGGTGAGTTCGCGCAGCTGGTCGCCACTGGCCTTCATGAACAGGAAGGAGTACGTGACACCGAGACGCTTCGCCTGGCGCCGGATCTTGGCGCTGAGCGCGGTGACGGCCAGGCGGATGACCGGGTTCGAGCCGAGCTCGCGGGCGGTGGCCGCGTCGGGCGGGCCCGCGACGGAGATGGCCAGGCCGCCGGGTCTGAGGATGCGCAGGGACTTGGCGAGGTTCTCGCCGCCGAGGGAGTCCAGGACGAGGTCGTAGCCGGTGAGGAGTTCGGAGAAGTCCTGGGTGCGGTAGTCGATGACCTCGTTCGCGCCGAGGTCCTTGACGAGGTCGATCTTGGCGGTGCTCGCGGTGGCGGCCACGTGCGCGCCCAGTGCCTTGGCCAGTTGGATGGTGATGGATCCCAGGCCGCCGGCGCCCGCATGGATGAGAACCTTCTGGCCCGGCTGGACGTTCGCCCGCTCGACCAGGGCCTGCCAGGCGGTCAGCGCGACCAGGGGGAGGGAGGCGGCCTCGGTCATGGTGAGCGTGGCGGGCTTGGGAGCCAGGTCGTCCTGGTGGACGGCGAGGAGTTCGGCGAAGGTGCCGACGCGGTCCTTGTCGGGCCGCGCGTAGACCTCGTCGCCGACGGCGAAGCGGGTGACGGCCGGGCCGACGCGGACGACGGTCCCGGCGAGGTCGTTGCCCAGGACGAGCGGGAGGCGGTAGGGCAGGATCTGCTTGAGGTCACCGTCGCGGATCTTCATGTCCAGTGGGTTGACACTCGCCGCGTCGATCCTGACCAGGACGTCGTCGGCGCCCACCTGGGGGTCGGGTATCTCGGCGGCACGCATGTGGGACGCGTCACCGTACTTCTCGACCATGAAGGCCTTCATCGTCATCTCCGTTCGTGTGGTCTCCCGTCCAAGCGGGAGGGGTGTTCTGTCCGTGAGGTGTTTGTCTCGTTACGAGAAGATTTGTGGTGTCTTCTGGTCCGCGCGCTCCGCGTCGGCACGGCAGTGCCCAGAGCCTGCGCGGAGAGCTTTGCGTCGGCCGGCCGTGTTTCCGGGCTCGGGCCACCGGCACGACCGGGGCGATGACGCTGCTCGCGTCGCCGCCCTGGAGGTGTCCCAGCGGTCCCGCGATGCCCTCGTGCGGTGCGCCGAGCGGCATGGCGCCGACCTTGTCGAGGCGTGCGTACTGCTCGTCGGTGAGCTGGACGTCGAGGGTTGCGAGGTGCCTGTCGGCGCTGTCGAGGAAGGTGCCGCCGGCCTCGGCGAACCGGTCGAAGATCCGGCGGGCCTCGTCGGGCTCGGCGCCGGCGCCCCAGCCGGTGCCGAAGTCCGCGGTACCGAGCGCGTACTCGGAGACGCGCAGTCCGGTCTTGTGGCCGAAGGCCGTGTAACGCATGAGAAGTCCTTGCGCAAGGGGGCCTGGAAGGCCGTCGTGCCGTGGTGGAGGGGGTGAGCGTCAGCCCGCGTTCGGCTGGGGCGCCGCGGACAGGCTCTGCTTGACGTACCTGCTGGTCTCGTCGGCGAGGATCTCGGGCAGGCCGGTCTCGATGCCGTGCAGGGCCTGGGCCGCGACGTCGGCGGCGGCGACCTTCTGATCGGCGGGCACGGCGGCGGCCATGTCGGTGTCCATGTAGCCGACGTGCAGCGCCGAGACGGTGATCCCGCGGGGCGCCAGTTCCTCGCGACTCGCGTCGCTCAGCGCCCAGGCGGCGGCCTTGGACGCGGCGTAGGAGCCGAGGCCTGCCGGGTGGAACCAGGACAGGGCGGAAAGGACGTTGAGTACGGCGCCGCCGCCGTTGCCCTCGATGACGGGAGCGAAGGCCCGTGTGGCGACGAGCGGGCCGAAGAAGTTGGTCTCCATCTCGCGACGCACCTCGTCCAGGTCGCCGCCGACCAGTGTCGCGCCGGTGGAGACGCCCGCGTTGTTGATCAGCAGCGTCGCATCGGACGCGATACGGGCGGCCTCCAGGATCGACTCCTGGTCCGTCACGTCGAGGCGCAGCGGAGTGACGCCCGGCAGGTCGACCGTCTCGGGACGGCGGGCCGCCGCGTAGACCTTGGCGCCGTGCTCGACGAGCTGGGCGGCCAGGTGCCGCCCGAGGCCCCGGTTGGCGCCGGTGACCACCGCGACCGCGTTCTTGAGTTCCATGCTCGCTCCTGTCCTTCGCAGGCGCCGTCGGAGCACCCGCGTCAATTAGATTGCAAGCATAATCTAAACACAGGGCTATGATAGATGCCAGTCGACATCCAAACGGGAGGTGGCCATGGGCCGCGTATCGCAGGCGCAGGCGGAGGAAAATCGCAGGCGGGTGGTGGACACCGCGTCGCGGCTGTTCCGGGAGCAGGGCACCCACGTCAGCGTCGCCGATCTCATGAAGGCGGCCGGCCTCACCCACGGAGCCTTCTACAAGCAGTTCGCCTCCAAGGAAGCGCTCGTCGATGAGGTCACCGCCCACGCCTTCGATGAGATCGCACGGCGCAATGCGGCCGGGCTCGAGCGGTACGACGGGCAGCGGGATGCCGCTCAGCGGGCCCTGATCGACGCCTACCTCTCCGTCGAACACCGTGACAACGCGGCGGACGGCTGCCCGGTCGCGGCTCTCGCCACCGATATCGCGCGCGGACCCGAAGGCCGCGAGGCGCGCCGTACCTACGCGGAGGGCGTGGCCGACTTCGGCGCGTTCCTCGCCCCTGTCGAGGCCGTCGCGGGCGGCGCGGGCGGCGCGGGCGGCGAGGGCGTCGGGGGCGGCGAGGGCGGCCTCGCCAGGCTGTGCACCCTGGTCGGTGCTCTGGTCCTGTCCCGGGCCACCCAGGGCTCCCCGCTCTCCGAGGAGATTCTCGCCGCCGCGCACGCGGCCCTGACGGAAGCCGGCTGACCGGGGCCCGGCATCGGGCGCCGCGCGACGTGTGCGCACCGGCCGCACCCGCGAGGTGACGCGGGGCCCGAGGCTTCCGTGCTCGCGGCCTGATCGGTCTGGCGTAGTTCCGTGCTCCCTACGGCAGTTCGCGCAAATGCGACACCTGTCGTGCTCAGGCTCATCACAACGCAGCGCTACCGAAGCAAGATCCGCCAACTACTGCGCTCGTCCGCCAAGTAACAACCTCGGTCGCAGGGGGCACCGTCTCCATGCACGGGATCAGCGGACGGGATCAACGCACGGGATCAGCGGGCGGTTTCAGCGCATGGGGCGCGACCCGGCCACGGTGTGGGCCGTCAGGCCGACCCCGATCCGGTTCAGTCCCGCCACGGCCGCCCGGAAGTCCTTGATGTGCGGTGTCGTGAAGTGCTCGTCGAGGGCCTGTTGCGAGGTCCAGTGCTCGTACACCCGGATACGCCGCTCGTCGGCCGGGTCGGCGGTCATGGCGTAGTCCAGGCACCCGGGTTCCCGCTCGCGGGTGCGCCGGCCCAGCTCGACGAGGGCCGCCAGCATGGTGTCGCGGTCGCCGGGCTCGTAGTCCATCCAGCCGGCGACGATGATTTCCTCGGTCACGGGGGTCCTTCCGCGGTCATGCCCGCGGGCCCGCCGCTCCGGTGAAGGGGAGCGACGGGCCCGGGGTGTCTCAGACGCCGAGCGGGGCGGGGACGGTCTCCACGGTGACCGTGCCCCGGTCCCCGTCGACCGTGATCACCATGCCGTCACGCAGCCGCAGCGTCGCTCCTTCGACGGAGATGACGGCCGGGATGCCCAGCTCCCGGCAGACCACCACGGCGTGGCTGTTGAGCGCGCCGACGTCCACCACGGCCGCCCCGGCGACCAGGAACAGCGGGGTCCAGGCCGCGTCCGTGATCGGCGCGACCAGCACCTCTCCCGGCTCCAGCGCCTCGCAGGACGCCGGGTCGGTGACCACGCGCACCCGGCCGGTGTACGTCCCGTGGCTGCCGCCCACGCCACTGAGCGCATCGCCCGCGGCCGCGGCCTCGGCGCGCTCCTCGGTGCGCCTCGGCCAGGTGTCGATCTCGGTCCGGGCGTCGTCCGGGACGAAGAACGGCGGCTCCAGCTCGTGCAGGAGCGCATATTCCCGCAGCCGCCGCGCGATGACGGGGCCGAAGGACTCCGGGTCGGCGACGTAGTCGTCGAGTTCGGTGTCCAGCAGCATCATCACGTCGCCGGGCTCGGTGAGGCGCCCCGCCTCGACCCCGCGGCGGCCGAGTTCCCGTACCGCCATCCGGATCTCGTTGACGACGGTCACGCAGTTCGCCTTGGTGCGCTCGCGGGCCGGGATCCAGACCCGGGAGGCGTGCATACCGGCGTCGAACATCGGTTGCGTGTCCGCGGGCAGCGCGGACCGGATCTCCCGCGCGGTCCGCTCGCGCCGCTCGATGAGGCGGGCCCGCCGGGCGGCCGGGGAGTCGTCGTCGGAGCCGTGCCGGATCCGGTCGACCAGGGCCAGGGCCTGGACGGGCGCCGCCTCCCAGGACAGCGCGTGGATGTCCCACTCGTTTGGCCCGCGGTCCCCGGACTCGGCCAGGAACTCCTCGAAGGCGTCACGGAACGCCTTCACGTCCCCGGTCGCCCCGTCGAGCGCCCGCTCCACGGCGGCCGGACCCCGGTCGAACAGCTCGGTCAGCTCGGCCGAGGCCGCCACCTGGCGAGACAGTGTCCACAACCGGTCCGAGGGGGAGGCCGAGTCGACGTCCCCGAGACCGCCGATGAGGTCCAGCATGGCACCGGGGCGGTCCACGCCCGCGCAGAGCGGCCCGAGGATCGCCGGCCCCACGGACGCGGGCAGCGACGACTCGACGTGCCGTTGGAAGGCCGTCTCCACCTCGTCCAGCAACGAGCGTGCGCGGGCCACCAGTTCGGCGTCGGACAGCTCCGTCAGATCGGGTCGCCCGCGGCGCAGTCCGCGCAGCCGCTCCCGGTCGGCGTCGGCCTCCGGGAACGTGCTCTGGCCGAGCATCCGCTGCAGGGTGCCGCCCGCCTTGGCGGTCAGTTCGGCGTCTTGGTCGTCCGGGTGCGCCACGTACACCGGGGTGTCCGAGCGCCGGCCGACGAAGGCGGCGTCGATCTGGTCCGCCGTCTGGCCCATCCGGATGCCGAACAGCCGCATGTGCGACAGGTTGAGGTAGAAGTAGCCGCCGAACATCCCGACGAAGGGCGGGCGCGGGCCGGCCACCTCCTCCTCGCGGTAGATGCCGAAGCCGACGAAGCCCTTGCGCCAGCCGTGCAGTCCACGCCCCCAGACCAGGGTCCAGCCCAGCGGGCTGGCCGGATCGGGCAGGGTCTCGCCCGCGTTGGCCCGGGTGTAGTGCGGCAGTCGCTCACTGCGCTGCCAGTCCGTGATCCAGCTCTTCATGGCCGAGGGTCTCCCGCCGTCCGTCCCGGTGCCTACCACTGTGCCGTTCCGCCGTCGACGCTGATCAGCGTGCCCGTGATGCCGGAGCCCGCGTCGCTCGCGAGCAGCGAGGCGACCGCCGCGATCTGTTCCACGGTGGTGATCTGCTTGGTGGCGGCGTGCTCGGCGAAGCGGCCCAGCCACTCCTCGTAGCTGATGCCCTCGGCCTCGGCCGCGGCCGGTCCCGCGGCCCGCATCAGGTCGGTGTCCACGGCGCCGGGGCAGATGGCGTTGCAGGTGATGCCCAGGGTGCCGTACTCGAAGGCGGTCGCCTTGGTCAGTCCGTGGATGGCGTGCTTGTTGGTGATGTAGTGGCTGATCGCGGGCTTGTTGGCCTGCTTGCCCTCGACGGAGGAGATGTTGATGATCCGTCCCCAGCCGCCCGCCAGCATCTTCGGCAGCGCGCGCCGGGTGCCGTAGAAGTAGGCGTTCAGATTGAGGCGGAGGGCGTCGTGCCAGGCCTCGTCGCTGAGTTCGTGGACCGGGGCGAAGCCCGAGGTGCCGCCGGCGTTGTTCACCCAGATGTCGAGCCGGCCGAAGCGCTCGGCGGCGAAGTCGGCCAGGTTCTCGATGTCCTCCTGGCTGTTGGCGTCGCAGGGGTGGAAGACGGCCCGGTCCCCGGCGTCCAGCTCTGCCAGGGCCTGCTTGCCCTTGATCTCGCTGCGGCCGCTGAGGACGACCGTGGCACCGCCGGCCAGGAATGCTTCGGCTATGCCGCGGCCGATGCTGCGCGTGCTGCCCGTGATCACCGCGACACGTCCGTCGAGGCTGCCCGTAGCCACCATGTTGTTCTCCCGCGAGTGTTGTTGGTCCGTCACCTGGCGGCTCTTTCGGCGTCTTCCAGGTGTCGGTGAATGGTGCGGTGGAAGTGCTGGAGTCCGGGATCGTTGCGTCCGAAGACGAAGTCGGTCCCGTCGAGGGCGGCGAGGCCCTGCTGGACTCCGTAGGTGGTCGCGTAGTCCTCGTCGCGGACCACCTCGTGGAACCATTCGCCGAACCGGTCGGCGGCCTGGCGTTCCTCCTCGGTGACGGCCGGTTCCCGCAGCAGGATGATCTGCTGGGTCACCGACTCGGTGGCCGTCCGGGGGAGCACCAGGGAGACGGCGATCTTCTGCCGCCATCCGCCGGCGATCGCCAGGCCGGGGAAGAGCCAGTAGATGGGGCCGACACAGTCCCCGGGGTCCCGCTGGTCCGGCGGCAGCTCGACCGCCCGCGCGATGGGACGCAGGGCCGGCGCGATGCGCTGGTGGGGGCCCCAGGTGTCGTGGGCCATCATGTTGGAGAGGTTCGTCTCGAAGACCGTCTTCGGGTGCAGCGAGGCGAAGTGGTACGTCTCCAGATAGCCGTCGAGGGTGACCTTCCAGTTGGGACTGGTCAGTTCGCCGGTGGAGTAGTGGTGGCACTCCGCCAGCCGCAGTCCTTCGAGGAGCGGCTGCAGATCACCGAGCCAGGCGTCCAGGTCGGGCTCGGCGGCCGGGTCCAGCGAGACGAAGACGATCCCCGCCCGCTCCCCGGCCGGAAGCCTGACGAGACCACGGCCCTCGCGCGGAACCTCACCGAAGGTCCTCTCCGCGTACACGCCCCGCAGCTCCCCGGTCAGGTCGTACGACCAGGAGTGGTACGGGCAGGTCAGCCGTCTCGACACCCCGCAGCCGGGTTCCATGAGCTTGGCCCCCCGGTGCCGGCACGCGTTGATCATCGCGTGCACGGCGCCCTGCCGGTCCCGGGTGATCAGCACCGGTACGCCGAGCACGTCCAGCGCCTTGTAGGTGTTCGGCCCGGGAAGCTCACAGGACATGGCGAGGGGGAGCGGAACGCTCCGATGGACGGCGTCCGTCTCCCGGCGCCAGCGGTCGGCGTCGAGGTAGTGGGCGACAGGTTCCGTCCACTGGCCGTCCGCCTCGTGCGTGGTGCCGTCGCGGTAGTGCGCCACCACGCGTTCGACGAGTTCCGCGGCCTCCCGCCGCATCGTCACGGACGCGGCGTCGGTGGACCGGTCCTGGCTGATCCACGAGGAGTACTCGGGGGCCGACGGCGGTGTGCGCTCGGCTTCCGTTGCCCGAATCTCCGGCGAACTGGTCTGGACCACGATGTCCTCACAATCCTCCCAGCCGCGAGCCGGTGACCGGCTTCGGAGAGCGACAGCTGGGCTGTGTCCGAAACGACAACAGGACTTAGTGTGGTCTGTCAATAGAAAGTGGCGAAGTTGCGGTGGTGTTGGTGTCTGATCACCGCCCCCGGTTTCTGTATACGCGGTCCAGTCTGGGCGGTGACGGCGGCGGGAGGCCCGCCGAGAGGTGGTGGCGGACGTGGTGAAGCCCTTCGAGGCGGGCGTGGTGGTGCGTGACCTGAACCGGATGGAGCGCTTCTACCGGGAGGTGCTCGGCTGCCCTGTCGTGCGTCGAGCGAGAGTCCCGGAGTCCGTCGCCGCTCCGGCCGGACTGGGCGGAGCGCTCCTGGTCGTATGGCTGCAGGTGCCCGCCGGGGGGCGGATCAAGCTGATCCTGCCTCAGGCGGCCCCGAGCCCTGCCGAGTCGGTGCCGACGCTCACCGGACGCCAGGGGCTGTCGTACCTCACCTTTCACGTGGAGGACATCGACTCGATGGTGTCGGCCCTGGTGGACGCGGGTGCGCGTCCCCTGCCGCGGCCGGTCGTGGTGTGCGCCCGCGCTCGCCGGATCAGCTTCTGGGAGGACCCGGAGGGCAATGCGGTGGAGTTGGTGGACGAGCGGGGCCGGGAGTCCGGTTCGAGGCATAGTAATTAGAGACACTCTTCAGTAAGGTGCCCCTGCTGCTTACTGTAGGCAGGCACCAGAAAGTGTGGTGCTTGCCTGCTCCCTCGGGCGAAGGGGCGGGACGATGGCTCAGAAGAAGCCGGCCGACACGGCCGAGCACCGGACATCCGCGCAGGTCATCAAGGATCTGCACGAGCGCATGGTGCGCATCCGGCTGTTCGAGACCGAGGCGGGCAAGCTCATGGAGGCGGGCAGACTGCCCGGCTTCCTCCACCTCTACGTCGGCCAGGAGGCCGTGGCCGCCGGCGTGATGGCCGCCCTGCGCGACGACGACCAGATCACCTCCACCCACCGCGGCCACGGACACGCCGTCGCCAAGGGCGTCGGCCTGCGGGAGATGTACGCCGAGCTGTACGGCCGCGCCACCGGCGCCTGCCTCGGGCGCGGCGGAAGCATGCACATCAACGACGTCTCCCTCGGCATGCTCGGCGCCAACGGCATCGTCGGAGCGGGCGTCCCGATCGCCGTGGGCGCCGCCTTCGCCGCCCGGTACAAGGGCGAGGACAGCGTCGCCGTGACCTTCTTCGGCGACGGCGCCACCAACATCGGCGCCTTCCACGAGGGCGCCAACATGGCCGCCATCCTGGGCCTGCCCGTCGTCTTCGTCTGCGAGAACAACGGCTACGCCGAGTTCACGCCGCAGTCCGGGCACATGCTGCTCACCGACGTGGCCGACCGGGCCGCCGCCTACGGCATGCCCGGTGTGATCGTCGACGGCATGGACGCGGTCGCCGTCCACCGCGCCGCCACCGACGCCGTGGCACGCGCCCGGTCCGGCGCGGGACCGATGATGATCGAGGCCAAGACCTACCGCTACTTCGACCACCAGGGTGTCAAGGGCCTGCGCCATCCCTACCGCTCGGACGAGGAGGTCGCCGAGTGGAAGGCCCGCGACCCCATCGACCTGCTCGAGACCCGGGCCCTCGCGGACGGCACAGCCACCCGGGCGGAACTCGACGACACCTGGCAGCGCACCCGCGACGAGATCGCCGAGGCCATCGCGTACGCCGAGTCCAGCCCGCTGCCCGACACCGCCGACCTGCTGCTCAACGTCTACTCGGGATGACGCCATGACCACCCTCACCCAGGAACAGGCCGTCGCCCCGGACGGCGCGGTCCGCAAACTCACCTACGTCAAGGCCTTCAACGAGGGCCTCGCCCAGGCCATGCGCGAGGACGAGAACGTCTTCGTCGCCGGCGAGGACGTGGCCGGCTACGGCGGCGTCTTCCGCATGTTCGACAACCTGCTCGAGGAGTTCGGCCCCCGCCGCATGATCGACACCCCGATCTCCGAGGCCGCCCTGGTCGGCCTCGGGGTGGGGGCCGCCGCGCGCGGGCTGCGACCCGTCGTCGACCTGATGTTCATGGACTTCATCGGCGTCTGCCTCGACCAGATCGTCAACCAGGCCGCCAAGATGAAGTACATGTTCGGCGGCGCCGTGTCCGTGCCGCTCACCATCACCACCGCCTCCGGCGCCGGGCTCGGCGCCGCCGCACAGCACAGCCAGAGCCTGGAGGCCTGGCTCGCCCATGTGCCCGGCCTCAAGGTGGTGATGCCCTGCGACGCGTACACCGCCAAGGGCCTGACCGTCTCGGCGATCCGGGACGACAACCCGGTCGTCGTCATGCTCAACAAGGTCCTGCTCGGCAGCACCGGCCATGTGCCCGAGGAGGTCTACGGCATCCCGCTGGGCCGGGCGCACACCGCCCGGCAGGGCTCCGACGTCACCGTGATCGCCCTCGGCCGCATGGTGGGAGAAGCCCTCGCGGCGGCCGACGAACTCGCCGCCGAGGGCGTGGAGATCGAGGTGATCGACCCCCGGACCGTGCAGCCCCTGGACACCGAGACCATGTTCGCCTCCGTCCGCCGCACCAACCGGGTGCTGGTGGTGCACGAGGCCGTCACCTTCGGCGGGCTCGGCGCGGAGATCGCCGCCCAGATCCAGGACGCAGCCTTCGACCATCTGGACGCCCCGGTCCTGCGCATCGGTGCCCCCTTCTCCCCGGTGCCCTTCTCCCCGGTCCTGGAGAAGGCATACGTGCCCGATCGCACCCGGATCGTCCAGGGCTGCCGACGTCTCCTCGAAAGGGCGTGACCGACGTGGCGGTCGAGGTTCTGCTGCCGAAGATCGGGCTGACCATGCAGGAAGGCACGATCGAGGAGTGGCTCGTGCCCACGGGCGCCGCGGTCGCCGAGGGCGACGCGCTGCTGCGGATCGCCACCGACAAGGTGGACGTGGACGTCGAGGCGGAGGCCGGGGGACTGCTCCACCCGGTCGTGCCGGCCGGGACGACCGTCCCCGCCGGGGCGCTCATCGGCTGGTTGCTGGCCGAGGGCGAGCTGCTCCCGGACCCGGCGGGTACGCCGATGCCGGCCGGGTCCGGGTCCACCAACGGCACAGCCGCGGGACCGGCGGCCCCGGGCGCCGCCAGCGGTTCCCCGGCGCCCATGTCGGCCGGGGCCGGGGCGGGCGCGCTCGCGGGGCCGACGGCCTCGGGCGCCGTCGGGCGGCTCCTGTCCTCGCCCAACGCCCGACGGGTGGCGCTCGGCGCCGGCGTCGATCTCACCGCCGTCCGCGGCACCGGACCCGGGGGGCGGATCGTCTCCGAGGACGTGGAGGACTTCCTCGCCGCCCTGCCCGGCGCAGCATCCACCCCCGTCCCGCCGGTCACCGCCGTACCCGCACCCCCCGTCGTGCCGGTCACCCCCGTCTCGCCGTTGGTCCGCCGGCTGGCGAAGGAGCGGGGCATCGACCTCTCCGAGGTGAACGGCACCGGGCCCGGCGGCCGGATCCGCAGGTCCGACCTCGACGCCGTGGGCCCCGCACGCGAACCGGCGCCCGTCCGACGGCACGCCACACCCAGGCCGGGGGATGTTCTTCCCCTCACCGGGATGCGCGGCACCATCGCCCGCCGCATGCACGCCAGCCTCCGGGAGATGGCCCAGCTGACGCACGGCTACGAGGTGCGGATGGACGCCGTGGTGTCCCTGCGCGACCGGCTGAGGGAGGAGTGGGCCGACACCGAACTGCCCGTGCCCACCCTCAACGACTTCCTGCTCAAGGCCGCCGCGCTGGCCCTGTGCGAACACCCGCTGCTCAACGCGACGGTCCGCGAGGACGGCATCCATCTGCTCGACGACATCCACCTCGGTTTCGCCGTGGCCGTCCCGGGCGGCCTGATGGTCCCCGTGATCGAGGACGCGGCGGTACTGCCGCTGCCCGAGATCGCCCGCCGGACGAGGGTCCTGGCCCAGGCGGCACGCGAGGGCCGGATCCCACCGGACCGACTGGAAGGCGCCACCTTCACCGTCACGTCGCTGGGCGGATACGGCGTCGACTTCTTCACCCCCGTGATCAACCCCGGCAACGTGGCGATCCTCGGGGTGGGCAGGCTGAGGGACGGCGTCGAGTGGCTGGACGACCGGCCGCTGCGGACACGGGTGCTCACCCTGAGCCTCACCTTCGACCACCGCGCCGTCGACGGGGCGCCGGCAGCCGAGTATCTGCGCACGATCGGCGAGCTGCTGCGCAAACCGCTCCGGCTGCTGATCTGATCCGGTCGCCGTCCTGGTGTCGTGCGCTGGGTCTGATCCGGTCGCCGTCCTGGTGTCGTGCGCTGGGTCTGATCCGGTCGCCGTCCCGGCGTCTGCCGCTGATCCGATCCGGCGCCGCCCCGATCCCCGTCGCCGGACCGACCTGCCGCCGTCCCGCTCACGCCGGGCGGCGTTCGGCGTTCGGCGTTCGGCGGGAAGAGGTCGCCGGGCTATCCGGCCGCGGACGGGTCGGCGATCCGCTCCGCGAGGTCACCGACCTCGCGGACGAAGGAGCGATGGCCCAGGGACCGGTAGACGTCGTCGCCCCGGACCTGCGAGTTCGCCGCGGTCTCCAACAGCGCCAGCAGACCCAGCGCGATCACCGCGGCCTCCGCGTCGGAGACGGACGCGCGGGCCTTGCGGATCAACCGCACGAGTGCGCCCAGCAGCTCCGAACGGCTCTCCTGGCGCAGCGCCTCGGCCTCCTGGCTCATCCCGGCCGACGACACGAAGAACACGGTGGCCGCCGAGCGGTGCTCGCCGAGCCAGGCCACCAACGCGGTGATGGCGGGCCCGATACCCGAGCCGGCCTCGTGCGCTTCGGTGAGCTCCTCCAACTGCTCGCACATCGCGGCGGCGAACACCCGCATCCCCTCCACCAGGACCTGGTCCTTGGAGGAGAAGTGGTAGTACACCGCCGCCGACGTCATCTCCGCGCGAGCGGCGATGTCGGCCACCGTCACCTCGTCCGGCGGCTGGGTCGCGAAGAGCTCCGTGGCTGCCTCGATCACCCACTGCTTGCGCGACGGACGGTGAGCGGCGCGGGTTCCGGATGTCGTCATGATGTCAAGTATGCCGGTACCAGGACGCTCCGGTGGTACACGTGTAGCAGGAATTATGGGGTCGGTGGGGCGGAGTTACTGGATAGCATGGGCAGTAAACAGGGACCACGCTCGCGGGTTCACCGCAGTCGGCAGGGGAGCATGATGGCCACCACCAAGAACGGCAAGCAGCCCGCTCACCGGCCCTCGCGGCGGCAGCACATCATCGACGCCGCCGTGCGGGTGTTCGGCCGCAACGGTTTCGCCGAGACGAGCATCCAGGACATCGCGGACGAGGCCCAGGTGGTGCCCACGGCGGTCTACTACCACTTCGACGGCAAGGAGGAGCTGCTCGAACTCGCCATGCGCCGCGTCTTCGACCAGCTGAACGAAGTCGTGGAGGCGGCCCGCCCGGAGTCCGAACCGGGTGACGCCGAGGGACTGGTGCGCGTCATCGACGCCGTGTGGGACTGGGTGGAGCAGAACCCGGACGAGGCCCGCCTGTACCAGGTCCAGATCGCCTCGGCGAACGGCAAAGTCAAGGTCCTGCGCGACGAGTTCGAGCAACGGCACATCCAGCGCGGCTACGACTATCTGCCGGAGGGCACCACCCGCAGTCCCCGGGCGGCCAAGGCCCGGCACGCGGCACAGGCGCTGGCGGTCCGCACCCTGATCAGCACCACCATGCTGGTCACGGCGCTGCGGGCGGAGGGAGGGCCGCTGTCCCAGCTGCCCCCGCAGGCCGTCCTGGAGGCGGTCAGGGCGCTGGCGCTGCGCATCGTCGCAGCCGACCGGAAGCCGACCACGGCCCAGGCTTGAGACGAGGGTGCGCGGGCGCCCGGGACGGGGGTGCGCCGGCACCGCGGGGCGATGGAAGTCCCCTCACACGGTCAGGACGGAGCACGCGCTGATCCCGGGCGCCCCGTACACATGCGTGAACCCCACCCGGGGAGCACCCGGCACCTGCGTACCCGGTGCACGGCCCTGCAACTGCCGTACCACCTCGTGGAACTGACGCAAGCCCGACGCGCCCACGGGCTCCCCGCCGGCGAGGCAGCCGCCGTCGGTGTTGACCGGGATCCGGCCCGTGGGATCGGTGTCCCCGCGGGCCAGCAGCTCCTCCTGCTCGCCGTGCCCGCACAGTCCGGTCTCCGCCAGGTGGACCAGCTCCGAGCCGCTGTCGGTGTCCTGCAGCTGCGCCACCCCGACATCCCCGGGCCCCACCCCCGCCGTGCGGAACGCCGCCTCCGCGGCGTCGACGCTGGGGCTGCGATGCGGTCCCGGCGGCAGCCAGGGCGCGAACACCTCGAACGAGCCGAACCGCCGGGTGCGCAACGCCAACGACGCCAGCCTCACCGGCCGTTCGCACAGGTCGAAGGCGCGATCGCCGCGCGCCAGCACCAGAGCCGCCGCGCCCTGCCCCGGCGAGCAGAACATGTACTGGGTGAGCGGCGGACTGACCTCCGCCGAGTCCAGGATCTCCCGCTCCGTCAACGCCTTGCGCCGCCAGGCCAGGGGGTGGCGCGAGCCGTTGCGGAAGGCACGGGCGGCGACCGCCGCCAGGGCCCGCTCGGAGATCCCGTGCTCGTACAGGTACCGCTGTGTCTTCAGGGCGAAGAACTGGGTCGTCAGCATCATGCCGGTCTCGGCGTACCAGTCGCCCAGGCCGTAGCGGGCCGCGGACACGTGGAACGCGCCCCGCTCATGCTTGTCGAACCCCACCGCCAGCCCCAGCGAGGCATCCCCGGCGCGCAGCGCGTGGGCCACCGTGAGCACGGCGGAGGCGCCGGTGGCGCAGCCGTTCTGCACATTGACGAACGGCACCCCGGTCAGACCCAGACGGCCCACCATCGTGTCGGGCTTGCCGGACACGTCGGAACCGCCGGCCGCACAGCCGATGTCCTGCCAGGACACCCCCGCGTCGGCCAGTGCCTCGCGCACCGCGCGCTCGGCCATGTCCATCCCGGTGACACTTTCGTCGCGGCCGAAGGGATGCATCCCGCAGCCGACCACGTAGACGTCGTCGATGCCGCTCATCGCTCCCCGTCCTCCTCGTCGTCGGGGCGGAACGCGAAGGTCAGCACCTCGGTCCCGTCCTCGTCGTGGTACGCGGCCACCGTGGTGAGACGGACCGGCAGCCCGATCCGTATCCGTGCGCGCGGCACCGCCAGCCGCGCCTCGACCAGCACCTCACCGAGGTCGACATAGCCCACGTGATACGGCCGGTGCCCGCCGGCCGGCGGCCGGTACGGCGGCTTGGGCGGGAACGCCTGGAGAGTCCACGACCACACCCGCCCCCGCACCGGCAGCACATGACGGCACATGGACCCCGCCGAGCAGCGGGGGCACGAGTCCTGCCGGGGGAAGACGACGGTGCCGCACCCGGAGCAGCGCGCCCCCACCAGACGCGGCGGGGACCCGCAGTCGAACAGCGAGTCGTCGATGAGTCGGGTGGTCATACCGGTTCCGCCTTCCACGTCACCAGCCCAGCAGCCCGGCCAGCCGTTCCCGGTGGTGCGCCGCGCCGCCCAGCAGAACGGCGTCCGACTGGGCGCGCCGGAAGTACAGGTGGGCGTCGTGCTCCCAGGTGAAGCCCATGCCGCCGTGCAGGTGGACGCACTCGGCGGCGACGGACACGAAGGCATCGGAGCACCAGGCCTGCGCCACCGCCGCCGCCTCGGCCAGCGCCTCCTGCGAGCCGGCCGCACGGACCGCGTGCATCACCGCCGACCGCGCGCCCTCGACCTGGAGCAGCATGTCGGCACAGGTGTGTTTGACCGCCTGGAAACCTCCGATCGCCCTGCCGAACTGGGTGCGGTCCCGCACATGGGCGACCGTCATCTCCAACGCGGCCTGGGCGCCGCCCAGTTGCTCGGCTGCCAGGGCGACCAGGGCCACGTCCAGGGCCCGGGAGACGACATTCGCCCCCTCGCCCCCGGCGGTCAGCGCCCGGACCCGCGCGCCGGAGAAGGTGACCACCGCCTGGCCCCGGCTGAGGTCCAGGGTGGGCACCCGGCGCACGGTGACGCCCGGCCCTCCCGGGTCGGCGAGGAAGAGGTCGACCCCGTCGCTCCCGGCGGCCGCCACCACCAGCGCCCGGGCATCGCCGCCGTCGAGGACGAACGGTGCCGTGCCGTCGACGACCGGGGCGCCGCCCTGCCAGGAGACCGCCACCGGGACGGCGTCGGGCCGCCACGTGCCGTCGGGTGCCGCGACCGCGAGGGCGTGCACCGCACCCTCGGCCAGCTCGGCCAGCGCCTTGTCGGCCGTACCGCAGCCGGCCAGCACCTGCCCGGCCAGCACGGTGGAGGACAGCAGCGGCACGGGTGCCAGCGTCCTGCCCAGTTCCTCGCAGACCACGGCGATCTCGGCGAGGCCGCCGATGCCTCCGGCCGACTCGGGCAGCCCGAGGGCCGCGAGACCCACCTGCCGGCCGAGGGTGTCCCACAGGTCGGCGTCGACTCCGGGGGAGCGCTCGGGCAGCCGGCGCACCGCCGCGGTGCCTCCGGCGTCCGAGCACACCGACCGTACGGTTCCGCGCAGGTCGTCCAGTTCGGCGTCCGACAGGGCCGGCCCGCCGGTCACGGTGATCGTCATCGTGTGCTCCCGCTCTCGTCGTGCCGCTCACGCGGGGCGCTGTGCGCCGCCGCCATCCGGGCCACCGGCACGCGGTGCGGTGAGCAGGAGACGTAGTCGAGGCCGAGGCCGTCGCAGAACGCGATCGACTCCGCGTCCCCGCCGTGCTCCCCGCACACGCCGAGCTTGATGCCGGGCCGTACTCCGCGCGCCCGTTCGGCCGCCAGGGCGATGAGGGCGCCCACCCCGTGCGGGTCGAGCCGGGCGAAGGGGCTGGCCGTCAGCAGGCCGCGCTCCTGATAGCCGGCGAGCACCTGGCGCTCGACGTCGTCGCGGGAGAATCCATAGGTCAGCTGGGTGAGGTCGTTGGTGCCGAACGAGAAGAACTCGGCGTGCTCGGCGAGTTCGCCGGCGAGCAGCGCGGCCCGCGGAGTCTCGATCATCGTGCCGAGCCGGTACGGAACCTCCACCCCGGTGCGGGCGGCGACCGCGTCGGCTGCCTCCCGCACGTACGCGGCGGCGGCCGCCAGCTCCTCCGGCAGGCTGACCAGCGGGATCATCACCTCCAGGTCGGGCCGGACCCCGGTGGCGGCGACGTCCGCCCAGGCGGCGAAGAGCGCCTCGGCCTGCGCCGGGTAGAGCCGCTCGTGCAGCAGCGCCAGCCGCACCCCCCGCAGCCCGAGCATCGGATTCGCCTCGCGCAGCGCCGCGGCCAGCTCTTCCTCGGCCGCGTCCGCGGCGTCACCGGGGGCGGGCAGGAACTCGTGCAGCGGAGCGTCCAGCAGGCGCACGGTCACCGGCCGGTTCCCGACCGCGGCCAGGAGGGCCCGGAAGTCCTCGTGCTGAGCGTGCTCGAGGGCCGTCAGCGCCTCGTCGCGGGCGGCCGGATCGGCGGCCAGGAGCACCCGGCGGATCAGCGGCAGCCGCTCACCGAGGAACTGGTGCTCCGTCCGGCACAGCCCGACCCCCTCCGCCCCCAGCGCGACGGCGGTGCTCACCTCCGCCGCGCTGTCGGCGTTCGCACGCACTCCCAGGCGGCGCATGCCGTCCGCCCACTGAAGCAAGGTGGACAGCTCGGGCGGCGGTGCGGCGACGCTGACGCCCAGCCGTCCGGCGTACACGGCGCCGGTACGGCCGTCCAGCGATACGGCGTCGCCCTCGCGCAGCACCCGGTCCCCGAACCGCACGGTCCCGGCGGCCCGGTCCACGCGCAGCCCGTCCGCGCCGCACACCGCCGGCCGGCCGGCGCCCCGCGCCACCACCGCCGCGTGCGAGGCGATACCACCGCTGCCGGTCAGCACGGCGGCGGACGCCAGCATTCCGGGGACATCAGCCGGGGTCGTCTCATGGGCCACGAGCACCACGGGGGTGCCGTCCGCGCCCACTTCGAGGGCGCGCTCGCTCGACAGCACGATCACCCCGGCCGCCGCGCCCGGGGAGGCGGCCAGCCCCTTCACCAGCAGCTCCTCTCCGCCGGTCAGGCGGAGCCGGGGGTGCAGCAGTTCCTGTACCTGGGCGGGGCTGATCCGCAGGACGGCCTCCTCGGGGCCGAGCGCCCCGTCGCGTGCCAGGTCGGCGGCGAGGCACACCGAGGCCCGCAGCGGCGGCCGCTGCTGGGCGGCCGCGGCGAGCAGGGAGATCTCGTCGTCGCGCACCTCGAAGTCGACCGACACGGGCGCGTGCAGATGGCGTTCGAGGGTGAGCAGACAGTGCTCCAGCAGGGCGGCGCCGCCCGTCAGCCGGTCCAGCGGTTCACTGGTGTGCGGCGGCGGGGCGCTGCGGCGCACCCCCCGGAAGAACGATCCCTGCGGGGACGGACGGCCGGTCTCGGGATCACGGCTGACCGCCGTGCCGTAGCCGGACCGGTCCGCCGGGCCGATACGCAGCGCCTGTACGTGCAGGGCGATGGCGAGATCGGCGGGGAGGCGCTGCGCCTTGCGGGATCGCCTCGCGCGCGGTGAGTCCCACCGGCGGAGGAGGGCTCGGGCGGCCAGCGCGAGCTGCCCGGCCGGGTCGTCGGGGAAGGGCCGCGAGCCGTGCCGCGCGGTCAGGTCGAGCAGTGCATCGACCCGGGTCCGCGGCTCGGGTGTGTCGAGGACGGCGTCGTCGAGCAACGCGCCGGGCACGTCGAGGGCGTACTCGGCGATCATCCGCAGGGTGGTCGCCCACACCTCGTGCAGCGCGTCCCCGCGTCCGATGACGGCGCACAGGGCGTCCCCGCTCGCGGCGGTGACGCCGAGGCAGGCGAGGTCGGGCGGCAGTCCGGCGATCTCGCTCGGCGCGCTCGCCGACAGGCGCAGCAGCAACGGGCGGGCCGTGTCGCCGATCCGCCGCCCCGAGAGCTGCTCGACCAGGTCGACGGCGGCTTCCGCGGTGCCGGCTTCGCACAGTGACGCGGAGGCACCGGCCGGCACGGTGAGCCCCGGCACGACCGGCAGCCCGAGAGCCACCAGCCGGTCCATCGCCGTGCCGTGCGTGCCCAGCTCGTCGGCGCCGAGCCCGCGGGTCCGCCCCTGCCCGTAGGGCACCAGGATCCGGCCGGGAGTCCCACCCGGTACGAGGGGAGCCCCGGCGGACACGAGGGGAGCCCCGGGCGGCGCGGAGGGCGCCTCGGCCGGTGCGAGGGAAGCCTCGGGATGCGCGAGCGGGCCCGCCTCGCGGTCGGTGACACTCAACCCCGGCTCCTCGTCACCAGTTCCTCTTCCCGGGCCTCGTCCTCGGCCCGGGAGATCCCGAGCACGAGCAGCAACTCCTGATGCAGCCGCATCCACACCGTGTGGTACGAGTCGCACAGCGGCGAGGCCAGCCACTTCCCCTCGCCGTCGTCGAAGCGGTCGAGGGCCTCCTGCAGCTCGGTGAGGTACCGCCCGCCGCCTTCGAGGACCTGCTCCAGGCGGCGCAGCACCGGCTGGATGGCCTCGTGCACGTCCTCCAGCGACTCGCGCACCGCGGCGTCGTAGACACCGTCGGAGTGGTCGTTGGCCGTGCCGTCCGGGCGGCACTGCCAGGCCGTGCACACCTCGCGGATCTTCCTGTTGACCGGCAGGAAGGCCTCGTAGGCCGCGGTGATCCGTTCCTCCTGCGGCGAACCCGCCGCAACCCGCAGCACCTGTGAGGCGGCGGCCTTGGCCCGCTCGGTCGGCAGCACGAGCGGCCCCTTCACCATCGCGAGCCCGGCGTCCGCCAAGGGCCGGTACTCCGCTTCGGGCCTGCCGCGCCACATGCCACGCAGGACGAGGTCGACGACGGCCGCGGTGAGCGTCTCGTCGGGAGCGTCGGGAAGGTCCACGGCAGGAGAGTGCATCGCCACACCTTTTCCCCGGTTCTGTGGTGACCGGTTCCTTGGTCCTGTGTTGCCCGGAGGTTACGCTCCGGCGGACCTGTTAGTGAAGAGGGATTCAAGAAACACTTTCCTGTTCTCTCGCCCGGGCGGGATCGTCGCCCGTCGGGGCGCCGCCCTCGGGGCGAGCCCGGACGCGGTCCCCGGCGGCCCGGTCGCGGGCGGCGAGGAACGCCGCAATGCGCTCCTGTGCCTCCCGGCCGTCCGCCAGGGCGGCGATCTGCCGGGCCTCCTCGGCGAGTCGGCGGTCCAGCCCGCCCCCGGTGTCGTCGTGCAGCAGGCGCTTCGCGGCGCGCAGCGCCGCACCGGCGCCGGCGGCGAGCCGGGCCGCGGTCCCGTGTGCCGTCGAGTCCAGCTCCTCATCGTCGACGCACCGGGAGACCAGGCCCCAGCGTTCGGCGTCGTCGCCGGTCAGGACCCGGTTCGTGAGCAGCAGGTCGGTCGCCCGCCGGGGGCCCACCAGGCGGGGAAGGAGCCAGGAGGCCCCGCAGTCCGGTGTGAGCCCGACATCGGTGTACGCCAGCCGGAACCGTGCGGACCGGGCCGCCAGGACGATGTCGCCCACGAGGGCGAGGCCGACCCCGCCGCCCGCGGCGGCGCCGCGCACGGCCGTCACCACCGGCACCGGCAGGTCGTGCAGCGTCCGTACCGCGGCGTGCGCGGCGGTCGCCACGGCATGCACATACGCGCCCGTCCCCTCGCCGAGCCCCGTGAAGGCGCGCAGGTCACCGCCCACGCAGAAGGTGCCGCCCGTGGCCCGCAGCAGGACCGCGCCGCCGGGGTCCGCGGCCACCCGGGCCGTCGCGTCCCGCAGCGCCTCGGCCATCTCCAGATCCAGGGCGTTGGCCCGCCCGGGCGCGTCCAGTCCCAGCTCGACCACTCCGTCGTGGTGGCGGACCATTCGGACCGGCCCGGTGCTCACGGGATGGCTCATGACGTGTCTCCTGTCGTCTTCCCGTCGCCGGGTTCCCCCGGGCAAGATACTGAACACGCTATACAGTTTCTAGGACGCGACGGGACCCGATGCCCGTACGCCCGTCGCCGGGAGGTCCCGTGCCCATCCAGTTCGATGTCGATCCGGCTGTCACCCAACTCGCCGCGACCACTTCCGCTTTCGTCCGCGAGGTGGTGATCCCGGCGGAGCGCGCCTGCGGCGGGTCCGTGCACGACGGCCCCGAGGAGCTGCGGCAGACCCTGCAGAAGGCCGCCCGCGAGGCCGGTGTCTTCGCTCCCCATGTGCCGACGCGCTGGGGCGGGCACGGCCTCGACCTGCGCGGACAGGCGGTGGTGTTCGAAGCCGCGGGCTACTCGCTGCTCGGCCCCCTGGCGCTGAACTGCGCGGCCCCCGACGAGGGCAACACGCATCTGCTGGAGAAGGTGGCCACCGAGGACCAGAAGCAGCGCTATCTGCGCCCGCTCGCCGCCGGCGAGACGCGGTCCTGCTTCGCCATGACCGAACCGGCTCCCGGCGCCGGCGCCGATCCGCGTGCCCTGCGGACCGTCGCGACCCGCGTTCCCGGCGGTTGGCGCATCGACGGGCGCAAGTGGTTCATCAGCGGGGCCCGCGGCGCCGGTTTCGCCATCGTCATGGCCCGCACCTCGGGCGATCCCGGCGATCCGGGCGGGGCCACCATGTTCCTGGTCGACGCCGGCACTCCCGGCATGAGCCTCGTCAGGGACATCGAGACCCTGGACGAAGGGCTCTTCGCCGGGCACAGCGAGATCGTCTTCGACGGGTGCGTGGTGGGGGACGACCAGGTGCTCGGCGCCGTCGGGCAGGGCTTCGAGGGTGCCCAGGTGCGACTCGGCCCCGCCCGTCTGACGCACTGCATGCGCTGGCTGGGAGCCGCGCGGCGCGCCCAGGACGTCGCACTGGAGCGGGCGGGCAGTCGCCTCGCCTTCGGTGCCCTCCTCGGGGACCTCGGCATGGTGCAGCAGATGCTGGCCGACTCCGAGATCGACATCGAGGCGAGTCGCGCCCTGATCCTGCGTACCGCCTGGGAACTGGACACCGGTTCGGCGTCCGCCGCGCAACTCACCTCGGTGTCCAAGACGTTCGTCGCGGAGGCCGTGCACCGGGTGGTCGACCGGGCGGTGCAGATCTGCGGCGCGCTCGGCATCTCGACCGCCGACGCACCGCTGGCCCGGCTCCTCAGGGAGGTGCGACCGTTCCGCATCTACGACGGCCCGTCGGAGACCCACCGTTTCGCCATCGCGCGCCGCGCGGTGCGCCCCTACCGCCGTCAGGCCGCGACCGCCGCCGAGGGATGACGGCAGCAGGCGCCGCCCTGTCCCCGGGGTGGCGCACGACGCCTCCACGGGCTGCCGCCGGGAGAGCGGCCTCCTCAGCCGCGTCGACGCGTTTCCCGAGCCGTACTGTCACCGACTCGCCCGCCTCCATGTCCTCCATGTCCCATCGAACCCGGCGACGGGCGCGGCGCCGGTCGCCTCGTCGACCCGCTCCCAGCCGAAGCGGGCGCTGTCAGGTGCCCGTCGACCGCCGTGCCGAGGTGGAGGGCGAGCCCCGGGAACTGCCGGCGCGCCCCCGTGCGGGCATGATCGTTGAACCCTCCGTCGAGGACGTACGTATGGGACGGCGACCGGATCCTCGGCCGTCGGCCGCCGTGTGATCCGGCACCGCCACGATGCCCGGCAACCCCCGGAGGGCGTCGATCACCTCGGAGGTCATACCGAGGACAGCCCCGGTCGCAGGGCTCGTCGTACCGTTTCGGCCATTCGCGTGCTCGCATATGCCAGGAGACTGGCTGAATTGGCATGGTGACAGAGTGTCAGGAGTGGCGATACTCGAGTAACAGGCGATTGAGTCATGAACAAAGCGTGCCTCCGTGTGCGCCCTTGACGTCACCGTGCGTGACATTGGATCGCCTGATATGCGCGACCAGCAGGTCTGTGAGGCGAGAACGGGTCCGTACGGCGAGCGGGGCCGGGCGGCGGTCGGCGGCGGTGCGATCGGGGGAGCTTAGCGTGCACGACGAATTCCTGTGCCATGTCACCGCGTACGGGATGTGCGGCGGACAGCGCGTCGGAGTGCCTCTGGGGACCTACCGTGCCCCCACCCTGGCGCTGGCCCTCTGGTGGATGCGCGACCGCGCGTTATGGATCGCCGAACGCCTCGACCCGCGACCCGGTAACCCGAACTTCCCGCCCAACTCCGTCGTCCCCGTCGCCGAGACCGTCCCGGACGTGCCGAGCATGCTGCGCGCCTGGTCCGCCGACGATGTCCAGCAGGAGCTGGTGGCCGAGGAGTTGGCCGCCGGGAACCTGGTGCGCATCGCCACCAACGACGACACCACCGAGTACGAACTGCTCGCCGAGTCCGTCGACGCCGTCCGCATGCAGCGGATCGCCCAGCGGATCGCCGCCCCCGCCGCCTGACCCCGGGCCCGAGTTCCCCGGCCCTTGCCCCCCGGTCGGCTCCGTGGTCGATCTATCAGGCGGACAAAGAGGCTAATCGGTAGAATTTCCGGCATGGCAGAGCGGTCGATCGCAGCGACTGCGCCCGCACTCGTGCTGGAGACCGAGTCGGGCTCCACGGTGCTGACCCCGAGCCACGAGTACCACGTCGGACGCGACCCGCTCAGCGAGATCGTGCTGGACGACGACCGGGTCTCGTGGCACCACGCGGTGCTCAGGGCACACGCCGACCACTGGACGATCGAGGACGAGAACAGCACCAACGGCACCTACGCCGACGGTCACCGCGTCCGCGAGTGGGACGTGGGACCCGGCACCGTCATCCGCTTCGGCAGCGCCGAGGACGGGCCACGGGCCGTTCTCACCGGACTGGCCCCCGAACGCCCCTCCGGCGTCTTCCAGCCCGCCACCACCGGCACCTTCCGGCAGCCGACCAGCGTCCGCCCGCTGCCCGGGCGGACCGTCCGCATCGGCCGCGCCGCCGACAACGACCTCGTCATCGACGACCTCGTGGTCTCCCGCCGGCACGCGGAACTGCGGGCCCGCCCGGACGGCACGTACGAGATCGTCGACCTCGGCAGCCACAACGGCACCTTCCTCAACGGCAGCCCCGTCGACAGCGCGCCGGTCACACCCGGTGACATCGTTGGTATCGGCCACTCCGCGTTCTGCCTGGTCGGGGACGAGCTGCAGGAGTACGTCGACACGGGCGAGGTCTCCCTCGACGTGCAGGAGCTGACCGTCGCCGTCGACCGCGGCCGCAAGACACTCCTCGACAAGGTGGCGTTTCCGGTCGGCGAGAAATGCCTCCTCGCCGTCGTCGGCCCCAGCGGCGCCGGGAAGTCCACCCTCCTCAACGCCCTCACCGGACAGCGCCCGGCCGACAGCGGCACGGTCCTGTACGACGGCCGCGACCTCTACCGCGACTACGCGGAGCTGCGCCAGCGCATCGGCCTCGTCCCGCAGGACGACATCCTGCACGCCCAGCTGACCGTCCGCAGGGCCCTCGCCTACGCCGCCGAGCTGCGCTTCCCCCAGGACACCGCCAAGGCCGAGCGCCAGGCGCGCGTCGACGAGGTGATCCACGAGCTGGGCCTCGAACAGCGCGCCGACCAGCCGATCCACAGCCTCTCCGGCGGCCAGCGCAAACGGGTCAGCGTCGCCCTGGAACTGCTGACGAAGCCGTCCCTGCTCTTCCTCGACGAGCCGACCTCCGGACTCGACCCCGGCATGGACCGCTCCGTGATGCACATGCTGCGCGGCCTCGCCGACGACGGCCGCACGGTCATCGTCGTCACCCACAGCGTCCTCAGCCTCGACGTCTGCGACCGCCTCCTCGTCCTCGCGCCCGGCGGCAAGGTCGCCTACTACGGGCCGCCCGACGACACCCTCGCCTTCTTCGGCTTCGAACAGTGGCCGGAAGCCTTCGAGGCGTTCGAACGGGACCGGGACCGTGACTGGGCGGGGGAGTACCGGGACTCGCCGTTTCACCGCCAGTACGTCGCCGCGTCCATGGGCCGGCCGTACCTGCCCGAGGCGGCGCCCGTCGAGGTGGCCCCGCCGCCCAAGCCGCAGAGCTGGGGTGCCCAGCTCGGCACCCTGGTCCGCCGGTACACGGCCGCGCTCGGCGCCGACCGCACCTTCCTCGCCATCATGATCGCGCTGCCGTTCGTCATGGGCGCCATGGCGAGGGCCCTCGCGGGCAGCGAACTGGACCGCGAGACCGCCATGAACGCGCTGCTCATCCTGTGTGTGGGCGGCGTGCTGACCGGCGCGGCCAACGCCGTCCGGGAACTGGTCAAGGAGCGCGTCATCTACCGGCGGGAACGCGCCGTCGGCCTGTCCAGATCCGCGTATCTGATGTCCAAGGTCGTCGTCCTCGGCACCATCACGGTCCTCCAGGCCGTCGTCCTCACCCTGGTCGCGCTCCTCGGCGTCGACCTCAACGCCCCCGGCGGCGAAGGTGTGCTGATGCCACCCCTCGTCGAGATCACACTGGCCGTGGCCCTGCTCGCCTTCACCGCGATGATGCTCGGCCTGCTCGTCTCCGCGCTCGTCCGCAAGGAAGAGGTCACCATGCCGCTGCTGGTGCTCCTCGCGATCGTCCAGGTGGTCTTCTGCGGCGCGCTGCTGGACGTGCAGGGCACGATCGTCCTCGAACAACTGGCCTGGCTGGTGCCCTCGCGATGGGCGTTCGCGGCCATGGCCGGCACGATCGACCTCGAACGGATCGTCCCCGACAAGTCCGACCCGCTGTTCGAGCACTCCGCCGGTGTCTGGCTGCTCGACCTGGGGATGCTCGTGGTGCTGTCCCTGGTCTGCGGCTACCTCGTCGCCCGTCTGCTGCGCCGCCGCGAACCCGCCGTGATGCGGAAGTAGCCGCGATGACGACCCCCGGCTTCCTCCCCACGCACGTCGTCCCGCCGGGCGGGCTGCCCGCCTGGGAGGCCCCCGACCCCGCCCGCCCCACGATGCCCCTCGACGCGCTGCTCCCGGTCCAGCTCCTCGACCGGCTCGGCGACTGGGGGCAGGTCCTGTGCGCCAACGGCTGGTCCGCCTGGGTCGACGGCCGCCTCCTCGTCGCCGTGCCCCAGGCCCCGCCCGCGGCCGGCACCGGGCCCGCCCGCACGGCCGACCCCCGCCCCCTCCTCGCCCGGGTGGAGGAGGCCCTCGCCCGCTACCGCACCGAGGCGGAGGCCCTCGCGGCCGGACGGCTCGACGGGGGGTCCTTCCGTGACCGTACGAAGGGGATGCGGATCGGCGTGGTCGTCGACGGCGAGTCGCTGTGGCTGTTCGACTCCGCGCACGAAAGGTGGGTGTACTGCGACGGCACACGGCTGAGCACGTTCGCCGTCGCCGGGGAGCCCCAGGAGGACCCCGTCCCGTCGGCCGCCGCCCCGGGGCCGGCAGCAGCACCGGCCGCGCGGCCGGCGCCCGCCCGCGCCGCGTGGTCGGCACCCGACTCTGCCGCCGCTCCGGCCGCGGAACCGGCGAGGCGCCCGGAGCCGACCCGTGTCGTGGGGGAGCGCGGACCGGCACCCCAGGCACCGGCGTGGCCGGAACCGACGGTGGCCGGGGCCATGGAACCCCGGCCGGCGGAACCCGCTCCCGGCGGCCCCGCGCCGGCGGAGCACGGGTCGCCGGACCCCGAACCGGCAGAAGACGCGTCGCCGGACCCCGAAGCGGGAGAAGACAGGCGGACGGACGTCGTGTCCGGAGCGCAGGAGGGGAAGGGGCCCCGCCCCGGCCGGCAGGGCCCGAGCGACCACGAGCCCACCCGGCTCGTACGGCCGGTGACCCCCGATGAGTGAGACGCGACCGTACGCGGGACGGCCGTCCGACCTCGTCGGGCAGCAGATCGCCGGATACCGCATCGAAAGCGAGATCGGCCGCGGCGGTATGGCCGTCGTCTACCGGGCCAAGGACCTGCGGCTGGAACGGACCGTCGCGCTGAAGCTCCTCGCACCCGAGCTGGCGCGCAACGACACCTTCCGCCGCCGCTTCACCCATGAGTCACGCGTGGCCGCCGCGATCGACCATCCACACATCGTGCCCGTCTTCGAGGCGGGCGAGACCGAGGGCGTGCTCTACATCGCCATGCGGTACGTCGCCGGCCGGGATCTGCGGCATCTCCTGGACCGGGAGGGCCCGTTGCCGCTGACGACCGCCACCCGGATCACCGGCCAGGTGGCCTCGGCGCTGGACGCCGCGCACGACCACGGCCTGGTGCACCGGGACGTCAAGCCCGGCAACATCCTGGTCGCGCAGGGCACGGACAGCGAACATCCCGAGCACGTCTACCTCACCGACTTCGGCCTCACGAAGAAGTCGCTGTCGCTGACGGGGTTCACGACCGTCGGGCAGTTCGTGGGCACGCTCGACTACGTGGCACCGGAGCAGATCTCCGGAAAGCCGGTCGACGGCCGCTGCGACGTCTACAGCCTCGCCTGCGTCGTCCACGAGACCCTCGCCGGGCGCCCGCCCTTCCAGCGCGACGACGACATGGCGCTGCTCTGGGCCCACCAGTACGACCAGCCGCCGCCCCTGACCGAGCGGCGCCCCGATCTGCCCGCCTCCGTCGACGAGGTGCTCGCCAGGGCCCTGGCCAAGAGCCCCGACGACCGCTACGACTCGTGCCTGTCCTTCGTGGCCGCGCTCAGGTTCGCCGGTACCCGGCACGGCACGCCGACCGGGCACCCGCCGACCCGCACCGCGGGGACGCCCGCGAGCGGCGCGCCCGAACCGCCGCCGGAGCCCCCCGCCTGGGCGAGGCCGGTCTTCATCCGGCCCTGAGGTCGAGCCGCTCGACCCGGGCCACGTTCTCGCGGTCCTCGGTGTCCTGGCTGGCCTGGGCCGAGAACCAGGCGTCCAGGATCTCCTTCAGCAGCGGGGCGGAGGTCAGCCGCAGACCGATCGCCAGCACATTGGCGTCGTTCCAGCGCCGGGCGCCGTCCGCCGTGTACGCGTCCGTGCACAGCGCGGCCCGCACGCCCGGCACCTTGTTCGCGGCGATCGACGCGCCGGTGCCGGTCCAGCAGCACACGACGGCCTGGTCCGCCGCCCCCGAGGCGACCTCGCGGGCCGCCGCCTCCGAGCACGCCGCCCACTGGGGGTCGTCTCCCGGGCGCAGCGCCCCGTGGGTCAGTACTTCGTGGCCGCGACCGCGCAACTCCTCGACGAGGAGGCGGGCCACGGGTTCGTCCATGTCCGAGGAGACGGAGATCCGCATGCCCCGGAGACTACCCGCGTGCCCGGCACGCCGCGCCCCTCCGCTCAAGGCACCGCCACGGGCGCGGCCACGGCTTCCCGGCAGCCGCTCGACGCTGGTGTCGAAACGCTGGAGGCAGCCGGCGGACCCGGCGATGTCCTCGTCGAACTCTCCCAAGGCCGAGCCTCCGCCGCCCGGATCGGGGAGGTCCTGCACACGCACCCGGCCGTCTCCCCGGTGCCGGCCGCCGACCGGGCTTCGGCCGGCATGGGCAGGGGCACCTTTCGGCGCAAGGCGTGGCCTCCGAGGGGCCCCGTCCCTGCGTCCAGCGGATTTCGGTGGGACACCGCGGCCGAGGTCAGCCGGCGCGGTGCTCGCCGAAGCAAACCGGTCATTCGCTGGCGGGTTGCCGCTGTCGTCGGGCGGAGGCGGACGATCGGCCTCCGCGACGCGCTAGCATCACGGCGTGATCACGGCCTGGTTGCCCCGACGTATGCGTCGGGTCCGCGTCTCCGCGGGCCCGCTGCCGCGTCTGCTCGGCCTCGCCGTGGTGCTGTTCGCCGTCGTGCTCATGCATGGCGCGACCCCCGAAACCGCCGGTGGACACCTGGTGACCGGCGCCGTCGCACCGGTCCCCACGGCGTCGGAGCACCAGCTCGCCGACTCCCCCGCCCACACGGTCGTCGCGGCGGCCGCCCCGCTCGGCGGACCCCGTGACGGTCACGGCGACCACCCTGCGAGCCACCCGGCCGAGCACTGCGCCTCCGCGCAGCCCAACCAGGGACCTGCCCTCACCCAGCCCCGATGCGCGGCGTCGATCGGCGAAGCGGCGGCTCCCGGCAGCGCGCCGACCGTACGGCACGTCGGGGCAGCGCGGCTCGCCGACCAGTCGTCGGCCACCCTGAGATCACTGGCGGTCCGGCAGATCTAGGCCTCGGGTCCCCTCCCGCCCGACCTGCCCCCTCACGAATCACCACCACCGCCCGTCGCTCGGTCCGGCGTGTCTTGACCAGAGGCCACGCCTCACCGCCGCCGACGGGCGCCCGGAGGACCCCCAGTGCCCCCACGCACCCCCATGCCCTCGTACGTCGGCGAGGCACGGGCCGACTCGCCATGGCCGAGGCTGCTCGCCGCCCTCGTACGCGGCTGCCTGCTGATCACGGTCGTGCTGTGCGCCTTCGCGCACGGACCGGTCGACCAGACCCGTCGGACACCGGCGCCGACTCCTGCCTCCACCGTCCTGACGGCGGTGGAGGCCTCCTCCGGGCACGAGACACCGCACGGCCCCCACGACCACCACACGGCCGAGGAGTGCGTGCCGGCCGGCTTCCTGCGCGCCGCCGCCCAGTCGTCCGACCAGCCCTCCGCGACCGGCACGGCACCCCTGCTCACCGGCGCCGCGATCGCCGCGCGCCCGCCATGGCAGGGGCGCAGTCGCCCGCACAGCCGACGGCACGCCCGTAGCGGCCGAGCGGCCCTCGTCCGCACCTCCCGGTGGCGCATCTAGACCCCTCGCCCGCGGCCGGCCCCGCACCGGCTGCCGCGCCAGGACCAGCGAACAGCGGACCGGACGACCGAATCCGTCCGCCGGCCCGTGACCCCGGCGCGAGACGACCACCCATCCGTTCATCGTCCAGCGAGAGCGAACGACATGCAGTCGACCACCAAGACGACCACCGGCACGACCGCCACATCCCTCACCGGCGGCCCCACGCACGGCACCACACCAGGCGGCCCCGCCAACCCCCGCACCCCATCCGGCGGTTCGGCGCTCCCCGCACTCGTCGGCAACACGCCACTCCTGCGCGTCTCCGAACCGCTGACCCCGGCCGGGCACGGCTTCTGGGCGAAGCTGGAAGGCTTCAACCCCGGCGGCATCAAGGACCGGCCAGGCCTCTACATGGTCGAACGGGCCCGCGCACGTGGCGACCTGCGCCCCGGCGCACGCATCATCGAGTCCACCAGCGGCACTCTCGGCCTCGGCCTGGCGCTCGCCGGAATGGTCCACGGCCACCCCGTCACCCTGGTCACCGACCCGGGCCTCGAACCGTCCATGACCCGCCTACTCGGCGTCTACGGCGCCGAGGTCGACATCGTCACCGACCCCCACCCCACGGGCGGCTGGCAGCAGGCCCGTCGCGACCGGGTCACCGAACTGCTCCACCGCCACCCCGGCTCCTGGTGCCCGGACCAGTACAACAACCCCGACAACACCGCCGCGTACACCCCCCTCGCCCTCGAACTCGCCACCGCGCTCGGCCACATCGACGTCCTCGTGTGCAGCGTCGGCACCGGCGGGCACTCCGCGGGCATCGGCCGGGTGCTGCGCCAGTTGTACCCCGACATCCGGATCGTCGGCGTCGACACCATCGGCTCGACCATCTTCGGCCAGCCCGCCCGCACCCGGCTGATGCGCGGACTCGGCTCCAGCATCTACCCGCGCAACGTCGCCTACGCCACCTTCGACGAAGTCCACTGGGTCGCCCCGAACGAGGCCGTGCACACCTGCCGCCGCCTCGCGGCCTCGCACTACGCGACCGGCGGCTGGAGTGTCGGCGCCGTCGCACTGGTCGCCGGCTGGCTGGCCCGCACCGGGGCCGCCGACACCCGGATCGCGGCGGTCTTCCCCGACGGACCGCAGCGCTACCTCGACACCGTGTACGACGACGAGTACTGCGCCCGGCACGGCCTCCTCGACGGGCCGCCGCCGCTGGAACCCGACGTCATCGGCCGCGCGGACGAGAAGGAGGTCGACCGCTGGACCCGCTGCACCGACGTCGTCGACCCCCTCACCCTTGCCTCCGCGACGTGGGAGGAGGCCGCCGAGTGAAGGGCACCCTCGCCCAGGTGCGCACCTACGACCGCGCCGTCCGGCTGTTGATGGTCAATCAGTTCACCATCAACCTCGGCTTCTACATGCTGATGCCCTACCTGGCCGCCCATCTCTCCGGCACGCTCGGCCTGGCCGGCTGGATCGTCGGACTCGTGCTGGGCGTACGGAACTTCAGCCAGCAGGGCATGTTCGTGGTCGGCGGCACCCTCGCCGACCGGCTCGGCTACAAACCCCTGATAGTCGCCGGATGCGTCCTGCGCACCGTCGGCTTCGCCGCGCTCGGCTTCGTCGACTCGCTGCCCGCCCTGCTCGCCGCCTCGGCGGCCACGGGCCTCGCCGGCGCGCTCTTCAACCCCGCCGTCCGCGCCTACCTCGCGGCCGAGGCCGGGGAGCGCAGGGTCGAGGCGTTCGCCCTGTTCAACGTCTTCTACCAGGCCGGAATACTCCTCGGCCCGCTGGTGGGCATGGTCCTCACCGGCGTCGACTTCCGCGTCACCTGCCTGACGGCCGCCGGGATCTTCGCCGTGCTCTCCCTCGTGCAGATCCGGGCCCTGCCCGCCCGCGGCCGGGAGGACGGCGGAGAGCGGGGCGGTGACCACCGGGAGAGTGTGCTCGCCCAATGGCGCGGCATCCTGGCCAACCGTGCCTTCCTGCTGTTCTCCCTGGCCATGGTCGGTTCGTACGTCCTCACCTTCCAGGTCTACCTGGCCCTGCCCCTGGAGGTACGGCGCCTCGGCGGGGACGGCGAGTTCGGCACGGCCGCGGTGGCGGTGCTCTTCGCGGTCTCCGGGCTCAGCACGATCCTCGGCCAGACCCGGGTCACCGCCTGGTGCAAGGCCCGATACGAGCCCGGTCAGGCACTGATCCGCGGACTGGCGGTCATGGGCGTCGCCTTCGTCCCCCTGTTGCTGACCGCCGCGCTGCCGGTACCGGGGCCCGGCGCCGGACGGTGGCTGTCGGCGGCCGTCCCGCCCGCGCTGGCCGCACTGCTCCTGGCCGTCGGCACGATGATCGCGTACCCCTTCGAGATGGACACCATCGTCCGTCTCTCCGGGGACCGGCTCGTCGCCACGCACTACGGGCTCTACAACACCGTCTGCGGGATCGGCATCACGGTCGGCAACCTCCTCACCGGTGCCGCCCTGGACGCCGCCCGCGACGCGGGTCTGCCCGCACTGCCGTGGGTCTCGCTGTGCGCGCTCGGCCTCGCCTGCGCGGCCGCCGTGCACGGCCTGCACCGCTCGGGCCGCCTGGCCGCACCGGCACCGACCCGGCCGGTGACGGTCTGACCGAGCCCCATGTCCGGCCCGGGGGCGGGCGCCGTACGGCGCCCGCCCCTTCCGTACCCGTCCCGATCACGCCGCCTCACCCCGGGCCGTCGACCTCGCCCCGCCGCCGGACCCCCTTCGCCAGCAGCCCGCCCGCCAAGCCGGTCACCAGCCCCCACAGCGCGGCGAATCCCAGCGCGGACCACAGCCGGGGCCGCAGATACACCTCCCCGCCCAGATCGCCGCCCAGGTCGCCGATGCCGATCACCGACAGGCCGTAATGGGCGGAGATCCTGGCGACGAGACAGATCATCAGAACGGTGAGGACGAGGGCGACCGCCATGTGCACCGCGTGCTGCCACAGCCGCACCCGGGCCGGGGAGCGGGCCGCCATCACGAACGCGGCTACCAGCAGCAGCACGGCGTTGACCACCACCAGCCACCACACCCTGTCGTCGTGGGCGGCGAGAGAACCGAGATTCAGCTCGGAGACGTCGGGACCGCGCAGCACCTGGTCGAGCAGCTGCGGCATCGGCAGCCCGAAGGGCCCCTCGACCTGACCGTCCCAGGTGGCGCCCAGCCCGATCGTGAACGTCAGCCAGACGACGTTGGGCAGGCCCAGCAGGATGACCGCGGCCGTCTCGGCGGCGTGCCCCCGGGTGGCGGCGACCACCACCCCGATGACCAGTCCGAGAGCCACGTACCCCAGCAGCAGCACCACCATGGCGTACGCGGCAGGACGCACCGACTCCTGGAAGCGCACCAGCCGCGGTGGGAGCGGTGCCGCACGCGAGACCAGCAACGCGAGGACGAGGACCCCGGCGAGCCAGAGCAACCCGAAGAAGACGGTGGACGCGACGTCCGTCTCGAAGCCCACGTCGGCCGAGGTGCCGAGGAAGTCCCCGACGTCACCCAGGGGAATCGCGAACGTCTGCCGCGCGCCGAGCGAGACACCGATCAGCGCCGCGAGCCACAGGACGGCGATCCGTACGGCCCAGCCCGCCAGTTCGGCCGCACCCGCGACCGCGCGGTGCCGCAGCGGCCGCAGGAAACCGGCGGCGATCACCAGGGCCCCGGCGAGGGTCACCGACAGCGGGATCACGGTCAGTCCGGCCTGGGTCTCGGCGATGGCCCCGGCACCGCCCGAGAGCTCGATGGTGCCGCCGACCGCCGTCACGACCGTGGCCGCGACCACCCGCGGGAACGCGTTGTCCGGCAGATCCGTCGCACCCGCCGCCCAGAGACCCAGCGCGGCCGTCACGACCATCACGACCAGCCCGGCGAGGACCGTGCCGAGGGCCTGGAGCCAGCCGTGCCGGGCGACCGCCCGCTCGGGCGCCGTCCGCTGAGAACGCAGGGTCTGAGGACTCACCCTTGCCACGCTAAGCACGGCGAGGGCACTCCGCGCGCCGGGCGGACGGACGGTGACGGCTCGGCTTGCGGGCGGAGCGGGACCACGGCACACAATGGGCCTGTTGTGGAACAAAGCGGCAGCACATGCGCGAAGAGCCGCGGAATCCCTACGGCGGGAGAAGACCCGTGAGCGCCGAACAACCGTCCTCCGGCCGCCCGACCGGGCCCCCTTCCGGCCCGCTGTCCGGGCCGTCGCAGCCCGGTCCGCCCCCCACCGGTCCGACGCGGCCGAGCGGCCAGGTGCCGCCCGGACCGCCCGGCGACGCCTCGGGCCCCGGAGGGACCGGGGGCGGCGGTGGCCCGGGCGGTGGCTCGGGCGGTGGCCCGGGCGGTGGCCCGGGCGGTGGCCCGGGCGGTGGCTCGGGCGGCTCGGTGCCGGGGCCCGGCAGGCCCGGGCACCCCTGGTGGCGGTCGGCTCCCCGTATCGCCCTCATCGCCACCGCGGCCGTCGTCGCCGTGGTCCTGGCCGTCGTCCTCACCCGCACCGGCGGCTCGGGCGGCGACGGCGACGGAGAGGTCTTCCTCCAGGCCGCGGGCAAGTCGGGCCCCGACCCGTTCACCAAGTCGACGGCGAAGGACAGCTCCGTTCCGCAGACCCCCTCGGCCTCGCCGACCCCGTCCGAGCCCGCCAACGTCACGCGAGCCGTGGACGGTTCGGCCCCCGGCCTCTACGGCGGCACCCGCAACACCGCCAGCTGCGACGTCGAGAAGCAGATCGACTACCTCCAGGCGGTCCCCGCCAAGAACCAGGCGTTCGCGTCCGTCGTCGGCATCCAGGCGTCCGACGTGCCCGGCTATCTGCGCTCGCTCACCCCGGTGCAACTGCGTATGGACACCCGTGTCACCAACCACGGCTACCGGGACGGCGCCGCCACCTCCTACCAGGCCGTCCTCCAGGCCGGCACCGCCGTGCTCGTCGACGACCGGGGCGTCCCCCGGGTGCGCTGCGCCTGCGGCAACCCGCTCCAACCGCCCGTCGCGCTGAAGACCACACCCGAGCCCAAGGGCGACTCCTGGCCGTCGTACAGCCCGCAGAACGTCGTGGTCATCGAGCGCTCGACCGTGATCATCAATGTGTTCATCCTGTACGACCCCGACCAGGACGACTGGTTCAGCCGTGAGTCCGGCGACACGGGTCGCAAGGACAAGAAGTCCAACCCGCCGGTCGACCAGCCCTCCCCGTCGGTGTCGACCTCGTTCTCCGAGACGCCGCCCACCGAGTCGCCGGAGCCGTGCCCGCCCACGAAGGGTGCCACGCCGGACGAGAAGACCAGTCCGTGCCCGTCGTCGTCCTCGGCGAGCCCGTCCTCGGCGAGCCCGTCGCAACCGGAGAACTCGACCTCCGTCCCCCCGCAGCCCCAGCCGCAGACCCCCGAGACGGAGGACACCCCACCGGGCGCCGGCACCACGAGCGAGTCCGCCCCCCTCCTCAGCTCGCCCCCGTCGAACGGCACCTGACCGGCCCGGGCCTCCCGTGACGCCTGCGGGAGGCCCGTCCGGAGGGCGCGGCCCCTCGTGCTCACTCGTCGATCGCGGCCCCGAACAGCGCGTCCACGTACGGCGCCCCCAGGGTGGCGGCGCTGTACGTCCACGACCCGGAGGCCGTCACGCCGCCCGCACCCGCGGAGAACACCCAGATGTGCCCGTCGCCGGTGTTCTCACCGGGGGCGGCGGCCAGCAGTCCGAAGCGGCCGTCGCGGTTCGGGTCGGTCAGCCGGACCTGGGCGCCCCACTTGTCGCCCTTCTCGGCGGCGCCCGGCACGTCCGCCGAGTTCTGGTCCCACGACTTCGCCCCCGACGAGGTCAGTCCGGACGCCGCGCCGCGCAGCACCCAGACGGCACCCGCGTCCCGGACGGTGCCGATGTCCTCGCCCGCGGCGCCGATCGCCACGTCCGCGTAGCCGTCCCCGTCGGTGTCCGCCACCGAGAGATCCGAGCCCCAGCCGTCACCGGGCTCGGCCACCCCGGGTACACCGGGGGAGTCCTGCACCCACCAGTCCGGCTCCTGAGCCGGTCCGTCCGGGCCGCCGAGCCGCACCCCGACCAGGCCG
Organism: Streptomyces sp. NPDC042364; assembly: GCF_056437585.1. Classification (NCBI taxonomy): domain Bacteria; kingdom Bacillati; phylum Actinomycetota; class Actinomycetes; order Kitasatosporales; family Streptomycetaceae; genus Streptomyces; species Streptomyces sp. NPDC042364. The sequence continues at coordinate 62,862 of NZ_JBWKAJ010000021.1, read as the reverse complement.
CCGGTCATCGTCTCGCCGTACGCGTCGTCCGGCGAGTTCGGCTCGCCGGTGACCAGGTCGTCGTAGCCGTCCTTGTCGAGGTCGCCGGAGGCCGCGACCGGCCCGCCGCGCATGTCCCGCTCGTACTTCAGCCCGTCGGCGTTCCCCGACAGGTAGGCGGACCAGCCGTGCCCCGGCTCGTCACCGACGCTCAGGCCCGACACGACGAGGTCGGCGAAGCCGTTCTTGTCGTAGTCGCCCGTGGTCAGGGACTTGGGCTGGATACGGCGGGGCTCGGCCTGCGCACCGAGCCGCTGGGTGGACTGCCGGCTCAGCGAACCGGACTCCGAGTCGTCGTACGCGAAGAGCTCTAGGTCGTACCCGTCCAGGACAGCGAGGATGTCGCCGTCGGTCTCGGCCGTGAAGCGGGCGGCGGCCAGCCCCAGACCGAACCGCTCACCCGCGGTGGGCTCCTCGGTCTCCAGCCGGCTGCTCGCGGCGCCGCTGAGCCCCGCCTTCGACCCCCACAGGACGGCCACGCCGCCCGCGTCCTTCAGGGTGCCGAGGTCCTCGCCGGGAATACCGACGACGGCGTCGTCGAAGCCGTCACCGTCGAGGTCGCCGGTCGCGACGGCCCCGCCGAAGCCGTCGCCCGCCTCGGCGGCGCCCGCGACCCCCGCCGTCGACTGGCTGAACCGGGCCGCACCGCTGGTGCCGATGCCCTTGGCCGAGCCGTACTGCACGGTCACCAGACCCGCCCCGCTCCTGCCACTGACGGTGGCACCCGGCGCGCCGACCAGCACGTCCTCGTATCCGTCCCCGTTGAAGTCGCTGTTGCGGTCACCGGCCCGCGTACTTCCCGGCACCCCGGCGTACGCCGAGGGCGCGGTGACGATCGCGGCGCCCGAGACGAGAAGGAATGTCGCTGCCGCGAGTGCGGCCGATCGGTTCTTGCGCATGTACGGCTCCCAGGTGAGGAATCGGCCGGGCAGCGCGGGGGTGTCCGGAAAGGGCCCGTTCCTTGTCCGGCGCCCTGTTTGACACCTCATGGGGTACGAGGGTTGTACCGCGACGACGGACTCGCGCGTCGTCCGGCGATGAAGGACTCCCGGGGGATCGGGCCGGTGTCACCGGGCTCGTTCCCGGGCCGGGCCCCGATTTCCCTCAGGGCGGAACTCCTCGCCCTTCCGGTCCCGTTCAGGACTTCTAGGCTGAACGGGTGAGCCAACAAGCGTCGAACGAAGCCCGCGTCATCCCGCTGCGCCCGGCGACGGCCTCCACGGCCCGCCCGACCGGGCAGCGGCGGACACCCACGGCACCCGGCCCCGCCCCGGCGTCGGACCCCGCGCCCGGCGCCGCGCCCGCGCGCGAACCCCTCTGGCGCGACCTCGTCGGCGAGGTGCTCCGGCGCGAGCGGCTCGCCCAGGAACGCACCCTGAAGGACGTGGCCGACGCGGCGCGGATCTCCATGCCGTACCTCTCCGAGGTGGAGCGGGGCCGCAAGGAGGCATCGTCCGAGGTCCTCGCGGCCGCCGCGCAGGCCCTGGGCCTCGGCCTCGGCGACCTGTTGTCCCTGGCCGGGGACGAACTGACGCGCCGTACGGTCACGGCCCCGACGCGTCGCACACCCACGGCCCCGCCCCGGCGTACGACGGCCACCGGCTCCCCGTACAACGGCCTGTGCCTGGCGGCCTGACGGGTGTCCCCGCGCCCCCACGGGGACGCGGGGAACCACGCGGGCGGACCCTCACACGACCCGGCGACGCAACACCTCGTCCGCCAGCCCGTACGCCACCGCCTCCGCCGCGGTGAACACCTTGTCCCGGTCCATGTCGGCCCGCAGGTCCGCCACGTCATGGTGGGTGTGCCGGGCCAGCACCTCCTCGACCTGGGCCCGGATCCGCGCCATCTCCTTGGCCTGGAGGGTGAGGTCCGACACCGTCCCGCGGCTGCCCCCGCTGGCCGGCTGCCCCAGCAGCACCCGGGCGTGCTCCAGCACATACCGCCGCCCGGGGTCCCCGCCCGCGAGCAGCACCGCCGCCGTGGACGCGGCCTGCCCCACGCAGACCGTCGAGATCGGCGCCCGCACGTACGACATCGTGTCGTAGATCGCCATCAGCGAAGTGAACGATCCACCCGGCGAGTTGATGTAGACAGCGATCTCGCTCTCCGGCGCCGACGACTCCAGATGCAGCAGCTGCGCGATGACCACGTTCGCCACGCCGTCGTCGATCTCCGTGCCGAGGAAGATGATCCGCTCGGACAGCAGGCGGCTGTACACGTCGTACGAGCGCTCGCCCTGCGGTGTCCGCTCCACCACGTTCGGAATCGTGTACGTCCCCATCACTGCAGTCCCATCCGTCGCCGCGACGTCGCCGGGCGGACGTCGTCGAGCGACTCGACGACCCGGTCGACCATCCCGTACTCCTTGGCCTGTTCGGCCGTGAACCAGCGGTCCCGGTCGCCGTCCCCGGCGATCGTCTCCGGGGTCTGGCCGGTGTGCTCCGCGGTGATCCGCTCGATGGCCCGCTTGGTGAACTGCAGGTTCTCCGCCTGGATCTCGATGTCGGCGGCGGTGCCGCCGATCCCCGCCGACGGCTGGTGCATCATGATCCGCGCGTTGGGCAGTGCGAAGCGCTTGCCGGGGGTGCCCACGGTCAGCAGGAACTGGCCCATGCTCGCGGCGAAGCCCATGACCAGGGTCGACACGTCGTTCGGGATCAGCCGCATCGTGTCGTAGACGGCCAGCCCCGCCGTCACCGAGCCGCCGGGGCTGTTGATGTACAGGCTGATGTCGGTGCGCGGGTCCTCCGCCGACAGCAGCAGCAACTGCGCGCAGACCCGGTTCGCGGAGACCTCGTCGACCTGGGTGCCGAGGAACACGATCCGCTGCCCGAGCAGTTGCGTGGCGAGATGGTCGTCGAAGCGGGAGGGCGCGGTGTCGCCCTCCGCCGCGCGCGGGGCGAGCGACGGGGCCCAGCCGTTGACCGGTGGAGTCATGCGGTCCTCCAGATGAGTGACGCGGCCACCCTGGCCGCCTGCCTCAACTCTCCCCGGGGACCGTCTCTCACCTGGCCTTTCTCTGCCTCCGGCAGATTCGCCGACAGCAGAGCGTCAGGCCGGTCGCCGATGTCCGCCGCAACTCGTGCCCGCGCCACCGATGAGTTTCCGGAAGAGGATCGGTCGACAGGGGTGACAGCAAACACCGCCCGAGGAGGCGCACATGTCCAGCGACGGTTTCACCACCTGCCTGTGGTTCGACGACCAGGCCGAGGAGGCGGCCGCCCACTACGTCTCGATCTTCAAGGACTCCCGGCTGGGCCGGGTCACCCACTACCCCGAGGGTGCCCCCCGCCCGGCCGGCTCGGTCCTCACCGTGGAGTTCGTGGCCAACGGCCAGCGGTTCGTCGCGCTCAACGGCGGCCCGGAGTTCAAGTTCACCGAGGCCATCTCCTTCCAGATCTTCTGCGCGGACCAGGACGAGGTCGACCACTACTGGAGCAAGCTCACCGAGGGCGGCGGGGAGCCGGGCCCCTGCGGCTGGCTCAAGGACAGGTTCGGGGTGTCCTGGCAGGTCATCCCCACCCGGCTGATGGAGATGATCGGCGACCCCGATCCGCAGCGGGCGGCTCGTGCGAACGCGGCGATGATGACGATGGGCAAGCTCGACGTCGCCGCCTTGGAGAAGGCCTACGCGGGCGAGTGACGACCAGGCGCACCCGGTAGCCGGCACCCCGCTCCGGTGCCCGCACCAGGTGCCCTCACCCTGGTGGGCGGCCCCCCGGCCGGGCCTCCCACCGGGGAACACCACACCCTCGCGACGCGGAAGCAGCGTGACTCACCCAACCACCCTCCTGACATGACCCCGGGCCGGACGGCGAGCGAGTCCCTAGGAACGCGCCTCGGCGATGGCCCGGGTGATCTCCCGGGCCATCCTCGTGACGCCGGGGGAGCGGACCGGGCACGGCCTCGGCTTCGACGTCGTGGGCGCCAGACAGAAGTGCAGCAGGTCCTTGTCGTGGTGGACGGCCGTGCGGTCCTGGTCCGGCCGGGTGCAGTAGCCGGCGTGCGCGCGCTCGTACGCGGTGCACGGCAGGTACTGCGCCCAGGTGTAGCGTCCCGAGGCCGGGCTCACCGCCTTGCCGGCGTCGGCGACGATGTCACCGGACGCTTCGGCCTGTTTCTCGTACAGCGCGTTCACCCGGCGGATCCGGTCCGGTGTGACCGGGTCCGGCCCCTGGAGCACCCACACGATCGTCGGCCTGCGTGTTCCGCCCGCGCCCGCGATCTGCTCGGTGAGGCGCTCGGCCGCGGCCGCGTACCGGGAGAAGTACCCGGTGCGGTCCTCGCCGTACGTGACACCGTCCATGCACGGTGTGTAGTCCCACGCGTTGCCCCAGAACTGCAGCACCACGTAGTCCGGACGCAGCCGCCGCACCAGCGCCGCCGCCTTGTCGGCGGCCGGTACGAGTGACCGGTCGGTGGTGCCCTCCAGGTAGTCGCACAGCGTCGTGCCGGAGTAGGGGACGCTCGTGTACCCGGCGTCCAGTTCGTCCTTCAGCAGCGCGCCGAGGACCTTCTGGTTCTCCGTGGCGATCGAGTCCCCGAGGTAGAGCACCTCGGGTGCCGGCTTCGGGGTGGGGGCACCGGGGGAAGCGGTGGCCGCCCGCTGCCGTGTGGTCGGCGAGGCGTCCGGGGCCGAGGGCGACAAGGGCGCCTCGTCCGGCGAGGACCGGGGATCCCCGCACCCGCCGAGCATCAGTGCGCACAGCACCGCCACCGCCACTCCCACGATCCACGGCTTGCGCATACGCAACCCCCGCCCCGGCCACAGAAACGGCTCCCCAGGCAAGCACAGCCCGGCCCGAGGGGGAAGCCCCTCATCGGACACGAGGGGCGCCCGGCCCGGCCGGACGCCCCTCGCTCTCGCTCAGTTCACGCGCAGGGTCACCTCACGGCGTCATACCGCCCGAGCACGCGGCACCCGGCTCCGGCGTCTGCTCGCCCTGCACGTACTTGTCGAGGAACTTCTGCACCCTCGGGTCGGACGCCTTGTCCACCTTCAGTTGGTGCTCCCAGGCGCTCAGCACGATCGGCGACGACTGGTCCTCGTACGGGCTCATGAAGGTGTACGACGTCTTCTTCACGAGGTCGGACAGCGACTCCACGTCCGCCTTCGCCGCCTTGTCGTTGTACGTCACCCACACGGCGCCGTGCTCCAGCCCGTGCACCGCGTTCTCGTTCGGCACGGCCTTGGTGTACACCTGCTTGTCGCAGTTGACCCACACCTGGTTGTGGTCGCCGCCCACCGGCGGGCTCATCTTGTAGTCCACGGTCCCGTCGACGTGGTTCTGGGTGAGCTTCGACCAGCTCTTCACGCCCTCGACCGGCGCGGCCTTCGCCGCTTCCCTGTCCTGGGCGGCGTCGATCAGATACCAGCCGCCGCCGACGAGGCCGGCGAGGATCACGGTGGTGACGCCGAGCGTGATCAGACGCATCCGCCGCTCACGGGCCTGCTCGGTCCTGCGTATCTCCTCGACACGGGCGCGCCGCGCCGCCTCCCTGCTCTTCGCGTTCTCCTTGTTGCCCTTGGGGGTCCTGCCGGCCTTCGCCTTGGATGTAGCCACGGGATGTCCTTCTCCCCGCCGTGCCCTCCACGGGCAGGCGGTGCTGCGAGTCGTCTTCGGTGTCTCCGGTGCGGCGCGGCGGCCTAGACCCGGAGCAACTGCAGTTCGTGGAGATCGGGCGGGCGGGTCCGCCCGGGGGCCCTGGCAGGGTCGCGCTGGGACAGGGCGGGCACGGCGGCGGGCTGCCAGGGCACGGTGGCGTGGTCCGCGCCGGGCAGCGGCGGATGGCCGAGAACGGCCCGCGGGTCGGAGGAGTGGCAGTCGTGCCCGGGGCCCTGCTCGCAGGGATCGTGGTCCGCGTGGTCGGCCCGCGCCGCGACGACCGACGCCTCGGCCGGCATCGGGGCGGCGAACACCGGACCGACGAATGCCGGCCCCGTCCGCCGCGACCCCTCACCCGGGGGCGAGCCCACGCAGGACAGCACGAACGCGGCCAGCGCCAGCGAGACGACAGCCACGGCGTACGCCCACCGGCCGCGGGCGCACGGCATCGCCGTACGTCGGAGCGGTCGGCCGGGCATGGGGCGCACCTGATGAGTCGAGTGAACAGGAGTGCGAGCGTCGCTGAAATTATCAGAAGACCCACGGCCGTGGTCCCGCCTCGGCGCTCCCGGTCTCCGGCGAAGCGATCCGACGCGGTCTGCGCCGTTCGGCGCGCGATCGTGGCGGCCCCTGGCTAGCGTGAGATCCGCGGAAACCACCCGTCGAACCGAGGAGAGTGGCAGTCATGGCCGCACGTCCCGAGGGAGTTCCCTGCTGGGCCGACGCGATGTTCGGCGACATCGAGGGGGCCAAGAGTTTCTACGGCGACGTACTGGGCTGGACGTTCGGCGAGGCGTCCTCCGAGTACGGCAACTACACGCAGGCGTACGCGGACGGCAAGGCGGTGGCCGCGGTCGTCCCGCCGATGCCCGGACAGGAGGGCCAGTCCGCCTGGTGCCTGTACCTCGCCTCCTCCGATGTGAACGCCACGGCCGCGAGGATCCGTGACAACGGCGGAGAACTGCTGATGGATCCGATGCAGGTCGGCGACTTCGGCTCCATGCTCCTCGCCCGCTCCCCGGAAGGCGTCGTCTTCGGCGTCTGGCAGGCGGGCGTCCACGAGGGCTTCGAGGCGATGGGCGTGCCCGGCGCGTACGCCTGGGCCGAGATCTTCACCCGTGACGTCGAGAAGTCCGACGCGTTCTTCCCGGCGGTCTTCGGCTACCGGGCCCGGCAGATGGAGGACCCCGACGAACCCGGCATGGACTTCCGCGTCTTCGACCTGGGGGAGGAGCCGCTGATCGGCCGGATGAAGATGACCGACGACTTCCCGCCCGAGGTCCCGTCGTACATCAACGTCTACTTCACCGTCGCCGACTGCGACGACGCGGTCGCCAAGGCCACGAAGCTGGGCGGCACCCTGCGCTTCGGCCCGATGGACACCCCCTTCGGCCGCTTCGCGGCGCTCAGCGACCCGCAGGGCGCCTCGTTCTCGGTCATCGACGTCACCAACACCCAGGGCGAGATGCCGAAGCTGACCGCCGTGGACTGAGCGGCCCGCACGAGGCGGCGGGGGGAGCGGGGCCCGTGGACGGGCCCACACCCCCGCACATGGCATGATCGACGCCATGCCGGAACGTGTTGTGGCCGCCTGTGACGGAGCGTCCAAGGGAAACCCCGGACCAGCGGGCTGGGCCTGGGTGGTCGCCGAGGACGACGAGATCCCCTCCCGCTGGGAGGCCGGCCCGCTGGGCAGGGCCACCAACAACATCGCCGAACTGACCGCGCTGGAGCGGCTGCTGGCCGCCACCGACCCGGACGTACCGATCGAGATCCGGATGGACTCGCAGTACGCGATGAAGGCGGTCACCACGTGGCTGCCCGGCTGGAAGCGCAACGGCTGGCGGACGGCCGCCGGCAAGCCGGTCGCCAACCGGGAACTGGTCGTCCGTATCGACGAGCTGCTCGCCGGCCGCACGGTCGACTTCCGTTACGTCCCCGCCCACCAGGTCGACGGCGACCGCCTCAACGACTTCGCCGACCGTGCGGCGAGCCAGGCGGCCACCGTCCAGGAGGCGGCCGGCAGCGAGCTGGGCTCCCCGGAGCCCCCGGCCGCACCCGACACCGTCCCGGTCCGCCGGGCCCCCGCGAAGAAGAGGCCCGGCAAGTCCGGCGGCCGGGCCGGGTCGTCCTCGGCCCGCACGATCAAGGCGAAGTTCCCCGGCCGCTGCGTGTGCGGCCGCTCGTACGCGGCGGGCGAGCCCATCGCCAAGAACGACCAGGGCTGGGGCCACCCCGAGTGCCGTACGGCGGAGCCGACCGAAGCCGGTTAGCCGGCCGTGTCGAAGGTGTAGTGCGGGGTGTGGTCGATCAGCGCGGCCGGGGTCGTGTCGTTCCACGGCTTCATGGTCTCGTCGAGATCCACCACGTTCGGTGTGCCGGCCGCCGGCAGGTACGTCGAGCCGGGGTGACGGCGCTGCCACTCGTCCCACAGCTTGTCGATGTAGGCGTGGTGCAGCCAGAAGACCGGGTCGTTGGGGGAGACCCCGGTGCCCATCTGGCCGCCCACCCAGACGTGCACCCGGTTGTGGAGGTTGACGCCCCGCCAGCCCTCCAGATGGTTGCGGAACCCGTCCGAGGCGCTGTTCCAGGGCGCCATGTCGTACGTCGGCATCGCCAGGACGGACTCCACCTCGGCCCGCGTCGGCAGCTGCCGCACCGCGCTCCCGAGGGAGCGGCGCAGATAGGTGCGTCCGTCGATGCGCACGTTGATCGGCCAGTTGCCGGTGGACGCGGCGAACGGCCCGTCCATGACCTGTCCGTCGCGGCTGCGGCCGGTGCCGCCGAGGAAGTCCGGTGCCCAGAGCGAGGAACGGGGCGTCCGGTCGGTCGTCCAGTCCCAGTAGGGCAGGGCGACGGTGGGGTCCACGGACTGCAGGGCCCGTTCGAACTCCAGCAGGAATCTGCGGTGCCAGGGCAGGAAGGACGGCGAACGGTGGCCCGTCCGTTCGCCGTTGTCGGTGTCGCCGAGGATGAACGCGTTGTGCGTCGTGACGAAGGCGTCGTAGCGGCCGGAGCGCTTCAGCTCGATGAAGGCGGCGACGAGGCGTCGCTTCTCGTCGGCGGTCAGGGCGGCCTGGTTCTTGCGTACGGTCATGGGTGCGCGGCTCCTCGTGGTGCTGGTCGTGCTCGTGGTGCGGGTGCGGTCAGTTGAAGGGGACGAGACGGGCGCCCTGGAGTTCGTCGACCGCGGCGCGCGCGGCGGCGCGCGGGGTCGGCACGGGGGAGTAGTGGCTGACGACACTGATCCAGCTGCCGTCGGCGTTCCGCATCAGGTGCAGCTCGACCCCGTCGACGAACACGGCGTATCCGGCGCCGTGGTGGTGACCGCCGCCCGTGGCCGCCCTGCCCTGTATCCGGCGCCCGCGGTAGACCTCGTCGAAGGCGGCGGGGCCGCCGTGGTGGTCGTGGTCGTCGGCGACCGCTGCCGGGGCGGCGGCGCCGGCCGTCGCGGCCACCGCCACCGCGGCTCCGGCTCCGAGGACATGACGACGGGTGATCTCAGACATGCGAAGACCTTCCGGGAAGGGGGATTCGTTGACGCCTCATGCCTATCGACCGAGTGGATCACCGAAGAAATCCCGGGAAGCCGGTTGGCTGCGAACCGGACAATTAAGTAAATGTCGTACAAGCTTGAACGAAGATGATCTTGCTGCGACGCACCTCCGAGTGGGTGTGGAGGGAAATATTCCGCCCGATGGGGCGGCATCCGCCGATGATCTTGCGGCGGCGGTGCGATTCCAGTGGCTGGAGTCACGCGTGCAAAGTGACGCGAACCCGGACCGTTCACGCGCGGCTACTCTTCGTGCTCAATTGATCGCTTTGTGCAGCAAAACGGGAGTGAGTGCGAAGATCGCTTGCATCGGCGGCGGACCCGCGGGCCTGTACGAGAGCCTCCAGCGCTATGTCCGTCTCCCGCCGGAGCGGATGTTCGCCCTCCTCGGCCGACGGCACTCCCCGGTGCTGCCGGTGTGTACCGCCGCAGCTCTACCGCCGTCTGGCGGTCCCGCGCGCTCGCCCTCCCGGAGCAGGCCGGGCGGCGGGGTGCGCCCGACGGGCATCACCTGGGGCGTGTGCCGAAAGTGGGCCTCGGCCGGGTGATGATCTTGTTTCGTGGCGCGGGCGCGGCCCCGACGGCCCGGGGGTGATTACCGGTGACGGCTGGTTGGTCAGGGCTGCGAGACGTCGAGCGTGTACTGGTCCGACGACAACTCGAACACCCGTACTCGCCGCCCGTAGGTCGGATTGACGGTCTCACGGACCGGACGCATCCCCAGTTTGGTCATGATCCGTTCGGAGGCGGCGTTGCCCACCTGGGTGATGCTGACGATCCGCTCCAGCCCTCGCTCCTCGAACCCGAACCGTACGGCGGCCGCAGCCGCCTCGGTGGCCAGGCCCCGCCCCCAGTGGGAACGTCCCAGCCGCCAGTCGACCTCGACCGCCGGCAGTACCTCCGGCATGAAGTGGGGCACCGAAAGGCCGGTGAACCCGGCCAGTTCGCCAGTGGAACGGATCTCCACGGCGAACAGGCCGAAGCCCTGCGACTCCCACTCGCTCTCCCATGCCCGGACGCCGTCGCGAGTCTGCTGCTCTTCGCGGACGCTGCCGTCACGGATCCACCGCATGACCTCTGGGTCGGCATTGACGGCAGCCATGGGCGCAACGTCTTCCTCGCGCCGGCGACGCAGGATCAAACGGGAAGTCTCAAGCCTGACCATCCGGTCATTCTGGATCACGGGTCATTCTGGATCATGGGCGAGGCTCTCCACCACTCTCACCGGGCACGTTCGGTACACGCCCTTACCTGACGCCCTGCGGCCGGAACTGGACGCTGATGCGTGGACCCACGGCCCGTGTCGACTTGGGGACCGCGTGGTCCCAGGTGCGCTGGCAGGAGCCGCCCATCACGACCAGGTCGCCGTGCCCCAGCGGGAACCGCAGTGTCTCCCCGCCGCCGTGCGGCCGCAGGGCCAGATCGCGGGGGTCCCCCACGGACAGGATGGCCACCATCGTGTCCTCCCGGGCGCCCCGGCCGATGCGGTCGCCGTGCCAGGCCACGCTGTCGCGGCCGTCGCGGTAGTAGCACAGCCCGGCCGTGGCGAACGGTTCGCCCAGCTCCTCGGTGTAGTGCGCGGAGAGCGCGTCCCGGGCCTCCTCCAGAGCGGGATGCGGCAGCCGGTCGTGGACGCCGTAGAAGGCGAGCAGCCGGGGCACGTCGACCATCTGCTCGTACATCTGCCGCCGCTCGGCCCGCCAGGGCACCTCCCCGGCGAGCCGGGTGAACAGCGCGTCGGCGCCGGTGAGCCAGCCGGGCAGCAGATCGATCCAGGCCCCGGCGCCCAGCTCGCGCCGGCGGAGCCCGTCGAGGGGGCCGAGGCGGAGATCGTCGGACTGGTCGAAGAGGGAGCCCTGGAGGTGCATGGCCATACCGGCCAGCCTACCCCGCTAATAGAAAATTTGTTCGATCATGGGTCTGTGGTGCACATCGCTCCGGGGGTGGGCTCCCTCCTCGCCTCTGGGTCAGTGCTGCTGGGCCTGGGGCGTCACCTCGCTCGGCCGTACGACCACGAACCCCTCGCCCTCCAGCTTCAGCTGCACGGCCTCCCCGGAGCCGCCGCGGATCATCGAGCCGAACGACTGCGACCGGTTCAGCGATGTGTGCAGGTTGGCCGTCCAGCCCACGACCGCGTCCGTGTCGACGAACACCGGGAGCTGCGGCGAGACCGGGATGACCAGCGGGTTGCCGTCGCAGACGAGCCCGAGCCTGCCCTGGCCCGTGAACACGCTGTTGAACAGCCCGCCACCGGTCATACCGGCGCCCTTCACGGTCTTGATCTCGTACGACAGCGTGGAGTCGAAGCACAGCACGTTGCGGCCGTTGACGGTGAACACGTCACCCGGCTCGATGTCGACGATGAAGCAGTTCTGCGCCTCGTGGGCGAACCAGGCCTCGCCCTGACCCCGCACCGCCATCAGCGCCAGGCCCTCCCCGGTGACCGCGCGCTTGAGCATGCCGCCCACGCCCTGGCCTTTGCGTTCGAACTGGAGGTTCCCCCGGAAGGCGATCATCGCGCCCTGCCGTGCGAGCATCTCGCCGTTGACGGCGTACTTGATGGACTTGGCGTTCTGCACCGTCATTCCCGGGGCGTACGCCGGCTGGACCATGTGCTCGTTCGAGAAAAGATCGCTCTTCATACGGGCATGCTGGCCCGGAGTGTCCGATTCCGCCAAGCGACGCGCGGTGCAGGGCAATTGAGGTGCCTGGCACGGCCTCGACCGGAATGGTAAAAGCGGACATGACCAACAAGAACGTCGGTGTCGACATCCCCGACCGCCGGGGCCGCACCGGACTCGACCGCACGGGCCTCGACCTCACCGGCAACCCACGGGTCAGGGTGCGGGACGTGAAACTGCTGTCCTGCCACTGGTACGTGGAGCGCACCACCACCTTCGACTACCAGCACACCGACGGCACCTGGATCACCCAGGAGCGCGAGACACACGACCGGGGCAACGGCGCCACCGTCCTGCTCTACGACACCGAGCGTGAAACCGTCCTGCTGACCAGGCAGTTCCGCTATCCCGTGTACGTCAACGGCCACCCCGACGGCATGCTCGTCGAGACGCCGGGCGGTCTGCTCGACGAGGAGGACGAGCACCCCGAGGTCGCCGTGCGTCGCGAGGCCGTCGAGGAGACGGGCCACACCATCGGCGAGATCCAGCACGTCTTCGACGTCTACATGAGCCCCGGCTCCGTCACCGAGCGGGTCAGCTTCTTCGCCGCCCCGTACGGCCCCTCGACCCGCACTCACGAGGGCGGCGGCCTCGACGAGGAGGGCGAGGACATCGAACTCGTCGAACTGCCCTTCCGGCGCGCCCTGGAGATGATCCGCAGCGGGGAGATCGCCGACGCCAAGACCATCATGCTGCTCCAATGGGCGGCGCTGGAGGGGCCCTTCAAGGCATGATCCCCTTCAAGGCCTGATCCCTTTCCCAAGCCTGACCCCCGTCGACGCCGCGGCCGTCAGGCACGCTCCAGTGCCTCGGCGGCCCCGGCGGCGACTGCCTCCGCGACGGCCGTCAGCGCGGGGGAGTCCAGCTTCCACTGCTGCCAGAACAGCGGGGCGGCCATGGCCCGCCCCGGCGCGAGGTCGACCAGCCGCCCCGCGTCGAGCAACGGCTCCGCCTGGGTCGCGGGCACCATGCCCCAGCCCATCCCCGTGACCACCGCGTCGACGAAGCCCTCCGACGTCGGCACGTAGTGCCGTCGGGCGGAGGCCGGACGGCCCCCGGTCAGACCCCGCACGAAGGCGTCCTGGAACTCGTCCCGCCGGTCGAAGAACACCACCGGCGCGTCGACGATCAGCTCCTCCAGCGGCGCGTCCGATCCGGCGCCGAGCCACCTCCCGGCGAAGGCCGGAGCCGCGACGGGCAGGTACCGCATCAGCCCGAGAGACCGGACCGAGCAGCCGGCCACGGCGTCCGGCGCCGAGGTGACCGCGGCCATCACCAGCCCCTCGCGCAGCAGCCGGGCCGTGTGCTGCTCGTCCTCGCGGAGCAGCTCGTAACAGGGCCGCAGCTCCTCGGGCACCCGGGTCAGGGCGGGCAGGAACCAGGTCGCCAGCGAGTCGGCGTTCACCGCGATCGACACCCGGGTCGCCTCCCCGGCGCCGGTCATGCCGAGTGCGGCGTGCGCGTCGTGTTCGAGGCGGGACAGCTGGCGTGCGAACTGGACGATCACCTCGCCGGACTCTGTGGGCCGCACCGGCTTCTCCCGGATCAGCAGGACCCGGCCGACGCGCTGCTCCAGGGCCTTGACCCGCTGGCTGACCGCCGACGGCGTCACATGCAGCGCACCGGCCGCGGCGTCGAACGTGCCCTCGTCCACCACGGCGAGCAGGGTCCGGACGAGATCGAGCGGAAGCTGGGACATCACGAGCGCATCACCACTGCTAATGATACGTAAGAATCTTTAGCTGTACGCATGGCGCGGAATTTTCTAGCGTCGACCCTGTGCTCAGCGAAATGACCGCCCTCAGCGCCGGATTCGGCACCGGCCTCTCCCTCATCGTCGCCATCGGCGCCCAGAACGCCTTCGTCCTGCGCCAAGGACTGCACCGGGACGCGGTGCTCGCGGTCGTGGCGATCTGCGCCCTGTCCGACGCGGTGCTGATCGCGCTCGGCGTCGCCGGGGTCGGCGCCGTGGTCGTCGCCTGGCCGGCCGCCCTCACCGCTGTCGCCCTCGTCGGCGGCGGCTTCCTCGTCGTTTACGGCATCCTCGCCGCACGCCGCGCGCTCAGGCCCGCCGGTGACGCGCTGCGGGCGGGGAGCGGAACGGAGGGCTCGGTGCGCCGGGCCGTCCTCACCTGTCTGGCGCTGACCTGGCTGAACCCCCACGTCTACCTCGACACCGTGTTCCTGGTCGGCTCCATCGCCGCCGACCGCGGCCCCCTGCGCTGGACCTTCGGCATCGGCGCGGCCCTGGCGAGCCTGTGCTGGTTCGCGGCCCTCGGGTTCGGCGCCCGGCTGCTCAGCCGCTTCCTGTCCCGTCCCGAGGCATGGCGCGCCCTGGACGGCCTGGTCGCGGTCACCATGCTCGTCCTCGGCGGCATGCTGATCGCCGGGGCGTGAACCGGGGCGTGAACCGGGGCGTTGAACCGGGGCGGAACCGGGGCGTGAGCCGGGCGCGGTGCCTCGCGACGGCGGTGGGACCGGCGGCCGAAGCGGTGCCGACAGCAGGTGAGACAGCGGCGGAACCCGACCCGCTGTCCCGCCGGTGGTGATCTCCGCGACACCACCAGGAGCACCGGCGACGACACCGCCCCGGAGGACGACCCGGGGCCGCGCCCCGCGGCGGCCGGCGCCGCTTCGCCATGGACACCCGACCGCTGCGCCGGCCCGCCTACCGGCGCCTGTGGCCCTCCACCGTCGTCGGCGCCACCAGGCCCCACCACCTCGACGACGCCGTGGCCGCCCTCGACATCACCCTCACCGACAAGGAGATCGAGGAACTGGAGCGGCCCTACACGCCCCGCGCGATCAGCGGCCACTGAGCCGCGCCCGCTTCCGGACGAGCGGCGTTCCGGGCGAAGGCCGTTCCGAGCGACGGCCGTTCCGGACGAAAGGCGTTCCGGGCGAGCGGACGGCGGGCGTCCGGAAGCGGGCGCGGCTCAGTGGCCGCGCCGCGCCTACGGCCGCTCGCCCGGGCCGCGCCTCAGGGCCGGGTGTACTCCTGGCGCACGGTCGTCGCCAGCCGGGTCAGCGCTTCCTCGGCGCCCTCGCGATCGGTCCTGTCCAACAGGGCGAGGGCGTCCGCCGCGGCCAGCCGCACCCGTTGCGGCACCTCGTCCAGGGCGGCCATCCGATAGGCGATGGTGCGCCGGGCCTCCCGCTCCTCGGGCGAGACCCCGGACGGCCCGGTGCGGGGGAAGACGGCGGCCTCGTACGCCGTCACATGGATGAGTACGCCGTGGGCGATCCCCTCGGCGTACCCCCGCTGGCCCGCCTGACGCTGCGCCATGGCGAAGTGCGCCATCGCCCGCCGCCGCACGATCAGCGATCCCACCATGCCCACGAGACCCGCGCAGACGGCCGCGCCCAGCGCGATGACGCCGCCGCCGAGCAACGCGCCGATCAGGGCGCCGCCCGCCATGAGCAGGCAGGTCAGCCCGGTGGTGAGCATCAGCAGGGCGCGTGCGGGAGTGAGCGA
Source organism: Streptomyces sp. NPDC042364 (assembly GCF_056437585.1). Taxonomy (NCBI): domain Bacteria; kingdom Bacillati; phylum Actinomycetota; class Actinomycetes; order Kitasatosporales; family Streptomycetaceae; genus Streptomyces; species Streptomyces sp. NPDC042364. Next base: position 47,505 of record NZ_JBWKAJ010000021.1, on the reverse strand, counting down.
GGCCATGACGCGCAGTCTCTCAGCTCCACGTCCGGCGTCCCAAGCCGAATCCGCCGCCCGCTGACGGCCGGTCACACCGGCCGATCACGTCGTCGACCGCGGTCCCGTGTCGGCTGCCCGCGGTCGCGCCGCGACGGGCCGGACGGTCAACTACCCACCGGCCGGGGAAGATCCAGCATCGGCATAGGGTGTCGTCCGTGACAGCCCGCGAGTCCGACGAGGCGGTCGCCGATCAGAGTGAGGCCGAGGGGGAGACCGCCGACCCATGAACCAGATCCTGTACGCCGGGGCCATAGGCCTGTTCCTGACGCTCATCGGCACACCGCTGCTGATCAAGCTGCTGGCCCGCAAGGGATACGGCCAGTACATCCGGGACGACGGCCCCCGCGAGCACGCCAGCAAGCGCGGCACTCCGACCATGGGCGGCATCGCCTTCATCCTGGCCACCCTCGTCGCCTATGCGCTGACCAAGATCCTCACCGGTGAGAGCCCCACCTATCCCGGTGTCCTGGTGCTGTTCCTGATGGCGGGCATGGGCGTCGTCGGGTTCCTCGACGACTACATCAAGATCGTCAAGCGGCGTTCGCTCGGTCTGCGGGCCGGGGCGAAGATGGCCGGCCAGCTCGTCGTCGGCATCGTCTTCGCCGTGCTGGCCATCCGGTTCGCGGACGAGCGGGGCCAGACGCCCGCCTCGCTGAAACTGTCCTTCGTCACGGACTTCGGCTGGACCATCGGGCCGGTCCTGTTCGTCGTCTGGGCACTGTTCATGATCCTCGCCATGTCGAACGGCGTGAACCTCACCGACGGTCTGGACGGACTGGCGACCGGCGCGTCCGTCATGGTCTTCGGCGGCTACACCTTCATCGGTCTGTGGCAGTTCCAGAACTCCTGCGCCAACGCCATGGAACTCACCGACCCCGCCTCCTGCATCGAGGTGCGCGATCCGCTCGACCTGGCCGTCGTCGCCGCCGCGCTGATGGGAGCCTGCTTCGGCTTCCTGTGGTGGAACACCTCACCGGCCAAGATCTTCATGGGCGACACCGGTTCACTGGCCCTCGGCGGCGCCCTGGCGGGCCTCGCCATCTGCTCCCGCACCGAGCTGCTGCTCGTGGTGCTCGGCGGACTCTTCGTGCTGATCACCCTGTCCGTGATCATCCAGGTCGGCTCGTTCAAGCTGACCGGCCGACGGGTCTTCCGAATGGCCCCGCTGCAACACCACTTCGAACTCAAGGGCTGGTCCGAAGTCCTGGTCGTCGTCCGCTTCTGGACCATCCAGGGCATCTGCGTGATCGTCGGCCTGGGCCTCTTCTACACGGGCTGGGCCGCGGGCTGAGCCTCCGGGGGCGTGTCGCGAAGCCCCGTCGGCCACCCGTCGGTCACGCGGCACGCCCGAGCCGTCGGCGCTCAGTCGAGGCAGAACTCGTTGCCCTCGATGTCCTGCATCACGATGCACGACTCATAGACGCCGTCGGCACGCAGCAGTCGTTCGCGGACCGCGCCGAGCGCGACCAGCCGGGCACACTCGGCCTCCAGTGCGGCCAGGCGCTCTTCCCCCACGAGCCCGGTGCCGACCCGCACGTCGAGGTGGACCCGGTTCTTGACGACCTTGCCTTCGGGGACGCGCTGGAAGTACAGGCGCGGGCCCACGCCTGTGGGATCGCTGCACGCGAACCCCTGCCCCTGTCGCTCGGGTGGCAGGGAGCGGTCGAAATCGTCCCACGTCGCGAACCCCTCCGGCGGCGGTGGTACGACGTACCCCAGCACCTCGCACCAGAAGCGGGCGAGACGCTCGGGATCCGCGCAGTCGAAGGTGACCTGGAACTTCTTGATCGAAGACATCGGCGCACCATAACGCCTGCCGCGCGGCTGCGCGAAGGGAATTCGGTCAGCGGGGAAGCACACGGCCCGACGGCCCGCTGATCCGTGCCTGCCGAACCTTCCTGCCTGGTTCGGCAGGACGGAGAAGCGTCCTCCCCGTCTCGACCCTGATCGGCCGCGAGGCGGGGACGGATGCCTCCTCCGGCAGCCGGGCCGTCCGGAGGCGGCGAACCGCTCCGCGGGCGCCTCCTCGGGAGCGTCGGCCATGGGATCGCGGCCACGGTGCAGCAGAAGGCCGGTGCGCAACGCCTTCGGGCACCCGAGAGCACAGGGCTCCGGCACCCGCCCTCGTCGGCTCGCCCGGGCTCGCCGCATCCGGGCCGGGCCGGACCCGCGCCGCGGGCACACACGCCCCGGCGGGGGGCCGCGCGCGGGCACACGCGCCCGGACACCGGCCGATCCGGTGGAATGCGACGTTCAAGACACCCCGCTCGCCCCCAACCGCACGGCCCGCAGGTGCTCCGCCAAGGGGCCGAGCCCGACGTCGTGGCGGCGTTCGTCGACCGTCTCGGGGTGGCGGATCGGGTACGGGAAGAGCGTGCCGGGATTGATGCGGGTGCCGTAGAACTGAGGCTGGTCCAGTTCGACCGCGCAGTGGTCGGCGATATAGGCGTGGTGCACGGCGGGGCAGCGGCCGTCCGCGACGGCCTCGGCGATCAGATCGCGGCAGGTCAGCTGGAACCCCAGGTCCGGGGAGTGCAGCAGGATCATGAGGGCGGCCGTCGAGGCCGGCTCTCCGACGAGGGCCGCGGTGGGCCAGCCGTGCCGGGCGACGATCGCGCGGAGGGCGTCCGCGTTGCCGGCCCGGCACTCGGCGATGCGGACGCGGGCCCGGACGGTCGGGGCGGACCGCGCCTCGTGGGCCAGCCGTCGCTCGTCCTCCGCCCTGCGGACCAGCTCGGCGGCCAGGACCCGGTGTGGCGGAGCGGTGGTGCGGGGGGCGTCTTCCCTGGTCGGGGCGTCTCTCACATCGGCTCCCGTACGGCGAGGGAGAACCATACGCGCTTGCCCACGTCGCCCGCGTCCGGCGGATCGGTGCCCCAGTCGTCGGCCAGCGCGGCGACGATGGCCAGCCCGCGCCCCGATTCGGCGGTGGCGTCCACCGCCCTGGGCCGGGGCCGTGCGGGCGAGGGGTCGGCGAGCGTCACGCGTAGTGCGCGCTCGGAGCATTCGACGGTGACGGCGATGGTGTCGGCGGGGCCGGCGCTCGTGTGCCGGACCGCGTTGGCGAACAGTTCGTCCGTGGCGAGCACGGCGTCGTCGGCGATCGCGGACAGGTCCCATCGTGCGAGATGCGCGGCCACCATGCGCCGCACCCCGGCGGCGCACGACGCACGCGCGGGCACCGCCATGCGGACCAGTCGGGACCTCTGGAGCGAGATCAAGGCAGCATCACCGCGTCCGCCCCCGGGGCCGCCCCGCCGGACGGGGCGGTACGGACGCTCCAGCCGGGGTCGTGCGCCAGTGCGGCAGGGATCCGCCGGCGGGTCGCGCGGACACGGACTGCCGTCATCGGGTTCCTCCTCGGTGCTCGGGGCGGCCGCTGACGGCCGCCGGTGCTGTTGTCGAAGACAACAGCACCGGCCCCGCAGAACACCAGGTGGTGGAGGGGTTGTGCAGGTGCGGGCGAGTAGTGGCGCGGGCTGTGCCCCACCCCCCCGGGATCCCTCGCCCGCGAACCCGGTAACGGCCGTGTCCGCGTCAACGCCGTGTCACCGGGCCCGATGCGCATCCCGGGCCGCCGGCACGCGCACCCCGTACGGTGAGGCGACGTCATCCCGAGCGCAGGTCACGGCGGTTGCAGCCGGCCGGCCACCCTGCGGCCCACGGCCTGGCTCGGCGCCTCCACGCAACGGTAGGTCAGCAGACACAGGGGCAGCAGCACGGCGTAGAAGGCCACGACGAGTGCGAGACTGTCCTGCCGCCGTCGGCCGATCGTGCCGTCGATCACGGCCAGCAGCAGCGGATGCACCAGATAGACCGAGTAGCTGATCGTGCCCAGTCCGGTCAGCAGCCTCGGCACGCGTCGGCGGCGGAACAGCAGTCCGACGGCGAAGGAGAGCACAGCCAGCAGGAACGCGGCGATCCAGCCGCGCCGTGTGAAGTGGCCGCCGTCGCCGTACCCATAGGCGCTCCACACGGCACAGGCGACGACCAAGGTGGCGGTGACTGCCGCCAGAAGCCAGGTGCTCCGACCGTGCTCGGCACGGTGGAAGGCGGTGCCCAGAAACATCACTGCGAGGATCGTCAGCCCCTCCCAGAGCGGGACCGTGCCGTTGAACGGGACCAGGACGAGTGCCGGCACACCGCCCAACAGGCCCCCGAACCAACGGAGTACGGGCGACCCGGCGCTCGCGCAGCAGATGGCCACCCCCATGGTGGTCGAAGCGGCCGCGATCAACGGCCCCGTGCCGACCAGGCCGGACAGCGCAGAACCTGACAGGGACACCCCCGCCGCCACGCTCGCCGCGCCGAGTCCGGCCAGGACGACCGCGACCGCCGCGGACCGCCGGTGCAGGCGCACCGTGAAGAGAGCGACGACCAGCAGATAGAAGGACATCTCGTACGAGAGCGTCCACAGCACGAGCAGGAGATTCGGCGTCCCGAGCAACTCCTGGAGCATCGTCGCGTGCGCCGCGGCCACGGCGATCGCACTCTGCCCGCCGAAGTCACGCAACGGTGCGAGGCCGGACAGCTGAAGCGCGAGGAGGGCGGTGACGACGGCGGCCCACAGCGGATACACACGGAACAGGCGCCCGATCCAGAAGGTCCGCACGCAGCCCACACGTTCGAGCGACGCAGGGATGATATAGCCGCTCACGAGGAAGAACACCATGATCCCGTAGCGGCCGGCATTGAACTGCGGCATCACCTCCCGCCGGAAGTCCGCCATGAAGGTGTACGACGCGTGGTCGAACACCACGACGAGCGCGGCGAGACCTCGCAATGCGTCAAGCCAGCCCAGCCGGGCTGGACCCTCCAGTGTGGTGACTTTAGGTAAAAGATTTATTGCCGAGCGTGATGGTGTCCGTGCGGCCGGGACGGCAGATGGGGATTCCATGTGCGGAGGGAGATTCCTTCTGGTGAGGTCGGGATGCGACGTCACCGAGTTCAACGGCTGGATCATTGTTCGGCAGCACTGCGACGGCGACCGAACAATGAACCGGGTGCGTGCGTCGTCCGTGTGGCCAGGCCAGGCCAGGCCAGGCCAGGGGAGCGGGGCCGCTTCTGAAACCGGAGCGGCCGGGAGGGGGAAGGCGTGGCGGGGCGTCATGAGGTGCCGGTGGATCCGGCGGCTGGTCCGGTGCAGCGGTTCGCGTACGGGTTACGCAGGTTGAGGGCGGAGGCGGACGGCATCACCTACCGGTCGCTCGCCCGGCGGGCGGGCTACTCGGTGACCACGCTGTCCCAGGCCGCGGCGGGCGAGCGGTTGCCGACGCTGCCGGTGGCCCTCGCCTATGCGGAGGCGTGCGGTGGGGACCTCGATGAATGGGAGGCCCGGTGGAAGGAGGCGGTGCGGGAGGCGGCCGGTGACGGCTCTCCGGAGGACGACGGATCACCCTCCCCGTACCGGGGGCTGGCACGCTTCGAGACCGGGGACAGCGGCCTGTTCTTCGGCCGGGAGCAGCTCACCGCCGACCTGGTCGCCCTGCTGCGCCGCCGGCGGTTCGCCGCGCTCTTCGGGCCTTCCGGCAGCGGAAAGTCCTCCCTGCTGCGGGCGGGTCTGATCCCCGTCCTGCGGAACGCCCGGGAACCGGGCTTCCGCCCGGCCGCGATCCGGATCCTGACACCGGGCGAACGGCCCGCCCACAGGCATGCCCCCCTCCTGTCACCGGCGAAGTCGTCCGACGACGGTGCGGGGGACACGATCGTGGTCGTCGACCAGTTCGAAGAGGTATTCACCCTCTGCCACGACCAGACCGAGCGAGCCCGCTTCGTCGAACTGCTGCTGACGGCCCGACGGCCCGAGAGCCGCCTGCGCGTCCTGCTCGCGGTGCGCGGTGACTTCTACGGACGCTGCGCCGAGCACCGCGACCTCGCCGACGCGTTGCGCGACGCCAACCTCCTCGCCGGCGCGATGAACGAGGCGGAACTTCGCGATGCCGTCGTCAAGCCGGCCAGGGCCGCGGGACTGTCCGTGGAACGCGCCCTCACCGCCCGTCTCGTCGGGGAGGTCGCCGACGCGCCGGGCGGACTGCCGTTGCTGTCCCACGCGTTGCTGGAGACCTGGCGCCGCCGCCGAGGCAGGACATTGACCATGGCGGGGTACGAGGCGGCCGGATGCCTGGACGGTGCGATCGCCAGGACCGCCGAGGAGGTCCACGGCCGTTTCACGGAGGACCAGGCGGCCGCCGCCCGCCGGGTGCTGCTGCGCCTGGTGGCTCCCGGCGACGACACGCCCGACACTCGCCGGCCCGTCCAACGCGCCGAACTGCCCGGCACGGGTGGTGACGCCGCGGGTCGGGACGACACCGCCCGGGTGGTGGAGGAACTCGCCCGGGCGCGGCTGCTCACATTGAACGGCGACACGGTCGAGATGGCCCATGAGGCACTGATCACGGCCTGGCCCCGCCTGCGCGAGTGGATCGAGGAGGACCGCGAACGCCTCCGCCTGCACCGGAAGCTGACCGAGGCGTCCCACACCTGGCATCAACTGGGATGCGAGCAGGGCGCCTTGTGGCGCGGAAGCCGACTCGCCGCCGCCCGGGAACACTTCGGTGGCGCGGCGCGAGGAGAGCTGACCGACGGGGAACGTGCCTTCCTCGACGCCGGACACGAAGAGGAACGGAAGGGGCGGCGACGGTCCCGACTGCTGCTCACGGCGGTCACCGCCGCTCTGTGCCTCGCCCTCGTCGCCACCGGCCTCGCCGTCGGGCAGTGGCAGAGCGCGGTCGCCGCCCAGTACCTGGCCGAGTCCCGTCAACTGGCGGCCCGGTCAAATGCGTTGCTCGATTCCGAACCCGACCTCGCCGCCCTGCTAGCCGTCCACGCCTACCGGACCAGTCCCACCCGGGAAGCGTCCGCCGCCCTGTTCGCCGCCGCGGCACTGCCGTTGCGTAACCGCCTGGCCGGTGGCACCGAACCCGTGCATGCCCTCGCCCTCAGCCCCGACGGACGCACCGTCGCCGCCCACAGCGGAGACGGCGGTGTGCGGATCTGGGACCTGCCAGGTGGCCGGCTCCGCCTGACGCTCATCGTCCGCGACAACGGCGGGGGCATGGAGTTCAGCCCCGACGGACGCACCCTCGCCGTCGCCTCCGCCACCGGTTCCGGAGTGGTGATCGGCCTGTGGGACCCCGTCACCGGCAGGAAACTGAGAACCCTGGCCGTCCCCGACGGCGCGGTACGCGGCATGGCCTTCAGCCCCGACGGCCGGGCCGTGGCCGCCTCGTCGCCGTCGGCCGTACGTGTGTGGGACGTGACCACCGGCCGTGAGCGGCACCGCCTCACCGGCCATCTCGATCCGCGAGCGGTCGCCTTCGGCCCCGACGGAAGCACCGTCGTCTCGGTGAGCCCCGGTGGCAGGGTGCGGGTGTGGGACGCGGTCACGGGCCGCACCCGGTCCGGCCACGACAGCCGGACCGCGGGCGGGGCGGTGACTCTCAGCCCCGACGGCCGGACGTACGCGGAGACGCGGGCCGACGATGTGGTGCACCTGCGCGACGTGGCCACCGGCCGCGTACGGCGCACCCTCAGGGCTGCTCCAGGCGGTGCGAACGAGGTGGTCTTCACTCCCGACGGCCGGACCCTCGCCGTCCCGGGGGCCGGAGGCACCGTGCGCGTGTGGGACACCGCCTCCGGCGAGGTGCGGGCCACCGTGACCACCGGTCACCGCCGGAGGGGGAGGGTGGAAGCGGTCCTGAGTGCGGACGGGCGCACCCTGGTCACCGGCAGCGCCGTGGAAACCGGCGTCCGCGTCCACCGTGTCGGGCGCGATCGCCCGGTGACCACTCTGCGGGGCCCTGCCGGGACGTATGTGTCCGACTTGGCCTTCAGCCCGGACGGACACACGGTGGGCGCGGTGCAGCAGGGTCCGCCCGGCCGCCGGACGGTGCAGCTGTGGGACACCGGAACAGGCGACCGCGAAGCCGTGCTGGCGCTCGACGCCGGCCCGGCACCACGGGGGCAGCAGTCGCCTCCGACAGCTTCCCGCGACGGTGCCGTCGGGTTCGGAGCGACGGGACGTGCCCTGGCCGCCCGGGTCGTCGGGCACAGACTGGTCGAGGTACGGGAGATCGCCACGGGGCGCCTTCATCGCAGCCGTGCGCTGGGAGGAGTCGACATGGTGGTCTTCAGCCCCGGAGGGGCCCGGCTTGCCGTGGTCGACACGGCAGGACGGGTAAGGATCTGGTCCCTGTCCACCGGCACACTCCGCACCGTCGGCCGCGGCCGACCAGTCAGGACGGTCGCGTTCACCCCGGACGGCCGCACACTCGCCGTCGTCGACGTAGGGTCCGGCGGCGACCGGGTCACGCTGTTCGACGCCGCGACCGGCCGCGTCGAACGCGTCGTCCAGCCCGGTGCCCGCGGCTCGCTGACGCTCGCGTTCAGCCCGGACGGGCGCACCCTCGCCACCCTCAGCGGCACGGATCTGAAGACATGGAGCGTGCGCACCGGCCGGCTCCGGAACAGCCTGCGTGTCGAGGGTGGGGACGCGCCGCCGGTCTTCAGCCCCGATGGACGGACCCTGGCCGTCAGCGGCGCCGAACGAGTCCGCCTGTGGGACCTCGCCACGGGCCTGCCCAGGATGACCCTGCCGACCCGATCCCATCCGGTAGTTGCGTTCAGCCCGGACGGACGGACCCTGGCCATCGGTACGGGCGGCACGGTCGGGCTGTGGCAGGTCGACCTGCCTGACCCGGACGGCGCCGTCCGCGACATCTGCGAGGCCGCCGGCCGCGCTCTCACCTCAGTGGAACGGTCCCGGTACCTGCCCGCCGGGTCAGACGGCACCGGCTGCGAGACGGTCGCGTGACAGGCCCGTCGGCGGACGGAACTCCGGGGGGCGCTGACAGATCCTCAGTCCGCTGCTCTGTCCTGTCCATGACATCCATCCGGGCTGGGCGGCCGGTGCTCCGCGGCGGTTGTTCGGCGTGCTCTGGCAGCGGGACCTGCTCGGCGACGCCACCGCCCCGGACAGCGTGCTCGCCGCGCAGTCCTCGTACGGGCGGCGCGAACTGGCCGCCGTACCGCAGCCGCTGAGGCTGCCCGTGGACCGGCCGCGGCCGCCCCTCAGGCCGCCGCCCCCAGCACCACCCGCGAACGGCGCTCGAACTCCTGCACCACCGGCTCGTGCCGACGGGCCGCGAGCCGCCCCCGGAAGTCGCGCAGGGCCTGGATGGACCGCTCGCTGTGCACATCGCTGAGCGCCTCCAGCGCCTCGGTGGCGGTGGCGACGGCCTCGTCGAGGCGGTTCTGCTGGAGATGGGCCGTGGCCAGTACGGACCGGCTGATGGCCTGCCGCCGCCGGCGGTCGGCGTGGGCGCGCACCGACTCGCTCGCCGTGTGCTCGGCCTGGGCGGCCAGGCCCAGATCACGGAAGCAGACGGCCGACTCGGCCTGGAGATAGTGATGGTCGAGGAACCGCACCCACGGGGACTCCTGGGCCGCGCCCCGGCTCGCGGCCAGCTGCCGCTCCGCCGCACGCAGGGCCTCGGCGGTCTCCCGGGGCCGCCCCAGCGCCGCGTGCCCCCGCGCGGACATGGCGTGCAGCCGCATCAGCCCGAGCGGACTGCCCGCGTCCTTGGCCGTGGCGACACCGGCCCGCGCCAGCGCCACCCCCTCGTCGGGGCGGCCCAGACTGGTCGCCAGATGCGACAGCCCGGCCAGGATCTGCCCGCCCAGTACATGGTCGCGGCCCTCCGCGCACAACCTGAGCCCCTGCGTCATGTACCGCTGCGCCAGGCCGTACTCCCCGGCGTCGTACGAACTCCAGCCCGCCATGGCGGCCAGCCGCGCCGCGGCGGCGAACAGCTCGCGCCGCTGGTTGGCGGGCCTGCCACGCTGCTGCAGCATCGGGATGACCTCGGTGGTCAGGTACTGGACGATGCTGGTGCGGACCCCGCCGCCCCCGTACTGGTTGTCCATCTCGTCGAACATGCGGATCATCGCGTGGACCTGCTCCACCGGCCCGGTGCCCGACACGGACGCGAGCCGCGGGGTGTCGCGGCTCTCCACCAGCCACAGCAGCCAAGCCCGCTGAGGGTTCGTCAGCGCGCCCGGCACGAACGGCACCGAACCCAGCAGACTCCGTCGCGAGATGTCGGTCGAGCCCAGCTCGGCCAGGGTGTGCAGGGTCTCCGACACGTTCTCCCCGTACATCAGCGCCCGCCCCGTCACCGGCCGTCCCCGGTCGAGTGGAAAGCCGAGATCCGCCGGAGTCAGGGCACGGCCCAGTCGTTCACCGAGGACGGCGGCGATCAACTCGGGCGTGTTGCCCCGCGGTTGCTGGCCCTGTAACCAGCGGGTCACCGAGGCCTTGTCGTAGTTGGTCTCCGAGCCCTGGCAGCGGCCCAGCTCATTGACCCGGAGAGCGAGCGAGGCGTACGAACAGCCGGCCTCCTTCAACGCCGCCGCGAGCGGCTTGTTGGGCCCAGCGGGCGATTTCACCGGGTTCCTTGCTAATCCGTTGGTCACGGCGGCCATCCAGGAGTCGCATCGTGTCGGCGCGCTGCTGTTGAACCCGTGCCCGCCCATGCGCCAACTCCGAGGCAGGCCGGAGTAGTTCGAGGGACGCTGCGCGCGGTGTGCGCCAGGTCACTCGATCACTATGGTGGCCGAACAGCTCAGCCCGCAACCGGCGTTCTGATAATTTCAGAATGAACCGCGAGGACCTGTCCTTGTCAACGGAACGCGTGGCACACTGCACGCTGTGAATCCCGCCCCGGGAGGTTGCACGTGAGCGAGACCCGCGTCGGAGGGAGCGCCCCGGCGGCTCCCACAGTCCTGCGCATGGTTCTCGGAAAGCGGCTCCGGCAGTTACGGGAGCAGGCCGGAGTCTCCTTCGACGAGGCCGCCCGCGCCATCGAGGTCACCGCGCTGACGGTCCGCCGCATGGAGAAGGCCGAGGTCGGCCTCCGCATCCCCTATGTGAAGGAGTTGCTGCGCACCTACGGGGTCTCCGGCGCCGAGATCGAGGACTTCCTCTCCCTCGCCCGGGAGGCCAACCAACCCGGCTGGTGGCACAAGTTCCGCGACGTGCTGCCCGACTGGTTCAGCGCATACGTGAGCCTGGAGAGCGAAGCCCAGGTCATCCGTCTCTACGAACCCCAATACGTCCCCGGCCTGTTGCAGACCCACGACTACGCCGCCGCGCTCATGCGCGTCGGCTTCCCCAACGCGAGCCCCGAGGACGTCGACCGCCGGGTCGCGTTACGGCTCAGGCGCCAGGACCTGCTGGTCAAGCCCGAGGCGCCCGCCATCTGGGCCATCCTCGACGAGACCGTGCTGCGCAGGCCGGTCGGCGGCGCCGAGGTGATGCGGGCCCAGATCGACCGGCTCGTCGAGGCCACGGAGCGACCCAAGATCAGGATCCAGATCATGCGCTTCGCCGCAGGACCGCACCCCGGCGCGTACGGGCCCTTCCACTACTTCCGCTTCGGCTTCTCCGAACTCCCCGACATCGTCTACACCGAGGGCCTCGCCGGCGCCCAGTACGTCGACCAGCCCGCGGACGTCGTGACCTACCTGGAGGTGCTCGACCGGATGTCCGTGCAGGCGGAACCGGTGGCCCGGACCAGGGACATCCTGGCGGCACTACGCAAGGAGTTGTGACACATGGCAAGGACACCCGAAGGCCCCGTACACAGCGGCATGCCCGCGCCCGAACTGGGCGCCGAGGGCTGGCGCAAGCCCTGGAGCGGCACCAACGGCGGCTCCTGCGTCGAGGCAAAGCGCCTGCCCGACGGCAGTGTCGCCATCCGTCAGTCCAAGGACCCCGACGGCCCCGCCCTCGTCTACTCGCGCGAGGAGATGGTGGCTTTCCTGGAGGGCGCCAAGGCCGGAGCGGCCGACTTCCTCATCGCCTGACCGGACGCGGGGGAGCCGGGCGCCCCCACCACCACTACGCCCGCACAACCGGACAACGCCCGTACGGACTCCCCGCACCCGCCGCCTCCGCGCACACTGGGGAACCCCGTCCGCACGGGGGCGGGCACACACCCGCAGGCGCACCACCCGAAGGGAGCGGCATGCGCACGCCGCCTCGTGTCCCCGGCCCGGCCAGGCCGACCGCCCGACACGCCGGCCGCCCCGACCGGGCCGCTCCCGAGAGGCGGGGATGACCACGCCGTCCCCACTCGCCCGCTACCGCACCCTGATCATCGAGGGGCACGAGGGGCCGGGCCGGGCCCGTCTGATCGCCGGGCTGGCCCGGCTGGGCTTCCAGATCCGGCACATGCCGCCCGGCCTGCACCACCTCGACCCGGCCCTGCCCTACCGTGAACTCCTCGCCGGTCCGGACCGGCTGGCCGTCGACAGCGGCCTGATCGCCGAGCTGATCCACGGACCGCTGCGCCGCGGCCGGTCCCGGGTCACCTGGATCCAGGCCCTCGACTTCGCCGAGGCGGTGGCCGAACGCGACGGCGCCATGCTCCACCTGACCACGACGGACCACACCCCGTGCGAGCGGGACCACCGGCCCGGCGACGAGCAGGACACCGAGGCGGCGGAGGCCGCCATCGCCTACGCCCGCGCTTTCGACACCCTTGCCCAGCATGTCCCGGTCGTGACCGTCCGGGTCGGCGAGACGGGCCGCCCCATCCGGGCACCTGATTCCCGCCCGTCCCAACTCGTGGGCGAGGAAGCACAGTTGACGATAGGTTAGCGACGACCACGCGATGTGAGGCAGGAGAGTCCCATGCCAGACGGCCACCCCACCCCCGACCAGGAAGCCCTGTCGAAGATCGACACCACGGTGCCGCACTCGGCCCGTATCTGGAACTACTGGATGGGCGGCAAGGACAACTACGAGGTCGACCGGATCGCCGGTGACGCCTACCGGGAGATCGCCCCCAACATCGAGACGATGGCCCGCGCCTCCCGCGTCTACCTGATCCGCACGGTCACCTTCGTGGCCCGCGAGCGCGGCATCCGCCAGTTCCTGGACATCGGCACCGGCCTGCCGACCTATGACAACACCCACCAGGTCGCCCAGAAGGTCGCCCCCGAGTCCCGCATCGTCTACGTCGACAACGACCCCCTGGTCCTGCGCCACGCCCAGGCCCTGCTCACCAGCACCCCCGAAGGCACCACCGACTACGTCGACGCCGACCTGCACGATCCCGACGCGATCCTCGAACACGCCGGGAAGATCCTCGACTTCAGCAAGCCCGTCGCCCTCATGCTCATGGGCATCCTCGGCCACGTCCAGGACTACGAGGAGGCCAAGGACATCGTCCGCCGGCTGCAGGCGGCGCTGCCCTCGGGCAGCTACTTCGTCCACTACGACAGCACGGACACCGACGCCGAACTCAAGCGGGCCCAGGAGGGCTACGACGACACCGGCGCCGTCCCGTACGTCCTGCGCAGCCCCCGTCAGCTGACCGCCTACTACGAGGGCCTGGAGCTGCTGGAACCCGGCATCGTCTCCTGCCCGCTCTGGCGTCCCGAGCCGGGCACGAACCCGGAGCCGACGGACGTGTACGGGGGAGTGGCGTACAAGCCGTGACGGCTCCGCCCGGGACGCACCACGGCCCACCGGTTCACTGAAGCGGGGTCATGACCTTCCCGATGCCGCTGTGCACATGGCACAGCAGCAGGCACACGTCGTCCTCGTGCTCGGAGTCGTCCAGCAGCGGATGCAGCAGCAGATCGGCGGAGCCCTCGAGATCCTCGTCGAGGGCCGCCGGCCGCAGGGCGCCGAGCGCCGTGGCCAGACGGTCGATACCCGGGTCTATGCCCTGGGCGCGGCGCTCCACCAGACCGTCCGTGTACAGCGCGAGCGTCGAGCCGGGCGGCAGCGGGACGGTGTGGTCGGCGATCTCCTGACGCAGCGGGATGCCGAGCATCGCACCCGGCTTGGCGTCGAGCACCCGCACCCCGCCGTCGGGCGAGCGCAGCACCGGTGGCGGATGCCCCGCCGCCGCCCAGGTCAGGGTCGGCTCGTGCGGATGGAAGCGGGCGATGACGGCCGTGGCGTACAGATCGGGCTGCAGATGGTGCAGGAACAGATGCAGCTGGGTGAGGAGCTGGCCGGGACTCTTGCCGTCCACCGCGTACGCGCGCAGCGCGGTCCGCAGCTGGCTCATCATCACGGCGGCGCGCAGACCGTGCCCGGTGACATCGCCGATCACCGTGATCAGGCTGCCGTCGGGCTGGCGGAAGGCGTCGTACCAGTCGCCGCCGATGTTCAGGCCCCGGGTGGCCGGCAGATAGCGCGCCGCGAGCCGCAGCCCCGGTGTGAGGGGCAGCTCGGTGAGCAGAGCGCGCTGCAGGGTCTCGGCGATGTCCCGGTTGTGCTCGAAGCGCCGGGCGTTCTCCAGGGCGACACCGGCCCGGCGGGCGAGTTCGATCAGCATGAACGCGTCGTCCGCGTCCCAGCGTTCGCCCGGCGGCGACAGGGTCAGCACACCCAGCGGGGTCCCCCGCGTCATCAGGGGCACGCACAGCAGCGGCCGCTCGGGTTCCAGCGCCGAGGGCGGCTGGTCGTCGACCCCGGGGAGACCGCCCGGATGGTCGGCCGCGTACTGGGGACGACCGCGACGCGCGGCCACGACGGCGGCCGCCGGGCGCGGGCCGCTCAGGCGCGCTTCGTCGTCCCCGTCGAACAGCCAGACGTCGGCGGTGCGGGCGTACCGCGGCACCAGCAGCGTCGGCAGCAGCCGCACGATCTCGTCATGGTTGAGGGACGCCGTCAGGGCCGCGCTGGCGTCGGCGAGGAAGGTGAGCCGGCCGCGCGCGTTCTCGGCCTCCTCACGGGCCTTCTGCTCGGCGTCGAACAGTTCCCGCTGCGCGCGTCCGGCCGCGTCCAGCTCGGCGTGGAGCGCGAGAACACCCTGGTTGGTCTGGTGCAGTTCCTCGCGGTGGAAGGCGACCAGCGCCTCCTGCTCGTCGAGCTTCTCCAGCAGCAGCGCGGCGTCCTCGTCCGCCCCGAACAGGGCCTCCGCCAGCGTCACCGGGTCGTCGCCCACGTGCCCGGAGTCCGGGAGCACCACCTCCTGGGCGCAGCCGACGGTCAGCCGCCAGGGCTGCCGGAACTCACCCGGCCGCTGCGTCGCCGAGGTCACCTCGACGAGGAACCGGCTGCCGGCCGGCGGTGTCGCCGCGGCCCGCGCGCTCAACACCCAGGTGCCGCCCTTGGTGAGGCACTGCCGCAGCTGCGCGGTGAGGGCGGCCACCAGCCGGGCCCGGTCGGTCGGGGACACCCCGTGCGCCGTGGCCATTCGCGCGGTGGCGATCCGGGCGCGAGCCGCGTCGGTGACGGAACTGATGTGCCAGGTCCTGGTCATGGGAGGTGATCCGGCGGGGAGGGGCTCAGCACCGCGACACTGGTGTCGTCGCGGACCGGCCGGGCGGGGCTGCTCGCGTCACGCACGATCACTGCGGCCACGACAGCGGGGTCGAGAGCGGTGCTGTGGGCTGCCGGGCCGGGGCTCCAGCGGCTCGGCAGACCGTCGCTGTGCAGTACGAGAAGACAGTCGTCCCCCCAGGGCAGCTCGTGCTGCGGAAGTGTCGCCGACCGGTGCGCGCCCACGATCCCGGGCCGCGACAACAGGGGCTGCCAGGTCGCGCCGGTCCGCAGTCGCGCCCCTACGTTGCCGACGCCGGTGAAGAGCAACCGCCCGGCCGATGCGTCGAGTTGGGCGACGGCGACCGCCGCCCCCCGGGTGTCGCGCAGCGCGCCCTCCAGTCGGCGCAGCACC
Source organism: Streptomyces sp. NPDC042364 (assembly GCF_056437585.1). NCBI lineage: Bacteria > Bacillati > Actinomycetota > Actinomycetes > Kitasatosporales > Streptomycetaceae > Streptomyces > Streptomyces sp. NPDC042364. Next base: position 31,765 of record NZ_JBWKAJ010000021.1, on the reverse strand, counting down.
TGAGCGGGCGGCAGGTCGGGCACCCGGCGCAGTTCCTCCACCGCCGCCGAGGAGGCGCGCGCCGCCTCGGGGCCGTGCCCCAGCCCGTCGGCGAGGAGCAGTGTCGTGAGGTGGTCCGCCCGCACCCACGCCCAGGCGTCGCCGGAGAACTCCGCACCCGCGAAGGGGATGTTGACGCCGCCGGCCCGCACCCCGTGACCGGCGGAACGCGCGGGGGCCCCGCGTCGGCGTCGGGAACCGAGCCGCGCCAGGGCGACGGTGCCCCGGCCGACCGTGCTGTGCAGATCGAAGTCGTCGGCGACCCGGCGACAGGTGCCGAGGCCCGCGCCGAGGGAGGAGGTGGTCGAGTAGCCGTCCCGCAGCGCGCCCGTCACATCACGCATCCCCGGCCCGTGGTCGATTGCCACGATCTGCACCATCGGGGCCCGGCCGTCGCCGTCCGCGGAGGGCCGCTCCACGACATCCAGCAGTATCAGCCCGCCGTCGGCGTGCTTGAGCAGATTGGTGGCCAGCTCGGTCGCCACGAGCGCCGCTTCGGCGCCCCGGTCCTCGTCCAGCCCCGCCCGCCCGGCCGCTTCCTGAGCGGCCACCCGGGCGTCGCGCACCCGGGTCGAGTCGCGTACCGGCACCTCCCAGACGCGTGGCATCACCGCTCCTCGCGCGGACGAGGCGGACTCGACAACCAGGACGTCACCGTCACGGTGGTGCCCCCGCCGGGGCGGCTGTCGATCTTGAAGTCGTGGACCAGGCGTCGCGCACCGCCCAGCCCCATGCCGAGGCCCTCACCGGAGGTGAAGCCGTCCACGAGGGCCTGGTCGAGGTCCGGGATGCCCGGCCCCTCGTCGCTGAACGCCAGCCTCAGCCCGCGTACGGCCCCGCTGGTCGCCGGCGCGCACTCCATCTGTCCCCCGCCGCCGTGGATCAGGGTGTTGCGGGCCAACTCGCTGGCCGCGGTCACCAGTTTCGTCTGTTCGACCAGGCCGAAGCCGAGCTGGGCGGCCGCCTGCCGCACATGCTGCCGCACCCACACCAGATCCAGGTCCGAGTGGATCGGCAGGCAGGCGGAGACGCCGGCGGTCTGCATCACACACTCTCCTGGCGGGTGCGCCCCGGGCGGGGGAGGGCCGGGGGCTTGTCGCCGAGGAGGCGCATCGCGTCCTCGGTGTCGAGCGCGGTACGCAGTCCGGGCAGCGTCAGCCCCAGCTCCACCAGTGTGATCGCCACCGCCGGACGCATGCCCGCCACGACGGTCCGTGCGGCGAGCAGACTCGTCTGGGCGGCGATGTCACCGAGCACCCGCCCCAGGTACGAGTCGACGATCTCGACACCGGACAGGTCGATGACCACTCCGGTGGCCCCGCTGCGCGCCACCGTGTCGCTGATGTCCTGCTGGAGCTGCTCGGCCGTGCCGTCGTGCAGATCGCCCTGCAGCGTCACCAGCAGTACGTCGCCCAGCTTCAGGACGGGGACGGGAGCCGCGTACGGGGACGGCCCGCCGTACGGGGAGGGGAACGCGCCGCTCACCTGTACTCCGAACCGGCGCCCTCGCGGGCGACGATGTCCGCGCCCTGCTGCCGCAGTGCGTAGGCGAGGGCGTCCGCGAGGCTCGCGCGGGTCAGCACCGAGCTGAGGTCGATGCCCAGGTGCACGATGGTCTGCGCGATGGGCGGGCGGATCCCGGAGACGATGCACTCGGCTCCCATCAGCCGGGCCGCCGCGACCGTCTTCATCAGGTGCTGGGCCACCAGGGAGTCGACGGTCGGCACGCCGGTGATGTCCAGGATGGCGAACCTGGCGTGCTGCTCCACGATGGAGTCCAGCAGCGTCTCCATCACGACCTGGCTGCGCGCGCTGTCCAACGTGCCGATCAGGGGGACGGCGACGATGCCCTCCCACAGCTTGATCACCGGAGTGGCGACCTCGAGCAGCTGCATCCGCTGCCGGTTGATGACCTCCTCGCCCTCGCTCAGCGCCGTCTCCAGTACGACCAGCCGCAGCGTGCCCATGAGCACCGTCAGGGTCGTGGTGCACTCCCGGACGTGTTCCGCGGGCGCGCCGGCGAACTCGGCGAGGAAGAGGTCGGTCACGGGGAGACGCAGCGCGTCCACCTCGGCGGAGATCTGGGTGATGGTGGAACCGGCCCGCGTCCGGGAGGCGGCCGTCCGCGCGAGCTGGTCCCGCACCACGTGGAAGCCGTCGGACTCGGCGTCCTCGACCCTTTCCGCGGTGGCCACGGCGGCGAGCGCGTCCACGACGGCCCGGCCCGCTTCCACCGCCTCGTCCCGCGAGTGGGTGAAGACGGTACGGAACAGCGCGGCGTCGGCCCAGCGCTGCGCGATCTGTTCCTGACGGTCGCGCAGGAAGCCCGCCACCTCCTGGGCCGGTGTCCTGCGGTTGCCTGCCGTGTCCTGCTCCGGCACGGGTCTCTCCTCACGTACTGGTACGACTTCCCGCTGCGGGGAACGAAGGGTGGGCGAAGTCCTGGGGCGGCGCACCCGGTGATGAGGTCGTCCACCCCGGCGCTCATGAAGAAGAGCCGGTCGCCCGGCTCGACTCTCGGGGCCGCCGCACGCCGACGGCTTCTCGCCATACGGCCGGTACACGCGGCCCGCCCGAGGAAGGACGACGCCGGCCTGAGCGCCCTCGCTTCCGTGCCCCCCGCGGTCGGCCGACCCCGCGACCGTCAAAGGGAGCAGGGCTTCGGCGGGCGTGAGCCCGGCGTCGTCGCCCGGCGCCCACCCCGCCCGCGAGCGGCCCGGCGCGGACGGTTCTCCCCCGCCTCGCGCGACACCGCCGTGGCACGGACCCACGAGGGCGGCGCCTTCGACGCCAGGAGCGTCCGACCGTCGACCCGGCCCCGGTCCGACAGGCATCCGAACCCTTCCCACGTGCTTGCCTCGCGCTCACTCTGTTGCTTCCGGCGACAGTTGTCAAACGGCAACCATCTGCCTTCGTGGCGACCCGCCCCCGCCCGCCGGCCGACACCCTCAGGTGGCCGTCCGTCGGACCGGACGACGGCTTACGCCTCGGCCGACGGTTCGTCCGGCCGGCTCGGCAGCGTGCCGGAGTCCACGGCCGCCAGCGCCTCGTCGACGCTGTCCACGGTCGCCACGGTCAGGCTGACCCCCGTGAGATCGAGGATCCGCCGCACGGCCGGCGTCGGGGAGATGACGTACACACCTCCCGGGATCTCCCGCACCTCCTGATACGTCCGCAGGATGATGTTCATGCCGGACGAGTCCATGAAGGGGACGGCCGAGACATCGAGGAGGAAGTGCCGTCGACCGTGGCTCAGCTGATTCGCCAGATGGTGTTGCAGCTCGGTCGCCGTATCGATGTCCAGTTCCCCTTCGATCGTGAGCAGAACGGCGTCCTCGCGCGGCAGATCCACCTTGATCGACAGGGGGTTCTGGGCAACGGACACAAGGGCCTCCCACAGGCGCTACCGATCGGGACCGAGTGCCCCGATCAACGGATTCGATGCGCCGCTCGGCGACGCGCCCGTGCGCATACCCGCGAATCGGTCCTCCACACGGGGTGTGATCAGGCAACTCCCGGTTCCAGCAGCCCGGTGCGCAGCCGCTTGATGATGCGGCTGATCAACCGGGAGACATGCATCTGGGAGACGCCCAGCTGCGCGGCGATCTGGGACTGGGTGAGCTCCTCGACGAACCGCAGATGGATGATCCGGCGCTCCCGCTCGTCCAGTCGGGCGATCAGCGGCGCCAGCGAGTGGAAGTCCTCGACGAGTTCCAGCGACGGATCCAGCTCGCCGATGAGGTCGCCGAGCACCGTGTCGCCGTCCTCGCCGCCGTCGAAGGTGAGTGCCGCGTCCAGCGAGGAGGTGTTGTAGCCGTTGGAGGCCTTGCGTGCCTCGATGACCTCGTCCTCGGACAGGGACATCAGCTCCGACAGCTCACGGGTCGTCGGCATGCGGCCCAGTCGGGACTGCAGCTCGTCCGTCGCCTTGGCGAGCTCCACACGCGCCTCCTGGAGCCGCCTCGGCACGTGCACGGCCCAGCTCGTGTCCCGGAAGAAGCGCTTGATCTCGCCGACGATGTAGGGCACGGCGAACGTCGTGAACTCCACCTCACGGGACAGCTCGAACCGGTCGATGGCCTTGATCAGGCCGATGGTTCCCACCTGGACGATGTCCTCCTGGGAGTCCTCACGGCCGCGGAAGCGGGAGGCGGCGTACCGTACCAGCGACAGGTTCATCTCGATCAGTGTGTTGCGCACGTACTGGTGGTCGTGGGTTCCCTCCTCCAGCATGGCCAGCCGGTTGAAGAACTGCCGGGACATCGCACGCGCGTCCTTGGGGCTGACCTGCGACGGGTCCTCGATCCGCGGCAGTGCCGCCCCCTCGGCCTGGACCGCCTCCCGCGCCGTGGCCGTTGTCCGCGCTGCCGTCACGGCTGCCATGCCGTCCACCCCTCTCGCCCGAATGCCTGCTGCCATCCCCCCGCATGCCCCGGTCTTCGCAAGTCAGTCGCACCGCGCCTCGAAAGGGATGCTCTCCCTCCGCACTCTGGCCGGAAGTCATCGCCACGGCCGCGGCGCGGACGCCGCGGGTGTTCCACCAGCACCGGCGCCCGGACCGGCGGTGCGTCACAGGGAATGCGCGCACAGTTGTTTGCCTGTCGAATCGATGGGCAAGCGGTGTTGCACGCCTCCGTATCGGAGGCGCGCCGGAGGAAACGGTGTTCCGCGTCCGGGCCCCTGTCGTCCGCCCGCCGTTCCCCTCCGCGAGTCCCTGACCGCGTCGTTCAGGAGCGATTCCGCATGCTGGTCAACGTGTCCGCAAACGGATCCGGTACGTCCGCCCGCCCCGGCACCATCGACAGAAGGGCACATGACGACGCCCCCGACACCGCCGCCGCCTTCGCCCGGCTGGCCGCCATGGACGAGGGACCCGAACGGGACGCCGTACGAGACGCGCTCGTGCAGGCCTGGCTCCCCATGGCGCACCGCATCGCAGGCCGCTTCCGCAACCGCGGCGAGTCACTTGAGGACCTGCGCCAGGTCGCCGCGATGGGCCTGGTGAAGGCGGTGGACCGCTACGAGCCCGAACGCGGGGCGTTCGAGAGTTACGCCGTGCCCACCATCACGGGAGAGATCAAACGGCACTTCCGCGACCGGATGTGGACCCTCAGGGTCCCCCGGCGCGTGCAGGACCTGCGCAACAAGGTGCGCGTCGCCCGCCGCGAACTCAGCCAGACCTCCGGTGCCACCGAGCCCACGGTCGCCGAGGTCGCCGCCCACACCGGGCTCACCGAGGAGGAGGTCAACGCGGGGATGGAGGCGCTGGAAAGCTTCAGTGCCCTCTCGCTGGACGCCGAGATGTCCTCCGGGGACGACGGTTACAGCCTGGCCGACACCCTCGGCTCGTGCGACGAGGCGTACGACGTCGTGGTGGACCGGGAGGCCGCCAAGGAAGGGCTGCGCCGGCTGCCCGAACGTGAGCGCGCCATCCTCTACATGCGCTTCTTCGAGGACATGACCCAGAACCGCATCGCCGACCGGCTCGGCATCTCCCAGATGCACGTCTCCCGCCTCATAAGCCGCAGCTGCGCGCGGGTCCGCGAGGAAGCCCTCGGACAGTCCGCCGAACCGGGCGGCCGTGACGGCCGTCGCACCCGCACCGGCTGAGCGGCGCGCCGGCCGCGGCGCACCCCGACCCGATCCGTCCATGAATCCTGTCGTCCAGACCACCCAGGAGCGAAACAGATGCTGATGCCCCATCCCGCGACCCTGCGCCGGCTCGTCGAGGAGTACGAGTCGCTCAAGTCGTACGAGGGTGAGCAGAGCGATCCGCAGACCGCTCGCCGCAGGCAGGACCTCGCGTACACGTTGTGCGTGTCCACGGGCACCCGCGACGTCCGCCAGGCCCTGTCGGCCGCGCGCCGGCAGCTCGCCGCCGCGCAGGCCACCGTGACGGCCGAGCTGTGCGGGCACGGGATGGGAGTGAGCGGCGATCTCGGCAGCCATGGACCGGGCGCGAGTGGGTATGCGGCGCTTCATGAACAGTGACGCACACTCCTGTCGCCCTTCACTGCCCCCGCGTACACCATGACGGCGATGGAACGCGGGCCGGTCGGTCAGCACAGCACCGCTCCCACCGGGGGCCCGTCCGCGGAGGCGGCGCGGCCGCCGGTCACCATCACCAGCGCCGCGGCAGCACGCCGCCATGTGCGGTCGGTCGTGGAGGAGCGGTGGCACTCCCCGTCCGGACCGCCGACCGAGGCAGCCATGATCGACCTGCTCCTGGTCGTCTCCGAGCTGGTCACCAACGCGGTCCGGCACGGCGGAGGGCTGGCCGGGTTCGACGTCACCGTCACCGCGGGCGGCGTACGGCTGGACGTGCGGGACTACAGTCCCGCCGTCCCCGCAGCCGCCCACGGCCCGGGCATGCCGCCCCGCTCCCACGAGGGCAGCGGATACGGCTGGCCGCTGATCAACCGGCTGGCCGGCGAGGTCCACATCCGCAGCCACGCGGCCGGCGGCAAGACGATCAGCGTCCTGGTGCCGCTGACCTGATCACATGGGCCTGATCACATGGGCCTGATCACATGGGAGCGCCCCGGCCCGTCTGGCCGGGGCGCTCCGGTGTCACCAGGGCAGGAACACGTGGATGTCCTTGCCGCGCTCCCTGCCCTCGTCGTGCACCACCACGCTCACCTCGTCACACAGGGTGTGGATCAGATACCAGCCGATGCCGCCGCCGCCCTTGCTCGGGTGGAAGGGGCGCGGCTCGGGCGACGTCATGCTCGTGTCGTGCATCATGACGTGCACCCCGTCGTAGGTACGGCGCATCGTGAGCTCGAAGGGGCCCGGGGCATACTGCACCGCGTTCGCGGCCAGCTCCGTCACCACCAGCAGGATGTCGTCCCAGTGCTCCTGCGCGGCGGGGAGAGACGTGCGCGAGAGCGCCCCGAGGAACTCCTCGGCTGTCGCGCGGGCACCCGTCACGTCGCCGAGTTCTCCGTCGAAGGCGGCGTGATGCTTCTGAATCTCCTCGGAAGGCAGTTTGTCGTCCCAACACGGCTCTGTTGCCATCTCGCCTTTCCCCGCTCGGCTCATCGAAGGCGAACGCGATCCCGCGTTCCTCTCCGAGGCACGTGCTTCCCCCGATGAGAGCGGCTACGCGTTCGAAATGGTAGAGATGTATGGGGCATTGGGGAAGACAGTGGCCTGATGCCGCCCTCGCCGTACGAGTGCCCGCTACCGCTCGGCCGACGCACGTTCTTCGGCAGGTGTCCGGAGAACCAGCAGCGCCACGTCGTCCTCGTTCTCCACCGGACGGGCCCGCTCCAGCAGCAGGTCGCAGAACACATGCAGCGGACGATGGGACAGCGCGGCCGCATGCTGCCGCAGCCGGGCCATGCCCCGGTCCAGGGACTGCCCGGGCGCCTCGATCAGGCCGTCCGTGTACAGCACCAGCGTGGCCAGCGGCGGCAGCGGGGTCAGCGTGTCGGTACGGCTCCGGGTGAGACCCGTACCGAGCAGATGGTCGTGCTCCTCGTCGAGGAAGGCGGACCGCCCGTCGTGCGTGATCAGCAACGGCGGCGGATGACCGGCGTTGGTCCACCGCAGCGCCCAGCCGTCGCCCCGCTCCACCCTGCCGAAGATCAGGGTCGCCATCGACGCCTCGGCCACGTTCACCACCGCCTGGTCGAGCCGCTCCACGATCGCGCTCGGCGGCTCCTCCAGCGCCCAGGCGTACGCGCGGAGCATGTTCCGGACCTGCGCCATCCCGGCGGCCGCGTCGATGTTGTGACCCACGACGTCACCGATGGCCACCGCAGTCGCCCCGTCGGCCAGCGGGAACGCGTCGTACCAGTCGCCGCCGACCTGCGCCGACTTCGACGCCGCCACGTACCGTGCGGCCATGCTCAGCCCCGGCACCTCGGGCAGCTGCGGCAGCAGGTGGCGCTGCATGGTCTCCGCGATGTGCCGCTGCCGCTGGTACAGCCGGGCGTTCTCCAGTGCCAGGCCCGCCCGCCGTGCGATGTCCTCCAGCAGTGACAGCTCGGCGTCCGTCATGACCCCCGACCCGGCGTCGCGGCCCAGGGTGAGGGCGCCCAGCACCGCGCGCGGCCCACGGATCGGCGCGATCGCCGCCGAGCGCATGCCGGTCACCTGGAACAGCCTCTGCTGCGCCACCGCGATCCCCGAGTCCGGCGGTCCCTGGTACGTCTCCGGCCCGGCCAGTGTGGACGCCGCCCCGCGCAGCGCCCGCGACAGTGGCATGAACGACTCCTCGTGCACCGGGGGCAGCGGCCCCTCCAGTTCCTCGCACCGCACCACGGCACCGCCGTGATGGGTCGCCACCGTGGTCCGCCAGACGTCGTCGGACTCGGTGATCAGGTCGATCACCGCCCAGTCCGCGAGCCGCGGCACCACCAGCCGCACCAGCCGCGCCACGGCCTCCTCGGAGTCCAGCGTGGAGGTCAGCCGGGTCGTCGTCTCGGCGAGCAGCGCCAGCCGGTCCAGCTGCGACAGGATCGGCGAAGCCGCCGTCGAGGGCACCCCCTCGTCCGGGTCCGTCTCGTAGAACAGGACGGCGGCGCCCAGCACACCCCCGTCGAGCCTGCACGGGGTGACCAGCCAGGACACCGGAAGCAGAGTGTCGTCGCCCCGCGCGAACCACTCGTGCGCCCCGCTCCGCGTACTGCCGCCGAGGAACGCGTGCATCATGGGGCAGGCGGCCCGTGGCATGGTCTGGCCGAGGCCGTCCCGGTGCAGCAGGTCGTGCGCGTCCCGGCCGACGAGTCCGTCGGCCGTACGGCCGAGCAGGACCTCGGCCCGGGCGTTCACCGCGACGATGGAACCATGGTCGTCCACCATGTACATGCCCGCATGCACGAGGTCCGGCAGATCGCCCGGCGAGCGCACGGCGGGGCCGAGCCGCCGCCCGGCGGTGTGGTCGGGACTCCACGCGCTCATGCTCGGGTTCCTCGCAATTTCGGGACTCTGCGAACGGTACCGCCGGCACCCCGCCACGGGCGGAGAGCGGACATACGTTCGGAACGCAATACCCCGTACGTGCCGACCTACGCGCATGACATTGTCGCCCAGGGAAGGCCGCCCCGACCAGTGAGACCTCAGGCAGGGAGACCTCAGGCCTGCGTGTGCCGTACGCAGGCGGCGACCACCTCGCGCAGACTTCCCGTCCGCTCCATCACGTCCCGCTGCACCCGGGCGCCGTTGCCGCGCCGCGAGAGCGTGGCGACCGCGTCGCGGACCAGGCCGAGGTCGCCGTTGTCCGCGAGGGCCTCCTCGACGTGGTCCAGCAGCGAGCCGATCACATCACGGGCGGGCCGGGGACGCATGGTCACCGGGTCCAGCAGGTTCTCCGCCATGCCGGACCGGGCGGCCCGCCACCGAGCCAGCCGCAGCAGTCCCGCGGTGTGGCCGAGCGGTTCACGGCCCGCCCGCCACTCCCGGGCCGCGGTGTCGACCAGTCCCCGGGTCAGTGCCGCGACGAGGACCGCGGTGTCGGGGTGCAGACACACGTCCGCGACCCGGATCTCCACGGTCGGATACCGCTGGGACAGCCGTGCCTCGAAGTACACCATCCCCTCGTCCCGCACCACCTCCGTGGCCGTCAGCTCCGCGACGCACCGGTGGTACCGCTCGGCCGAGCCGAAGACCTCCGTCGGACCGGCCATCGGCCACATGTCCCACACCTGACTGCGATAACTGGCGTACCCGCTGTCCCGGCCCTGCCAGAACGGCGAGTTCGCGCTGAGCGCCGTCAGCACCGACAGCCACGGGCGGATACGGTCCAGCACGGCCACGCCCTCGTCCTCGGACTCCACCGACACATGGACATGACATCCACAGACCAGCTGGACCTGCGTGTCGAGCCCGAACTCCCGGGCCATCCACTGGTACCTGCTGTTCATGGTGATCGTCGGATGCACCGGAAGCGGCGAGGTGGCCAGCGCGACCACAGCCCCGCCCACCTCCTCGGCGTGACGTGCCGCGTCCTTGCGGCAGCGGATGATCTCCGACCCCAGGTCCGTCATCCGCGACTGCGGATGGGTGGCGAACTCGACCTGTTCGTCGTGCAGCTCCTTTTCGAACACGTCCTGCCCCGTGCCGTCCCGCGAGGCCCGCGCGAGCACCGCGGCGGCCCGCGCCTGCGGCTCACCGGTCTCCGGATCGACCAGGAGGAGTTCTTCTTCGACTCCGACGGTACGCACGTGATCTGGCCCTTCTCCCAATGAGCTGGTGACAGCGGTGACAGCCGTGTGCCCGCGCACGGGTCCGGGACACCTGGTCGTCGGGTGCCGCGCGGGCCGTGTACACGGCCACGGTGCGGGTACCCGTGCCGCGCTCCGCAGGCCGCGCAGGGTCGGCGCGGCCACGGCTCACGACCATGGAGGAGGAGAACGTGACCAGCACCGCCGAGACCGGCCATGCGACCGGCACGGCCGACAAGGACTACAACCTGATCTGGTACGTCGAGGCCTGCCTGGAGAACGCGCTGCGCCTCGAGACCTGCATCCAGGACGCGGAGCGGTCCGGCGACAGCGAACTGACCGAACTGTTCCGCAAGGCACAGGCCGACAGCCGCAAGGGAGCCGAACTCGGCAAGCAACTGCTGAGCCGACGCCTGGCGCGCTGACCGGCCGGGTTGCACCGCCCCACCCCGCACGCCCGGGTGAGACCCCTCACCCGGGCCGCTCCCGTCCCCCCGTCCCGACGAGGCGATCATCGAACTGCACCACGCGGCGGCGGAAGGCCGCTGGACAAAGATCACCGGACGGGCAGACTGACCACCATGACCTCACCGGATTCCACTGCTCCCACCGATCCCGGGTCCGACCTCCGCCTCTATCTGCAGGAAGCCCGGGACGCCCTGCTCTGGAAGCTGGAAGGACTCTCGGAGTACGACATCCGCCGTCCGATGACCCCCACCGGCACCAACCTCCTGGGCCTGGTGAAGCACGCCGCCGGCGTCGAACTCGGCTACCTGGGCGACACCTTCGGACGTCCCTCGGGTGAACCCCTGCCCTGGCTCGACGAACAGGCCGACGCCAACGCGGACATGTGGGCCACCGCCGAGGAGTCCCGCGAGTACCTCGTGGACCTCTACCGCCGCGCCTGGGCGCACGCGGACGCCACGATCGACGCGCTGCCCCTCGACACGGTCGGCAGGGTGCCGTGGTGGCCGGGCGACCGCAACGAAGTGACCCTGCACCACGCCGTCGTACGCGTGACCGCCGACACCCACCGGCACGCCGGTCACGCCGACATCATCAGGGAACTCCTGGACGGCACCGTGGGAACGAGCGAGACCGCCACGAGCCTGCCTCCGGGCGACAGGGCCTGGTGGGAGACCTACCGAAGCCGCCTGGAACAGGCAGCCCAGGAAGCGGGCCGCAGGGAGGCGGGCCGCAACGCCTGACCGAACCGGCCGACTCCGCGGGGACGGCCGGCCGGCGCTGCCCCGTCCCGCGCCATGGCCCTGTCCTGCCGAGCCGGCTGCGGTGCCGGCGGATGACAGGGCCGCCTGCTCGACCCCGAATCGCCCCGCCGGGCCCGCGGACGACTCAACGCTCCGCGCGTGCCCTCCGGTAGCCACGCGCCAGAACCCGCAAGGTGCCCAGCGGAGAAGGGGCCGCCGAGCCACGCAGCAGCTTGGCGCCCCGCCGCAGCGCCGCGTCGGCGGTCAGCGACTCGATCTCGACGAGTGCCTCCACCAGCGCCCGATTGGGGCCGGGCACAGCAGCTGACAGCCCCCGGGACGCCTCCAGCCCGGCACGCGCCACCCGGACCTGATCGTCCACCAGCTCCCGTACCCCGGACGACTCACGCCCCGCCGCGAGATCCTCCACCGTGACGGAGAACCGCTTCAGCGTCTCCAGCGGTACGCCGAGCCGTCCCGCGCGCAGGTCCTCGGCGAGGTCGTTGACGAAGTCGAGCCGCTGGCTCGCCTCGATGAACGTCCGGCATCCCGCCCGGAAGCGCCCGTCGTCGTCCTCCGGTCCGATCAGGGAAGCGACGAGCAGGAAACCCGGCAGCGAGTAGGCGTCCACGTAGGCCTGGAAATCCCCCTCGGTGGCGAAGCCGTCGAACTCCGACTCGGCCGTGGCCGTCGACAGATACGCCTCCACCACCCCGCGCAGCCGCGGATACGCGCCGAGGGTGTGCACCAGCGTCCGCATCAACGGATCGTCGCCGGCTCCCGACTCCAGCGCCCGCCGTACCCGCCCCTCCCAGGTCTCCCACGCCGCCGTACGCTGCGCCCGGGTCCCGGTGTCCAGCAGATTGTCGCCGTGGTGCATCACCGCCGTGGCCGCCACCACATGAGGCACCACGGGCCGTGGCAGCAACAGCCGGGCCGCGACATAGGAAGCCCGCCGGAAACGGGCCACCAGGCTTCGCTGCGCCCCGTAGTCCGCGCGCAGCCCGGCCTCCCGAATACCCGCGGCATCGAGACTCTGATCCCACACACCCATGCACAGATCGTAGGAGGCACGTCCCGCGCACCCGCTGCCGGCACCGCCTCGGTCGACGTGGGCCCGCTCGCTCGGCGGCGGGCCCACCACGTCCCGCCGGCGGTCCGAAGTCGGTCAGGGGGTGAAGACGGTCAGGGGGTGAAGACCTCTTCGAGACGGTCGATGGCCCCGTCGTCGCCCAGGTGGTACGTGAAGACAAGCCCCGAGTTCGGGTTCGCGTCGAGCCAGTCGAGGAACTCCTGGACACCGATCTGCTGGTTCGTCGTGCTTTCCACGATGGGGTTGGTCACCGTGACGTAGGCGGCCTGGTCCATCGGGATGTACGTCTCCTTGCCGACCGTCTCGAACGGTGCGCCGTCCGAGTCGGGGGTGCCGCATCCCCAGTTGCCGTGCTTGACGATCAGGTTCAGGGACCCCCCTTCCGGGGTGTAGCGGTAGACCGCGATCTCGTCGGGGGAGATGGGCATCTTGTGGTCGCAGTCGTCCCCGTCGCCCGCGCCGCCTGCGCCGCCCCCGGACCCGGTACTCGCGGGGCCGGACGGCTTCGAGGTGACCGAAGCCCCGCTGCCCGACGTGCCGCCGCTGCCCGTGTCCTCGCCCTTGCCGGCATCCGTGGCCGCGGAAGCCGCGGCGCCGGACTTCCCGCCCGTCGTCCCGGCGTTCGCCCCCGGCTTGTCGCCGGTGCCCTTCGTCGCCGTCACGCTCGGCTGTGCGTCGCCGCCGGCATCCGCCGTACCGCCGCCCCCGGAGCAGCCTGTCAGGCCCAGCGCCGCTGCGGCGCACAGGCTCAGCACGGCTGTCCCGACGGCGCCGGGTCTGCGGCGGCTCGTCCTCGGCATCCGGTTCATGTTCCGCCCCCCAATTCGGTGGTTCGGGTGCTCCGCGAGCCCCGTCGGCTCGGGTAGAGGACGAGTTCCGGCCATCGGCAGTTGCGCGCCCTGGCTGAATTCTGCACACCGCCCGGAGACCTGTCGCAGCCGGCCACGGGGTGAGCCGCCGACCCCGGCGGCAAGCGTCCCGCGTGACGGCACCGTACGCCCCGCGGGCACCGGCTCACGCCATGGGCACGGCCCCGCCGGTGACACGGACACGGGGGTCCGCGTCGGGCACCGCGATCCGCGGGTCGCCGGTGCGGACCCATGCCCTCGCCCTGGCGGGTGCCGGCCGCCCCTACCGTGCCACGCGATAGCGGAGGCGGACGACGTCCGAGCCGAAGGTGCGGGTCTCGACCAGTTCGAGATCCACCCGGCGCTCGTTCCGGGGAAAGAAGGGGATGCCCCCGCCGATCAGCACCGGGTAGAGCCTGACCCGGTACTCGTCGATCAACCCCAGTGCGGCCGCCTCGGCGGCGAGCGTCGCGCCGCCGATCGCGATGTCGCCCGTCCCCGGTTCGGCTCGCAGGCGCTCGATCTCCTCCGCCAGGCCGCCGGAGGCCAGGCGGGCACTGCCCTGTACCGAAGGGAGCGTGGTGGAGAACACCACCTTGGGGAGTGGCTTCCAGAGCGCGCTCCACTCGAGCTGTGCGTCGTCGAGCGAGGCATCCTGATCGGCGGTCTCCCAGTACAGCATCGTCTCGTACAGCCGTCGTCCCAGGATGTGGACTCCGACGTCTCGGATCTCGTCGATCCAGGACCGGAACACCTCCTCGTCGGGAGTCGTCCAGTCGAAGCCGCCGTCCGGCCCGACGATGTAGCCGTCGAGCGAGACGTTCATCGAATAGGTCACGCTGCGCATCGGAAGTCCTCCTCGGTGACGGGTCCGACGGTACGACCGCCGGACGTCGGACAGCGCGTGACTCACCGTTGCTCGGCGACGGACCGAGCCCCCCAACCGCTCCCGCCCCGCTCCCGCCCCGCCCCGCCCCCGCCCTCGCGCCGGCCCGGCCGTCATCACTCCAGACGGCTCAGCGCCTGCATCGCCTCGCGTTCCGTCCGTGCCAGCTCCCGCAGACGGGCGCCCGCCTGGACGAGGTACACGGCATCGCCCGTGCGGCCGGCCTGCTCGATGAGTGCCGCGGTGTGCGTCCAGAGCCCGGCGGCTTCCGCGTACAGCGTGTGCCCGGTGCGCAGATGCCGGCTGTCGATCAGCTCGGTGCACTCGGCGAGGAAGTCGCGGTAGAGATTGCGGAAGAGGGCGCCGCCGGTGCCGGCCTTCTCCATCAGCAGCGCCGCCTGCGGCAGCTGGTGCTCCGGGGCGTCACTCCGCCGGAGCCAGGCGGGTACCTGCTCGGCGGCCTTCTCGATCCCCCGGTGGCCGAGGTTGGCGATGGGCGGGTTGAGGAAGGCGCCCGCGCAGGCGGTGATGGCCGGGACGATCCGCTCCTGCGGCGCGGCGGTGTTCGCCGAGGTGGTGAGGGTGAAGGAGCGGTGCCGGGCGGTCATCGGCCCGCGTGCTGCCCGGGCTCGGGCGAGAGCGGCCAGGCTGGTGGTCACCGCCCCGCCCTGCGGGGCCGTGTCGACGAGTCGGGCGTGCTGGTCGTCGTAGCCGTACAGGGCCACGATGTGGCCGCCGAAGTGCACGCGCGAGGTGAAGTAGTCGAGGTGGTAGCTGTCGAGTTGCAGCCCCACGGGCCGGCCGGCCTCGACGGCGGCTGTCACGTTCTCCCAGGCCTTGCGGGGAGAGGTGGTCTCCTTCACCCGCAGGTCCAGCCCCAGCCTGTCCGCGAGGTTGGTGGTGAGGGCGAAGGGCTTGACGCGTCCTCCGAGGAAGGGGAAGTCCATGCTCTTGCTGTCCCAGTAGATGAAGGACAGCCCGGAGCCGAGCCCGAAGAGCATGGCTTCGGACAGATCGAGTCCCTGGTGGCGGAGCAGCACGGCGAGGGTGGTGGTCTCGCAGTGCTGCATCCCCCGGGCATCGATGCCGTCGACCTGGGTCATGAGATGCGCTCTCCCGGACGGTTCGTGGCGGACCGGCTCACCGGATGGTCCTGTCCGGCGGTCAGCCACGGTACCGGTATCCGCGCCCGCCCTCGTGCGACGATCGCAGCAGCGTGCGCGGAAACCGTCGGGGGAACGGTCGCGGGAACGTTGGCGGCCTGCCCGGAGCGGTCCGAGGGGCGGCCCCCGGCAGCGCGGGGCCTACGTCCCGAAGGCAGTGGAAAGCTTTTGCACGGCGTTCGGTTGCGTCCGCCGACGCGGGGTCGCCGGGTGGCGACGGGTGGGCGGCCGCACTACCTACCTCCGAGGCCGACCCTGTCATTCCCGCTGGTTTCGCCCCCGGGCTCCTCGAAGTGATCACCCATGATCAGCACGGCGATGCCCACGACCAGCACGCAGAGCAGGAACTCGAAGAGGCCGTGGGCCCAGAGCACGCGGTCGCCGAACGCCAGGGCGCCGAGAGGGACTTCGGCGGCGATCGCGGCCAGGGTGACGAGCAGGCCGATGACGCGGGTCCTGTCGAGAGTCCGGTTCCTGCCGGCCATGGCGCCCCCTCCCGGCGGAAGGAGGGCCTGCCACCGCCGGGAGTGACACCCGGCATCCGCCGTCCAGACACGCGACTCCCGGCGGCCCGACGCCCGCGCCGGTTCCGGTGCAACACGCCGGGCTCCGGCCCGATGTTCTCGATCTCAGGCAAACGGGCGCCGAACGGGCAAGCCCAGCGGGCAAACGGGCAGTACTCCTCCCGGGCGCTGCGGCCGCCGCCGCCTCGTGCGGAGCACGCCGGAAACGGGAACCGCCAGGCCCGACTGCCCTGGTCGCACGCCCTGCCGCCGCCCCCGCCCGGGGTGGGCGAGGGCAAGGAATGAAGCATCTCGTAACGGAAGAATCGGAATCGAAGGAGCGGAAGAAGGCGAGCCGGTACGCCGATGGACTTTCAGGCAAGGAACCGATCCCTTTCGGACAGAGATACTCAGATGTTGAACACGCCTGGGAAGTTTGATTGGATGGCTTTCACTCGGGAAGCCTTCCGAACTTCACGGTCGGCCGAGTCGAGAACGCGAGATGCGCGGCGAAAACCAAAGAAGCGATTCGCTGTTCGTCGGGAACAGAAAGAATGTGAATGCACAGGAGAACGCGTTCGGGTGTGCTGTAGCGATGCGCCGAGAGAATGCACGTACCCTCGAATGCAGATAATGCGGGATCATGTCTTCTGTGTCGGAGGGCGTTGAACTTGGAATTTGGTTTAGGCAGCGAAACGCAGATCGTCTGGCACGACCTGGTATTCCGGGTCCGGGCCGAGGACCCCGCGGTCCTCGACTACGTCGGCAGCCAGCACCGGCTCGCCCGTGGGGAACCCGCTCCGGCCGTCACACGGATCAGCATCAGAGCCGTCAGTGACCCGTCAGGGCTGGAGAAGCTGGCCGCGCAACCGGTGACCGAGCGCCGTGAGTCCTACGCGGGGTGGTGGTACGACTGCCACCACGGTCAGGACGGAACGTTCGTCCTCGTCTCGGGGGAGGGCCACGAGTTCCACCACGCCCTCGTCACCACCGACTTCCTTTCCTGGGAGATCCTCGCCGCGCGCGAGCACGAACTGGGGCTGGTCGTCACCCGCGCCATGCGGGAACTGGTCCGCGAGCACTTCGTCGATCGCGGAGCGCTCATGCTGCACGGCGCGGCCGCCGTCCTGCCGGACGGCACCGGGGTGGTCCTCGCCGGCCCGTCCGGCGCCGGCAAGACCTCGCTGTCCGTGCAGCTCGCCCGGGCGGGCGGCCACTGCGTCGCCACCGACCGGTGCCTGCTGCTGGCCGACGGCCCGGAATGGACCGTGGTCGGCCTGCCGCTGTCCGTGCGGCTCACCCAGGAGGCGGCCACCGGCCTCGGCATCGCGCCCCGAGAGAAGAACAAACTGATCAGGCACGGTGAGGCGGCCGTCCGCCGACCAGACCCCAAGAACAAGATGTCCCTCAGCAACGGGGAGATGCGGCGCCTGGCCGGTGTCGAGTTCCTGGCGTCCGCGCGGATCGACCGGCTGGTGCTGCTCGAGAACACCGGCGCGCCGGAGCCCCTGTCCCGCACGGTCCCCGCGGCGGAGGCCGTGGCCGCGCTGGCCGAGCACATCCTCGTTCCCGACACCGCGTACCGCACCCGCTGGCTGTCCGCCGACCCGACTCCCGAGCACGCCGGCGACCCCATGAGCCGACTCCGTGAACTGGCCGCGGCCGTGCCCGCCCTGCACGGTGAGTGGACACCGACCACGTACGACAGCGGCGTTCTGGGGGCCTGGCTCACCCCACACGCCGAGACGACAGGAGACCCCGCGCGATGACCGCCCCTCAGATCCGTTACAGCGCCCGTGCCCTGCTGCTGGACGAGGACGGCAAACTGCTGCTGTTCTCCAGCGTCGACGACGACAACGGCGAGACCTTCTGGTACCCGGTGGGCGGTGGCATCAAGGACGGCGAGTCTCCCGAGGACGCCCTGCGCCGGGAGGTCGAAGAGGAGACCGGGCTCAAGGACTTCGAGGTCGGCCCCCAGATCTGGTACCGCGAGGCCGTGGCCTCCTGGGGAGGCAACACCTACGACTGCCGCGAGCGGATCTACCTCTGTCGCGTCCCGCACTTCGAGATCGACACCAGCGGCTTCAGCCAGGGCGAGATCGACACGGTCAGCGGCCACCGCTGGTGGACGCAGGACGAACTGGACGCCGCCAAGGACCGGCTGGTCCCGGCCGACCTCGCGCCCCGGCTCCGCGCGGTCCTCACCCACGGCGTCCCCGCCGAGCCCGATGTCGTCGGCAGCTGAGCCCGGGATCGAAAGGCACAGGCAGATGAAGGGTCTGAGCGGACGGCCGGCGCTGGTGACCGGTGGCGCCCAGGGCATCGGCAGAGCGGTCGCCGACCGCCTCGCCCAGGAGGGCTCCCACGTCATGATCATGGATCTCGACGAGGACGCCGGACGGGCCACGGCCACGGACCTGGCTCGGCACGCGGGCGCCGGCCGAGTCGCCTTCGTACGCGGCGACATCGCGGACGAGAACGACGTGCTGGCCGCGGTGGAGGCGGTACGGACCGCGTTCGGCGGCGTCGAGCTCCTCGTCAACTGCGCCGCCGCGTTCATCATGCGCGGGATCGAGGCCACCGTGGAGGAGTGGCGGCGGGTCACGGACGTCAACATCATGGGCCACGCCCTGATGGTCAAACACGTCGCACCTCTCATGGAGGCCGCCGGAGGAGGCAGCGTCGTCAACGTCTCGTCGATCTCCGCGCACATCGCCCAGCCCCGGTTCGTCACCTACAGCGCCACGAAGGCGGCCATCGTCGGCATGACCCGATGTATGGCCGTCGACCTGGCCGGGGCGGGCATCCGGGTGAACGCGGTGAGCCCGGGAACCGTCTGGAACGACAACCTGGCCCGCCGCTACAAGGAGAAGTACGGCGTGTCGCGTGCGGAGGCGGACGCCCACCCGGACATCGGCGGCAAGCACATGCTGCACCGCACCGCCGACCCCGAGGAGATCGCCTCCGCCGTGGCGTTCCTGCTCTCCTCGGAGGCGAGCTTCGTCACCGGCGAGAACCTCATGGTCGACGCGGGACACACCGCGATGTGAAGTCGCCACGCGCGAGGGAATCTGCCGGTCGCCCGGGATTCCCACCGCGCGGGCGATCCCTTTTCCGGACTCCGCGGCCCTCCACGTGATTGCCTCTGCACGCGCGGTTCCGTCGCAGGCGCGCGATTTCTTTTCCACTGGTCGAGCGACATGCTTTCCGTGCGCGCAGTCCGCTCTCGGAGTTCCTTTCTTTCATGCCCTCCGCAGGCGTGCGCGCAAGCGCCCCCGCCACAGGTGGCACATCCACTTCACCAGGTGGCACATCCACTTCAACGGAAATTCGAACAGTGGATAAACGAAGCCCCTTGATATACGTTTGCGGCGACCGGGCGGAAACCGCTGGAGCGGACGCACCGCTCGCACCGATCCCGGTCGCGTGAGATTCCTCGGCACACCGAAAAACCCGTATCGACAGTCAGATACGTCCGGAGGGAAACCCTTGAGTAACAACGCGATCAGGGTCGTGCTGGCCGGCGTGGGTTCCTGCGCCTCCAGCTTTGTGCAGGCAGTGGTCCTGGACCGGCAACGGCCGGGCCCCGCCAACGGTGTGATGCACGAGTACATCGGCGGGCACCGCCTCGCCGACGTGGAGTTCGTCGCGGCCTTCGACGTCGACCGCCTGAAGGTGGGCCAGGACCTCTCCGACGCCGTGTACGCGGGCCGCACGGCCGCCGTCCGGCACGTGGACGTGCCGCACCAGGGCGTCACCGTCCAGGCCGGACCGCTGCTCGACGGCCTCGACGGGGCCCTCGGCGACGCGGTCGACGTCCACACCGCCGTCGACGGAGTCACCCCGCAGTCCCTCGCCGCCGCCCTCGCCGCCGCACGGCCCGACGTCGTGGTCTGCCTGCTGCCCACCGGCTCCACCGAAGCCGTGCGGACGTACGCCCGGGCCGCAGCCGAGGCGGGCGCCGGCTTCGTCAACGCCACTCCCGAGCCGGTCGCCAACGACCCCGAACTGGCCGCCCTGTTCACCGAACGCGGCGCCGCGCTCCTCGGCGACGACCTGCGCAGCCACCTCGGCGCCACCACCCTGCACACCGCCCTGATCGAGCTCTTCCAGAGCCGCGGTGTCGAGGTGAAGGACAACTACCAGCTCAACGTCGGCGGCAACACCGACTTCCTGAACCTGTCCGACCCGGCCAGGTCGCGCTCCAAGCAGACGTCCAAGCGCAAGGCCCTCGCCAACGCCGGAATCGACTCCCGCGAGGTCGCCGCCGGGCCCAACGGCTTCGTCAAGCACCTCGGCGACCGCAAGGTGTGCTTCCTGCGGATCGAGGGTGAGAGCATCATCGGCGCCCCCGTGCACATGGAGATACGCCTGGAGGTCGAGGACAGCCCCAACGCCGCCGCCGTACTGGCCAACGCCGTCCGCGCCGCCCACAGCGCCGCCCGCCAGGGCATGGTCGGCGTCGTCGACCCCGTCTGCGCCTTCCTGTTCAAGAGCCCCAAGACGGGGGCCAAGGAGTCCGAGGCGCTGCACGACTTCCAGGGGTTCGTACGCAAGGCGGGCGAGCACCACGCCCTGCGGGCGGTCGACGGGAATGCCTGACGCCGCCCCCACCTGGCTGCCCGCACACGACAGCACGGTCGCCCGCCTCCTCGCCCGCGAGTACGGGCTCGGCACCCACCGGGCGTGGACCCTCAACCGGGAGAGCGTCAACACCGTCTGGCGCGTGACCACACCGGACGGCGAGTACGCGCTCAAGCGGCTCGGGCGGGACGTCACCCCGCAGTGGCTGGCCTTCGAACACGCGGCACTGCCCCGGCTGGCCGCCGCAGGCATCCCCGTCGCGCCGCCCGTGCCGACGACCGCAGGCAGCAGCGCGGCCCTCCACGACGGCTCCGTCTGGCAACTGCGGCCCTGGCGGGCGGGCAGACCCTTCGACTCCGCCCGCCCGGGCGACATCGAACAGGCCGGCGCCTTCCTGTCGGCGCTCCATGACGTGCCGGTCAGCGGACTGCCCGCGGACGGCCAGAGCTCCACCCGCAACCTGGAGTTCTGGCTTGCCACCGACCGGCCCCCGCACACGGTGCTGGACGAGGTCGACGAGATCGCCGCACCCCATGTGAGCCTCGCCGGGCGCGCCGACGCCCGGCGCGCCTACACCGCGGTGCTGAACCGGGCCCGGGCCGAACTCGCCGCGTACGGCGTCCTCCCCGAGGTCCTCACCCACGGCGAGGTGGCGGGCTCCAACCTGCTGTACTCCGACAGCGGACGACTGTCCTGCGTCCTCGACTGGGACGCGCTGCAACTGCGCCCCCGCGTCTACGACCTGGCCCGCGCGCTGCTGTTCCTGCCCCGGCAGTCCCGCGGCAGCTTCCGGATCACGCCCGACCGCGCCAGGGCCGTACTCGACGCCGCCACGGCCCACCGCCCGCTCACTCCGCAGGAACTCGCCTCACTCATACCCGTCCTGGAAGTGAACTTCGTCCCGTCGCCCGGCTACCTCCGACAGGTGGCGAGGCACGCCCCCGGCATCCTCGAGTGGTACCTCGGCTGGCGGGCCGAGGGCGCAACCACGGTCCGCGGCATCCTCGCGGACGTCGTCGCCACGACCGCGCAGGGAACCCGCGGATGACACGGTATGCGTGCCGCACCCCCCGGCACGCGGTGATCCTCGACGTGAGCCCCGACACCGCCGCGCACATCCGCGAGACGCTCACCCCGTACGTACGGGTCGCCCCCGCCGCCGACGACCCCGGCCCCGCCCACTGGCGCATCGGGATCGCGGACCGGGAGCGGCCGACGGGGCAGGAGGCGGTCATCACGAACACCTCCGAGCCGCCCACCCGGCTCTGGTACGACGGAACGGCCCGCCAGGTGCTGTTCGACCCGGCGATGCCGCGGGACTTCCTGCGGCACAACCTCATCCGGTTCACCCGGATCCTGCTGCGGCTCGCGCACACCCAGGACCCGGAGGTCTTCCTGCACGCCGGGCTGGTCGCCCTCGGCGGGCGCGGCGCGCTGGTGCTGGGAGCGAAACGGGCGGGGAAGACCTCCACCGTCCTGTCCGCCCTGCGCCACGGACACCGCTTCGTCGGCAACGACGACGTCTCCGTCCGTACGGCCGCCGGCGAATGGACCGGACGGGGCTGGCCCCGCCGGGTCTCCGTGCGCGGCGACACCTTCGCCGCCGTCGGACTGCCGGGGAACACCGACCGGCTCCTCCACCCGGCGGAACTGCGCGCCCTCACCGGCGGACCCGGGCTCCTGGCCCAGGCGCGGACAGCGGTCCTGGTGTTCCCCCGGTTCCATCCCGAGCCCGGCCTCGTACCCCTCGACGCCGGGGAGACCCTGGCCCGGCTCGCCGCCAACGAACTGTCCACCGCCGTCAAGCACGTCGACTTCCTGCTGCCGTTCTTCACCCCCGCCCCATCCACCGTCCGGCGGGACCTCCTCGCCCGGATGGCAGCCGAGGTGCCCGGCTTCGAACTCCGGCAGGACTTCACCGCCCTGCACCGGGGGACCGCCGCGCTGACCCGGCTCCTGGAGGGAGACATCCCCACCCCACCCCTCGGAAGGCAGGCAACGTGAGCACGACCGGCAGCAGGGTGTGGGTGGTCGGCCCCTCGGGCGCCGGCAAGAGCACGGTCGCCCGAGCCCTCGCCGACGCCCGCGGCGTTCCCCACGTCGAACTGGACGCCATGTTCTGGGAGACGGGCTGGCGAAGACGCCCCGAGGCCGACTTCCTCGCCGCCGTCGCCGCGCTCGACCGGACCGACGGCTGGGTCGCCGACGGCCAGTACGGCGCGGCCCACCCGGTGCTGGAGGCGCTCGCCGACACCGTCGTCTGGGTCGACCCGCCCCGAACCGTCACCACGGCCCGGCTGCTGCGGCGCACCCTGCGCCGGCTGCGCACCCGGGAGGAGCTGTGGAACGGCAACAAGGAACGCCCCGGCAGCGCGGTGCGGCTCCTGCTGTGGGCCCACCGGGAGTTCCCCGTCGTCCGGCGCATCAACACCGCCCTGTTCGCCCGTATGCAGGCCCGCTCCGTGCCGTGCCTGCGGCTGCGGACCCCACAAGACATCCAGGAACTGCTCAGGAAGGAACGGGCATGACACGACTGGCGCTCCTCGGCGGGGAGCCCCTGCTGAACCCGGCCGAACGACCCAGGTGGCCGTACATCACCGAGGAGGACATCGCGGCGGTGACCGCGCTCCTGCGCCGGGGCGAGATCACCTACAACGGCAGCGAGGGCGAGGTCCAGGCCCTGGAGAACGGCTACCGCGAGCGCCTCGGCGCCTCCCACGCCCTCGCGGTCAACTCCGGCACCTCCGCCCTGCACTCGGCGTTCTTCGGCCTCGACCTGCGCCCCGGCGACGAGGTCATCGCCCCGGCCTACACCTTCCTCGCCACCGCCATGCCCGTCTTCACCTGCAACGCCGTTCCGGTCCTCGCCGACGTGGACCCCGACACGGGCATCCTGGACCCCGAGGGGCTGGCCGCCCACCTCACGCCCCGCACCAAGGCCGTCGTGGTCACCCATCTCATGGGCTTTCCCGCCGACATGGAGCGCATCACCGCCTTCGCCCGCGAGCACGGCCTCGCCGTCGTGGAGGACTGCTCACAGGCCCACGGCGCGGAGGCCTCGGGCCGGCCGGTCGGCCGCCACGGCGACGTCGCCGCCTTCAGCCTCCAGGCCAAGAAGCAGGTCACGGCCGGCGAGGGCGGGATCCTGGTCACCGACGACCGCCGCATCTACGAGCGCGCGGTGATGCTCGGCCACTGCATCGACCGCGGCGAGGAGGACGTCACCAGCGAGGAGTACGGGGCCTACGGCCGGACCGGCTTCGGCCTCAACTACCGCATCCACCCCGTCGGCGCGGCCCTCGCACGCGGAGCCCTCGCCCGGCTCGACACCGTGCTGGCCGCCCGGGAGAAGAACTACGGCCGGCTCGGCGCCCTCCTCGACGGCATCCCCGGCATCACCCCGCCGGTGCGCCACAAGCACGTCGACCGCGTCGCCCACTACGTCAGCTACCAGCCCCTGTACGTCGCCGAGGAACTCGGCGGCCTGCCCGTCGACGTCTTCACGGCCGCGGCCAGGGCCGAGGGTGTCCCGCTGACCCGGCCCACCTCACCCCCACTGCACCGCGAGGCCGCCTTCCGCAGCTCGGGCTGGCACTCCGGCACATACCACCCCGGGGACAACGCCTACCGCGTCTACCGGGGAGACGAGTTCCCGGGCACCGACGCCTACCTCGCCCGGGCGCTGCGACTGCCCGTGTACTCCGACGAACGGCCCGGCCTGATGGACGCCTGGGCCGAGGCGATCCGCAAGGTCGTCGACCAGGCCGACGAACTGCGCGCCCGGCACGCCTCCGGTGCCCTTGCCGCACGGTAGCCGGCCGGCCCCGACGAGAGACCCGGCACCGCTGCCCGCGTCGGCCCGGTACGCCCGCCGCGTACCGGGCCGGGGCGAGCACCGGCCCGGAACGACACCGCACCACCGCCCCGACACGGAGGAAGCTCTCTTGTCCGTCGATAGCAGTTCTCGCTCCATGCTCGCGCGCGGCCTCGGCGTTCTACGCGCCTTCCGGCCCGGCGAGCCGGAACTCCCCCTCTCCGAGATCGCCCGGCGGGCCGACATGCCCAAGGCGACGGCCCACCGCATCATCGCCGAACTGGTCAGGGAGGGCATGCTGGAGCGCGGCGAGAAGGGACTCCGGCTCGGGCTGGGCCTGTTCATGCTGGGAGCCCGGGTGTCCCGTCAGCTGATGCTCCGCACCATCGCCCACCCGCACGAGGAGCAACTGCACCGCCTCACCCGCGGGAGCGCGTTCCTCTTCATCGCCGACCCGGCCGGAGCGGACGCCGCCCTCGTGGACGCCGTACGCGGCGCACACGGACCCGACCCGGGGCTGGGCATGGAGGAGTCCCGGGCCTCCTACCGCGCCGCGTCCCGCGTGCTACGCGCCTTCGGCGCCGAGCACGACACCGTCGTGCACCGGGCCGCGCGCACCCCGCAGGACCAGGCGGCCGCCATACGGCGCCAGGGCTTCGCGGTCGTACGCGATACGACAGCCGTGACCGGCGTCGCCGCCCCTGTGCTCACCGCGTCCGGCGCGGCGGTCGGGGCGCTGGCCGTCGCGGGCCCCCGGACCCGGCTCGACGCGGGCCTCGCCGCCGCACACCTGAGGACGGCGTGCGCGGCCGTCTCCCGCGCCCTGCAGCGAACCCCCGAACTGGTCACCTCCTGACGACCGGAGATCAGCTCCCGGACTTCCCGGCACAGAACAGCGCGGGCAGCAGCCGGCCGGCGAGGTACTCCTCCCGGGCCGCCGTCAGGGTGTCCCGGATCCGGTCCGCCGCCGCGTCCCCGTAGATGTTCGCGACGCTCCCGCGGAAGATGCGCACCACCTTCAGCCGATCGGCGAGCAGCGCCACGGCCCAGTCGGTCAGCTCCTCGCGCACCACGTCGGTGAAACCGGCCCGAGCCAGCTGGTCCGTGCGGTCCGCCAGCGGCGTGGTGAAGAAGACGCCGCGCGGGTGGACCGCACGGAAGGCCTCCGAGGGCTCCGCACCGTCGGCCGTGAGGCTGACCTCCTCGGTGAGCACCAGCAGCCCGCCCGGCCGGAGCAGCCGTGCCGCCTCGCGCAGGACCGCGCCCGGGTCGGGGAAGTGCGGCATGGAACCCGTGATCAGGACCAGGTCGAGCGAGGCACCGGCAAGAGGAACGGCGGTGGCCGAGGCACACACCTCCGACATGGTGGTGCGGCCCTGCGCCCGGCTGATGCGGGAGCTGACCTCGCAGTGCTCGGCGACGAGATCCACCCCGTAGGAGCGCCGCACCTCGACGCCCGCGGCGGCGAGCCGGTCGACGGTGTAGCGCAGCGCGCCGCCGAAGCCGCTGCCCAACTCGCACAGCTCCACCGCGCGGCCGGACCCGAGGCGGGCGACGGCGGCGCGGACCACCGCGTCGCAGCCCTGAGGGCCGAAGTGGCCCATCTGGTCCAGTCCCAGGAGCCCGTCGGGCCCCTCCTCCCCGGTGAAGTCCACGATCGCCCGCTCGGTGTTCTCCCAGTCGTGCAGCGCCGGGAACAGGTCCCGGTGGTAGCGGTACTGGACACCGGCCTGGTCGGACGGCTCCCGGGGGCCGGCCGGGACGCGGGACTCCGCGCTCATCTCGTCACTCCTAGCGTTGCAGGCCCCGGCCCGGATCGCGCCGGAGCGGGGCACTGGATGGTCAGGACCGGACCGCGGCGGCCGGTGCGCGGAACTCGTCGGGCACCGCCGCGCAGACGGAGTGCACAAGCGCCAGCGCCTCCTCGGCATCCTCATCCGTGGCGACCAGCGGCGGCAGCAGCCGCAGTACCTCCGGCCGGCCCAGACACGGGGAGACGATCAGGCCGCGGCGCCCGAGCTCCATGAGCACCTCGCCCGCCGCCGCCCGCGTGGCGAACTCCACACCCCACAGCAGCCCCCGCCCGCGCACGGCGGTGACCAGACCGCGATGGTGCTCCGCCAGCCGCGCCAGGGCGGAACCGAAGACCTCCGCCAGGTGTTCGCCACGGGAGGCGAGTTCCTCCACCGCCCGCAGCGCCGCCACCGCGGCCGCGGCACCGAGCGGATGCCCGGAGAACGTGGTCGTGTGCACGAACGGATCCGCGGACAGCGGCGCGTACAGCTCCTCGGTCGCCACGACGGCGGACACCGGCTGCACCCCGCCCCCCAGGGCCTTGCCGAGCAGCACGGCGTCCGGCTCCAGCCCGAGGCCGGTGCTGACCAGACGGGGCCCGCAGCGGCGCAGCCCGGTCTGGATCTCGTCCGCGATCAGGAACGCGCCGTGCGCACGGGCCGCGTCCGCCAGGGACCGCAGGAACGCCGGGTCCAGAGGGCGCACACCGCCCTCCCCCTGCACGGGCTCCACCAGGACGGCGGCCACCTCCTCGCCCTCGAACGCGCCGGGTACCGCCGAGACGTCCGCCGGTATGTGCGTCACGCCGCCCAGCAGCGGTTCCAGCGACTCGCGGTAGCGGGCGTTCCAGGTAGCCGCCAGCGCGCCCATGGACTTGCCGTGGTAGGCACCCTCGACGGCGATCACCCTCCGCCGACCGGTGGCCCGGCGCGCCAGCTTCAGCGCCGCCTCGACCGCGTCGCAGCCGTTCAGCCCCAGCCACACCTTCGTCAGACGCCCCGGGTCGGCCCAGGAGACCAGGGCCCCGGCGAGGGACGCGGTGGCCCGGTTGCCCAGGACCCGGCTGGACACCGGCATCGCGTCCAGTTCGTCGCGCACCGCCGCCACCACAGCCGGATGGCGCTGGCCCAGCAGGGTCACCGCGTAACTGCCGAAGTCGAGCGCGGTACGGCCGTCGGACAGACGCACCCGCGCACCCTCGCCCCGTGCCTCCACGGCACCGGAGCCGTTCATGCCGTAGACCAGGGCGAGTTGTGGTGACAGGTGCCGGCGGATCGCGGTGAGGGTCTCGCGGGCGGCGCCGTCGCCGGCGTTCGTGGTCATGGGGGCGTCCTCTCCGTGGTCCGGCGGAGAACACGGTTCTAACCCCCCGCGCACATCACTGAGAAGCGGTGTTCCGGCTGCCGGAACGCGCGTTGAGCCCGCAACCGCCCGCTTGACAGTGTGACCGCCGTCGCCGTCCGTATCGAAAGGTGCACCGACGCATGGAGACCACTTCCCCGGGCGCTGTGGCGTTCCCCGGACCGGACGTCCTCGACCGGCGCCTCACGGCCTTCCTCGACCTGCGCGGCCTGAGCAGGGACGCCGTGCTCAAGGAGGCCGACCAGGGCATGGGGACACCGGCCCTCGCGGTGGCCGCCGGCTCGGTGCTCGCGGGGTTCGGCAACGTGCGCAGCGACCTCGACCTCCTTGTGCTCGTGGAGAACGAGAACCTCAAGCGCTTCCCCGTCCAGTCGCACGAGCACGGCACACTGATCGACATCGGCATCCGCCGGGCGAGCACCGTCCGCGACAGCGCGGCCGCGCTGACCGCCGCCCCGTGGCCGCGCTTCGACACCGTCACCGAGGACGCCTGGAACCACCGGCGCCGCACCCTCAACACCGTCTCCCGGCTGGCTCTCGGACTACCGCTCACGGTCGTCGAACCCTGGGACGAGTGGCACGCCGGACTGCGCCGGCCGTGGCTGCGCGAAGCGCTGCGCGAGTGGTGGGTGGTGGAGGCCCACCGCCTCGCGCAGGCCGCCCGCTGGCTGCTCGACGCCAAGCCCCTGACGGCCGGGGTACGGGCCCGCGAGGCGGTCGTCGCCGCCCTCAACGCCCGAGCCGCCGAAGGCGGTCAGCTGTACTTCGCCGCCAAGTGGGCGGGGGAGAAGCTCAAGGCGCTCGGCGACGCCGAGAACCTCGAACTGCTCCACACCGTCCTCACCCCCGCCGACCCCCGCGAACGGGTCCCCTTCTGCCTCGACGCCGTCGAGGGTCTCGTCGGCCCCGCCGCACCGCTGCACACCGTGCTGCGCTGGGCCACCGGCACCGGAACCATGCGGCTCGACGACCGCACGGTCGTGGACCGCTGGCAGCTGCGCGCCCTGGAGGTCCGGCGGCTCGGCCTGCCGGACGGCACGAGCGACGACGTCATCTGGTCGGGACCCGCCGGCACCCTTCCCCCCGAGGACCTGCTCCCGCTCTTCGTGCACAACATGGTGTGGCTCGCTGTCGCCCACCCGGCTTCGGAGGTTCCCGCATGACGCATCCCCCCACCACCGGAACCGGCGAGACGGCCCCGGGTCCCGGCGACGCCCCCGTGGACCTGCGCCGGCTGCTCACCTTCCGCGGCCACGGCGCCGCCCGCCTGCTGCTGGGCTGCCGGGCCCGCCTGGAGGACGTCGAGGGCGCCGTCGCCGCCGGACAGCGCGAGGTCGCCGTCCTCATGGCGTACGACCTGCTCCAACTGTCCCTGTCGATCCGCGGGCTGCGCACCGAGGGCGAGCTGACCTACGGCCACGACGAGGCCGCCTTCGACCCGTTCGCCGGCCTGCCCACCGAGGAGGCGCAGGCCGCCCTGGCACTCGCCGCGGAGGGACTGGACGCCACCGGTGACCGGGCCGAGCCCTGGCTGCGACGGCTGCGCGACCACCTCACGGAGACCGAGGGCCGGCTCGGGTACACGGCCCCGCTGCCCGACGTCCGTTCCGGCAGCGGCATGATGAAGGGCTTCAAACTCGCCCGAACCTGGCAGCCGTTGATGGACCGGGTCGGCCTGCCCCCGCTGCTGCCGGACGCCTGGACGCGCCGTGCCGACTGAACCCCGGCCGGTCCCCGGCGTGGACCGGCCACCCGCCCTCTCCGTGCGCGGAGTCGGCAAGAGCTACGGCGGCACGACCGCACTGGACCACGTCGACCTCGAGATAGCCGAAGGCACGATCGTCGGCCTGCTCGGCCACAACGGCGCCGGGAAGACCACCCTGATGTCCCTGGTCGCCGGCCTCCTGCGCCCCGACACCGGCGAGATCGAGGTACGGGGCCACTCCGTGACCCGGCACCCGCGCCGGGCCCGCCGCGAACTCGGCCTGGCCCCGCAGGAACTGGGCGTGTACCCGCCGCTGACCGTGCGCCAGAACCTGAGGTTCTTCGCCGAACTGGCCGGGCTGCGCGGCACCGCGGCCCGGCGACGCGTCGAGGAGGTCGCCGAGCCGCTCGCCCTCACCGGTCTGATGGACCGGCCCGCCTCCCGGCTCTCCGGCGGCGAACAGCGCCGTGTGCACACCGCCATGGCCCTGCTCCACCGGCCCGGACTGGTGCTCCTCGACGAGCCCACCGCCGGCGTCGACGTGGAGACCCGGGCCCGCCTCATCGCCCACATCCGGGAACTGGCCGCCGCCGGCACCGCCGTCTGCTACTCCACGCACTACCTCCCCGAGATCGAGGACCTCGGCGCGGAGGTGGCCGTCCTGCACCGGGGCCGCGTCATCGCCCGAGGCTCCGTCGAGGAACTGGTCCGGCGCCACGGCGACAGCGCCGTGGAACTGGTCTTCTCCGGCGAGCCCCCCGAGCTCCGCCTGCCCTGGCCGGTGACCCGGCAGGGCGACACCCTCCTCGTCCGGGTCGAACAACCGCACACGATCACCGCCCGGGTGCTCGCCGCCCTGGGAGACGCCGCAACCCGGCTGACCACCCTGCGCGTCGTCCGGCCCAGCCTCGACAGCGTCTTCCTCGGGCTCACCGGCGGGCACACCGCCGACCCCGCGGAGCGGGGCGCGCCCCCGACGGACGACAGGCACGACAGCGAGGACAGGATCGGGGCGGGACACCATGCGTGACGGGGCACTCGTACGGATGACGGCCCTCGTCCGGCAGGACGTCCGGCTGCTGCTGCGCGACCCCGCGCCCCTGGTGGTCCGCACGGTCATGCCGCTGGTCATCATGAGCTTCATGCAGCCGCTGTTCCGCGCCGCCCTGCGCGCCGGCGGCGAGGTCACCGACGCCAACGGCGCCGAACAGGGCGTGCCCGGCATGGCGGTGATGTTCCTCTTCTTCCTGGTGAACGTCGTCGGCTTCGCCATGTTCCGCGAGCACGGCTGGAACACCTGGGACCGGCTGCGCGCAAGCACAGCGCGTCCGGTTGAACTGCTCGCCGCGCGCCTGGTCGTACCGCTGGCCGCCGCGCTGCTCCAGCTCACCGTCATCATGGTCGCCGGCGGCCTGCTGTTCGACCTCCGGGTGACCGGCTCCTACCTCGCCCTGGCGGTGGTGGCCCTGCCGCTGGCGCTCTGCGTGGTCATGGTGGGCATGGCACTGGTCGCGGTGTGCCGAACGATCTCGCAGCTCAGCGTCATCGCCAACATCCTGGCCCTGGTCTTCGCCGGCCTCGGCGGCGCCCTCACCCCCCAGGCGGCGATGCCGGACTGGGCGAGGCCACTCGCGCCCGGAGTGCCCAGCTACTGGGCGATGCGCGGCTTCAACGAGGTGATCCTGCGCGGCGGAGGGATCACGGACGTCCTCCTGCCGGCGGGCGTCCTGTGCGCCTTCGCGGCCGGCCTCACCGTCGTCACCCTCCTCTTCTTCCGGGCCGATCACCGCAAACTCTCCTGGTCCTGAGCGGTACACCGCCCGCAGCCGGCACCGTCGTCAGAAAGGGACCCCCCATGTCCGCGCTCGTCGTCCTCGACTGCTTCGACACCCTGATCACGTCCCGACCCCTGCCCGGCCCCGAGCAGTTCACCGACGTCCTCGCCGACACGCTGGAGCTGGACCCCCGGGCGGCGGGCGCGGTGGTCCACACCGTCTACGGCACCCTCCTCGACGTCATGACGGACCCCGGCGCCCCCCAGCCCGCGACGCTGGACCTGCTGGAGGCCGCACTGCGGGCACAAGGCGCGGTCCGCGAGCGCACCGCGATGGAGCAGACCCTGTGGCGGGCCCTCGGCTGCGCCGAACCCGGCCGGTACACCCTGTGCGAGCCCGTCGCGGACGCTGCCCGCCGGGCCCACGCCGCGGGCCACACGCTCCGGCTGCTGTCCAACTGCTACCTGCCCGGCGGCCTCATGTGGGCTCTGCTGCGCCGGGCGAAGGCGCCCGACGTCTTCGACCGGGCCATGTTCACCGCCGACGGCGGACCGAAGAAGCCCGACCCCCGTGCCTTCCACCGGATCGCGGACGGCGACTTCGAGCGCCGCGTGATGGTCGGCGACTCACCGGAACTCGACCTCGCGCCCGCAGCGGCCCTCGGCTGGGACACCGTCCGGGTGACCCCCGGCGCCCCCGTGCCGGACGAGTTCTTCACCCTGCTGAACCTCTGACAGTGATCATGTGACTGGTGGTTCTGCTGATGAGCCTGACTCACCCTCTGACTGACGTCGCTGACTGTCCTGTTTCGGATTTGTCGGC